>JBAYJE010000025.1:0-5961 GCA_041665265.1 Minisyncoccota bacterium | reverse complement strand
TGGTGTCGGCTATCTTTGGTGGCTCTGCTAGTATAGCCCATAAAACAAAGGTTATTTTGGGAAATACGGAAATTGCGGTCTCGATTGCAGATACGCCTAAACTACGTGAACAAGGGTTGAGCTTGCGGCAGGGGTTAAGCAACAACGAAGGGATGCTCTTTCTTTTCAGTGACTCTGGACGATATGGCTTTTGGATGAAAGAGATGCTGTTCCCCATTGATATAATTTGGCTCAATAAGAGCAAAGAAATTGTTTTTGTGAAAGAGCACGCAGAACCAAATTCTTACCCGGAAGTATTTATGCCAAACAAGCCTGCACAGTTTGTTTTAGAGGTTCCTGCAGGATTTTTTGCACTTCACCATCTAAAGGTCGGCGATACCCTCGAAATGAACAGATAAATTCACTGTTTACCGGAGCGCCTGTTGCCAGTATTTCTTTTTTGTTTTTCACTGCCTGTTTTTCGAGTTATCCACCTATCGAAAAACTTTTTTCAAGGTACAATGAGGGGCATAAATGGAAGAATTTATCAGTAATTATTAATTCGAGGAATGTATGCCAAAAAAGACTAAGCCATCAAAAAATCCGCCAGTTGAAATTAGAAGGAGCCCCGTTTTGAGTGTCCGCAAACGGAATGGATCTACTGTTCCATACGACATTGAGCACATTGTAAGTGCTGTCTATAAAGCGATGCGTTCTACCGGCGAGGGAGAGCGTAAGGAGGCTGAATTTATTGCTCGAAAGGTGCAATCTGAATTGGGAAGAGTCTCAAAATTGGTAAAAGGCTTCGTTCCGACTGTTGAGGGGATCCAAGATATCGTTGAGAAGGAGCTTATTTTGGAGGAATTTGTGAAAACGGCCAAGGCATACATCTTGTACCGCGAGGAGCGTGCTCGCGCTCGCCAGACATTTGGAGAAATTCCAGAAAAAGTAAAAAAACTTGTCGCAGAAAGCAAAAAATATTTCAGAACTGATCTCGGAGAGTTTATGTACTACCGTACATATTCAAAATGGATTGATACAGAGCAGCGAAGAGAAACGTGGGTTGAGACTGTCGATCGATACATGGACTTCATGAAGGAGAACGTGGGAGAAAAGTTATCAGCCGCGGAATATAAAGAGGTCGGAGAAGCAATTCTGAAACAAGAAGCACTGCCTTCGATGCGCTTGTTACAATTTTCCGGCACAGCTGCGCGAAAAACCAATGTCTGTGCATACAACTGCTCGTTTATTGCGCCAGAGTCTTTTCAAGATCTTGCCGAAATAATGTATGTACTCATGTGCGGAACAGGAGCCGGCTTTGCTGTTGAGAGCCAGAACGTACAAAAATTTCCGCAGATCAATCTTCAGACGGGAAAAAAATTGCCAGCACACGTGATACCTGATACGAAAGAGGGATGGGCAGATGCATTGGTAATTGGGATGAACACGTGGGCGAAAGGTAGTGATATTGAATTTGATTTTTCACAACTTCGCGCGGCAGGTGAGAGATTAAAGACGATGGGCGGAAAATCTTCAGGACCTGATCCGTTGCGTAAACTTTTGGATTTCACGAGGGGTAAGATGCTTGCACGACAAGGCAAGCGACTCCGCAACATAGATGTGCACGATCTCATCTGTATGATTGGAGAGATTGTTGTTGCAGGAGGAGTACGCAGAAGTGCTCTCATCTCGCTTTCTGACCTCGACGACAATGATCTACGTGATGCTAAAAAGGGAGTATTCTATAATACAGAGCCACAGAGAATGCTCTCCAATAACTCTGCGGTATACCTTCAAAAGCCAACAAGCGAGGAGTTTATGGATGAATGGATTGCCCTTATGAAATCAGGCTCCGGTGAGCGTGGCATTTTTAACCGAGGGTCACTTGCTAAAACTCTCCCTGAGAGGCGAATCAAGGTTTTGAAGGAGTACGAGGGCTATTTCAATGCGGCGGGGACTTCTATTATTGGTCCGATTGGCACTAATCCGTGCGGAGAAATCATTTTGCAGTCAAAACAGTTTTGTAATCTCACAAACGTAGTTGCTCGCGCAGATGACACTGAGGCCTCGCTTCTCAGAAAAATTAGGGTTGCGACAATTATTGGTACATACCAATCAAGTCTTACCAATTTTCCCTATCTTTCAAAACAATGGAAGCAGAATTGTGAGAAAGAAAGATTGCTCGGTATCGGACTTGCGGGCCAGTGGGATTGCGATATTGTAAGAAAGCCGGAGATTCTTAGAAAGCTTAAAGAGGAGACGATCAGGATAAATAAAGTATACGCCAAGAAATTTGGTATCGCTGAGTCTACTGCGATCACTTGCGTGAAGCCAGATGGCAACTCTTCACAGACATTCGACTATTCCTCGGGTATGCACCCACGTCATTCGAAATACTATATTCGAAGAATTAGAATTGCGGTAACAGATTCGCTGTTCAAAATGTTGAGAGACCAGGGCGTGCCACATTTTCCAGAAGTTGGGCAGTCTGTGGAAAATGCAACAACGTATGTTTTGGAATTTCCTGTCAAAGCACCAGCGGGCTCGATTTTCAAAGAAGATTTGTCCGCAATTGACCAACTTGAATATTGGAAAGTTGTAAAATTAAATTATACCGAGCATAACCCATCAGTTACGATTTCGATTGGTGAGGATGAATGGATTGAGGTTGCAAACTGGGTATACAAGAACTGGGACATTGTAGGCGGGCTCTCGTTCCTCCCACGCGAGAACCATGTGTACCAGCTTGCGCCGTACGAAAAAATTGATGAAAAGAAATACCTCGAACTTTCCAAGAGATTTGAGAATATCGATTTCTCAAAGATTATGAGTTACGAAAGAGAGGATCAGACCGAGATCAAGAAGGAGCTTGCTTGTGTGGCGGGCGTGTGTGAGATATAATTTGAACAGTTAATAGTAAAATATTAAATAACAAAAATATCATGGCAAAAGGAAGAGACGCGCACAAAGAAACGAAGAAGCCAAAGAAGAATAAGAAAAAGTAGTTGCACAGAAAACTCCCCACAAGGGGAGTTTTCTATAATATTGACAATTTACTCTATGCGAGTATATTAGCAACTAGATGCCGATGCCTCGCACGGCTACAAAAAGGGCATGTTGGGCCCCCAAGCCCTTTTCCTCCCGCTGCGCTCTGACGCGGCGGGTTTTCTTTTACTCTTGACGGTCATAAGTAGAAATGTATACTCGTAGACAGAGACCCAGGGACCTCACCTCCCCCTGGCGACCCCAAAGGGCCCTGACCCAGTCCTTGGCCCCGCAACGTCAGCGTTGCGGGGTTTTCTTTTGCCCTATAACGTGGTATAGTCACAAACGCCCATATCAGGTAATCGCTCTTATTTTCGCAAGAGAGTAGGGGAGGAAAGTCCGAACACTCCCTGGCAGCAATGCTGGGAGCAGGGTAGCGGGTAACGCCCGTCCGGAGCAATCCGAGAGGTGCGAGCAGAGACGTCTCTAACGAAAGAAAGAGACCCCCCACCAAACTGGTGGGGGGAGTCTATATGGCAACATATAGGGTGAAACGGCCAAATCCTTACCTGGGTGCAAGGCCGTGCCACGTGCGGAGCACGCAGTTTATAAAGTGAAAAGTCAATAAAGTCCATAAAGAATACGCACCTGCCTGCAAGCAGGCGGGTGCGTATCTACTTTTAACTTTTGACTCGGAACTTGTGACTTGCGCGCTCCGCGCGCGGAGTGCCGCTTGAGTGGTGGGGCAACTCACCACCTAGATAAATGATTACCGTTGAGATTAGTAATAATCTTGATACAAAATTCGGCTTATCGATATAGGTATGTGAAAACCCCCAGCGTAAATCTGGGGGTTTTCTCTTGGTTGTCCAGATCGAAGTTTGCACCATGCTCTGTTCGTCAGTATACTTTGCATATACATGATTAATAAACTCTCATCTCTCCTTCATAGAGAGTGGAACAGTCTACATGAAGCGGCGATTATAATGGGAGGGTTTGCAATTGTTACGCAGATTTTTAGTCTGTTCCGCGATAGAGTACTTGCCGCAACTTTTGGGGCGGGGCAGGTTCTCGATCTTTATTTTGCAGCGTTGCGCGTTCCTGATTTCCTTTTTGCCGCCGGTGCTTCGATAATGTCGACATTAATCATTGTCCCCCTTCTGGCCAAGCACGCAACTGACAGTGATGCACGTGGGCAAAAATATTTGAACGATATATTCACGATCTTTTTTAGTCTACTCGTGTTAATCGCTGTAGGTCTATTTATAGTCATCCCCATTTTGGTTCCTGTCGTGTACCGCGGGCTAGATCTTACGTCGCAAATGAAACTTGTGACAGTGACGCGTGTTTTGCTCCTGGCACCAATCTTTTTTGCACTATCAAATTTGTTCTCTTCAGTTACACAGACGCTTAACAAACTCTCGGCTTTCATAATTGCACCTGCGCTCTATAATCTAGGAATAATCCTGGGGGCACTGTACTTTTATCCTGCATTTGGTTTACTCGGACTTGCGTGGGGAGCCGTTGTCGCTGCATTTCTAAACTTCTTCGTTCATTTCTATATATCATCGCGGAATGGATTTGACCTAACGTTCTCGTTCAAACTATCATTTACCGATCTTTGGGACACTTTTCGAATTGCGCTTCCTCGCACAATATGGCTCGTCATAAGTCAGCTAGTTCTCTTTGCATTTATTATATTTGCAATACGGATGGAGCCGGGGTCTGTAGCTATCTTTAGCTTTTCGTTTAATTTACAGAGTGCCCCACTTTTGATTATTGGGTACTCATATGCAATCGCTGCGTTCCCGACATTTTCGAGACATTTGGCCGTCGAAGATGTCAATAAATTTGTTGAGCAGATTTCCAATGCTTCGCGGCATATTATTTTTTGGGGGTTGCCCGTAATTGTATTCTCAATTATATTGCGAGCGCAAATTGTTCGTGCGATTCTTGGTACTGGCCTCTTTGGTTGGACCGCGACAAGGCTAACGATCGCCTGTTTTGCGCTTTTTGTGGTTTCCTTCGTTGCGCAGGCGCTCGTACTGCTATTTATGCGAGGGTTCAACGCTGTTAGCCACAGTGTTGTTCCGGTGCTGTTAAGTGTGTTTTCTGGCGGGCTTGCGGTGTTATTTGGGTATGAGCTCTCTGCATTTTTTGCTCGCTCACTATATTTCCAAAATTTCCTAACCTCTGTTTTTCGTGTGGACGGCGTACCGGGGGCACAAGTGCTAATGCTTCCGCTCGCTTACTCGCTTGGCATTTTTTTCAATCTGGCGTTTCTCGTGTACTATTTTCAAAAGAAATTTGATAAGTTCTTTCTATCCTCGCTTCGTGGGGCAATTTCGTACTCTAGTTTTGCTTCAATCATCGCAGGGGTTGTTGCGTATGAATTTATGGAAATACTAGGAATTTATCTGGATCTCCACACGCTTCGAGGTGTACTTCTGCAGGGAGCGATTGCTGGGGCCGCGGCAATTATTACTTGGTGGCTTATTCTCGAGGTGTTGAGGAATGATGATGTTCGCGAGGTCCGTCGTGCAATCAATAGGAGAATTATCAAATCAGGGATGATACTCCCCGGCAAAGAAGGAATTTAGTATTAGGTAATAACAAACATGGAAACACATTTTTTGGGTCAGGTAACCTTAAAAGCAGTTCTTCGATACGGTAGGTTTTTTGTCTTGGTAAGGGAAATGAATGATAATAAGTGGATTTTGCCAGGAGGTAGAATGAATGTTGATGAAGACCCAGAAAGTGGACTTGCGCGAGAAATCAACGAGGAGCTCAGTGTTGACGCCACGGTCGGGGACATAATTTCTGTTGGTGCGTACCATGGGGGACAAAAAAGCAAAACACCAAAGTTATTTGTTTTTTACTCTGCAATCGTTTCTCCAAACCAAGAATTAGTTACAGACAAAAAGGAGATTGTAGAGTTCGCTCTCGTCTCCCAAAAAGAGGAGTTAGAAAAATATCCGATGCATGAGAACCAAAGGA
>JBAYJE010000024.1:0-6460 GCA_041665265.1 Minisyncoccota bacterium | reverse complement strand
TAGAGCGTGTTCCACCTCTTCCCATTCCGAACAGAGAAGTGAAAGTGTTCTACTCCGATGATACTTGGCCTCCGGGCTCGGGAAAGTAGGATCTGCCGGTTTTTTTGTATTTAAAATTTTGTACTTAAGAAGAAAAAGAAGACTGCATACGTGCGGTTTTTTTGTTGACACATATTTAATTAAGTGGTATTTTTTTGGATAGCGGACAAAAAGTCCAATGTGTTTAAAACTCAATAATAAGGAGACTTACATGCGAAAAATAGAAAAAATTCCTGTGCATGATAAAGTGTACATAAATCCCGAGTATAAAAAGGTTGTAAAAAATCTAAACACTTGTGGCTTATGTGGTCATTCTTCAGCAGAGTGCATTATTACCGGAATATGCGAAAAAACCGTTGATGTATCGGAAATGGATATTATAGGTGTCACCGATGGAGAATTGCGTGATCCATTTCATCCTTACCGCAGTGACGGAGGGAAAGTGCTGGTGGTCACCCCTTGTCCATAAACAATTACATATGTATATGAAAGGAGATGTATATGTCTACGGATAATGCTTCTGAATTTGTGCCACAAAGTACTATATCCGATGAGCAGGCGCTGCAGGCATTCACACTGCTTGCAGAAGGAGGCAATAAATTACACAAGTATATTGGGATAATGCTTTCTGATTTTGTTATCGCATACAACTCACTTGTGGAACGAGGTCAAGAAGAAAAAGCATTAGCATTTCGCGAAGAGGTAAGTGAACTTTTCTTTAAGAAGCTGCTTAATAAGGTTTCTGATCAATATGATCAGGGAGTATTACGCCACACCTTCGAAAAGAAAATGATGGAACTTATACCGATTCGTATGGAAATGAAACAGACACAAGTGCTTACTTCTCGTTCGGCACATGAACCTCTCTTTATTCGCGAATACGGAAGATATGAATGGCTGACCAATCAAGGCGATGGCGGCAAGATAGCCAGACATTTCGGTGCTGATTAAACCAATCCCTCCTCATAAGGAGGGATTTTATTTGTTGCAATAGTTGAAATGCCTACCCAAGCTTGTCGTGGGCAAGAAAGGTAAGAAGTCCCCGTAGCCATATTGCAATTGCTTTATGAGGTGGCATGATAGCAAAGAAGTAATTTAATTCTATGAGTCCTTTCATAATCCATCCAAAGAATCCGCTTATGACAAAAGGCCCAATCTTTACTACAGCAAATTTACCTCCCACAGGAATAACGTACGGATAATTAATGTGGGCATATGCGCGTGGTGCAGAAGTCGGGGAGAGATTTTCTTCTTGTTTAATCATCTCAATAATATTATGAGTCGCAATGCGCGCTTGGATAATGGCTGGCCGCGCCATTGCAGGAGCAGAGCCTTTTGTTTTTGGATCAGGAAGACAAGCAACATCGCCGATAGCAAACACTCGTTGGTTTACCTCAAGGCCTTCATTTTGAAGAATACATCCAGTGGCCTGGTCAACCTCAAGGCGACCACGGGATTCGTGCGCAATAGGGAGAGACGCAGCAAGGGCATTTGCTTGCACACCGCCAGTCCACACAAGAAGGTCGTGGTGCACTTTTTCACCTGACTCTAGAAGAATGGCAGATTTTGTTACTCGACTAATTCGTTCCCGAGTAAGAATCCCAACACCAAGTTTTTTGAGTCGCGCTTCTACTTTTTGAATAACATCCTCATCGAGTGTAGAGAGAACATGGGGCGCTCCATCGATGATGGAAACATGCACAGCACCAGGAATACTAAAATTGAGCGTCAATTCTCGAGCCCACATTTTTATTTCGCTTGCGAGTTCAACGCCTGTTGCTCCTCCGCCTCCTATCACGACATGAATCATTCTCTCGGTATTAGTACGCACAAGGTCGGCAATAGTATTTCGAAGTGCCAGCGCATCATCAAATGTTTTAAGTGATTTCGCGTTTTCTCTGAGTCCTGGAATATTGAAATAATTTACTTCAGAGCCGAGAGCAAGGATAAGATAATCAAATGCAATTTGTTCTGACTGAAGGTCAATTGTTTTATCGATGAAATTCATTTGTCGCACCTCACCTTGTAGAAAAGTAATCGAAGTATTTTTTACAAGTTCTGTAATAGGAAAGGCGATTAATTTCTGAAGTGTGCCATCATCCGCAGTGGTGCGTGAAGTGCAGGCAATCTCATAGAGAAGGGGAGTAAACGTGTGATACGAATTTTTATCAATAAGCGTCACCGTATAGTGCTCACTTAGCTTTAGTTTTTTAAGTTGTTTTTCAAGCTGGAGTGAGGCATGGAGCCCACCAAAACCCGCACCTAAAATAACGATATTCCTCATTGATTTAATTCTAGTTCATTTTACTAAATCCGTCTTGAGACCCGATATAAAAGAAAAGTGTGCGCTCCGGGCCGCTAGGCCAAGTCCTACCCACTTTTCCGCCATGGCGAATCTCATATTTAACTCATCCCAATACTAAGAGGTATTTTTGTTTTAACTATTCAATCATATATACTAAACTTGATGATATTTGTGATTGCCACAGTAGTAATATTTTTTGGCGTTATAATATTCTCTTTTGTTGCTAGTAATATTATTCTGATATTATTTTTTGCCATTCCATTCACAAAAAAATTAGAAGGGAAAAATTTATTAAAACCAAATAATCATATAATTCGCAATTATATTGTTACATTATTTATTCAGCTAGTAGTTTTCTTTGTGATAACAACACCTTTTTATATTTATTTTCTTGATAGTGCTTTCATTAGTTTAGTGGTTGGGTATATGTTTGGTATGGTGGGTATTATCATAAAGATAAAAGAATTTGGTTTGAATCTAAATAACTTTTCGGATTATTTTGAAACAAATAGCAGATATTTTTGGGAAGAATTGATTATAAAGTATAATGAGGATAAGAATAAAATATTTGATTTTGTGACGGCAATTTTAAAAGACAACAAACAGCAATAATTAAAATGACTACATTCCTGAATGATTCGATTGCGAAGAAATATGCGGGGAAGACCGCACTTTTGCGGATTGATTTGAATATCGTGCCAGGCAAAGATTCCTTTAGGCTCGAAGCGGTTATTCCTACTATCAAACTCCTTTTGAAACATAAGGTAAGAGTGGTGCTTTTGAGTCATCGTGGTCGTCCAGGCGCGAATAAGGGCGGTGATAAGAAAGAATTCTCGCTTTTAGCATTTGCACCGATTATCGCGGAACATCTTAAGGTTCCCTTTGATTTTATTGTGGCCAATCGTGTGGGTGGCTACAAGAAAGCAGTTGCTGAATCAGATGCTCGGGTGATTCTTCTTGAAAATCTCCGCTATTTCAAAGGTGAAGAAATAAATGACCCGACGTTTGCTCGTGAGTTTGCCTCGCTCGGTGATTGTTATGTGAATGATGCATTTGCAGTTTCTCATCGCGAGAATGCATCGGTAAGTGCTATCACAAAATACTTACCGTCATTTGGTGGATTACAATTAGAAAAAGAATTGAAGTATTTGGGTGGCGTGATGAAGAGCCCTACTCATCCCTTAGTAGTAATAATTGGAGGTGCAAAGACAGCCGACAAGCTTCCTCTTATCGAGCGATTTTGGGAAGACGCAGATGCATTTCTTACAGGAGGTGGTCCAGGGAATACACTTCTTGCGGCGCAGGGAATTCCTATGCACGACTCACTTTATGATAAGAAACTCATCTTTGAAATGAAGCCATACGCTTTCTCTGAAAAGGTATACACTCTGGTGGATGCGAAGATACATAAGGTTCAAGTGCTCGATATTGGTCCAGAGACTGCAAAAGAATATACAGAAGTAATTAAAGATGCGCGCACTATTATATGGAACGGCCCCGTGGGGTTATTTGAAAAGGAAAAATTTTCTTATGGGACCAAGGTAATTTGGAATGCCATTTTAGAAAATAAGAAGGCTACTGTGGTAGTGGGAGGAGGAGAGACCGTAGCGTCGTTAAAATTAGTTATGAGTAGCTTTAAGGTGCCAAAGAATGTCTTCTTATCAACGGGTGGGGGAGCAATGCTCGAATATTTAAGTGGTAAGAAATTGCCAGGAGTGGAAGCATTAAAATCATAGTGAGTATGCAACTTGCATTCCTCAGCTAATTTGTTATTCTGCACACAGATATTCATTTAACATAAGGAGGAAAAAAATATGGAAGCTATACGAACATGTGGCATCTTGGTGCACGCACCAACGATGAACATCATTGTCGGGCCCTTTTCAGACGAAGACGCTGCCGATGAGTGGATTGCTAAAAAAAGAGAAGATCCGAATGGGTATCTCGGTGTCATGAATGGAAGCAATTTTTCATTCGAGGTATTACCTTTTCAGAGTGCGGATATAGCGCCAACAAAAGACACGGCACAAGCAGAATTGCCATTTGGCCAGAGCCCTATTATCTAATAGGGCTTTTTTATTTTTGCTATACGGAGAATAGCAAAATTTGCATTCTTTTCTATATTTTATTATCGTAATCATAGTAGTTTATTAACTAGCTTGGAGGATATCCTCATGTCTGCGTGGATACATTCGCACATTTTTCTTACTCACGTCATTATATTTGTCATGCTTTGCATGGCGGCTGCACAGGACCCTCCGGAAGGCGATTTTCCTGGTGATCCATAGCAATATTGTCCAAACCCTATCAAATGATAGGGTTTTTTATTATGATAGAGGATGCTATGAATCCCGTTAGAGTTTTATGTTCCTACGGAACATCTGCCGAAGGAAGACAAACTTATATACGGGCATGTAAAAGATATGACGAATAATCAACAACTCTTAAAATATAACAGCAAAAACTCTAACGGGATGAAATCAATCGCTATTATCTACCATAAGAACTGCCCTGATGGCTTTAGTGCTGCGTGGTCAGCATGGAAGAAGTTTGGAAGTAAGGCAGACTATTACGCAGTTGGTCCCAATGAATTACCAGAAGTTACTCTTAAAAACAAAGAGATATATATTCTCGATAATAGCTATTCTTTTGAAACACTTACAAAACTTGGAAGGGAAAATAAGTCAGTAGTAGTTATTGATCACCACGCTTCAAATAAAAAGGCAATTCTCTCATTTTCTCAAAATGTGTTCGATAATGACCACTCGGGAGCAGTGCTTACGTGGAATTATTTTCACCCGAAAAAATCAATACCATGGCTCTTAAAGCGAGTTGAGGATATTGACCTTTGGCGTTTTCGTTACCCCGATACAAAAATCGCCGATGTGCTTATAGAAATTACGGATTTTAGTTTTGCACATTGGAGCACATTGGTAAAAAATTTAGAGAATGTCGAGACTCGAAAAAAACTTCTTGCAGAAGGAAAGGTAGCGTTGCGGTACGAAGATGAATTGGTGCATCGACTTTCAGAAAATGCGGATGTCGTTAATTTTTGTGGTATCAAAACACTTGTGGTAAATTCACCCGTCCTTAATTCTCGAATTGGTAATGAATTATGTAAGAAACTTCCTCCTATAGGTATCGTGTGGTACGAGAAGGAAGGAGGAAGGAGATTTTCACTTCGCGGTGATGGAAGCGTAGATGTATCTAAACTTGCAGCGAAATTCAAAGGAGGGGGTCATCATAATTCTGCGGGATTTTTAATGCCGATTTCAGAATCTCTTCCTTGGAAGTTAATGAAGAAGTAATTGAATGAACACTAAAATTATTATTTATACTGATGGCGGTGCACGTGGCAATCCTGGACCTGCCGCAATAGGAGTGCTCATTGGAAATAGAGGATATGCAGAAGCAATTGGAAAAGCAACCAATAATGTTGCAGAATATAAGGCAATTATTTTTGCATTAAAAAAAGCGAAGGTGTTAGTAGGAAGTGAGAAAGCGGGGGAGACAGAGCTTGAAGTACGTTCTGATAGTGAGCTCATTGTGCACCAGTTAAATGGAAAATATAAAGTGAAAGATGTAAATCTGCGGATCCTTTTTGATGAGGCAATAAAGGCAAAACAGGCCTATAAAAAAGTTGTATTTCTGCACATTCCACGGGAAAAGAACCAGATAGCGGATGGTCTTCTGAATGACGCGCTTGATGCATTGGTATAATTGACTTATTCTGTTATTTGTTCTACAATAATTTCAGTACATAGTTAATAAATTCATCACCAATTAGAGGAGCGAATGAAAAACGTCTTTGAAGAAAACTTTCCTGTTGGTTTCCAAATTATGGAGAAGCAATTCGGGCGTCCCGAATTTCTTGAGAAGGCGCTTAACCTTGAGTACTTTGCGGAAATGGTAAAAGGCGACCCCTCACTTGAAAATCAGTTTGCTCGCATGAAAGAACTTTTCTTCGAATATACGGAGATTCTTCTTCGGTACGATGAGCAGCTTACCAAAAGTATGGAGAATAATCCGAACATCGATGAGCGAGAAATTGCTGAAGAGCTTGCGCGCATTGATGAACAGAGACGTCTCTCACACAACGCAATGATTAGCGATGTA
>JBAYJE010000023.1:0-6529 GCA_041665265.1 Minisyncoccota bacterium | reverse complement strand
GACTATGTTTTTGTAGGATGCCGCGTACTCGCGGCCCCACAAAGGGGATAGATGAGCGGAGCGACTATGTTTTTGTAGGCTCCCGATTTTCACGCCGAGACCATGAGGAGTAGAAAATCGCAGTGCGCACTCGCGGCCCCACAAACAAAAAATTATATGAAAAAACAAAAAGCATTTGCGGGATATGCGAACATCGACAGGAGAGAGTTTATGAGCAAGTTACAGCCCATTCTTTCGCCACGCGATTTGGAGATGATAGAGACGGCATATGTGTTGGCAAAATATGGCCACAGGGATCAAATGAGAGACAACGGTCACGTGCGTTATTTTGAACACCCAAAAACAGTAGCGTGGATTCTTGTTGATGAATTAAAAGTTGCAGATGCACAGACGATTGTAATGGCACTTTTGCATGACGTGCTCGAAGACTCTCACATTCTCTCTCCTTATCGCATCGAGCTCAATTTTGGAAAAGAGGTAGTGGTGGGATTAAAGCTTCTTACGAAACAACCAAAAGAAGGCTATTTGAAACGCCTGAAAACGTATGCAACCGCAAAGACGCTTAGTGTGAAACTTTGCGATCGGCTTCATAATTTACGGACACTCGATGGATGCACAAAAAATAAACAAAGGGAGCAGATTGAAGAAACAAAGAAATACTACATTCCACTCGCAGAGCATCTTGTAACTCTTTTATCGAAGAAAGATAGGTGGCGAGGAGAGTATCTCGAGAGTGAAATTAAGAAGATATGCACGCAGCATGAGTAAAAAAACACCCCACACGGGGTGTTTTTATCGATGGCGCAGGTTTACTTTTTTCCCTGCTTTTTTGCTGTGTTTTTTGCGGGCTACTTTTCTCTTCTTATTCATGCGCATTTACAATAAATCAAATTCACATTATATGCAACTACTCCCTTCTTTTATTTACAGCGAAGTGGGTTTAGGGTAGACTGGTGCTGTATTGGACACGGTGTAATAGTCGTGCATAGAGCGGAGGGGTGGCAGAGCGGTCGAACGCGCCGCACTTGAAATGCGGTATGCCGCAAGGCATCGTGAGTTCGAATCTCACCCCCTCCGCCATATGCAGGAAAAGAAAACCTTAAGAAAGAAGATGAAAATAGGTATTTTTACTGATACCTACTCTCCTGATATTAATGGCGTCGCCGTGTCTATAGCTACTGCCGAGGCGGTCTTACTTAACGCAGGTCACGAGGTTTTTGTAGTAGCTCCTAATCAAAAATTTAAGTATGAGTCATCGAACGAAAAACATCTCTATAAATTACTATCTATAAAATTTTATGGGGAGAAGCGTTTTAGGGTGGCACTGCCTATTGCATTGCCGAGAGCCGTTCGCGATTTACCAATTGACATTGTGCACACACAAACACCTTTTTCAATAGGTGAGGTTGGTATTGACGTAGCAAAGTCTCAAAAGCTTCCACTTGTATATACGCACCATACTCGTTATGCAGAATATGCTCATTATCTCGGTATTCCAAAATCTCTTCTTAATTTTGTGATTGATTCTGGAATGAAGCAAATTGTGGCGTTTATTAATAAGCATAATGTAATTATTGCTCCCTCTCGTGGAATAAAACATGAACTTGAATCACTCGGTGTAACACAACCAATTCATATAATTCCAACAGGAATTGACATACAAAAAGCGATCGCGCTCTCCAAGTTAAAAAAAGGTACTCTTGTAGTGAGTAAATTTATTTCTGAAAAAAAGCCAGAACTCATTATTTTTTCAAGTCGATTAGGGAAAGAAAAGAATATCGAATTTCTTCTTCGTGCAATGCAAATAGTGTTAGAGGCAAGACCCTCAGCATATTTTCTTATTATTGGTGATGGCAATGAGAAGACTCATCTTGAGGAAGTGGTGAAAGGAATGGGGCTGGAAAAACGTATTATATTTGCAGGGTTCATGGGTCACGAGGATATGTATCCTCTCTATCGAGTGGCAAAGGTGTTCGTATTTTCGTCACTAAGTGAGACCCAAGGATTGGTATTACTTGAGGCAATGGCACTTGGGCTTCCTGCGGTCGCTCTCAAGGCTACCGGCGTCGAAGATTTATTTGAAGACGGCAAGGGAGGCTTTCTTATAGAAGAAAATAATCCTGATATATTTGCGCATGCGGTGATACGCATATTAAAAAATCCAAGCCTGCAAAAAATAAAGTCACGCGAAGCTACTGTTCGTGCGCGTGATTTCTCGTTAGCACGAACAACGAAGAAATTACTCGATCTCTATCAAGGTGTGATTACCGACATTAAAGAATGAGAAGTGGCAACTAAAAAGGTGTAAAAAATAAAAACCCCGATATTCGGGGTTTTATAATTCGTTATTGTAGATTTTGTGTATAAGTGCTGAACGGAGGGAGTCGAGATGGCACGCATATTTATTTTTTACACCACCTTGGATTGAACATTGTGCAAAGTAGCGATCCAATTCCCAATAAAAGTGTGCACTCATCATTTCCGTCATGAGACTCCTCGTGTCGTCAAAAGAGTATCTATTGTAAATTGTTGATGGCCCTCCCATGTGGTCGAGGAACACAAGGACGAATACAACCTCTTTTTGATGAGTTTCCCACTCAATGAAAAGGTTGAACCTTCTGCTAAGTTCGACCTGTTCTCCCACGATTTGTATGATGTTCTGAATTTGTTCTGAAGAGAGGTGATGGAGTGCGGCAAATTCCGCAAAGGCAGCGTCCTTCGGATGCGGGATTGTATAATGCGTATCTTTGGGGTCGATGCCCTTCGAGAATATACTAAAAAATTTCTCAAGCTTTTTAAGCACAGAGATATCTCCACAAAAATTATTAATGAACAGTAAATATAAAATACAACTTACTAAACTAAATGTCAATTAATGTATGCGGCATAAGAAGCAAAATAGAGTCCAATGCCAACGAGCGCAAGAAGATATTCTGCAGGAATTATCCAGAGCCAATGCGAAGCATGCCACCAAATATTCTCTTTTTTGAATTTCTTTATTCCAAATGCTGGATTAATAACAAACCAGAGGAAGTCCTCAAGGATAAGAAGGAGAATGAAAAAAGAAACGATTTTTAACTCTATAGCGATAGAGAAAGGAAGGTAAAGAAATGGAGCGTGAAGGAGAAAGAATATAAAAGTAAATAACCAGACATGATAACCATCGGTGGGTCTTCCTCCAAAGAAAACGCGACTTACCCAATGAGATGGGGGAAGTCGCCATGTGGGAAGATTTGAAGCCCACCCATTTGGTCCTTCGATTTGAATCTCAAATTTTGCGAAGGCATAACTTGCAAATAATAATAAAAGGACAAAAAAGAGATGTTCCATGAGAGGTTTGTATAGTGCTCGGGGTGGGACTCGAACCCACACGACCTATTACGGTCAAGGGATTTTAAGTCCCTCGCGTATACCATTCCGCCACCCGAGCTATGAGTAGATTCTACATTGAAAATGAATTTTTTCAAATAAAAATACCGTAGCAATATTGCTACGGTATATGCCATCACTACTTGTATGAGCAGTGGAATGAAGTAATACTACAACGGGTATTGAAGCGAGGGCAGGACTCGAACCTGCGCATATAGGTTTTGCAGACCTACGCCTTACCACTTGGCCACCCCGCCTTTTTGTGAAAGAACAATATATTTATTGAAACAAAAAAAAGAACACATATCAAGCGAATAGTGTGTTCTCGTTTGGAGGCCTGGGTGGGAATCGGCTACAAATAAATTTTCTGACGAAAATTTTTCGCGGCCCGCCCCTCGCGATGTTCGCCCTCATATTAATGAAACTCACATATCGCTGCGGTCTTCGCTTCCCACACGCATATCAAGAAGTTGATATGCTCCATTGAGGCCTGGGTGGGAATCGAACCCACGTATAAGGGTTTTGCAGACCCTTGCCTTACCACTTGGCTACCAGGCCATACTTTTTTCTCAAAATTTCTTTTTGTTGTCCTGTTTTATAGAACAACTCCGCTTTCATTGATTCTGATCGCGATGGATACTCTTTATATTCTAGCAGTTGCCAGGGACAATATCCTTTCGTAGATTTTACCCTTCCTGCATTATGTAGTGCAACCCTTCTGTCTATATTGGAGGTACTTCCGATATAGATATCGTTATTTTTTAAACTTTTTAAAAAATAAACAAAGAATTTCATCGTCACTTGTGTCCCTTCGGGACATCTCCCGCAGGGAGAGCTACCAGGCCAGATATTAAAAATAATTACTGAGTAATTTCTTCTTCCGGCATTAATGTACCTTTCTTTTCTTGTTCTGTCATACCTGTTGTGTCAATTTCAAATTTTAAGAAAGGCATTGGCTTAATATTCATCTTTTTAAGGAGTTTCTGACGGAGGCCACTCGCACTTGAGGTGAGTATACGATATGCAATCGCACTCTTTGCAAACGGAATAATACCAATTTTGATGGTGGCGTGCAATAACTTTTCATCAACAAGCACATCCGTAATCGTTACAAGTGCTCCTTCGAAATTGTAATCACGCGTAAGAATTTTTCCAAGTTCTTCTTCAATAAGTGAACCTGCTTTGAGGTTGCGAAATGGCTTCATCCCGTTAGAGTTTTATTAACTCATTTCTTTTGTTATTAATGGCCTTTTCTTTTTTCATAATTTTTATTATATAAATTTGTAAAACTCTAACGGGATTCATGGTATTAAGAATACTCAAATACGAGGCGATTGCCTACGCGGATAGGGTCATCACTTTCCACAAGAAGTCCTACCTCTATACCAGTTTCTGCTTCCGCAATATCTTTGCGTCCTGATTGGAGGTTAAGGATTTTTCCCTTACCGATAAGTTTCGTCTCGTACCAGATTTCAAAGGGTTCATGGTTTTTAATAGGGCCGAGAGTTACACGACCACCAACTACACGCTCTTTTCCTTTTGCGCCGCCGAATACTCCCAAAATATCGATAGTGCGAAATTCTTTTGTGATTAATTTTTTTGCATGTTCTGCAACTTGTTTTTCAAGTTCGTAAATAATAGGGGAGGTAAAAAAGAGTATCTTCTTTGCGAGTGCCATATTTTCTGCGGCACGATCCATCTTGGTGTGAAATCCAATAATAGCCGCCTTCATGCTGTCCGCGTCTTTTACATCTCCCTCAGTCACAGGCCCTACTGAAGACTTTACGATAGCGAGGGGAAGCGTTTTTGCGAGACGTCCCATCACCTCATTCAAGACCTCAAGAGTTCCTGCTTCATCCGCTTTGAGTACAATGGCGAGGCGCTTTTCACCCTTTTCAAATGACGTATTCTTATTTTCGTTTGGCAACATCTTCTCAAGCTTGATGAGAGATTCATGAAGTACTTTTTCATCTTTGTGCGCACAAAAAATCTCACCAATTTGCGGAGCTTTTTCAAATCCTATAATAAGTGCGGGTGCACTTGGTTCCAGTTGTTGTATTGCTTTTCCCATGAAGTTCTCAAGGGTACGCACTTTACCTGAAGTGCTGTGAGTTGCAATCGCATATCCTTGCATAAGCACACCCTCTTTAATGATGACGCCCGCAACTAATCCGCGCTTTGAATCCATTCTTACTGAAACTACCACGCCCGAAGCGACATTATCGCCCACACAATGGATATCCTCGAGTTCGGAGGTAAGGAGAATAAGATCAAGAAGTTCACTTACTCCTTCACCTGTCTTTGCGGAAACAGCGTGCCATGAAACATCACCTCCTTTTCCTTCGAGATAGATGCCGAGTTGCATAAGATCATTTACCACTTTTTCAATATCTGCGCCCGGTTTATCAATTTTATTTATTGCAACGATAAAAGGAACTTTTTCTTCTTGAATATATTTAAGTGCATTTTTCGTCTGGGGTTTTACGCTGTCATCTGCGGCCACGACAAGAATAGCGAGGTCGGCAATTTTTGCGCCACGTTCGCGCATTTTAGAAAATGCCTCATGCCCTGGGGTATCAATGAAAGTGATTCTCTTCGCTTCTTTTGAGCCCGCAGGAGTATGTTCAATTTCATAAGCGCCAATAGATTGAGTAATACCCCCCGCTTCTTTGCTCGCTACAGTTGTTTTTCGGATATGGTCAAGAAGCGTGGTTTTTCCGTGGTCCACATGTCCCATTACTACAACAATTGGGGGGCGAGATTGCTTCATCTGTATTGAAACTAACAGAAGTAAGAGGTGAATACAAGGAAAATGAGCAATTATGCTGGAAAACTTGAAGCAACAAGAAAAATGCCGTAAGCTATAGGAACTTACCTATCTGTAATTCAATACGAATTGCGAATTGGGTAGGGAGACATGGCTGAGCCCTGTCTGCCGGAGTGTGAAAGTTTTGGAGGCGTGGCTGAGCGGTCGAAAGCGGCTTCCTGCTAAGAAGTCGAGGGGGGAACCCCTCCGAAGGTTCGAATCCTTCCGCCTCCGCAAATGTAAAATCAGGATGCCCTTGAGGTGTCCTGATTTTACATCTGGAATCTGAAGATTCGAACCGAAGGCTTTATTCCTATCTTTTAAATTGAAAACCGAAAATTAGTCATTTAAAAT
>JBAYJE010000022.1:0-7382 GCA_041665265.1 Minisyncoccota bacterium | reverse complement strand
TCAAACAAGAAACGCGTTGGTAGAAATAGCGATATTGCCGAGGTGGCGGAACTGGCAGACGCACAGGACTCAAAATCCTGCGATCGCAAGGTCATGCGGGTTCAAGTCCCGCCCTCGGCACAAATCAAACACATCCATCAGGGATGTGTTTGTGTTTCACAGGACTTGAACCGAAGGCTCCCTGTTTTCTTGGTGAACGTAAGTGGGCTTAGAAAACAGTAGTGTCGCATAGTATGCGACCCGTAAGTTACGTTTTTTTGTTGAAATCCAATACTTCTTCAGCTACATTTATATACATGTTTAATCCACTTTCGTTAATGAGGTTTAAAAAAGATCCACAAAACCCGGAAACAATTCGTGAGTTTTTAAAACAAATTGGAAAACTTTCTTCAGAAGAACGCGCCTATATTAAATCAATGGTAGGAACCCACTTAAAACAGAAAGTGTCTCCGAAAGATTTAGAGCGAGGCTTCGAAGGGTTCGAAAAAAATCTAGAAAAAGATTTTACTCCTGAAGAAATCACAAAATTAAAACAAGAGCTCCTCTCTTTCTTCTCCTAATATGAAAACCGCCTTGAAGGCGGTTTTCATTCATGAGCGATGGATTCCTCAACTTTTTCCTCTTGGTGAGGAGAAGATATATACTCCCTCTCTGGAAATAGCTTAAGTGCAAGAAATACTCCGAAAAACGCGAGTATAATACCTCCCACAATATCAGTTGGCCAATGTACACCCGCAACAACGCGCGTGATACCATTTACGATCGCAAAAATGAAAAACCATACCCCCGCTTTGCGGTTTAACAAGTAAATAACAAGAGCAATAGTAGTAAGTATCACTGCATGACTCGAAGGAAATGCATTTGATAACTCAGGAAAAAGTGGATTGAGCCCAAGTGCAAGAAATGGACGAGGTCTGTCATAAAAATAATGAATCGCTTCTACTACAAATCCCTTTGAGAACACAAAAGAAAAAGTGAGCACAAGGAATGCCCATATTTTCTTTTTCCATACTTTCTCACGCACGATAATAATGAATGCAATAAGTGCTGCAACGTAGGGCAGATATTGCGCAAAAAAAACTACCACCCAATCCAAAATAGGAGAGAGGTCTGTAATTCCATGCGCAAAATTAAATAATTGAAGGTCGAACGACACGATTTATTTTCGTACAAAAGGAAGGAGTCCCATAATGCGAGCACGCTTGATAGCACGCGCGAGTGCGCGTTGATGCTTTGCACAAATGCCAGTATGACGAGGATCAATTATTTTAGCCTGACTCGAAGTAAAACGACGGAGAAGCTCCGCATTCTTATAATCGATTTCTTTTGCGTTCTGTGAACAGAACGAACATTGTTTCGTAGCTATCATAATTAATTAAAATGGTATATCCTCTGATTTTATTTCTTCTTCTAAATCGATCTCCGGAAGTGTTTCCTTCATTTCCTGCGAATAGTCGTCTTTTGTAGAAGGTTTCGCCACACTTTGGCGAGAACCTCCCATATCTGCACCACCTGCTCGAGGACCTAATTGAATTCGTTCACAAATGATTTCTGTAGTCGAACGATTCTGCCCCTGCTTATCTTGCCACTGTCTTGTTTGAAGTCTTCCTTCTACTAAGGCCATGGCACCTTTCTTAAGAAACTGATTGATGATTTCTGCCTGCCTCCCCCATGCAACCACATTATGAAATTGCACATCTTCCTGCTTCTGCCCCTGCTTGTTCATCCAGGTACGGTTGGTTGCAAGTGAGAACGAGGCAACTGACTGCCCATTCGGCGTGCTCCGCAACTGCGGGTCATTCGTCAATCTCCCCACAATAAATACCTTGTTCAGGTTCATCCCGTTAGAGTTTTGATTGATTTGTTATTCCTTGTAACGACATTTTTGGATTTTATCAATTCCGTTAAATAAGTTTGTAAAACTCTAACGGGATTCATGTGTTTATTGTAGTATTTCTTCTATTTTCTTTTCAAGAGCTTCGTTTGAAAGCATTGAACCAATCATGTTTTTCAATCGGGTTGGTGCGCTGGGGCCAGTGCGTGGCTCTCGGTCAGCTCCTCTTCCCTCCTCCTGTTTGACTTCAGGCTTCTTAGAAATCATAAAGCGAATTACATCTTTGCTATGCCAGAGTTCGCTTTTAATCTCCTTTACCGTTTCGGGCTCTCCAAGAAATTCGATTGAGCCCATAAAACCAAATGCGATTTTATCAATTTTATATGCGAGCTGAATCTTCATTGTTGGCTTCTCATTAAGCACCTTGCTATTGTGCTTTGAAAGAACTGCCTTAATAGGCATTGTGTCCTCGGTTTCGGTCACAAATGCAATTTCATAGCGGACTTTTGTTTCTGTGTTTATTTCTTGTTCCATATCATCAAATACGTCTAGTATGTTAGCGAAAAATCATGGTTGCGTCAAACGCTATGCCTCTAGCTCCTTTTCGCCTGGCGTTTCGACGTGTGCTTCTTCGGTCACCTCAGGAATCGCTTCCATCTCCTTTTTTGCTTCTTCAATGTCAGCAGCGGCCACAGGAACCTCTATTGTTTTTCTCCAAGGAGTTAATTTATCCTCGGTGATACCATATTTCCCAGTACCTGCAGGAATTAATTTACCAATAATGACATTTTCCTTCAAACCATTTAATGGGTCGATTTTTCCTTCAACTGATGCATTTACCAAAACACGGCTTGTCTCTTGGAATGATGCGGCCGATAGGAAACTTGTTGAATTTAACGCAACACGGGTAATACCAAGTACTTTCAAAATACCTTTTGCAATAACTCCCTTCTTTTTCTTGATAACACGATTTATTCCAATAAATTTATTTTTTTCTACAAGATCACCAGGCATTGCCTCACCATCACCCTGCTCTTTTACTACTACACGTGAAAGCATTTGACGCACAATAATTTCAATATGCTTGTCATTAATTGATGCACCTTCTGGCACGTAAATTCTCTGCACTTCATTAATAATATAATGCTCTGCTTCTTCAAGACCACGGAATGCAAGAAGTTCTCGGATATCTAAGGGACCTTCGGTAAGCGCATCGCCACGCTTTACTCGCTCCCCCACTTTTACAAGAATAGAAATTGTGCCCGGAACCAAGTATTCATCAAATGATGCGGTCTTTCCTTTCTTAATCTTTCCTCCACTCTTCTTAATTTTAATGATACGTGCGAGTCCCTTCTCTTCAATCTCATCTACAATACCATCTGTTTTTGCAAGAGGTGCCTTTCCTTTTGGAGGGCGTGCTTCAAAAATTTCTTCTACGCGAGGAAGACCATGGGTAATGTCGACACCCGCCACACCACCCGCATGGAACGTTCTCATCGTAAGCTGTGTTCCTGGTTCACCAATAGACTGAGCTGCAATAATACCAACTGCAGTACCTTCTGCCACGAGTTTATTCTTTGTAAGGTCATATCCATAACATGTCGCACAAATACCATTTGTAGTCTTACATGAGATAGGTGAGCGTACTTTTACTACCTCAACTTTTGAATCATGAATTGCTTTCGCAATGTCACGTGTAATTACTTCTCCTGCATGTGCAATAAGTTTTCTATCTACGCGGATATCTTCAACGCTTACACGCGAATAAAGGCGATCGCCAAATACGTAGCCAAATTCATCTCCCTCTTTACGCACTACTGAAGTACCTTCATCGGTACCACAATCCTGCTCCTGAATAATAATATCCTGTGATACATCCACTAAACGACGTGTAAGATACCCTGCGGTTGCCGTCTTCAAAGCGGTATCGGTTGTACCTTTACGAGCACCATGCGTAGAGTTAAAGAACTCGATAACATGCAGTCCTTCCTTATATGATGATTTAATTGGAAGTTCAATGGTTTCACCTTTTGGATTTCCCACCAACCCTTTCATACCCATCATCTGTGATGATTGTGCCCAACTACCACGAGATCCTGAATCAACAATCATAAATACAGGATTATCAGAAGTGAATGCGATAGGAATACACTTTGCAATCTTATCGCGGGCATCACCCCAAATCTCAATCACTTTTGAAAATCTTTCTTTCTCGGTGAGTAATCCTTCACTAAATTGCGATTCCACAACAACAATAGATTCTTCTGCCGCTTTAATAAACGCCTTCTTCTCTTTCGGCAATATCATATCATGGGTACTCCATGTAATTGCTGAAAGAGTTGCATATTCATATCCGATGTTTTTTATTGCATCAATATATTGACTCGTCTCTGCAATGCCATACTTCTCAATAATTTTTCCAATAAATTTCGGTAATTTCTTCTTATTAAACTGTTCGTTCACATATCCAAAATCTGCAGGAAAAATACTATTAAAGATAAGGCGACCAAGTGAGGTCTCGATAATCTTTCCTTCTACAGGAACTTTAATTGTTGCGTTAATTGCAATATATCCATTTTCATATGCATGCATTGCTTCCGAGAAACTCGAGAGTGCTTTCCCTTCACCTTTTGCTCCTTCGGCAATGCGCGTAAGGAAATACACACCTAATACCATATCAAGTGTCGGCGTTACGATAGGGTCACCACTGGAAGGCTTCAAGAGGTTTGTAGCCGCATTCATAATGGTGCTCGCTTCATACTGCGCTTCAGCAGTAAGAGGCAAATGAACTGCCATCTGGTCACCATCGAAGTCAGCGTTAAATGCAGAACATACAAGCGGTGGAATACGAATTGCGAGGTCTTCAATAAGCTGTGGTTTGAACGCCTGAATACCAAGACGATGAAGTGTCGGTGCACGATTCAAAAGCACACGCTTATTCTTAATCACTTCTTCGAGAATACCCCATACTTCAGGAGAACCCTGCTCAATGAATCGGTTTGCTTGCTTAATGTTGAATGCTAATCCCCGTTCAATAATTTTGTTAATAACAAAGTGGCGGAAAAGTTCGAGTGCCATATTTTTTGGCAATCCACACTCATCAAGTTTTAATTCAGGACCTACCACAATGACTGACCGCGCAGAATAATCCACACGCTTTCCGAGAAGGTTTTGGCGGAAACGTCCCTGCTTCCCTTTCAACATATCTGCAAGTGAACGAAGTGGCCGACGACGAGTAGAAAGAAGCTGCACACCCGCACGCGCAGTGTTGTCTATAAGTGCATCAACCGCTTCCTGAAGCATGCGCTTTTCGTTTGTGATAATAACCTCAGGTGAACGAAGGTCCATGAGTTTCTTCAAACGATTATTACGGTTAATAACACGACGATACAAATCATTCAAATCGGCGGTTGCATATCTTCCGCCTTCAAGCGCCACCATAGGACGAAGTTCTGGAGGAAGAATAGGAAGCACAGTGAAAATCATCCACTCAGGACGAATTTTTGCATCGAGCATAGATTGCGCAATTTTCAAACGACGTAATACTCTGCGCAAACGATTCTCATCTTTTACTTCTTCAAGTTCTTTTCGTAATCGCTTTACAAGCACCTTAAGATCCACCTGTTCTAAGATTTTTCGTAATGCACCGGCGCCACGATCGGCTTCAAATACATCACCAAAACGTTCTGCAAGACTAAAATACTCGGACTCCATAAGAATGAGACCTGGTTTCAATGCCGCAAGTACTTGCTTCAAATTTTCTGCAGTGTCGGTGATATTCTTAAGATTAGTTCCCTTTTCTCCTTTTAATGTTTTAAATTCCTTCTGAAGAGTTTCGAGTGAACGCTTTCTATTTTCTTCATTCACGCGTGTCACAATAAACGCAGCGTAATATACTACCTTTTCAAGCTTTGATACTGAAATATCAAGAATAAGTCCGAGCTTTGAAGGAACCGTGCGAAGAAACCAAATATGTGCCACAGGAGCTGCGAGCGTGATATGTGCCATGCGCTCGCGACGCACAATGGCACGTGTCACTTCAACACCACACTTTTCACACACAATACCTTTATAACGAACCTTCTTATATTTTCCGCAGTAACATTCGTAATCTTTAGTTGGGCCGAAAATACGCTCTGAGAAAAGACCATCTTTCTCGGGACGCTGTGTGCGATAATTCAATGTTTCCGGTTTCACCACTTCGCCATATGACCACTTCATAATCTCATCAGGCGAGGCGAGACGGACAGAAATGCTGGTAATGTCTAAATTATTTTTGTCCATGGTTTATTATTCTTCGGTTTCTTCATCTGCTATCACACTCACTCGCCCTTTTCCTCCACCGCCTCCTTCATCTGATACCCCATCATGTTCCACATGAATTCCAAGTGATTTAAGTTCACTCACCAACACATTGAACGATGCAGGTACGTTTGGTTTTTTAATTTCTGTTCCTCTGATAATTGCTTCAAACGCTGCTGAGCGACCGAGCACATCATCTGATTTAATCGTAAGCATTTCCTGAAGTGTATGTGCGGCGCCATATCCTTCGAGCGCCCACACTTCCATTTCTCCAAAACGTTGTCCACCAAGCTGTGCCTTTCCACCAAGTGGCTGCTGAGTAATTAAGGAGTATGGACCAGTTGAACGCATGTGAATCTTATGAGCCACAAGATGGTTCAGCTTCATCATATAAATATATCCAACGGTAATCGGGTTAATAAATGGCTTCCCAGTCATACCATCATATAAAGTCACTTTTCCTGTTTCAGGAAGTCCTGCTTTCTTTAGCTCTTCACGAATAACATCTTCGTCGCCTCCTACGAAGTTTGGCACTACTGCGCGATACCCAAGTTTTTGTGCAGCAAACCCAAGATGAGTTTCAAGAATTTGTCCGATGTTCATACGAGATGCTACACCGAGCGGATTCAACACAATGTCTACTGGAGTGCCATCTTCGAGGTACGGCATATCTTCCATAGGGCGAATTGAGGAGATAACACCTTTGTTACCATGACGTCCTGCAAGCTTATCACCCGCGCGAACCTTGCTGAGTTCTGCAACCTCAACCTGAATTTTCTTAATAATTCCTGGTTCAAGCTTATCACCCTTTTCTCGTGAGAATATTTTAATACCAATAACACGCCCCTCTTTTCCATGAGGAAGGGTAAGTGAGGTATCTTTTACATCGCGCGCTTTTTCACCAAAGATAGCACGAAGAAGACGCTCTTCCGAAGAAAGTTCTGATTCACCCTTTGGCGAAATCTTTCCTACAAGAATATCGTTCGGACGCACCTCGGCACCTATGCGTACAATACCTTCTTCATCAAGGTTTCTTAGTTTATCCTCAGAAACGTTTGGAATATCAGGAGTAGTAATCTCAGGACCAAGTTTTGTATCACGTACTGGACACACGAAGGTCTCGATATGAATTGAGGTGAACCTGTCATCACGTGCTACTTTTTCCGAGAGAATAATAGCATCTTCAAAGTTACCACCACGCCACGGAATAAACGCAACAAGAAGATTTTGTCCAAGACTCAACACT
>JBAYJE010000021.1:0-8344 GCA_041665265.1 Minisyncoccota bacterium | reverse complement strand
ACTTTTGTTTGTTTTTTCGTACAATAAACAAGCATCTTAATAAGCCGATGTAGCTCAGCGGTAGAGCAACTCCATGGTAAGGAGTAGGTCGTCGGTTCAATCCCGACCATCGGCTCATAGATTGATCGTTATCATAAATGAGAAGCGTGCAATCGATTGGAATGTAAGAAAAATAAAGGGTTGAGCCGTAGAAGGGGGTCGGGGAAACTAGTTTCCCCGCTGGTGGAATTATTCAAACCGAAGGGTTTGAAAACGCAGGTGCGTTTCGCGCCGAGTAGTGAAATCCCGACCATCGGCTCAGACATTCTTTACAGAACAAAGGATTTCGTATAAGGTATATTCGATATGGCACAGGGAAAAGCATCAGAAAAAATAGTCAGATTAAGGTGTGTGACATGCAAGCATGCTAATTACACCACGCGTAAAAACAAGAAAGTTGTTGAGCGCAAAATTGAGTTAAAAAAATTCTGCGGTTGGTGCAGAAAGCAATTAGTTCACAAGGAAGCGAAAAAATAACGTTGTTATTTTAGTGACATCCGAGCTTCTTTGCTCGGATGTTTTGTTTTATTGCCGACGCAGTGCGAGAGAAATAAGAGAGTACTCTTTCTTATTTCCGAGCTGAGGAAGGTAACAAAAGGTTTAAACCTTCTCGTAGTTTTTCCTGGAAGAGCTTGCCTCAGGGTTTAAACCTTTTATAATGGATTCACAAGGGGGCATAGTTCAATGGTAGAACAGTGGTCTCCAAAACCACTGACCTGGGTTCGATTCCTAGTGCCCCCGCAATAACAAAAAGAGGTGTCGTACTGACACCTTTTTTTGCTACCGGCACTAGGAATCGAACCTTTGGCCGAAATCACGAAGTGATGAGATCTCGACCGAAGGGAGAGGCGATTCCTTCTCATAATTCTGTTAAACTAAATCTGTATTATGGAATTGCCAAAAATTGAGAAAAAAGAAAATTTAGATTTTTCCTACAAGACAATAACAGGCAAGGAATTGTTGGATAGGATATATCAAGGGGAGTCATTGCCGCAAGATTCTCGTTTTCTTCCCAAGGAAAGAGGCGGCGCATTTAAATATTTTAACCTTAGCGAGGTGGGCGGTTTTTTAGGGGACAGAGTAGATGATAAATTTTATCCTATTGCAGAAATAAGCGGAGAAGTGGCCGGCCTCGCAGAGCTAGAAAAAGATCCATATAAAGAAAAAAATTTTTGGATAAAATTTATATCCGTAGATGAAAAATACCAAGGTCAAGGTTGTGCCACTAAGCTAGTTGGAGAAATTTTCCAATTTGCCAAAGATCGCGGATATTCCTTGGAAGAATCTTTTTATTCCGATGAAGGAGAGCAAAAACTTAAGAAACGTGTTCGTGAATTAGCTGAAAAATCTGGAGTGGAATTGATACTGCATAAATAAAAAGACCCCTTCGCGGGGTCTTTGTGATTATGGCACATGAAGCGTTGCAAGTAATTTTCTTTGCAGAATAGGGAAGATAGTTTCCTCATAGGGAAAGCCAAACTCCGCTTTGGAAAAGAAAGTTGCAGGATTTGAGAGATTTGGAAAATTTTGGACAAGCGCCGCCTTTATCGTTTCGGGCTGTTCGGCGGGTTCTTTCCATGGTGTGCTATGAATCTCTTCCATGACAAGTATTTTTTTGCTCGCGTCATTCCATATCTCTAAGGAAAAACGATGCACGTGAAGCAATTCACTGAAGGTATCCACGGCAATGAGGTATCCCTTGCTCTCATCATTTGATGCAATTCCTACAGGATTAAGGGTGATGCAGCTTTCCGCGAAATCATAGATTTTTGCACCTTCCGATATCACCTTTTCAAGGTCAGGGAAGACCCGGTTAATAAATTCGATTACTTCTTTCAAGGAACTATTTTCATGAAGAGGTTTATAGACAATTTGCTTCTTTTCAACGTCTATATGATCGATTTCACGTTTTACGACTTTATCAAATTTCCCTTTGTTTTCGAGAATTTTGGTAAGTATCGCATGGAGTTCAGCAAGATGTGCAAGCGCAGGATAAAGCCTGCTATGGGCGAATTCCATTTTATATTCCTTTAAGATAGCAAGGATTTCATAGTGCCGCTGTTCAGGGTCGCGTGCAGTTGCCAAAAAAATATCAAGATCTAATTTTTTCATGGCTTATCCTTTATGTGATTAGTGATAGGTTCTGCCTTTAGTATCACGGAGTGTCCCAGTTTATTCAAGAGGGCTTTTATGCTGGCGGCTCATCCTCAATTTGCTAAACTAAAGATGTGAATAAGGCAAAGGTATCAAAATCAAAGAAGCCACGAAAACGCGTCGCAGTTCTTATGGGAGGCCCTTCTCACGAGCATGAGGTTTCTTTGAAAAGCGGAAAAAAAGTAGCAGCAGGACTTCATCCTGAGCACTACGAAGGAAACACTGTACTTATTGATAAGAAAGGAAAATGGGCGATTCATCCTGAAGATTTGCAAGATATCGCAGATGTCGCATTTATTGCAATGCACGGAAATTATGGTGAAGACGGCACCATACAATCAATGCTTGATGAGGCAGGTATTCCGTACACGGGATCGAATGCACTTTCGAGTGCTCTCGCGATGAACAAGTTTCTTTCGGGGCAATTATTTCGAACCCACGGGCTTGTAACACCGCTTACTTTTCTTGTAAATAAAAAAGACTGGGAAGAAAATCCCACTTCGGCGATGATGCCTTTCCGCCAATATCTTACATTTCCTATTGTGGTGAAGCCAAATAATAATGGTTCGAGTGTGGGCGTATATATCGTAAAAAATCGAGAAGGTTTTGAAGAGGCGATGAAAAATGTGTTTGCTATTTCTCGTGAGGCACTTATACAAGCATTTATTCGCGGAAGAGAAGTAACGTGTGGTGTGTTAGATCAGGGATGGGCTCATAGTGCATATCCACTTTTACCAACTGAAATTATTCCTCGATCAAGTCATTTTTTTGATTATGATGCGAAGTACACCCCAGGAGCATCTGAAGAACAAACGCCCGCACGTATTTCGGATACTCTTACTAAAGAAATTCAACGCGCTGCGGTTGCGGCACACAGAATAGTGGGAGCAAAGGGATTTTCACGAACTGATATGATAATCGACCCGCAGGGAAATGCGTTTGTGCTTGAGATTAATACCATTCCAGGCCTCACCGAAGAGAGTCTTTTGCCAAAAGCAGCTCTTGCAACAGGCATCTCATTTGATGAGTTACTTCATCGAATTATTCAGGCCGCACTTTAGAAGTAGGGAGGTGATTGATGTTGGTTATTTCAGGGCTTTTCGAAGCTCTTTTTTGTTGACATTATGCCTATTCAGACGAATAATGAGGTCAGATTTTTACTAACTTCATATGGAGGTATCAAATGAATACCAAGAAGAAGAAAGAGATCTGGACGACTCCAGGTTTAGCAGAAAAAGTCACTGAATTAATCAGTGCAGGATGGTTAGGAAAAGGAATCGATGCATTTTTGAAAGAGGTGAATCGTACTATTTTTGGAGAAGAGGGAAAAACCCAACTTCGAAAATATCATCTTGTGCAGCGACTCAATGAATTCATTTGGACGAAGGATCGTTCAAAACTCATAAGTCGTTTTGTGTCACTTGATGCGCCGCTCGATCCTTTATACAAGGAATTGGATATTCTTCCGCGAAACATTATTGATAAAAAAGTAAGACAGCTTCGCGGTTTGAGCGTGAAGAAGAAAATATCCAATGATAGCATTGGTGCAGGTGTGGGTCGCTTAGTCACCGAAAAAGAAGTAGGTGGCAAGAAACCAATTGCGCTTGCAAGCTATCGGCTCGACAATCCATTTCCGGTCAAAGTAAGAAACAACGAAAATTTTCGTATGCTTTTTATTAATGGCGCGCATCTTGGTCTTGAGTACAATCGCGTGATTGATGAAAATACATTACGAAATATGTTTCGCGAAGCAGAACGTGATGGCGAGGATGCTATTTTTCTCACCGGCGCCCTTTTATGGGTCGATGCGAAAAAAAGTTCCGGTTTCCTCACCACGCATCGCGCATTATATTCAGGTCTTGATTTCGATCCTTCTGTGCTTCCCGAAGCATATCGAAAAGAAGCAAAGCAAATTCGAAAAGAGAATCCATCCGACAAAGTTAGTTTTGTAAACCTTCGTGAGCGAGTGTTAAATGCGATGGGAGGATGGAGCAAGGTTACGCGTCAGAGAGATGGAAAGCCCATTTTTTCTGGTAAGGTCTATTTCTCTTTTGGTCTTCAAGAAGAAGAGATAATTGAGGCAGCAGCACACGCAGAAATTCTCTATATTACAACCGTAATGCGGAATGATGTCATGGTAGAGCGAAAGATGAACGAAGCAATCCTTTCGTCTAAGCTCACGCAAAACGGAGGTATGGAAACTCAGGAAACGAAGAAGCTTCAGAAAAAAATCGACGAATTACTGGAAAAAGAAAAGCGTATGGTCCAGTCAAATGTTGAAGCTGAAGATCGAAAGCGTTTTGTGGATTCTATTCGTTCCGTACTTATCACATGGTTTGAAAAAGCCATTCCTAACTCAGTATTTTTGAGTCAGGGTTCGGTGGTATGTAAGATGGGGAATAAGACAGTTGAAATAATTCAATCTCCTGAAAACAGTCCGGTTTCGAACAGTCTCGACGGGTATATGAAGATTGGTGGTCAACGGTCACTTGAAAGTAAACTGCCTGATATGGCATTAGTGGCAGCGCCGTATAATGTGGATGCACGTATGGGTGTCATTGAAAAAATGAATGGCACCGAACGGGCAATAACACACGCATGGCAACTTCCGGTGGCAGTTGATCGCGATTATCTTCGTAGTGCTCGACCTGAGATGATTAAGAAAGCATCTCCGATTGAACGACTTGTTCGTGATCCCGGGTTTGAACCTGGCGCATTTCGTCTTGGTTATGTAAATGGTGTTTGGACTCCCGAAGTAGTACCGATTTCATTTTTTAGAACTCATCGCTCGCGCAATGTAGTATCACGCACTATCTCTGAATATATTTATGGGATTGTGGACAGTGATAATCATTCGGGGTTGAGATCTAAGGAGTGGGTATTCGATGCAAAAACGGGAATACAAATTCCGCTTGAGGTTTCATTTTCTGAACTTCTCCTGCGGAATTTTACTGAGAACGGAAAAGCAATACCGATGCATTTTTTCGCGAATCTTGCGGATAATTTGCAAGGGCATCATTTTCCTACCCAGCAAACCATTCACCCACTTTCAAAATCATATGCTGATGCAGAAAAAGGCATCAAAAAGATTTTGCAAGACGCAAAACGAGCTGATCCAGAAAAGCTGAAAGAAATGATTCAAGGTCTTGGGCAAGAACATCTCTCGCAACTTCGTTTTCGTGGAGAAGACTGGCTCACCGATCAATTTGATAATTTCGTGGATACTTCTTTGCGACCACGTGTTCGATTGTTCGTTGAAATTTTGAAAAGTCACTCAAAAACTGGCCTCAAAATGCGCGGCATCGAAGATGTGCTACAAGGAAGAGAAGCAGGTGATTCACGCGATCTCGGTATTATTAACTGGGTGAGCGGGGATCATGTGAGTCACACGACCGAAGAAGAACTTGCGGAAAGCGCACTCTATCGAAGAATCCTTATCGGATATCTTCTCGGAGATAAATCTCTGGGTATGGATGAGGAAACATTGCAGAAGTTAGTGCGTGCTCCTCGATGGGGTAATATGTCGGTAGGCTATGGTCTTATGTCAGTCCCTGGTGGATATGAATGGGGCATTGCTATTCGTCATAAGCCGACTGCAAGTGCAGGAAAGAACGGAGATCGTATGCAAGCAATGACTGAGAATCTTGCTGAGCGGGGAGATTATCCTCGCATCTTCACAGGAAGAAATTGGTTTCAACTCTCAGGACACATGCATTTTTATGGAGCTTCATTTAGCCGTAATAAATTCATGGTTGCATGCGCATCAAGTACGGACGGTGATGCGTTTGGCGATATGCTTGGGTTCCGGAAGAATAATTCCGGAGGATTGGTGGTAGGTATTCCTGCGAAAGGACCTGAGTATGGACCGATACGTGTTATCGCGTTTCCAAGCGCGTTGTTACGCGCGTATTTCAAAGATCCATGGAAGATCGATTGGGCGTCTGTATTTCCAGATTCCTACGGCTTCTAAGCAAATGACTCCCGACAATGTCGGGAGTTTTTTATTGACAGCATTCTTCATTTGGAGCATCGTGTAGGTAGAAATTTAACTTCATAATAGATAAGGAGAAATGCAATGAGTAGTCCCTCAAAATCGTTCTGGGAAATGGTAATTTTGGTCTGCCTCGCAGTCACCGGATTCATTTCGGTGTTTGTGGCAAAAGACGTAGTGGCAACATTAATTCTTATGGTGCTAGCATACTTTTCAAACGCGAGTTACTCAATGGTGAGTCGCTCGGCAGTGCGAGATAGTATTCTTTATCATGCGTTCACCACACTTCTCAGTAACTTCGTGTTCTACATGGTACTGAAGCAATTAGTCACCGATAATATGACACTTGCTCTTTTTATTCCCTACACCGTGGCAACCGTATACGGAAGCTTCACAGGAGCAAAAGCTTCGCAGAGAGTAGAGGAATATTTTGGTATCACGACTGATATGTCGAAAAAGAAACCGACATCTCAGTCGATTCTCGCACAAAAGATTCTTTTAGGATTTCTTACGGTGTTAGGAATTATTGTGGGAATTTATTCCGACAATATGATGACCACCATCATGATTGCCGGGTTGGCATTTGGAGATAACGTAACCTTTTCGCTTCTCCGGCGTTCTCGCAATACATCGAATACCACGTATCATATCGTGGCATCGATTGTGAAAAGTCTGGCATGGTATCTCTTGTTTCAATCGCTCACACTTCGCGGTATGCCATTTGCTCTTTTTATTCCTTACAGCTTTGGTTCGGTATTAGGAGGAATTGCGGGACAAGAAGTCTCTGCGTGGATAGAAAAGAAAATTGGTGCAACTGCCGACGCACATATGTCGACTGACGTGCCATGGCACCAACTTATTTCGTGGAAGCCAGTGATGTTTCTTTTCTGTCTTGTTATTCCAGTAGTACTTTTTTCAGGGAATAGTTCGCTTCTCGCTTTTCTTGCACTTCTTTCCGCAGCTCAGCAAGTCTCGTTTTCTGTGGTAAGTCGTTCACGGCAACGGAATAATATGACGTACCATATTATTGCTTCGATTTTTTCGAATGCAGTATGGTTCCTCACATTCCGTCAGTTACAAGTAAAGCAATGGACGAATGAATTATTTGTTCCTTATGCGTTGGGTGGCACGATAGGCTCGGTAACGGGCGTAGGACTTTCAATGGGAATTGAAAGAGCTATCGGCGCAAGTTCCGATTCACATGTGACAAAAAATCCTCCGGCAAAGTAAAGAAGTTCAAATAAGCCCCGTATAATGCGGGGCTTTTTATTGTGATACAGAATCTTTATAATGGACTTATATGAAGAACGGGCCGCTGGTAAAGGAATTAATAAAAAATGGATATTTAAAATCGCCACTCATCAGGAAGGCATTTGAGGTGATTGATCGGAAAGACTTTGTTCCGGAGAATGAAAAAAAAGAGGCGTATGAAAATCATCCATTACTTATAGGGTTTGGGCAAACTATTTCACAACCTCTTACGGTCGCATTTATGTTGGAGTTACTTGAGCCAAAAGTAGGGGAGAAGATTCTCGAAGTGGGTGCCGGGTCAGGCTGGCAGGCAGCACTTCTTGGATTTATTGCGGGAGGAATGGCAGAACGAAATGAGAAAGAAAAATCAGTAGTGGGGAAAGTAGTTACTATGGAACGCATTCAAGAACTTTCTGATTTTGCAGTAACTAATATCGAAAAATATCATTTTGTTTCAAATGGAATAGTACGCGTCATTCATGGAAATGGAGTACAGGGATTTCCTGAGGGAGCACCTTTCGATAAAATTATTGCCGCAGCAGCAACAGAAACTATTCCTGTGGCGTGGAAGGAACAAGTACGCATTGGAGGTCGCATTGTGGCACCTGTAAATGAAAGTATTATTGTACTCGATAAAGTGGGACCTAATTCATTTTCAAAACGTCAATATTTTGGATTTAATTTTGTGCCTCTTGTTATGGAATAACACAACCCTTTTTCTTGCAAAGAATGTTCGTCAGCGTCGAGGAAAAGAAGAAAATATACTCATAGAAAAAATCCCCGAATAGGGGATTTTTTCTATGAGGTTCAAGGTATCTATCAACTATACATTGCTATACAACTGAACGGTTTTTCCCTTACGGTACTGACCTTCGAACTCCTTGAACCTCACTAAAAGTATACATAATT
>JBAYJE010000020.1:0-8598 GCA_041665265.1 Minisyncoccota bacterium | reverse complement strand
TTTTTTTGTCTCATCCTTCCAGCGTGGACTTAATGCAAAATATCCAATGCCGGCCTTCTTCAATTCATCTTCGATACCCGTTGCTTTTGCAGCAAGAAGCATTTGTCGATGATCCTCATCAGCCGCCTTCACTATTTCATTTGTTTCCTTTGGAAATCGCGAAGCAATGATAATATTGAGGCCACCATTCTGAAACGGACCACCCGTCCCAAGACCAATGGCAACATCGAGACGTTTGAACGCTTCAAAAAGATCTTTGAGATATTCAGCGTGTGTGTTTTCAACAACTATTCCAAAATCCTCTTCGCTCCACGCAGTTGAAAGAACACTTGTTTTTGGATCCAATTCACGACCCTTCCACCCACGTGGAGTTCCAAACCGGTCAAAGGTAAGACATGAATGTGTCTTTCCTTTTTCGAAAAAAAATGATGCGGGATTAAATTTCGTGATTGTCCGTCCTTTAATTCCTTGATTTTTAGGAAGCATGGTGTCAGCAGGAATACCGAGAGTAGATCTTATTCCCGCAATCCCCTGCTCATGCTCAGCGCAAAAATCCGCACCAAGATTAATTCCAATAAACACGCCCTCGTCTATAATGAATTCTGGACTCATTCCGCGTCTCATATGTACCAATCCTTTCTTGAATATAGAAAATACGATTTAAAAAACTAACTGCATAATACGTTTTACACAATAAACTGTCAATATATCTTGGTTAAATAAAAGCCCCATTTGCTGGGGCTTAAAAAATTTTCTTTTTCATCTTTTTCTCACTGTCGCTTGAAGTACTATTTCTTGACGACATCCGCAATGAGGACACGTAACCAATTCTCCGGTTGAATGCTTATTTGTCCAATAACATGATGTTTTTACTGCTTCCTTTGGTAAGGGAAGTTCAAAAACATTTGTTTCAATCCCCTTACCACAATCAATGCAAGGTAATAATGCTTTTAAGTTTTCTCTGCCAGCCATAACACTTTCCCTTTCAAATTAGTGAGCTAAAATTAACTGCTTTAATAGTAACATCCGATGTGCTATTTGTCAATATAATATATAACATCACAATATGTGATAGTATTGCTTTATGAACGAGATGCATATTGACCGAGCTTCAGAAGAGCAAAAACAACAAGAGGAAAGATACGCTCAATGGATGGCAGATCATCCAGAAGCAAAAATCTCAGAGGAGAATTTGCGCGAATGTGAACCAGAAATTGCAAAATTTGAGGAACTTATTACCTCGTTTGAATCAACATATTCTTTAGAAGAACTTCTTTCAATTACTGATTTAGCGTCTAAGGAAGGTCAGCGCAATCCCCTACGAGAGCAGGCAAAAGTTGCACTCAATCCCATTTTTGAGATGCTTACCACCTTAAAGAAGGAAACCAACATTTCCCTTGAAAAATGCGAAGAATTAAAAGAAGAATACAAACGTCTTTCACGCGCTGTTGGAATGACAATAGAAGGTGATAAAATTGACCACAGCAGATAACTACACAAAAAGAAAATACCACTTTAAACATTGCGAAGGAGTAGAATTAGATTATGAAACATTATATTTGCACAGGAGGTTGTGAGGGAGTATCAAACAGACCAGGGGTATGTCAGGCAATGACGTGCCCAAAACATAATATACCACTTGAGGAGTGTGATTGTGCTGATGGGAAACACTACGGGAAGCAAGATAATGATAAGAAAGAAAATCAGGGAAAATAACCTCAATCAGAATTAAAAACTACCAATCATTGGTAGTTTTTAATTTATTCTTTTTCTCTAAAAAGGACTTTCACCTCATCTTCTTCTTTTACTCTGTCACCAAGCACTGCAAGTCTGTTATTAATAAGCACTTTTTTCTTTTTAATAAGTTCGTCCATTGCTCTTCGTGTGGAGTTTTTCTTAAGCGCGAGATACTGATTAATCCGCATTGGAAATTTCGGCTTATCCGTAGAAGGAATTGTCGGTTCGTCCATATAATTGAAGTATACTCTATTTTTCTGAAGCTGCGGTTCCTGCGACAAAACCGGTAGTCCAGCATAGCTGCAATGAATAACCACCTGAAGGCCTATCAATATTTAAGATATCACCCACAAGATAAAGATTAGGATAAATGCGCGAACGCATTGTTTTAAAATCCACTTCTTCGAGCACCACTCCTCCACTTGTGACCACCGCTTTCTCAACACCAAGAAGCTTTGTTGCCTGCATAGGAATCCCCTTTAAAATATTCACAAGTCTTAATCGCTCCTCCCGAATAATGCTATTGCATTGAATCTCTGGATTGATATGAGAGAGCTCTACAATAATTGGCACGATGGCAGAAGGAAGTAAATTCACAAGCGCATTGCGAAACTTCTTCTTATCGTGCTCTTTAAACAATTCCTGAAGTTTTATATTTAAGGTGCTGTAATCCTCTTTTGGTAAGAGATCAAGTACAAGCATTACACTTCCATATTTTAATAATTCACCCACATCCTTACTCATATTAAGAATAGTGGGACCGCTTAATCCCACATGAGTAAAGAGAATTTTTCCCTTTGCCACGCCCTGCTTCTTGTCATTTTGAAATACGGTTATTTTAACCTCATCAAGACTCACTCCCGCAAGTCTTTTTACCCACATATCTTTTATTGCAATTGGTACAAGCGATGCTTCAGGCGTAACAATTGTGTGCCCAAGTTTTTTTAGCCATTTATATCCATCGCCCGTTGAGCCAGTCTCTGGCCGTGATGTTCCTCCTGTCGCAAGAATAACTGACTTCCCTTCTATTATTTCTTTATTTTTCAATTTTACCCCTGTGACTACTTTACCCTTATGCATGATTTCTGAAACTTCAGAATTAGAACGGACGCTCACTCTATTTTTCTTCATATATCCTACGAGGACATTCAATACTGATTGTGAGGAATTTGATACGGGGAATACGCGCAACCCTGGTTCCACTTTTGTCTCCATTCCTCGCGTATGAAAAAAATCTAATGTTTCTACTACAGACCATTGTGAAAAAGCAGAAAATAGAAACTTTGCGGAATCTTTGAATTTTTCAAGAAGTTTGCGCGTATTCGTTTCAGCGTTCATTACATTGCACCTGCCTCCTCCTGTAATAAGGAGTTTCTTGCCTAATGTCTCGTTTTTCTCAATTAAAATGACGTTCGCGCCTCGTTCTGAGGCCCTTCCTGCTGCCATCATACCTGCGGGACCTCCTCCCACTACTATTACATCCCAAATAGTCTTCTCGCTCATCCAGGCCATCCTAACAGAAAATAGGGAGAGTATAAAACCTCACTAATCTTCTAGACAATAATTTTAAGAAATCAACACTATTACAATATGAAACAAAACAGGTGCTACAATTAACTGTAGCACCTGTTTTTGATTTCTTTTTGTCTAACTAACTTCTACAAATTAGTTATAGTGTTAGTCACCCTTACACTTTTCACAAATATCTTTTGCTGAAGCTGGTACGTATGAGCAGGATGGCACTGCGGCAAACTGCGCGCACACTTCTGGCGGCGGGGTGAATCCTTCCGGTGGCAGATTAGGCACCAATCCTCCATTCGGTGGAACTGCCACTCCTCCAGGGATTCCTCCTGGAATCATGTTCTGATATTGCTCCTGCATCTTCTTTAAGTCCTCTGCATCGGGTGCTCCTCCTCCAGGAGTGATTCCCGCGGGTAAGCCCATTCCTGAAGGAATTCCTTGTGGTTTAAAACTTGAAACACATTCTTGAATAAGCTTTTGCACATCTGCCTCGCCGCTCAATTCACCACTCTGCATTCTCTCGCCAATATTTCCAAGTTTATCTTTGATACAACTCTGCATCTCGGGAGGAGCATTCTTTAAGCCCTCTTGCATCTTCTGTTCTAAAGCGCCCTGGCCCTCCTTCACACACTCCTGAATGATTGAGCCTGTTTCTGCACCCAAGTCCACATTTTCACCACTTTGTATCTTCTGCACTTTGTCCGCACCAAGTTTATCGGTGATGCAAGATTTTATTTCAGGCGGCATCTTTTCCAAGCCACTCCTCAGTTTGCTCAATCCCTCAACTTTCATCGTCTCAAAACATTTTCTAAATACATCACCATTTTCAGGTGTGGGCGCCTCACCGCTTTTCACTTTTTCAAACTCATCTTCACCCATACCGCTCTTCAAACAAGTAAGTGTTGCGGGCGTGGCTTGAGTAAGACCTTGCTGAAGTTTTTCTTGAAGTTGTGGCAAAATCTTATCGAAGCATCCCTTGATTATCTCCCCTGTCTGAGGTCCCGGCGTGAAATTGCCGCTCTGGATATCACCCACGATGCTTGTTCCTAAATTATCCTTAAGACACGCGATAGCTTCAGCGGGCATCTGATCGATACCTGAACGCAAACGACCCATGCCATCCTGCATCTCTTTTAATTTATCCGCAGGGATAAGATTATATTTTTGTGCGAATGTGAAACACTCTTTCTGATTTTCTTTTGCATTACAATACTTTTCACACGAATCTTTTGAAGTACAACTACCTGGGCCCTTGCCCCCTGTTGCGCGCACCATATCTGCCTCCTCTTTCGTCGCAAATCCTGCTTTCTCAGCAAAATTGATGCACTCAACGCTGTGATTCGTATCAGCACAATATTTTTCGCAATCATCCTTTGTAGTACACGCGCCCGGTGTCTCTCCACTCTTTAAGAACGGAAGAACTTTCTCTGCGTCTGCGATTTCCTTATCTGAGAGAAAACCTGCTTTCTTTGCAAAGCCTAAACATTCCTCAATGTGGCCCGCAACCTTACAATATGAATCACACGAGGCCTTATCGGTACAGCTGCCCGGCAAGGTAGCGCCCTGCTTTAAGGCATTTGATACCTTCTTTGCTTCCGCAAGCTGGTCACCACTTACAAAATTATGCTTCTCTGCGAAGCTTAAACACTCATCTAAATGAGCAACTCCTTCACAGTAACTTCGGCAAGATTTCTCATCCTTACATGCGCCAGGACCCTCGCCTTTCAACACATCCGCATATTCTTTTGCACGTGCTGCATCTTCCTTAGAGATGATGTTATTCTTTGCTCCGTAATCTGAACACGCTGCATAGTTATTTGCATCACTACAATAGGTGCGACATGCGCTCTCACTCGTACAATTTCCTAATTCAGGAATTGGATATTTGCTCAAAATGTGAACGATGATTGGCTTTCCTACTGCTTTGCCATTATTTACGATGCGCAACTTCATACTTGGTGCGCCTTTCACCAAAGATGAGATGTTCCACTTATAGAGATAGGCCTGTCCAGGATCCGTCACCACCTGATATCCTCCACCTGCACTTGTATTATTTGAAGAAAAGTTTGGGTTATAGAAAAGCATCCACGCATTTCCTGATTGATAAGAAAATGTCCGCCCATCTTTATAGGTAAAGCTGTTGCTCTTATTTTGAAGCGCTGAGGTCACCGGCACATCATTTACATATACTTCAAATGTTGGATTCCCGCCTGCTGGTTTGTCATACTCAATACGAGCCGCCAACCTCAAAGAATCCACTGATTGCACATTCATAGACCACGACTCATTCGCCGCAATACGAATTTCATCCGGTGCTTGAGTCAATGGCACAGGAGTATTCGTCTGTGCAATTACTATCGCGCCCCACGTAGAGCTTGCGAGGATAAGTGCGCTCATTATCAATGATTGATATTTTTTCATATATATTAAAAAGGATTAGTATATCCACCTTTGTACGGATTCAAATCACTTTGAATTGGGTTCGTATTAGGAATACTTTCCGCAGGATTCGCTTTTACTGAATCAAATAACTGCCCACCTAAACTTGCATCAGTGCTTGCCTCGATGGCCTTGTCTGTTGTTTTACTTCCTCCAAAATTTAATTTTATTCCATCCAATACTTCCGGCCTTTTTGCGAGGACGAACCAAACTGCAATCGCAATAACGATCACCACTATTGCGATAATTAATGGCTTTTTCATATAGATATTATATCAAATGCGAATATAGGCATTTATCTTTTTTTCATAATAAAAACCGCCACATTTCGTGGCGGATTTGTATTACTAACCTAAGAGATACTTAATTGCATCGGCTGCAGAATAAGAGCCTTCAGCATTTGCCATCAAGGACGGGAGAAAGCTTACATCGTCGCCCAAAGTGACCACTGCCGCTTCTTCTATATCGCCCAAGCCGGCGGTTGTAATAAGACCATTGCAGAGACACCCCCTGCCAATCGTCTCTTCCAACTTGCCACCTTTCCTTACAAACTTATCGAAAGGTTCGCTTGGACACCTGTAGCCAATTTTCCCATCAGGTCGCTCATAGAGCACTACAAGCTCGCCTTGGTCACAGATGCGCGTGCGCGCTTCATAGACTGCAGGTTCGGATATAGTGCCTTCAAGCTCAACTACCTTGAAAGGAAAACCAGTCGGCGAGATTTGCATATCGGTTCTCACCACTAATTTGCCTTCAAATCCAAGCTTGCGAATCCTCGCGCGAATCACGGGGTCCATATTGGACTCTTCGCAAAGCGCAAAAATAGAACCTGCTTGAATGCCTGCGGCACCAACTGAAAGCGCCCATTTGAGTTTCTCGGGTGATGCGTATGAACCGCCAATCCAGAAAGGAACGCCAAGTGATGCAAGATCAGGATAATTCACTACGTCTTTTTCGCCATAGATAGGTTGAATTTTTCCCTCATCATTAAAGATTGGTTTTCGCGGAGGAGCGTTATGCCCTCCCGCAGTCCATTCTTCAACAACGAATCCTTGCACACTTCCTGCCGGCAATTTCTTCATAAAGATGTTTGCGAGCAGATTCGAGGCAATGATAGGAATAAAGCCTGGTCGTTTCATGGGAGGCAATGCACCACCAAAGAACTTTGCGGGATCGAAAGTCATCATGTGACTTGTGATATTCTTTCCTTCAACTGGCAAGCGATAACTTACTTCCCTACCCGCTACGATATCATCCAAGAGCTTGGGAATCTGAAGCGGAATACCCGCGCCCATCGTCACGAAATCTACTCCTGCCATTATCGCACCTGTTGCGGCATACACATGAGGCATCGCAATCTTTTCCAAAAAGTTCACACTGATTGGATTAGGATTGTTTTCCTTTGCAAGCCACACAAATGCGAAGTTTGCACAGACAGTAAGTGAGATAAGAAGATGAGATGGATTAATAGTGAAAACCGGGGTTGCTTTGAATTGGCTTCCTTTGGGGATGCCACCGGGGACGAAGTACATATCAACGATTTTTTTCGCAACTTCCGGAAATGGAAAGTGAGAAAGAGCACGTCGAATGTCGCCGCTCGGGTCGCCCACTTGTAACATACGAGTAATGAGTCGTTCCAGGGCAACGCCAGAAATAGTGCCGCGTTCGCCAAGTAATGACACAGTACGAGCCAAATGCGGACTTGAGATATTTACTCCCATACCGCCTTGGATAATTCGAGGTAATACATTAAGGCTTTTCATAGCCACTCTCCTTTCAGGAGATTATTGAGATTAGAAGAACTGCTTTATGTATACCACCCGCCATTCTAAGAGGCAACAAAAAAATTACTTATATTTCTCACGCTTGATAGAAATGAAGCGGCATAGGATACTGAAGTAAAGTTAAAATAGAAATACTATACATTATGAGATGAAAGTGGTATTTTGTTCCCCAGCGGGCAACATATGCCTCTATTTTAACAACACAATAACAAGGAGAAACCTATGCAAGAAAATAAAGAGAAAAATAAGACAACTGGTGCGGAAAATGTGAGATGGGACTTGAGTTCCCTCTATTCTGGAATCGATGACCCCCAGATAGATGCTGATGTGAAAACCCTAAGCGTTATGGCTGCAGATTTTCGTACTTCCTACAAAGGAGTGCTTCCTCAATCGCTCGGAAATGCGATTGCTGGTTATCTTGATTTGACGATGCTTGAGAGCAAGATTGGTCTTTACCTCTTCCTTAAACAAAGTACGGATGTCACAGACTCTGTCGTAAAGAAGAAGGTAGCCGAAGTGGAACGTATGATGAATGAAATCAACGGTGAATATCTCACCTTCTTTGCTCTTGAACTTGTTGAATTAAAAGACGAGGAGTTGGCGATATGGTACGAAAAGAATGCACTCGTAAAGAAACATCGTCCCTGGATTGAGTATGTGCGCATTTTTAAACCACATAATTTGAGTGAACCCGTGGAATCCGCTCTTACCAAGCGAGCCGCATTCAGCGAAGGAGCATGGAGTGAGTTTTTTGATGAAGTTGAAGCTGATCTTTCATTTGAGTTTCGCAATGAAAAGAAAACGCTCACTGAAATGACGCACCTTCTTTCGGAATCAAAAGATGCCACAGAACGCACGGAAGCTTTGTCTGTAATTAGCAATGGTCTCAAAGGACCATTTGCAAAATATGCGGCACAAACTCTTTATATGATTACTGGCTCTCTCGCAGTTGAAGTAAAAGAACGAAAGTATGAGAACCCGATGAGTGTGCGAAATAAATCAAATCGCGTATCAGATGCAGTTGTTGAAGCACTTCACACTGCCGTTCTTAAAACTGCGGGACCTCTTACCAAGAGATACTATCGATTAAAGGCGGCACACTTGGGGCAAAAAACAC
>JBAYJE010000019.1:0-8704 GCA_041665265.1 Minisyncoccota bacterium | reverse complement strand
TGACATTGGTGGCGATCTTGTTGAGGAAGTATCACTTTTGGACAAATATGAGAATGCTGCGAAATTTGGTGAGGGAAAGATGAGTTATACATATCGCACAGTGTACCGAAGCATCGAGCGGACGCTCACGACGGAGGAGATTAATCCAATTCAGGAAAATATCATTGCAGAAACCAAGAAACAATTTGGCGCTTCAGTTCGTTAGAAAAAAAGAAACCGCTTCAAATAGATGAAGCGGTTTTATTTTGATGTAGTTACGGACACAGTTCTCATAGTGAGTATGATATCCGTATTGATTGAGGCGACGCGCACTTTCATAGAAAGGTAGAGGAGTGTATGAGATACTCTTCCAATAATCACATTGCCACCAATGTGAACATTATTGCGCGGAGTGTGCGTATACACATCAAATCGTTTTGGAGAAAATGTGTTGAAGCGCTCTTGCTCGTCAGATGAAAGTGGTTCGGCTGATGCATACGCACTTGCTTTGAGATGATGCGAGCCAATAACAAATGCATCGACAAGTGCCCTATCTTTTTTGGGTTGTACAAAAAATTCCTTAAGATTGCTTATAAAACGTATGACAGGCGCAGCAAGCGTATCATCTGATTGAAACGGCAATGAGATGAAAGAGTACACAGAGGAATCAGAGTTGAGATATGCCCAAGTTTTTCCATTTACGTCTTTGAGCGTAATGGTGAATGTGTGGCGATTTGGCGATACTTCCTGAACAATTTCTGACAACATAAGGCGCTTAGGAAGAATTCCTATAAACTTCGCGACACCTACAAGTGAAAATTGCGGAGCATCAAATGTTGCGTCGTACTCAATAGTAATATGCGCGGTATCAGTACGTTTTTCATCTGGGTGAGCAAAAAGCACAAACGAGAAAAAGAGCACAATAAAAAGTGTCCTCATGACACGCCTCCTTTCTGTTGATAAATGACTGTTGCTAGTATAAGAAGAATACTAAAAAGGCGCAATTGTTATTCCCAATGAATTTCTTTGCGGAAGGTATTAAAGCGTTCCTTCATGTGCGGATGTTTAGTAAGTGAGGGATCGGATGAGAGTATTGATTGAGCTGTCTCGCGCGCATGTTTTACAAGATCCGGATTTTGAATTGCTTTCATAGCAAGGTCGGGCATACCCGTCTGCGCTTCTCCAAAAAATTCTCCAGGACCGCGCATTTTTAAATCTTTTTCTGCAAGTTCAAAACCATTCTTTGCGTCAACCACCGCTCTAAGGCGTCCGCGTGTGATTGATGATGAAGAATCAGTAAAGAGGAAACAATAGGATTGATGGTCTCCTCGGCCAACACGTCCACGAAATTGATAGAGTTGTGCAAGTCCAAAACGTTCCGCGCCTTCAATCATCATGATAGTGGCATTAGGGATGTCGATACCAACTTCAATCACTGAAGTAGCGACAAGAATATTTATTTTATTTTCTGAGAACGCCTGCATAATAGATTCTTTTTCTGAGGCTTTCATCTTGCCGTGAAGCATACCAACTGAAAGGTCGGGAAAAATCTTCTGCGAAAGTTTCTCGTATTCCTCTTTTACGGACTTTATTTCGAGTTTCCACCATTCAGCAGTATTCTGCGATATTTCTTCCTCAGGCTTTTCGATGCGAGGACAAATAACAAATACCTGCTGTCCGCGCTTTATCTCATCACGAATAAGAGTATGTGTGTTTGTACGGTCTTCTGGTGGAATAATGCGGGTAATAATAAGTTTTCTATTTTTTGGTAATTCAGTAATGAGAGAAAGATCAAGATCACCAAAAAGTGTAAGCGAAAGTGTTCGAGGAATAGGAGTGGCAGACATAGAAAGGAAATGGGGAAGAAGTGTGGTATCTTTTTCGAGTGTGGCACGTTGTTTCACACCAAAGCGATGTTGTTCGTCCACAATCACGAGCGCACATTGAGGAAAGGTAACCGACTTTTGAATAAGGGCGTGAGTACCCATTACAATGTGAATTTTCTTTTCTTTTATATTTTTTATGAGATCAACCTTTTTAAGTGGGGACTCAAGCATGTGCCCATAAGAAATGCGCGATTCGCCTGCAGTAAGAAGTGCCACTCCTTTTTCAAAATTGGGGAAGAGTTTTAAAAATGTTTTATAGTGTTGGCGCGCAAGAATCTCAGTGGGCGCCATAAAGGCCACTTGGAGCCCTTCTTCAGCGGTAGAAAGTGCGGCAAGTCCTGCAATAACTGTTTTTCCTGAACCCACATCTCCTTGGAGGAGACGATTCATTGGATGAGGCTTCTCTATATCTTGGACAATTTCCCAGAGTGATTGTTTCTGAGAAGTCGTTAATTCAAAGGGTAATGTTTCAATAAGAGATTTGGTACGAGCAATATTTGAGGGAATTGGAGATGCTTTTTCTGCGGCAAGTTTCATGCGCGCAGTAAGATTTTGAAGCTGGAGAAAGAAGAGGTCTTCAAAGGCAAATCTTCTACGGGCTTCAAGGGCTTCCTCAATCGAATTGGGGAAGTGTATTGTTTTAATTGCATCGTTTATTTCAGGAATGTGATTAGCCTCGAGAATTTCTGAAGAAAATAATTCTTTTATAGGAGGAATATGAGCAAGAAGTGGTTGAATAAGATAACGAAACCCCTTTGAGGTGAGTCCTCGCGTTTCTCGATAAATAGGCACAATGCGTGCAGTGTGCTTTGTTTCATGGTGTTCATGCTCTGAGACAAGTTCGTACGTGGGGTTTGAAAGATAAAGCTCTCCCGTGGTGCGGGATGCAACTACCTTGCCCGCAAAGTTTGCTTTACGGCCTGGTTGAAGGACATTTTTAATATAGGGTTGATTAAACCATGTTGCGCGGATGACCCCTGTTTCATCAACAAGTTCTGCTTCAACAAGAAAGAGGCTTCTTCGCCATGTGTTGCGACTTTTTATTTTCTCGACAGTTGCAGTAATAGTGACCTCCTGATTAGGGGTGAGGTCTTCGATGGTGTGGACTTGAGAAAAGTCTTCATAGCGCACGGGGAAATGCCACAAAAGGTCGTGCACAGTTTCAATGCCAAGTTTTTTTAATTTGGAGACAAATTTCGTTTGAATGCCGCCGATGTCAGTAAGAGGAGTGTGGAGTTCCACCATTGCGGCAATAGTATAGCGTATTTTCACATAAAATTACAGATACATTGACATTTATACGAATATATGATATTCTAAAAACAGTTATTCATATTGGTATTAATTAATATTTTGGAGGTTTCGATGAAGCAGGTATCGTTTTTCATTTTTGCTGTTGCATTTATTACACAGGTATTGGTTACTTCCTGTACGGCACAACAAGCAAGCGTTCAAGATGTAGTGGTAGCAACAAAGATTGCAGATTCTATTAAAACCACGCAAATACGATTTATGAAGGGATCAGTGACAAAGGAGGACAATGCAAAGGTGCTTACTTGGGGAAGGAATGTTATTGATTCACTTGTGGTGGTATTAATGGAAACAAATACTGCAATAATGAAATCGCCGAATTCTAAGAGTATGGAAAAGAAGAGAAGTATGGAAAAAGTACTTTCGATTGTAACCGACGCATACAACAGTTCGGCAATGACGTACAATCAATATTCTCAGAAGGTGTTTCCACTCTACTACACAAGTTACACAAAATAGAAACAAATTCCACGCGGAAGCGTGGATTTTTTTATTCCTTTTTAAGAGAAGCTAGAATTTGAGTTGGAAGGGTATTTATCGGCGAGACCGAAGAGATATGCATTGGTCCGTAACTGCTATCAGTATATGTTCACTACGATTTCAAACATGCTACGCAGGTACTTTCTGGTGAAGAGGACTGCGAATTGGGCGAACATTCCCACGATGAACTCGAATTTGGAAATAAAGTAAGGGACGATGAAATGAGTGATAAGGATAAAAAGTTTGGGCATAAGAAAGAGAAGTGTGCACACCGCGAGTCCTTAGGAAGACCGCTTAGGATACTCGATGTATATTGACCGGATGTTTCGATTTGTTACACGTTCCATATACCTTTCTTATAAACAAAATAAAATCCGCCAGAGGCACTATGGCATGGCGGTTACTTTCTATTCTCGGTAGCGGGTATTGACCGGCAGATTGATGTTCGCTGGCCAATTCTCACTTTGAACGGTGAACACCACATACTCGAGGTAGGTACTGATTGCTTCCTCGGGATTATAGTAGTTTTTGAGAATTGCACCCAGTTCTTTTTCGACGTTTTTCTGATTGAGTTCGTACGTCGAGTATCTCCAGTTTTCTTGATAGAACACTTCCGTCACCTTGGATTTATCAAGAAAGAATGAGACGCTCGGTGATTCAAGGTTTTCTACAACCCGTATCCTTATTTTTTCGAGAGGTAAAGTGGTGATAAGGTATGTATTGTCCTTGATTTCCCACGCGAATCGAACGCAGTCCGCGATATGTTTCACTTCGGTCCCGTCTTTGTACTCTCCGCTCATACCACCCATGAAGAAAAAGAATCCTCCTGAAATATGGCCCTCGCCCGGTTTTTTAACTGTTATCTCTTCGCCTTGCGAGAACATCTTCCTGAGTTTGTGCGGCGATTCGTAGAATCCTCGAACTTCATCGAGCGGATTCTTATCGTCATACATTGACCGGTCGCATCCGCAAACGATAAATCCTGTTGCGATCAAAATGACCGCCGTTAAGAAACGTTTCATTGTATTTTCCTTTCAAAGTACTGGTTGATTGCTTACATTTTTATAGAGTATAAGTAACTCTAAGTCAAGGAGCGGCACGCTGCGTCGCTTTTTTGAATATCCAAGTTTTTATAGTGCCACCATAACCGCAGACGGTTTCTTTGGGATTTTTTATGTGTCCCTCGACTCGATTACTCGCTGTTACTCGTGATCGGTCTGCTGTGCCCCCACTAGGATTTGCTTCTTCTTTTGGTCGAAGCATCATTACTTCGTAATTTCGGCCAAGGTTCAAATCCTAATAGAAAAAAAACACAGATAACAAGCATCTATGTTTTTCGTTTTGTGCCCCCACTAGGATTTGAACCTAGAACCAACTGCTTAAGAGGCAGCTGCTCTACCGTTGAGCTATAGGGGCATATAACAATTTTAAATTTTAGATTTTAAAATCTAAATGTCAATCAGAGACTTTGTGCCCTCGGAGGGATTAGGCTTCAACTCTCAGCTCGCCGCTGCGCGCTTCGGTTTAGCCACCAGCTCGCGGTTTCGCGCACTCGCGAAACATCGCTCCGCTGTTCAACTCCCTCGCGCACATAAAGCAGTTTATGTGCTCTCGTGCGCAACCATTTACGGTTTGTGCCCTCGGAGGGATTTGAACCCCCAATAACAGGTTCGAAGCCTGGCGTGATATCCGTTTCACTACGAGGGCCTGTATCATTCGCATTGTAGTGTGTGTGTAGTAATAACGCAATATTATTTCATTTTTAAGGCTTGTAGACTAGAATAAACAAGATGAAGAAATTGGATATACCTCAAGAAGTGAGTGATATTGCACACATTCTTTCGAATGCGGGTTTTGATGCATATCTTGTGGGTGGATGTCTCCGTGATGTTCTTTTGCGTGGCACGCCGAAAGATTGGGATATTGCAACGAACGCAACGCCAAGCGAAGTTCAGAATCTTTTTTATTCATATGGAGGAAGAACAAAAGAAGACCCCGCAACAATGTATGAAAATACATTTGGCACGGTAGGTATTAAGACAGAATCAGAAGACGAGACGCTTAAAATCATTGAGGTGACCACATTTCGTATTGAAGGAAAGTATACGGACATGCGCCATCCTGATGAGGTAAAATTTGCAAAGACGATTGAGGAAGATCTTAGCCGTCGTGATTTCACGATGAATGCTATTGGACTAAAACTCGAATTTAAAAATAAAAAACTTGAGACAGGAGACCTCATCGATCCTTTTGATGGGGCAAGCGATTTGAAAAAGAAACTTATTCGTACGGTGGGTGACCCCCATCATCGGTTTCAAGAAGATGCATTGCGTCTTATGCGTGCGGTTCGATTTGCGGCACAACTTGGATTTGAACTAGAGCACGGTACTCGTGAGGCGGTGTGTGGAAATGCAGGCCTTCTCGAAGTGATTGCAAAAGAACGAGTACGCGATGAATTGGTAAAGCTTATTATGACGTCACGCGCTGCAGAAGGAATTATCCAGATGGAAGACCTCGGTCTTCTGAAATTTGTTATTCCTGAATTGCGTGAAGGAATCGCATGTGGACAGAATAAACACCATATCTATACAGTATTTGATCATAATGTGCGGGCATTGAATTACACCGTGGAGAAAAATTATTCACTTGTGGTTCGTTTGTCATCGTTATTGCATGATGTAGGGAAGCCGCGCACAAAGCGAGGAGAGGGGCCCGATTCAACATTTTATAATCACGAAGTAGTGGGCGGAAAGATGACGCTTAAAATAATGGACAGACTCCACTTCTCTAAAACTACCACTGAGGATGTGGCCCATCTCGTGCGATGTCATCTCTTCTATTACAACGTAGGCGAGGTAACAGAAGCGGGAGTACGTCGTTTTTTGAGTCGTGTAGGATTGGAATATGTGGACGATCTTTTGAAGGTGCGCGAAGCAGATCGTATCGGCTCTGGCGTGCCCAAAGCATTTCCTTATAAGTTGCGCCATCTTCTTTTTATGATCGAAAAGGTGAAAAATGATCCGATAAGTCCAAAAATGGTGAAATTAAATGGAAGTGAACTTATGGAACTTCTTTCTATTCCACCAAGTAGAAAAGTTGGGTATATTCTCTCAATATTACTTGAAGATGTAATAACTAACCCAGCAAAAAACGAAAAGGAGAGTCTTATTGTTCGCGCAAAAGAACTTAATCTTCTTTCAGACATAGAGCTTGCAGCAATGGCACAAAAAGCAAAAGAACAAAAAGAGGAATTTGAGTCTGGAGTTGAAGAAGAGATGAAGAAGAAGTACTATGTGAAATAGTGAAGGTGTCCACTCGGGCTGTAAGAAGAAGATTACTTTCATCCCGGGCGTTCGGACAAAATGAACTTACTGTTCATTTTGCTCCTCACTACGGGCTGTAAGCGCAGACGCTTGCATCCCTTCATTCCAGCTGAAATGAGTATGCAGACACACTCATTTCATCCTCCTTTCGGGCTGTAGTATACCGGTAGTACGTACGCTTCGGGTGCGTATAGACTGGGTTCGATTCCCAGCAGCCCGACTGAGCGAAGGCGAAGGAGGTACTGCGCGTAGCAACGCGCACGTACAAGACTGAGTAAAATGGAAGGAGGTACTGCGCGTAGCAACGCGCACGTACAAGATAATAACAAAAAGCCTTTAGGAGGCTTTTTGTTTTAAGGTGCTGAGAAATCGAACCGCGGGCTCTCTATTTTCTTAGTGAACAGAGCGAACTTAGAAAATAGCAGTGTCGCATAGTACGCAGCTCGCAGTTTCCAAGGAAATAATGATTGGTAGAGCTCCTCCATATTATGGAGGAGCTCTACCAATAGGCGACGTGTGTAAATGGTGAATTAGTGAGTTGAAGCGGGTGGTATTTGTTTTGTTCAAAATTATATGCCTGGTATAGTTATATTATTCGATATGAAAGTATTACTTTTTGGTACAAAACAAAAAGAAATAGAAGAGATGGTAAAAAATACCGGGTTTGTTCTCGTGGAAAAGGACCCAGAGATTATTATTTGTTACGGAGGTGATGGCACCTTGTTTGGTGCGGAATACGAATATCCAGGAATTCCAAAAGTGATGGTACGAGGGAGCCGTGTTTGTAAACTTTGTAATTCATTGAGTAATCAGGAGGTTTTGAAGCGGGTAAAGGAAGGAAAATATAAGAGAGAAAAAATTGGGAAACTGGAAGTATCAGTAAGTGGGGAAACAATGATTGCGATGAACGATGTAGTGGTACATAACAAAGATCCTCGACATGCAATGCGATATATAATTCATGTAGATGGAATTCAAATAGGGGAGGAGATAATAGGCGATGGCGTAGTAGTTGCAACACCACTTGGTTCAAGTGGGTATTATCGCTCTATCACGGATAGCTCGTTTGAAGTTGGTATTGGTTTGGCGTTTAATAACAGCACCGAACAATCAGATCACATAGTGCTTTCAGATGAACGTTCTGTAGTAGTTAATATCACACGTGGACCCGCAATAATATATGCAGACAATCAAAAGGAATCGATTGAGGTTAATGTGGGCGGTGAGGTAAAGATTGTAAAATCCGAGCAATTCGCTACAATACTTAAAGTTTAAGGCCTATAGTTCAGTTGGGTACTCGCTTGAACACACTCCTTCAGAATGACTTTGTGGGGTTGGTGTTTGGTACGCGCGGGGAACGTGGCCCCGCTATGCGGGATTGCGATTTGTGTATAAAAATCATAAGATTTTTATACAAATCGGGAACATTCGCACCAAGTCCCGTCTGTAAACTTGTGGGCCTATAAAATGGGCCCATAGTAAAGTGGTATTACGCGGCATTCGCATTGCCGAGGCGCGAGTTCGATTCTCGCTGGGTCCACAAGTTTACATGCGAGATTGCCGAGACGGTAGTTCGATTCCCCATAGGTCCACAAAAACAAGGAGCGGAGCGACTATGTTTTTGTAGGATGCCGCGTACTCGCGGCCCCACAAAGGGGATAGATGAGCGGAGCGACTATGTTTTTGTAGGCTCCCGATTTTCACGCCGAGACCATGAGGAGTAGA
>JBAYJE010000018.1:0-9603 GCA_041665265.1 Minisyncoccota bacterium | reverse complement strand
TTATAAGAGTATTGTGCTCAAAGAGACCGATGTGTACGGGATAATCGAACGGCATCCTGCCGTGGTACTTATCGACGAGATTGCTCATACGAATGTTCCGGGAAGTGATTATGAGAAGCGTTATAAAGATATCGCATTGCTTCAAGATGCGGGCATCTCGGTCATTACGACTCTTAATATTCAACATCTCGAATCGCTGGCATCGCAGGTGGAAGGCAATCTCGGTGTGCGAGTGTCGGAACGTGTTCCTGATGATATAGTGGCAAGCGCCGATTCCATCGTGAACGTAGATATTCCCGTGTCGACGCTTCTCGATCGATTGGAGGATGGAAAGATTTACGATGCAGAACGAATAGCAATCGCGCGCAATAATTTCTTCAGGAAATCGAATCTCAAATATCTTCAAAAGCTCACTCGTGAGTGGTTGAAGGAAAAAGACAGAACGGCAGGATGATATATCTCGCCGTTTTTATTTTCACAGGAATGCAAAACAGTATTACTAGGACTGTCGGAAGTCGGAGTATTTTGAATAAATAAAAAGAGCGGTATTGCTACCGCTCTATATACGAGAATGCGTCTCGTTACGCTTTTTCTTCCTGGAGTTTCAGAACGAGTTCGACGAGTTCATCTGAACTCAACCACCCGAGCTCGTCTTTGGTGTAGAGTCCGCTGCACAAGATCACTTCATCATTGTCCATGACGAAATGGTCAACGGCAACGCGAACACCATCCACATATAGACGCCCTTCTTTTGGAGAAAGGCCGGCCGCTTTAAGTGCGGCACCGACGGTACCTTCGCCTTCTCCATCTTCAGCACCGAGGATAGCATATTCGCCGTAGGTGCCGGGAATTTGCCCGACAGTCACGAGAATCTGATTGCCTTGGATTTTCGGAATCAAGAGAACAATGTCGCCATCATTTACCACGGTATCCCATTGGATATCTTCCCAATGGTCGCCGTTTTTGGTAGCGAGAGCTTTTCCATTCAAAAACGGGATATCAACCATTTTTCTGCTGCCATCGGTGGATTTGTATTCTTCCCGGTTCGGCACGAAAGGTGGCTGAGAACGCTCCTGAACGCGTTGTATTTCTTTTCCGGTAAGTTCGAGAACTTCGAACACGGAAAGTGGTTTGTCGCCGATCGCGAGATCAATGACAGTTCCTGGTACACGGCCTGCTTTTACTAGCATACGTGACTCCTTCTATTATGTTATGAATAAAACAAATGAATTATGTATTACCGAAATGCTACCAACAATATACCACCATATTACCCCTCTATGTCAACTATTATTTCTTCCAATTCGAAGTGGTAGTGATAATAGGTCTGATACAAAACATATCAGCGCTGCTATGATCTTTTCCCTCCTCAATTTGGACAATGGGTGTGATAGATTCGTTTTTTGCAAATTTGATAAGCTTGTGGCTCGCAATACTTGCAATCGCGCCTACCGTGGTAGCAATCGCCCGATAGGTACATGGCGGTTCCTCCCCTTCTTCATCATTGAATAATGTATCTTCGAAACCTTTTACGTCAGTGAGGTTTGATGGACGGACCGTATGGACCCATCCAAATTCTGCACCTAACCGTGTTTCTACCATGAGCTTCACGGGGAGTTTGAATTTTATCGCATTCTCCCAAATTGGTTTACGTTGACTCATTTTATCGGTACAAAGAAAGACAATGCCCTGAAGTGGTTTTGTGCCATCCACCTTCTCGTTATGAGCAATCACATCGACATCACAATCATGAAGGAGCCTCTCTCGAAGCGCCTCCACTTTCAGTTTGCCGATATCTGATCGCCCAAATACAAGAGAGTTGGGAGGATTATGTGCTTCTACCTCATCAAAATCATATGCATGCATTTTTTGCACGCCAAATTTTGCAAGATATAACGCAATAGTACTCCCTGTAGCACCCACTCCAATAATGTGCACTTCTTCGTGGAACTTGCCGGGATCGAATATATCAAGCTGTCTCCAGTAATCTACCGGAATCAGCACTTCACTGGGTGTAGTAGAACTAGTCACTAAGAACCTCCTCATCCGGAAAGATTTGATATCTTCCTATGAATTGATGTGGAGCGCTTGTGACCTTGCTTTTCAGTTCTTCTTTTATTGCATTATGAAGCTCCGTATTCTCTTCTTCTACTATCTCCCACGGCACATCTTCTATCTTGATGCCAAGGGTATAGAAATAGATATCAAATCGCAGTTCTCCGGATTTGTTTGCAATACCCATAATAAAATAATCAGCACCCTGACCAAAGCTGTGCATCTGTGCAAGATCGCCATAATTACCTGGCCCATAAGTACCCGAAGGACTTGTGCTACCAATTACATGGCTATGCATCCACGCACGAATACGATTCGATTTTCCGATGCCGTCATTTCGTTGCAGTAATTCAGTGAAGAACTTTCCCACAGCTTCCTCATCAAGTCTCGTTTCGCTGCTATGAACTTTTTGTTCGAAGATAAAAATCTCATCAATCAAAAATTCCATATTATGCCGCGTTACGGAACCTAACCAGGATACTTCTTGTGGACTTTCATCCACAATGTAGAACATTTTCTGACACACTTCACGAGTAAGAATAATCTTAATTTCTGATCCGTCTAACAAGTGAGTTGTGCGTCGAAAATCATGTCCGCGGAAACGTTGTGCGTGAATATTTTGAACGATGTAGGGCATCGTTCTTTTTTTTCTTCTCTGCTTCATGCAGCTATTCCTTTCTCCGGCATTACTACTACCGGCCAACGGTTAATAGTTTTTCCAGCAGAATCCGATGTGGATACTGACTGAAGAAACTGCAAACAAAGAGTGATAACAATCGAGTACTCATATTTTGCAATGAGTTCAGGAATTGCTTCTTGAATTGTGCCAAGGCATGCTTGACCTTCCCCATTTATGTGGGGATGGTGTGATTTTTCCCAATAACCATCTACACGGCGTGTAAGATTATAGAATCGCACTCCGCCTTCAGATCCATCCGTATAAATTACTATACGAAATTCACCAATATCATACCGCACTCCATCTTCATCGATATAAAGATTGTCGGTAAATATCTCGATGATATTATCTAAAATTCTCATATCTTTCACATGAGGAATCTTAAATATTTGCGTGAATTCCTTTTCGTGTCGTGCAGCAAGATTACCTTCCCGAATTTCCATTTCTAACATCCGTGCGCGAGTGCGGCAGTCATCTGCTTGACGAATGTGTTTTACAGTCGCTTGTTGGTACTCTCGTACTTTTGCATCATGATTAACTGCTGCTTTCTCGGCTTCCCTTTTTTGTATTTGAAGACGATCACTGACTTTTTCAATCCATCGTTTTTTCAGTGCTTCAAACGCTACCTTTCTTCGTGCTTCCACAAGAAGAGCGCGTTTTTCCGCATTTGGTTCAAATGCTTCAGGAATAGCTTTTGTGAGAAGTGTTTTTATTATTTTCAGATCACTGGTATCGGGACAATCACAGATTCCCCACACTTCGATATGCATTCCTTTTGGAATATACACGATTTGTTGTGAATCAATATTCTCAATCACCTCACCATCTATAATTGGGCAATTGCGCTCTTGACGAATTACTATTGAGAATTTTTCTCCATCAGGACCGCAGCGTTCGATGGCATCCCCAAAGAAGATCTCGGTGGGATATGAATAAAGAGAATCCTCCAGTAAAAATCTTGTGATTTCTTCTGAAAGATCTTTCCAATGATCACAGCGGGGACTAAAATCTCTTACGGTGAACATTTTTTTTCGTTCTTCGATTTGCATTCTCAATTCTTCCGCATGTTTTTGTACTTGCATCATCTCTTTAACAAATGGAGAGGAGGGCAACACAATGTTTGCATAATGCGTCATGATTCCGTGCATAAGCGCGGTAACACTTTCGAAACCATCAGAACTACTATGAGGAAGATCAAATAATACATAAAGCGTTCCTCCATGAATCTCTGCAATTGTGATTCCTGTTTTAGAATCAATAATTGGAGTTCCTCCTCCGGTAGGACTTGCCGCATCACTTTGAGCTTTATTTAACTTAATACCAAACACTTCTTGTCGTATTTTTTCGCTTCGAATGTCATATGGAACAGACCAGAAGTAGATAAAAAGTTTTCCCCTTTCCGTTTTTGGTGGTCTGGTATAACCATGCGGATTTGAAACAGCAATATGTGTCTGAAGTCCTTCTGCAAATTTCTGAAGAACGGGATATATTGCTCTCCATGCTTCCATATGGTTATCAGATTCACGAATTATTTGAAATTCGCGTTTCTTTTTTTCCTTGTTCTTACTAACATTCTTAGTTCCCCCTGTCTTTTTTAGAGACTTTTTTTGGTTATGACGAAATGCCATAGGAATACCTCTTTCCTTTCTTAAAGATAGTGTGTGAATGATGAATGGTAGGAATTTGATATAAACACTTGTTTTATCACTTAATTATCCAGTTTATTTGGTTATTAATGAACAACAGTAAAATACACTAAAATTGAATAAAAGTCAACTAAAACAAAGCTCGATTTTAGTCAATATTGGCTGGGGCTGTGGGACGATGTTGGAGCCTTAATTCAAACAAAAATAGAAAGCAACGACTAGTATCATTTGAATAACAATCATTATCAAAAGCCTCGTAAGCCCTGTAAGTGATAAATGAGAAAATGTTGAAATGCGCATATTGTTAAAGAGTTGGATAAATATCGTCAAAGATAGAAAATATATAATCGCTGCCATCACCATAACCACGAGAAGATTTGGACCTTCAGGATCATCGAAAAAAAAGAACATTGCTCTAGAGCACGCGATAGATGTTATACCTAAGATTAGTAATGAGGTCTTTTTTGACTTGAAATACATAATAGGATGGAGTGAAATCTTTTTAACTCACTAATACCCCTTAAATATTCTTAAAGATGGAGGTGTTGATATCCCATGAATCCTTATCAATAATCTCATTTATTCTTTGTGCAAATTGGGGGTAAATATGGAGATGAAAGTGAGATACTGATTTTTTTATTTTATCATTATATCGAGATCTCCAAGAAAAAAATATTTGATCACCAAATTTTGAATTTTTACATATTATCTTCTTCTCTCTATAATAATATTCAATTTCACCTAAGATTTTTTTAAGTTCTCCAAGTTCTTTTACATCGAGTTCAGAAAATTTAATAATGTGTCGTTTTGAAAACAACAACGTGTGATATTTTTTATATGGAAAAGCCGAAAAAACCCAAACCCAGTTTTTGTATTCCTTAATTACAAGATCTGATGGTTTTTTACAAAATGCACATCCTCCATTGAGATCTTTTAAATGCGTTTTATATTTATTTCTTGGTAGGGGTTTTTCAATTTTCATACGATATATTGCGAAGCAAAAATGTTTGTCATATCTACTTTGTTTTCTTGTACTGTGAAAGACCAAGAATATTCCCTTCGGAATCTTTAAACCATGCGAGGAAGCCCATTGCGCCATTCTCCCCTAGTGGAGTTTTGCCGCGCACCACCGCGCCGCCATTTTCAACGATTTTACTGAGCGCTAAGTCAATGTCCGCAACATCGATATAGAACATTGGATACGGCATGCTGGGGTCGCGCTTGCTTGAGCCCCCATTGATGAAGCCCGGTTCGATTGGCTGCATTTTTTCATCAATTGGTCCAGTTTGCCAGCTCGTATAACCAAGTTTCTCCCATTCAAACGGCTTCCAATCGAAAACGTTTTGATAGAACGATTTCGCCCGCTCCTTATCGTCCCACGGAAATTCAAAATGTGTAACTTTATCCATAATGAAGTTAGTATAGCAAGTTAATTTGTTGGCTGTCCTGGTTGTGGCCTAAAATAGTTTTTCTTCAACTATTTTATACACATCTTTCTGATTCTTCTCCAATACATTAATTACGAGGTCGGCATATCGCTTTGTCGGCTCAACAAATTTCTCATGCATTAGAAACAATACTTTTTCAAAGTATTCTTCTCCAGGAGCAAATTTGTTTAAACTACGTCTTTTTATGGATTTCTGAACCGGAATATCTAGATATATTTTCAAATCCATTAACTCACGTATTTTGGGGTCATAAAGTGCTAAATACCCATCCAAAATAATTATTGGTTTCGATGGTATGACAACTTCTTTCTTATTTCTAAGCTCGTGCTTAAATTCGGGATTATAAAGCTCTCCCTTAGTTGAAATTTTGACTTCCCCACCTTCTCGTAACGAAATCAGGTCATTATATATATCATCGAATCTTAAAGAATCAGGGTGGTCCCAATTTTTGAATCCATTCAATTCAGGAGTTTCCTCATTTTTCTTAAAATAATCGTCTACGTGCAATAGAGTGCATTCATTTGGATGATTCTTGCACAAAGAAACACAAAGAGTAGATTTACCACTCCCACTTCCTCCAGCAATTCCGATTATTCTATTTTTTTGATTTGGTCCAAACATAATAATAAGCTTGGGATTGTGTGATGAGGCGCCTTTTTTAAGGGGTTAAAATTTGTGATTCAAATCTTATATCAGCAACATAATGCTAAACCGCCTACCCATGAAGGGCAAGCGGTTTTGCATTGGCTGGACAGTTCGGTCGCGCACTAATCACGGCGTGACCACTGCAACCTTTTTCGACTGCTTTTATTCTACCACCACGTACCTCGGACGGCATCCTATTGGCCTGTAGGAGTCCAACTAAACTTAGACTCAATCGCTTGTCTATATTCTGTAAAAATTTGCCTCGGAGCTTTTCTTATGTATTCCTCCGCGCGTTCTTTGTCGCAACCTTCTAATTTTTCAAGATGCTCAAGAACTTGTATAACACTGGGTCGCACGCCGTCTTTATATGAAAGTCCTGTCCAGACTGCAGCATCCAGCTTTTTCGATTTTAACCAATTAATTACACTCCTTCTCACTTCGTCGCCATCGGTATCGCTAGCTCGTGTACTACGAATACTTTGACATCTTGTTCCTTCCCTTTTCGCAAGTAAACAAACGGTCTGTTCAAGACTTTCTAAATCTAACTCAGCCCATAGTACATTCACGGCTTTCGCCTTAAAATCAATAATTAAAGTCACCCTGCCATCACTAGAAAATCTAGTGAACTCAATGGGCAAACTAGGGCCATCTTGTCTCCATTGATCCCTCGGTACTCCCAATTCTCTCGAGTCCCAAATAAGAGAACCCCAGCCTAAGCAAGCAATTTTCATAGGTAGATTTTCTATGTAGATTCAATAAGCCCGTCCGAAAAAATGAAGATAGCTAAAAGGCCACTTGCTATACACTTTTCAAGATAGGGCGACGCATCGTAAGTCGAGGCAATCCCCTTTGCTGTAGCTAGAAAAAGATTTAGTGGGCGAGAGTTTAAGTAACCATCAGCCGCAGAACTTTTTGCCATAGACTGATATATCGACCATCTGTCCTTGGCTAATACATTCAGAAGACCGTTCTCTTCGTCGGTTTTAAAGTGCCCCTCCTCCTTCAAGGTATCAATCACGCTTTCATTGAAAAGTGGCATTAGATTTAATAGCTTTTTATTGCTCAAGAATTTAAGAAGTGGGAGGCCCGCAACGTACAGTTCGGCAATGAATATATCCATTTTAAGCGCCCCCTGGATTTTTATGCCTGCAGTTTTTTCTGCTTCGCCCCATACCCTATCCCATCCTTTCTCTTCAAGTATGGTTCCGATTGCCACTAGTTTACCTAGACGTTTTATAGATTCCTTTGTGGAGATTTGCATGCTCAGTTTGAATAAGAATATACCCTCTCTTCGGACTCCGAACCTAGCTCAAGCTGGCTGAGGGACAGGGATTCGCCTCTCGTCCCATCTTTTGGAGCTGCGGGTCGCATGGTTATGCGACACTGCTGTTTTCTAAACTTGCTTCGCTTGCTAAGAAAACAGGGAGCCCGCGGTTCGAATCCCTATAGCAAAATTAGTCTACGTCGAAAGTTTGCTAATTTCGACGCGATTTTTACGCTTAAAAATCGGCTGAGGGACAGGGATTCGAACCCCGATTAATGGCTTCAAAGGCCACTGTCCTACCATTAGACGATCCCTCAATGTCTCGCGTCTATCAACAATACTAGCTTGTTCCGATTCCCTTATTCTCAGCGGACTGCCTATTCGCTCCGCTCACTGGCACTGCTGTTTGTCACCAATCGAAGACTCTTGGACAAACAGGGAGCCACGACTCGTAAAACCTCGCTGGACTGCTGTTTGTATTCAATCGTTGACTCTTGAACAAACAGGGAGCCTACCATTAGACGATCCCTCAATACTCCACGCCTATCAATAATACTAACCCATTACTCCATCAAAATTGCTGATTTATCTTACTGCAACAATAAGATATTCGCAATTTTAAAAGTGGTATCATTACTACATGAACTGGAATAATATAAAAGTTGCGCTAGCGGTATTGCTCATAGGCGTAGGATTTTATTTTTTTGAACTCAATAAACCAACTTCAGTTAATGTGCCAACTGTAGCAAATCCATTGAATGCAACGTACGTAATCGAAGGACAGTCAGTAACTTTAGTGAACGGAAAGGCGGAAGTAGATGTCGCTCCTGGTTCAGCAACAAAAATTGCGACCACCGTTTTCGGAGGGCCAGTGCGTGGAGATTTGAATGGTGATGGAAAAGAAGATATGGCACTTATGCTCGTGCAAAATCCTGGAGGAAGCGGCACTTTCTACTATGTAGCAACGGCAATCAATGACGATGGAGTGAAAGGTACAAACGCAATTCTTTTAGGTGATAGAATTGCACCGCAGAATATCTCGATAAAGAATGGACAGATAATGGCGAACTATGCGGACAGGAATCCGAGAGAGCCGATGACTATGCGTCCTTCTCTCGGTGTCACGAAATATATGGTATTTGATGGAACGAAGCTGAATGTCGTGATTCAGCCCATTGCAAGCGTGGGAGAATTTTGCGGCGGCAACATGACGACCGCTCCCCTTTGTGTCGCAGGCTCTCATTGTGCGCCCAACCCTAAGTCGAACCTTCCTTTTGGTGACGTAGGTGGTGCGTGTGTGCTTAATAATAATTAATTTTGAAACAGAAGCTATACACATTGTGTTCTGGGTTTGTAAAAAATATTGCGGTATTTTTTGTGGGTGGTGCACTGGGTATAGTATTCGCTATTCTCTTTTTGGAGCCATTATTGGGTCACTCCATTAGTAACGACATGGGATTTGGTGTTATTGCGGTTATTCCTATTATGATTATTTTCTACTCATTTCTTTTTGGAATAATCGGCGGTATTTTGGGAGTAATCGTATATCACATAGTGAGAGCATGCAGACGCAAAAAGCATTCATAAGAAACGTATCATAATAAAGTTGTGAATCATTTTGTATATATCCTCAAATGTGCGGATAAGACTCTCTACGTTGGTTGCACGAACAATCTTGAGAAAAGATTGAAGCAGCACAACGATTCAAAGAGCGGCGCACATTATACGAAGATTCGCCGACCCGTGGTGCTTGTGCACTCGGAAGAGTTTACAACACTTTTAGAAGCGCGCGGACGTGAGGCAGAAATCAAGCGGTGGCCTCGTGAGAAGAAACTAGCCTTGATAGACTCTCAAATCAATCTCAGC
>JBAYJE010000017.1:0-11242 GCA_041665265.1 Minisyncoccota bacterium | reverse complement strand
CTCACTCGGGGCACAGAGCGTTTCTGTGTTAGTGTCGGGCCATGCCTCGTGTTCGTCAAAAAATTGCAATCCGAACGCAAGTCGTTCAGTGAGATTCATCGTTCTTCGTCCTGGCGTTTTTGTCGCCATATATCTGGAGTCTGACGCAGATATACTGAAGTAGTCTGGCTTCTCCAATCCGGAATGCCAAAGAATATAATTTGTGGTTGGCCCTTCAGTGTGTGTAAGTTCCGTAATATCACGCGCTTCGAGATATGAATTAACTCCTACAACTTCCTCACATTTTTGAAGAAGAATTTGAAGAAGAGAATCAACTCTCGGGATAATAAGAATTACACTTATTTCTTCTGGTTTTGGATTATTAAATATACGGGGATAATGAAGTCCACTCCGTACATCAATATCTTTTTTCAACAATTTCCTCCAAAACTCTTCTTGTGCGGAAATGCGCTCGACAAGCGAAGATAATGACCTTTTCGTTTCTTTCATTCGAGAATCCTTTCATCAATGTGAATAAAAATAACTAGCATTACTCTACAACTTTCTTGAAAACTGTCAAGAAAATACACGAGACTATTCAAAAATTAAATTTTTAGCATATAATTGTTTCATGCCTCAAGATTTAAATAATATTCGTCACTCACTTGCTCACCTTCTCGCCGCCGCTGTCGAGGAACTTTATCCAGGTGCAAAACGCACTATTGGACCAACCATTGATAACGGCTTTTATTACGATTTTGAATTCGCTCCAAAATACACACCTGTACTTGAGGACCTTCCAAAGATAGAGGCAAAAATGCGCGAGTTACTTCCTACCTGGAAGAGTTTTGATAAAAAAGAAACGAGCGCAAAGGATGCAAAAAAGATGTTCGAGGGGAATGAATATAAGATAGAACTCATCACTGACCTTGAAGCAAAGAATGAGGCCATCTCGCTCTATCAATCAGGCAATTTTATCGACCTTTGTCGTGGCGGTCACGTAGAACACCCCGATACGATTAACCCACGCTCATTTGAGCTCTCACGTCTTGCAGGAGCCTATTGGCGTGGCGACGAGAAGAACACCATGCTTACTCGCATCTACGGACTCGCGTTCAATACCCCCGAGGAATTAAAAGCATACAAGGAGCAGATGATAGAGGCTGAAAAGCGCGACCATCGAAAACTTGGCAAAGATCTTAGTATTTTTACTTTTGATGAAGATGTAGGACCTGGGCTTCCTCTCTGGCTTCCTCACGGCACGGTTATTATCGAAGAACTAGAAAAACTCGCAAAAGAGAAGGAGTTTGAATATGGCTATGTGCGCGTGCGCACGCCTCATCTTGCAAAAGAATCAATGTATAAAAAGAGTGGTCATCTCCCCTATTATGAAGATGTGATGTATCCTCCGATGGAATATGAAGGAGGAAAATATTATCTGAAGGCAATGAACTGCCCACATCATCACAAAATTTTTGCGGCAGAACCAAGAAGTTATCGTGACCTACCACTTCGCCTTGCTGAATACGGCACTTGCTATCGCCATGAAAAGTCAGGAGAGCTCTTTGGTCTTATGCGCGTACGTTCTCTTCAAATGAATGATGCGCATATGTACTGCACGGAAGGGCAATTTGATGAAGAGTTCCGCCAAGTTAATAATCTCTACCTCGAATATTTTAAATTGTTCGGCATCGAGAAATACACCATGCGCTTTTCCACTCATGACCCAAAACGCCTTGGTGAAAAATTCGTAAATGAACCAGAACTCTGGAAAAAAACTGAGGACATGGTGCGCCGCGTACTTATTGAATCAAAGGTGCCTTTTGTTGAAGTGGCAAATGAGGCCGCGTTCTATGGTCCAAAAATCGACATTCAGGTATGGAGTGCTATTGGACGTGAATTTACCCTTGCTACAAACCAGGTTGATTTTGCAGTGCCTCGCCGTTTCGGACTTACCTATACAACCGCCGAAGGAAAAGAAGCAACACCACTTTGTATCCATCGAGCACCGCTCTCTACTCACGAACGCATGGTGGGCTTCCTTATCGAGCATTATGGTGGCAACTTCCCACTCTGGCTCTCTCCAGTGCAAGTTAAAATTGTTCCCGTAGGTGAAGCACACGAAGCATATGCAAAAAAATTAGAACAAACGCTTCGTAAGAGTTTTGTTCGCGTAGAAGTTGCACGTGCAGTTGATACCCTTGGAAAACGTATCCGCGCAGCAGAAACCATGAAAATTCCTCTTATCCTTGTCGTGGGTGATAAAGAAATTGAAGCGAATGCGGTGAATGTGCGCACCCGTGGAAAAAAGGAAACAGAAACAATTCCTTTTATCACTTTCTTAGAAAGTGTTGAGAAGCAGATAAAGGAACGCGCTTCATAAGATTTTTCTCCAATAAAAATGTCCCGCAACGCGGGACGTTTTATTATGTTATGCACCAATACCGAGCGGCACATCATCATAATCATTTGAGAGGATTGAAACCGGAGAAATGGTTTCAAATCTATCTCGTTTCTTTTTCACCACAACAATTGCAGTAACTACAGGGATTCCGAGTGCCATTGCAATCAATCCCCAAACAAGTCCTTTTTTCATACTGCCTCCAACATTTGTGAAAGATTAGTGGAAAATAATTACTGTAAGAAGTATACCAGAATGCACTATATTTGTCAACTAGCTCCATTTTTGCTATTCTACCCCAATGCAGCCTAAGACTTCTCATATACTCGTAATTGTAGGCCCTACCGCAAGTGGCAAAAGCACACTTGCTGTCTCTCTTGCAAAACGCTTCCACGGGGAGGTGATTTCCGCAGATTCACGCCAAGTATATAAAGGAATGAATCTTGGATCGGGAAAAATAACCAAGGAAGAAATGAAAGGTGTCCCCCATCATCTCCTTGATGTTGCTGACCCAAAACGTACCTTTACCGCTTCGCATTATGCGCGACTCGGCCGCGCTGCAATTCATACAATTCTTCACAATAAAAAACTGCCCATTATATGTGGTGGTACTGGTTTTTATATTCGGGCACTTGTAGACGGCCTCGTAATCCCTGAAGTGAAACCAAATACAAAACTTCGCCGTATATTAGAAAAAAAATCAGTAAAAGAGCTTTTTAACCTCTTAAAAAAGAAAGATCCGGAGCGTGCTACAATAATCGATGCAAAAAATCCTCGCCGTCTTATCCGTGCACTCGAAATAATCAACACGCTTGGTAAGGTGCCAAAGCTCAAAAAAAATCCACTTCCCTACCCAACCCTTTTTATTGGTATCGCAAAAGATAAAGAACAATTAAAACGGCTTGTACGCACTCGACTAGAGAAGCGAATTAATATGGGGATGCTCACTGAGATAAAAAGACTCCACACCAAAGGAGTCTCGTGGAAGAAGCTTGAATCATTTGGACTTGAATATCGCTATTCCGCCCTCTTCCTCCAAAAGAAGATTGATAAGGAGACATTTATGCGAGAGCTCACGAATCAGATTCTTGATTATGCAAAACGCCAAATGACGTGGTTCCGCCCCGACCCCCGTATTCATTGGATTTCAAAACCCTCGGAAGCGATGAAGCTTGTAAAAGATTTCTTATAATAGCAGAAATATTTACTTTATTTACACTCTTCTTCCTGCCTTGAGGAATATCGCGCAGACCGCGAAAGCGGCCGAGCGAAAAGAAATTTTTCAACAGAAAAATATTCTGGTTCCGAAGGGCAGGAAGAAGAGTGATATTACTTTAGTTTATTCTGAAATATCTCACGAAGCTTGTCAGGACTTGCCTGACCACGGGTTTTTGCCATTCCCTGTCCCACGAGAAATTGCACTGAATTGGCGTTCCCTTTCTTAAAGTCTTCTACTGCCTTTGGATTTTTTGCAATAATTTCGTCCGCAAGACGCGAGAGCTCTTCTGTATTATCTACGGTACGTGTACCCGTCTTTTCCATGATTGCCTCAGGATCCTCTCCCGTCTCGTGCATCTGTACCAATAGATTCTTTGCAAGGCGGCTCAAAACCTTCCCCTCCTGCACTAATGCAACAAGATGTGCAAAATGTTCTGGACTAATATTGAGACTCTTCAACGAAAGGTTCTTTGTATTCATAAGCCCTCGCACATCGCTCGTAAAATAATTGATAAGAAGCTGGTAATTTGGCTGACTTACTTGTGAGGCAAATTCGGATGCAGACTCTTCAAAGAATTGGGCACTTTCTTTATTTTCCACAAGAATGTCCGCCTGTTCACTCGTCATGCCAAATAATGCAATAAATCGCTGTCGTTTCGCTTCAGGAAGCTCAGGAAGCTCTTTCCTTATAGTCTCGATATCCCATTTCTCCAAATCAATGGGAGGAATATCAGGCTCAGGAAAATAGCGATAGTCATGCGCCGACTCCTTTGAACGCTGACTCTCGGTCGTGTGTTTCACATCATTCCATCCACGCGTTTCTTGCACTATCGCCTCGCCGCGCTTTAAACACTCTTCTTGGCGTGCTAATTCAAATTCGATTGCGTCATGCACTGCACGAAATGAATTAATATTTTTTACTTCAACTTTAGTACCTAACTCCCCTGTCTTGTTGCTAATAGAAATATTCGCTTCCACGCGCATATGCCCCTTTTCCATATCCGCATCGGATACACCAAGGTAGCGCAAGATAAGTTGGAGTTCTTTTGCAAATGTTACTGCCTCTTCTGCATTCTTTACATCAGGTTCTGTCACAAGCTCAAGAAGTGGTGTGCTCGCACGATTGTAGTCTACATAGGTTGCCTCTTTATCTCTTCCTGTTTCCCCTGGTAATTCATGCAGGAGTCGTCCCGCATCTTCTTCAAGATGAATGCGTTTAATACGAATATCCTTCAATATCCCATTCGTAACAAATGGTTCGTCATATTGAGAAATCTGATAACCCTTCGGAAGATCGGGATAGAAATAACTCTTGCGATCAAAATGGGAGTGTGTTGCAATGGTTCCTCCGAGTGCGAGCCCAAGCCGTACTGCCGCGCGAATTGCCTCCTCATTTGGCACTGGAAGCGTGCCAGGATGCCCTAAGCAGATAGGACACGTATTGATGTTCGGCTGATTCTCCTCAAAATTATTCGGACACGCACAAAACATCTTTGTACGCGTTTTTACATTCATATGAATTTCGAGGCCAATAGTAGGAATATACATTTGAGTTTTTATACGTATATCCCTATACTACAACAAGTTTTGTACATTGAAAAACCAAAAGGAGAACATGACATGGCAACTATTACAATAAGCGGTCTTCCCAATTCTGGGAAAAGTACCACCGCGGATATACTCGGAAAACTCATCGGCTATAAGCGCTATTACACGGGGGGTATATTTCGAGAGATGGCTGCAGAACGACATATGACGATTGATGAATTCTATCCAACTGTCGATGCTGCTACCGAACAAGAAGTAGATAGGCGCCAAGAAGAACACCTACGTAATGAAAATAATATTATTGTTGAAGGAAGAATCGCCCCTTTCCTTGCATCAGAAAAAAAGAAAATAAAACTTTTCTTTACGGTATCTCAAAAAGAAAGCATTACACGCGAAAGAAGAAGAAATGAGAAATGTCGTGCAATGTCAGATGGTGCATTATGGAAGATTATTTCCGGACGCATTGATGCTGAACGAGCACACTATCGAAAATTGTATCCTCATATTGCAGATCATCTTGATCCTTCTGCATTCGATATCATCATTGATACTACTGAGGTGTCAAAATATGATGTTCTTTTGAAAGTACTGAAAGAAATAATTACCGAGATATAATACCGATTGGTAGAGCAACATATTGGAATGGAGGAGCTCAACCAATAGCATGCGAGTGTGTAATTATCTTATTATGTACCAATAAAAATCCCCCCGCCAATGGCGGGGGTTATTATTACTTTTTATTCTGTTTTGGAACTAATCCATACAACACCAGTTCTCGTTTGATTTCTTCAAACACATCTTCCGGAGAACCTTCCCCATGAATAATGCGCGTAACTGCGATCTTCTTTGTTTCGTCCTTCATTGTTTCTTCGACACTTTTCTTCGCACGAAGCGCAATTGCCTGATTATATTGCTCATCAACTTTACGAAGGGTTTCAAGTGTCTCGTAACGGTCAATGGTTTTTCCTGAGCTCAGAAGTCGCTTTGTGGCCACCTCAGGGCTTACCGCAATAAAAAATGCAAGATCTGGTACGAGGTAGTCGTTATGAAGCACAACCTCATGCCACATATATAGCTCTTCAAGTGGTACGCCACATGCAGAACCATATGCGTAATTGCTGAGATCATAGCGATCAACAATTACAATCTTCCCCTCTTTCAATGCCGGCTTAATCAAACCTTCAATATCGTAAAGACGATCAATGAGAAAAAGAAGTTGTCGCTCTAATTCAGCAAGAGGTTCTTTTCCTTTGATCTTCTTCATAATCTCTTCGAGCAGTCGCAAAAAAATAACAAGTTTCCGATATTTCTCTGACAATGATCGAAGCAAGGTCATCTCTATGCGCGCTTTCAGAAGCATAACCTGCAGTTCAAGATCCTGAAGAAGCTTCTCAGAAATCTCTTTTCCTTCAATAATTGCACGAATTGTCCGTCCAAATGGATTCTGAACTGTTGGCTCTCTACTTTCTACTACTATGTATCCCAGCTGCTTCAAAAACGGTGCAAGATATTTCACTGCCTGCAATGTTTTTCCAGAACCAGAAATTCCTTCCACAAGAATGAATTTCCCTTGTTCTTCGGTTTTGTTGCCCTTGTTTCCCATATGATGCTCCTTCCTCTGTATAAAAATAAAACAACTGAGAATAGTATCTCAGTTGTTTTATTTGCCGTCAATTGACTAAATTAGTCTATTATTTCAATACCCATATTCTTTGCACTTCCCGCGATGATTTTCATAGCTGCTTCTACATCGTTTGCATTCAAATCAATCATCTTTTTTTCCGCGATATCTCGAAGTTGTGCGCGAGTTACCTTTCCTACTTTCACCGTATGCGGTGTTGCGGAACCTTTTGCAACGCCTGCCGCTTTCCTTAAAAGCGCTGAGGCAGGTGAGGTTTTTAGTTTGAAATCAAACGTTCTGTCTTCATAAATCGTGATTTCTGCAGGAATAATATCTCCTGTCATATCCTTTGTCGCTGCGTTAAATTGCTGACAAAACTGAGCAATGTTTACTCCGTGCTGTCCAAGTGCAGGACCAATAGGAGGCGCAGGATTTGCCTTTGCTGCTTCAATCTGGAGTTTTAATACTGTTTTAATCGCTTTTGCCATAGGTCTCTTTTATACCTTAAATCTTCTGTACTTGCAATGAGTCGAGCTCCAAAAGCGTATCGCGTCCAAATATTGGCACCAATACTTTTATCTTTCCGTGCTCCTCATCAACTTCTGCAACCTTTCCTTCTTGTTCCTTAAACGGTCCGTCGGTAATTTTTACAATATCACCAGCTTTGATATCTACTACATATTTTGTCTCTTCTCCTCCCATCTTTGAAAGCAGTGCTTTTACTTCTTCTGGAGAAAGTGGGGTTGGCGTTGTGCTATCCGAACCAACGAATCCTGTTACGCGGGGCGTATTACGCACCACAGACCATGAATCGTGATCGAGAATCATTTCTACAAGCACATATCCTGGATAAATCTTTTCCTCCATAGTATAGCGCTTTCCACTCTTTACTTTAATTTTTACCTCTTTAGGAACTACGACACCAAATATCTTATCGCTCATAAACATAGAATCCACACGTTGCTTTAAATAACGTGAGACTGCATCTTCATATCCAGAATACGTATGCACCGCATACCAGCGGCGCTCAGAAGAAACGGTATTTTTTATATCCTTCTTTTCGTTTTCTTCCATAATTATTTCAAAATAATTTTCTCAAGAGTCTGCACAAATGCAAAATCAAGAATTCCTAAGTAAAGCGATACTGAGACTGAAAACACAACCACGAACAAGGTATAACGGATTGTTTCTTGTTTCGTTGGCCAATTCACACGCCTCAACTCCTGTCGAGATTCCTGCCAAAACACCTTCATCTTCTCAATTGTAGTGGTCATATATTAAACGTGAGTACTATACCATTCAGCATCAATTAAATCAATTGTTATACATCGAGATTCTTTACCGTTGCCGCATGTGCCTGGATAAAATTCTTACGAGGCTCTACTGCCTCCCCCATCAACACATCGAACATCTTATCAGCCTGCACTGCATCCTCAACCATTACTTGCTTCAATGCTCGTGTCTGAGGATTCAAGGTTGTTTCCCAAAGCTGTTCAGGATTCATTTCACCAAGACCTTTATAACGCTGAATATTCAACCCTTCCTTGCCCTGTACCTTAAAGATAGTTTCGAGTGCTGATTCGTTATACACATACTGCACGTCTTTTCCCTTCTGCACACGAAAAAGGGGTGGTTGTGCAATATAGAGGAACCCACCATCTACAATCTTTGGGAAGTAACGATAAAAAAGAGTCAGTAACAAAGTTCGAATATGAGCACCATCAACATCGGCATCAGTCATAAGAATAATCTTGTGATAACGAAGTTTTGTAATATCAAACTGGTCTGAAATTGCAGTGCCAAGCGCAACTACAAGTGAACGAATTTCTTTATTTAAAAGCATCTTATCAATACGTGCTTTCTCCACATTCAAAATTTTTCCCTTGAGTGGCAAAACTGCCTGAGTACGCCTATCGCGTCCTTGCTTACAAGAACCGCCTGCAGAATCTCCCTCGACAATAAAAACCTCCGATTCTTCTGCTTTTCGTGAACTACAATCAGCAAGTTTTCCAGGAAGCGTTAATCCCTCAAATGCGCCCTTACGTAAGACAGTATCCTTTGCTGCTTTTGCTGCCTTTCTTGCTTTTGCTGCAAGAAGATTTTTTTCAATAATTTTTCGTGCGTCTCCTGAGTATCGCTCTAAAAATTCTTTAAGACTTTCTGACACTGCAGACTCCACTGCTGAACGAGCCTCAACATTTCCAAGGCGTGCTTTTGTTTGTCCCTCGAATTGAGGTTCTCGAATTTTCACAGAAACTGCGGCCACAAGACCCTCTCGCACGTCGTCTCCTGTGAGATTTTCTTCAGATTCCTTCAAATACTCTTCACGGCGCGCGTAATCATTCAACGTGCGAGTAAGCGCTGAACGTAACCCAGTAAGATGGGTGCCTCCATCCGGTGTATAAATATTATTTGCAAAACTCAACTCCTCACTTTCTACGTCCTGTGTATATGCAAATGCTGTCTCAACTTCAATACCATCTACTTCCTTGCGTGCATAAAAAGGATTTACCTGTATTGGAGCTCGAGTACCTAAAAGATGAGTAAGAAACGAAACTAACCCTCCCTCAAAATAAAATCCGTAATAGCTTGGTATATCCCCACGCTCATCAACAATATCAATACGTACTCCTTTAGTGAGATATGCCTGGTTTCTCAAGTAATCCAGAATCTTTTTAAGATCATATTCGATCTTTGGAAAGATAGTGGAATCGGCATAAAACGTAATGCGCGTTCCATTATTGTCTGCCTTGCCTACTTTTTTTACATTATATTGTGGAACACCAATCTTATAATCCTGCATAAAGGCACCACCATCACGCCATACTTCTGCCTTCATATTTGTTGAGAGCGCATTTACTACTGAAACACCTACACCATGAAGACCGCCAGATACTTTGTATGAACCTTCAGTAAATTTACCTCCTGCGTGGAGCGTACAGAGCGCTGTTTCAAGCGCGGATTTTTTTGTTTTTGGATGAATATCAACAGGAATACCACGGCCATTATCAGTGATACGAACTCCATCTTTTTTAAGAAGTTCCACCTTAATATAATTGGCGGATCCTGCCATCGCCTCGTCAATCGAGTTGTTTACGATTTCCCACACAAGGTGGTGTAAACCCTCCGGCCCCGTAGTGCCGATATACATACCTGGACGTTTTCGAACAGGATCTAAGCCCTCAAGGACTTGAATGTCTTTTGCACTATATGAAGATGCTTGTTTTTTTTCTTTTTCAGCCATAATTTCAAAAAGAAAACGGCATTATAAAACCCCGTTGTTCGTGCCGTTCTTTACCCTTCAAGTATATCATTTTCCATGCCTCAAAACAAGGCATGCAATAGGCATTTTAGCCGCTTAAAACCTTATGTTTTTTAAGCTTCTTGCGAATAAAGAAGAAGGCAAAAACAACAATCATTATGCCTAAAATTGTATAAAGCGAATACTCTCCAAAATCAGATATTTCACCCGCGTATACGACGAATGCCTCACCCAAAGACCATCCTAAAATACCCATAAGAAATGCGCGTACACCGCTCCCAATGAAAGTCACTATAAAGAAATTTTTAATAGGATATCGCAATACTCCACAAACCGCGGACACTAATACGTTAGGAAAAATAGGAAGTGCACGAAGTCCGAAAAGTAAAAACTCATCAGTATAGCGTCCTGTAAAACGTTTATTTATTCTTTCAACATCGCTCCATGAAATTGCGAACCATTTTCCCCATTTTTTAATAACCGGTTCTCCCCCAAGATATGCGAGTGCATATACGAAAAGGGAACCTACCGCCAACCCAAGACCACCCGGAATTACAATATACGTAATACACTTTAATACTACACTTCCAAATGAATCTCCCGCAGGAAGAAGAAAAAATCCTGCAGCAAGGAGAGAGAAAGTAGAAGGAATAGGAGCAATAATTTCTTCAATGACTGAAATTACGAAAACTCCCCACGCTCCGTAGTGTTGGATAAAGGGAGTAATTTGTGTGATAAGTTCGTTTAACATTGATTACTTATATTCAAGATACAGAAAAATAATACGAATCGCAATTCACTTAATTTTAGGGAATTTCTCTCACCTCTCACTAATATCTTCAGTGCTACAGTTAACTGTAGCATCTCTATACTCTCTTCTCTCTTCTATTTAGAAAATAAAAATTGATCATTTAAAATTCAAAAACGCCGTTTGGCGTTTTTGTACCTTGTAGCCCCAAGCCTACCTGCCGGTAGGCAGGGGGGATTTCACGCGCTCCACCAGTAAGACTGGTTCCGCTTTTAAAAACCCTCGGTTTTTAATATTTTCCGACACAGGGAACCGAGCGCGGTTCCCCGACCCCCTCCACTAGTTCAATTCCCCTTGGCTAACAAAAATATCCGTCGAAACGGATATTTTTATTAGTAGCCCCAAGGGGAATTGAACCCCTGTTTATGCCGTGAGAGGGCATTGTCCTAGCCACTAGACGATAGG
>JBAYJE010000016.1:0-14835 GCA_041665265.1 Minisyncoccota bacterium | reverse complement strand
TGCATAGCGATGGGTATAATTTACAAGGCGTTGCTCCACATAGTCGGGGTTAACCTCGATATTATTTATTTCAACAAATTCTTTGAATGCACGAATGGAGGGTTCAATAGAAGCGGGGATAGAAGTAGGCTTTCCAAGCAGCATACTTTCTACCGTCTCATGAATAAGTGTGCCTTCTGTTGCTGAGCGTGTTTTAATTCGTTCTCCCTCGGCAAAACTCGACATCTTTCCATAGAATCGATAAAGCGCAGGCTTCGCTTTAATTTCTACGATACGGGTGACCCTCGGGAACCAAACCCCTTCAATGGTGTACCCGCATCCTTCTCTAAATTCGTCCGTTGTTTTAAAATCGTCCATAAAATAAAAAATTTCCGAGAAATTGTTTCTCTTATAATACCAGGAGGGGAGAGCACACACATCATTGACGATAGTGTATTTTCATAGTATTGTGTGTTTAGTTCAAAACATTGAGAAAGGAATACGTATGGCTCGACCTATGGTGTATTGTTTCATATGTGATGTTGCACAATTAAACGCAACAAAAAGGAAATCTCGAAGGGCCCAGTTTAAGAAATTTGCATCAGATGGCATCGCACGAGAATTTATTAGAGCGAAGAGTTTCGATGACGCGTGTAAAAAGGCACAAACATTTCGGGAAGAACTCTACGAAAACCTTCTGATTCCTGTGAATGATCAATTGATTCATTACACAAAAAGAAAATTCAAATTATTGTGGAATGCAAACCAACGAGCAATGACTCGTTACGCGCATCAGTATATATAGAAAGGAGAGAGATATGCCAGTGTATCGATATAGATGTGGAATAAATATGCAGGATGGGAATCCGGATTTATTAGCAACGTGTACTTTTAAAGCAAAAGACGACGATACGGCACGAGAACGTGCAGTAAAATAAGATAAAAAATTTAGTACATCCGGCGGAGTTGTGAGAAATAGATCACTAAATCGCGGATTAATGATTACCGTGAAAAAGAAAGTTTTTCGTCCACGGAAAGATATCTCGTTCTAAGTTACAGACCAGCAAAATATTGCTGGTTTTTTTATTCTTGCAAAGAAAGTTAAAAAGAGTTATAGTATGGTTAGTAACTATAGTACATACTAAAGAAAGGAGTTGTTTCTATGTATATATTTTTTGCGAAAGATCTTCCAATCGGGGAGATAGATAACATAGTATATTCAACATTCGTGGCCGAAGGTGATGAGCTGGCCAAACAGAGGGTCGATTCTTTAAAAATCGAAATACAAAAGAAGTTCGGAGTCGTGCCGACTCACTGGTCTCTTTTTCGAGCAGAGGTAATTGAGAAGGGAGAACATGATTGCAGAACGCGTGCATTGCCAATATATCCAGCAATCGCGCAAGCATAGTAATTCATGCGAGGGGACAAGAGTTTCCTCGCATTTCTTTTTTCTCTCACCTGTCGCACAATATACCTTTTGCGACATTACTATATCTAATCAATGCTAGAAGTAATTGATTGCTTTCCGAACTATTTCAATAAGCCACATGAATACCCCTTTTAGAAATTCAGTTGAGGTAGAAATAAATGATTGAGAATTAAAATATGAAATCTTTTCTTGAATTAAATCTTTTCCGCTGCTAATTATATCCGGCGTTATTTGTCCTGTTTCTCTTCGAATAAGATTTTTTAGGTATCCCCCAGATTGGTCGATTTTTGGCACCATAAGGCCCATTTTGGCCTCTATATCGGTCTTTAGGCCCTCCAGGAGCTTGAATATGTCTGTTGCTGGCCCAGGAAGCATATTGGTGATATTTGACGTATTTGGAGCCGTTAAATTGAGTTCCGCAGATACCCCAAGCGGACTAAGCATTATTGTGAAAACTACTAAGAAAAGTATGATTTGTTTCATGGTGTTACACCTTACATCCAGAGTCTTTCACCTTGGGAACCTGGAAAAGCGATGGTAAGTAGATAGTAGGATCAATAGTGATACCAATAGGTACAAGACCTGCTGCAGGAGCAACTGTTTTATATTGAATGCTTGGCGCCCAGAAAACGGTAAGATGTAAATGTGGGCCCTTAGAGTATCCTGTATTACCCGAATAACCGATAACATCTCCTTTGTTTACTATATCGCCCTCTCTTACTATTTGCTTAGAAAGGTGTCCGTAGAGTGTTGCAAGATTATTGCCGTGTTGAATAACAATATATTTTCCATATTGGTATTTAGTCCATCGTGAGGTGCCACGATCGTTATTACCAACCTTCACAATTTTTCCTTGTTCAACTGCAAGTATAGGAGTTCCCACAGGACTTCCAAAATCAACCCCGTTATGGGTTTTAGTTCTGTAAAGAGTCATTGCAGCTTTTGTTTGTCCGTAACACTGAGTGATATAAAGATCTTCAACGGGGAAATCGATAACTCCAGGGCGTTTGAGTGGTAAGAGCGTTGGGTCAAACGTAGAACGAAGTTGATGTTCGATTTTTTCAATAACCGCGTTAATCTCTTCTTGTTTTTTATCTAACTCCTCAAGTTGCTGTTCATAGAAACGTTCTTGTTCTTTTGTTTGATCAAAAAGACGCTGTTTCTCAGTTTTTTGTTCTTGAGTTATTTGTTGAAGGTTAATGAGATTATCTTTTTGTACTTCCCTGCTCACTTTCTTTTTTTTAGTAAGTTCGATTTTTGTTGAGTACTCATTTTGCAGATTCCGCAGTTGTTTAATATTATCGCCGAGCGCGCTGTTGAGAGTCGTGATGTTTTGAATTTCTGATACACTCTCACTTAGTGTTTCACTCCTCATAATACGTGAGAAAAGACTATCTTGTTCGTGCTGTTGCAGTTGCGCCATTAGGTCGCGAATAGCATTTTTTTGCTTGAAAATACGATTGTCCATGGTATCAAGTTCGTTGCCTAGAGAATTAATTTCCAATCCTAATTTCTCAATGTTTACCGAATCCGCTTTAATAGAAAGATTGAGATGATTAATGTTTGTATTATAAATTTGAATATCTTTCTTTAGTGAATTGCCTGATTGACTCACCTCTTTCAATGTTTTTTCGAGAGCCTCTCGTTGTGTCTGTATTTTTTGTAGCTCACTGCTTTTTTCCTCTATATTTTTTTGAAGATCGTTTATAGGGTTGGTGTTGACTGCTTGTGCAATAAGTTGCGGAATAGTTTGAGCGATTGCTTGTAAAGATGACACACTGACAAGGAGTGCAAGAGAAAGGAGGGCGGTATGTATGTAATAACGTTTCATTAGGAGAGACTAGAAAGTTAACTTTTGAATTGCGTTTGTAATACGTACCAACCCTTCTTTAAGTCCGAACGCACTTAAAAGTTCTAAAGGTCCTGGTGAGGCCTCTTTTCCTGATAAAGCAACACGCAAAGGCCAGAGAACTTCTCCTCTCCCCTTCTTTTCAGCGAGCTTCATAATGCGTGCTTCTATTTCGCTTTCAGATTCTTTTTTGGTATCTATGCTTTGTAGTAATTCAAGAATCGCATTTAAATTTTCTCGCGCTGTTTCTCGTGATGATCCCTTCCACACAAGAAGCGATTGAGGATAATTCGAAAGCTCGAAAAAGAAATTTGCGGTAGTCTGGAATTCAGAGAGGTTCTTTAATCGCTCTTTTGTAAGAAGAACTGCTTTTTCGAATAGTTTCATATCTTTTCTCCATGGTGCTGGCGTGAAAGGTACAAGATGTTCCATGAGTGTGCTTACATCCATAGCACGAATATGCATCGCATTGAGCCATTCGAGTTTCTCCGGATTATAGATTGCCCCTGCTTTTTGAACACGTTTAATGGTAAATTCGTTTACTAATTCGCCAAGGGTAAGTACCTCACGATCTTCCGAAGGGTGCCATCCAAGAAGTGCGAGAAAATTTATGATTGCGCTTGGAAGGTAGCCCTGTTTTTGATAATCATCGAGCGAGGTGGTAAGGAATCGCTTTGAAAGTTTCTTTTTGTCGTGTCCGAGGATAAGAGGTAAATGAGCAAAGGTAGGAACAGGAAGACCAAGTGCTTCCGAAAATATGATTTGCTTTGGTGTGTTCGAAAGATGTTCTTCGCCACGAATAACGTGTGAGATTTTCATCTCCGCATCGTCGATTACTACTGCAAAGTTATAGAGTGGTTCACGAAGTCCTTTCGCAATGATGACATCTCCAAATAATTTAGTATTAAATTCCACTTTTCCACGAATCATATCAGTAAAAGAAACAATTTTCTCTGTCATATGGAATCGAATTACATGTGGAGAGGTATGTGCGCGTTTTTCTGCTTCTTCGTGGGGAATAGTTCTACACCTTCCGCCATATTTAGGAATAAGTCCTTGCACGAGTTGTGCTTGATATTCTTCTTCGATTTCTTCAGGAGTACAGAAACAATAATATGCTCTTCGTTCATCGATGAGTTTTTTTAATTGTGTTTCATACACAGAAATGCGATCGCTTTGGCGGACGATTGGTTCATCCCAGGTGATACCGAGCCATTCAAGACCTCGAATGATGTCATCTTCAAAGCGTTTTTCCGAACGTTCTTTATCAGTATCTTCGATGCGTAACAAAAACTTTCCACCTTCATGACGGGCAAAAAGCCAGTTGAAAAGGGCGGTTCGTACCCCTCCAAAGTGTAAAAAGCCTGTAGGGGAAGGCGCAAAACGCACTCGAACATTCATGAGGCTATTATACCCTAAAATGCTGGTTTCGTCACTTTTTTGTAATATCAAGAATCTCTGTGGCAATATCTGTTGCAGCGGAAGGGCGGTAAAAAGTAAGAGCTTTTTCGTGCATTTTTTGACGCATTTCGTCATTTTTAAGGATTCCTCGAATTTGAGAGAGTACAAGATTTAATGTGAAATTATTCTCTTCGATAGTTATTCCACCCCCGAATTCTGTATATTCGTATGCGTTCGCGCGTTGGTGGTCCCCTGCTGAGTCGCTGAGTGGTATGAGTATCGCTGGTTTTCCCGAAGCGGCAATCTCAAAGATAGCACCCGATCCTGCACGCGACATGACGATATCTGCAGCACTCAATGCCTCTCGCATTTGGTTATTTGAAAGAAATGGAGTGAGCCGATAGTGAGATGCAAAAGTTTCTCCAATATTTTTTATTGCGGATTGAGACAAGATGCGCGCATTTTCATAATTTGCAACTCCTGTTTGGTGAAGAATTTGAATTTCTTTGATAAGTTCCTCAAGATTATCGAGTACGAAGCTATTTATGCGTTGCGATCCTTGAGAACCACCAAGAACTAAAAGAAGTGGTTTCGTAGAATCAAATTGCATCTGCTCTTTGAGTATTTTAGGATCACCATAACTACTTCCTAATCCCACACGTACTGGGTTTCCTACGAGCCTCACCTTTTCTTTCGAGAAAAATTGTTCAGCATTTTTAAATGAGACAAGTATTTTTTTTGCAAATGATGCGGAAAGGCGGTTAGTGAGTCCTGGAACCGCATCAGATTCATGAATGATAACAGGGATTCTATACCAGCGAGCGATAAGTACTACTGCGAGTGCGCCAGGGCCTCCTTTTGAAAAAACAACATCAGGCATCGCACTATAAAGTTTTACGAGTGCTTGAAGAATGCTCCAGAAAAATTTAGGAATATCGATTATATTTGCGATATCAAAATAACGGCGGAATTTACTTGAGGCGATACGATAGGAAATGATTTCACGTGCTTCAAATTCTTCAGCGAGCATATGACGTGGTCCGAAATAAAGAAGTTCTAGATCACTGGGCATTTCTTTTCGAAGTGCGTCAGCAACCGCAAGCAAGGGATAAAGATGTCCCCCACTTCCTCCTCCTGCAAATGCAATACGAATAGCCATAATAGTGTTAATACATTAGCGTCGGTACTTTGATATGTTAGCAATGATACCTCCCATGGTCAAAAAGACTGCGAGCGCAGTTCCTCCGTAGCTGATAAATGGGAGTGGAACGCCAGTCATAGGAATGATGCCAGAAATCGCAGCTATATTTACAAATGCTTGGAGTCCAATAACTGATATAAAACTTGTTACAAGGAGTCTGCCAAACATATCAGGTGCCGCACGAGCTATTTTTAGTCCGCGCCATACAAATGCAAGGAAGAAAAGGAGAAATGTAGTTGTGCCAATAAATCCGAGTTCTTCAGCAATTACTGCAAAAATGGAATCTCCTATTGGTTCAGGAAGGTAATGAAGCTTAGTGGTTGATTTTCCGAATCCTACACCCCATAAACCCCCAGACCCGATTGCTGTCTTAGCCTGATCAACTTGGTACCCTTTTCCTTGAAGGTCGCTTTTTTGATTCATAAACGTTCTTAAGCGATCCCCTCGATATCCATCTTTAAGTGAAATAAGTCCGACAAGACCGATGCTTGCTATAAGAAGAAGTACTGCAATAAATTTTATTCGCGCACCAGAAGTAAAATAGATAATAAGAGAAGTAAGAAAGATAAGTCCCGCGGTAGTAGTTGCGGGTTGTAGAATAAGAAGAAGTCCCACTATTCCAAGAAGTATCGCAAAGGGAAAAAGACCACCCCAAAAACTTTTTCCACGTTCTTGTCCTTTACTAATCCACGCGGCGAGATATGTGAAGAATGCAAGTTTTAAAAATTCACCAGGTTGAAATGAAAAAAATCCTAAATCGATCCATCGATTACCTCCCTTTTCAGTAAGGCCGAGCGACGTAAATACTGCGAGGAGGAGAATGATGGCACCCGCAAGAAGTATGAGCGAATATTTTTCCCACATACGATAATACACAAAATATCCTATAAAGAAGCCAATAAGACCAAGCGAGAGGCCATTTTCAAGCTGGTGTACGAGATAGTAGGTACTATCATTGAAGTCGCGTTTTGCGAGGTCTGAGGAGGCACTGGTAAGCATTACGAGGCCAAATACAACAAGCACTGCAAGAAATGCGATGAATATAAAATCTGGGGAGGAATTTCGTTTTGGGCGTGCCAGCTTCATTGGTTAATTTGTTTTGCGAAGCACCATTCCTGCGAGTGTGGGCGTATATGTTTCATCATGAAGTACACAAATCCCATTAATAAAAACGTCCCTCGGCCTATCTTTTGAAAGAATAACAAGGTCAGCGTAATACCCTTCTTTGATAAGCCCTCTTTTCTCAATGCTGTATTTTTGCGCAGGAAGCGAGGTTATTTTTTGAATTGCTTTTTCAACGCTTAATATTTTTTTCTCCATAACAAGTGAGAGAAATGCTGGGAAGGTCGATGTGCTTTGGGTTGTTTTAAATTCTTTTTTTCCAAAACTTGCAGTATTCGATGAAATAATTGAATTAGGATGTGTGAGAAAAAGTTGGAGTAATTCTTCATCAACTACTTTTGCAGAAACAGTAGCGCGAAGCGCAGTCATATCCATGAGTGCAAGGAGTGATTCCTCAAAACGCTTTTCGCTACGTATGGCAAATTCGCGTATCGAAACTCCTTCAAGAAATTTAAGAGAAGGGTCGGGTACGTGAGTAATGATGTAATCACGTGCGGGAAGCTTTTTAAAGTGATCAAAAAGACGCTCTTGTAATACCTTGAGATGGAGATGTTCTCGCATGGTTTCGAGATATTCTTCGTGGAACCATTCAGGAAGTAATTCATAAATAAGGAATGGCGCGGTTTCAAATGGATGAATATCGAAATGAATATGCTGTTTTGATGATTCATGTTCGATAAGTTCCGCTGCTTCGCGATAGAGCGCTGAAAATGCTTTCAGTGGCTGAAGATGACTTATTTCCACATTGCACCCCGTTTCTTCAGAAAGAGAGAGCGTTTCTTTTACCGCATCAATAAGATTTTCTTTTGAATCACGAAGATGAGTCGCATATACACCTCTATGTTTTGCAACGATAGTGAGAAGTTCTTTTAATTCATTAAAGGGTGTTCTGCGTGTGTGCGTGTGTTCAAGCCCTGTTGAAAAACCAAACGCCCCTTCTTTGAGAGACATGGAAAGAATCTTTTTAAATGCGTCTACTTCGCTTTCGGTGAGGTCTCTGAATTTATTTCTCGTAAGTGCGCGTCGAATAGTAGTGTGTCCCACGAGAGTGCCAAAATTCAATCCTACCCCTTTTTTACTGAGTAAGGCGAGAAATTCACGTATAGAATGCCATCCTATATTTTCTTTAAATTCACTCCCCCATTCGCGAAGTGAAACAAGTGATCCATCGATAAGTGGTGCGAGGGAAACTCCACAATTACCGCCTATGATGGTGGTAATGCCTTGACGCACAAAGTCTTCTTGGTATGGTTCGTACAAGAGGGACATGTGGTGATCGGAGTGTGTAGTAACATCAATAAATCCCGGTGTTACCATAGCTCCTGCCGCATCAATAGTTTCATCAGCATGACCGCGAGAAATAGTGTCTATTTTTACAATATAGCCGTCTCGTATAAGAATATCTTTTTTGACGGGTGGCGCGCCGCTGCCATCGTAGATAACCGCATTCTTAATAAGCGTGGTCATTTCATCTCTTATTGTACATTATTCTCAGATTTTTGAGATGAGGAAACCTTTAAATAAAACGAGCAAGAAAGAAGAGCGCAAGACCAAATATGGTGGTAACAATAGTCACAATCCAAAAGCGCATAGTAATTTGGCTTTCGGGCCATCCGAGTGCTTCAAAATGATGGTGAATAGGAGTTGAGAGAAATACTTTCTTTTTTCTTATCTTTTTGCTTATCGTTTGAATAATAACCGAGAGAGATTCAAATATAAGGATTGAACCAAAGAAAGGAAGAAAGAAGGCGGTGTTGGTAAGCATTACCATGACGCCGAGTGTAATGCCGAGTGACATTGAGCCAGTATCCCCCATAAAAAAGCGTGCGGGATAAATATTAAACCAAAGAAATGCGAGAAGTGCACCAAGAATTACTGAATTCATAGCTGCGAGATCAAAACGATTAGTGGCAAAGGAAATAACTGCGAGTGCACCGAACGCAAAGAAAAGAGTACCTCCTGCAAGCCCATCGAGTCCATCAGTTTCATTTGTTGAAAATGCGGTTGCAATAAGGATGAACATGAAAAATGGAATATACCACCATCCCATTGAGATATTTCCATAGAAAGGGATATATAAGACATCCCAACCAAGGCGGAAATAAAACCACCATGCACCAACTGCAGAGAGAATAGTATAAAGGACGAGTTTATGACTCACACTTAATCCTCCGCCGTGTGGGCCTTTTCCCATAATGCCAAATATATCATCAAGGAGTCCTACAATTGCTGCGAAAAAAAGCGCCGCAAGAGGAAGATATGTTTCCGCGCGATTTACAAAATTAAAATAATTTGCAAAGCCGCCGAAAAACTTTTGTAAAATAAAGAAAAGAAATGCAAGTCCAATTACTGTTCCCCAGATAATAATCCCCCCCATGGTGGGAGTGTCTGATTTTTTCTTGTGAAACTGATAGAAGATAGGAGCACTTGTTTCACTGCGAATATTCGTTTTCTTAATATTAAGTTTTTTAAGAAGGTGGACAACGAATGGTGTGACAATAAGCGCCGTAACGAATGCGAATGCAAAGAGGATAAGGATGCGGATGGCTTCAAATACAATCATGATATTAATTAAATATATACGCGCTTGCAATCCAATTCAAAAGACTTTTCGACTCTTCTCTGCGGTTGTTACTCCCAAGAATAATAAAAGCGACGCGCTCGTTACCGAATGAAAAGAACGCAAGAAGGTTTTCTCGCGCTTCAGGAGATGTCCCTGTTTTTCCGCCGAGGTAATCTTTTTCAACAACAAGAGGATTAATGTTCGAAATGGTATGTACTTCCGGACTGTTTACTGGTTGTACGAGGAAATTTTGAAGTCTTGTCCAACTAATGATATCTGGATGTCTTTCTACAAGATATCGAGCAAGACGAATAAGATCACTTGCGGATGATTGGTTGAGATCAGAGAGGCCTGATGCATCATGCATGATAGTTTGTGTCATACCGAGCTTTTCCGCCTTGTTGTTCATAAGGTGGATGAATTGTTCTCTCCCACCCCCATATTCTTCAAACGCAGTTGCTGCGTCATTCGATGAAGTGAGAAGCATAATTTTTATAAGATCTTCTGCGGAATATACCTCTCCACTTTTAAAGTCCCCCGCAGTTCCTTCGGTATCAATCGCTGATTGAGAAATTGAGATTTTTTTCTTCATACCAATTTCTTCTGCAACTACAACCGCGGTTAATAATTTTGTGAGCGATGCTATTGGCCAGACTTTGTATGTTTGGTAGTTGAAAAAAGGAAAATTAGAATCGAGTGATTGGATTGATACCGCCTCCGCATATACTTTAGGGTCGAGTATATCCCATTTACGTTTTGGTACATTTTTTTCATCCCTTTTTTGATTTACGGCAGACACTGCCCCCACCGCGGAGTTTTGTGCCACCAATTGTTCAGCGAGAATAGTTCCTGTTCCTTTTTCTCCATGTTCAAGAACCGTGATAATTATAGCAACGAGAACGAGGAATGTAGCGACAAATGTTTGTGTTCGTGAAGACATAAATTAAACTTCGGATGGATTTGATTCTTGGTTTCCTATTTTTGGAACAATTTCTGAGTCTTCATGAGGGGTTGGAACTGATGAGGGTTTAGGTTCCGTGGATGTCGGTTGCATTATTTGAGCCTCAAATTCACGAAGGATGGTGCGATATTTCTCATATTCGGGAAGAGTTTGTATTGAGGTAATTCCCATATGCTTTAAGAATTGTTCCGTAATTCGATAATGAAAAGAATTTCCTTTTTCATCGCCGCGCTCTATAAGTCCGCGCATGACAAGGCTTCTTAGGGTAAAACTTGAATTGACGCCACGGATGTAATCGATGGTCGCACGAGGCATAGGACCGAGATAGGCCACGAGCGAAAGCACTTCAATGGAGGCGGGGGTAAGTTGTTCTCGAAATTCATCTTTTACAATTGCTTCCCCAAGTGATTTTAATTCAGGTTTTGTGGCGAGTTGTACACTCTCCCCTTTTCGCAAAAGAAGAAGACCACGTTCCATATTTTCTGTGAGTGCTTTCTCCCAATCATTCAAAGCGTGCGCGCATTCTTCTTCGGATATTCCTAAAAGTGTTGCAAGTTTCTTAATTGCAATTGGTTCTCCGTAATAGAATAAAAGCGCTTCAATTCGTGCAAAAATGGTCATACTGATGATTTATTGTATTCTGTGGGTTCGTTTTTCGCAATCATAATTTTCTCAAAATGCCCTCCTTGTTCGACGTTCACAAGTTGCTGCTTAATGAGGTGAAGCACTGCAAGAAAAAGGACCACAAGCTCCCCCTTCCCTTTGCCTGCGTGAAGTTCATTAAAATTAATTGGTGTTGAAGAAAGACGTGTAATTACTTCCTGAATTTTCTGGCGAAGATTAATAATCTGATTTTTGACTACTGCATTTGGTTTAAAAAGCTGTTCAAGGTCTCCTACGATTTTTAATACAGAAGAAAAAAGTATTTCTGGAGTGATACTTGAGGGTGGATAAAACAAAGGTTCTGTTGAAATAAGAAATTCACGCGTATATATTTGTGGTTTTTCACTCCAGAGCATGCGTACATGCTCTTGCGTTTTTTTGAGCTCGCGGTAGAGCTTTAAGCGATACTCAAGATCTTTAATTTCTACTTCTTCCTCGGTACTCAAGGCGAGCGAAGGAAGAAGTGCCTTTGATTTGATGAGAAGGAGTCGAGATGCGACGACGAGAAAATCAGCAAGAAGTTCTGGAGGCGCATTAAAGAGAGGCGATGTTTCATCGACGGTTTCACCAGACGAAAATGCAATTTTGAATTGTTCTAAGTAATTCAAAAAATCACCAGTAACTGTTGCAAGGCTTATGGTGGTTATTTCGAGCTTTTTCTCCTCGATGAGTTCCAGAAGTTTGTCGAGCGGCCCCTGATAATATTCAAGACGAAGTTGATAATCAGACATAGAAAATACACATATATGCGTGAATACTCTTATAATATGCGGATTGAAGTGAAACTTCAATTATAGTTTCCACACTTAGCCGTGACGAATAACCATCACATCCCCTTCTTGCACAATATAATCCTTTCCTTCTAAACGCATCCACCCTTTTTGTTTTGCTTGACCCCATCCGCCTGCTTCTATGAGTTTTGGATACGCGACGACTTCTGCACGAATGAATTTATGTTCAAAATCAGTATGAATAGTACCTGCTGCCTGAGGTGCCCTCCACCCCTTTTCAATGGTCCACGCTCGAGTCTCGTCTTCGCCTGTAGTAAAGAAACTCAAGAGATTTAAAATCTCATATGCTTTTTTAATGAGATCATTTATATTTTCCGCATTGGCAAGATTAGTAATGATATAGGTTGCACCCATTTCAGTAATTTTTCTGGTAAGTGCCTCTGGTACATCTTCGGGGTCCCCATTTAAAAGGAAGACCTGCTCTTTCGCGGTGAGTAATTCAAGTTCGCGGATTACTTCTTCAAATGCGTGTTGCTTTGCAGTATTTCCTTTTTCTAAATCCTCTTTTACTGCTTTCAAAACACCGTTGTCGTGGATTGCTTTCTTATCGCCGGTACGTAAATCCTTCTCTGTTTTTTCAAAACGTTTTGTGACTGTTTCAAGGTCCTTCATAATGAGCTCAATCTTGATAATCTCCATATCACGAATCGGGTCAGTTGAGCCTTCCACGTGAATAATATCGCCCAACGGAAAACAGCGAAGTACCTGCACAATTGCTTTGCATTCGCGGATGTTCGCTAAGAATTTATTGCCAAGTCCCTCGCCTTCGCTCGCACCCTTCACAAGTCCCGCAATGTCATAAAATTCAACGACTGCAGGCACTGTTTTTTTTGAGTTTGAGAGTTTGGTGAGTGCTCCAAGTCGTTCATCAGGAACGGGAACTATGCCAATGTTGGGATCAATGGTTGCAAAGGGATAGTTTGCGATATGCACTTCCTGCTTGGTGAGGATTTTAAATAAGGTTGATTTCCCTACGTTGGGGAGTCCGACGATGCCGATAGATAGTTTCATATACGTTGTTTCAACCCCTATGATATCTGAAAACACGCGAAAGCGAAAGAATTATATTTTGACAATTTGACATTGATGTGTCATATTGCGATTAGTTATTCACAACTACTATTCGGAGAAACAATGAAATCTTCAAAGAAAGATGAAGAAAAACGGAAACAACTTGTGCGAGGATCGATCATTTTCTTTGTTACGGGAGCTCTTATGATAGCAGGAGCCATTGCGGGGAAAGATATTGGTGTAGATGGCCTCGGAAGTGCTGTCCTATTTATTTTCGGCTTTATCTTTGTGTGTGCAGCAGGACTTGGTGCGCCGGAACCATAATTATTACGAACCCTTTATCGGGTTCGTTTTTTATACCAACTGTCTTACCTCGTCGATAATATCTTTTGGAATCGGATTGCGCGCAGAACTCTTGCCCGGATAACGCCATGCGGTGATTACTTTTATTTTTCCTCCATCAAGTTTATACATAACCCACATCTCACCTCCGCGTGGAAACCAGCGTTTTTTATTGTCATTTGGTTTGCCATACAGTTGTCTCCCTTCGGGAGATGTCCCGTAGGGACACATCGCCGCAATCGTATTTTCAGCAATGCCTTCTTCAATGCGAGTAGGTGTGCGAATAATGCGTCGAATACGCCCTTCACCTATTCCATAATGAAGCATTTTTCCAAATACATGGCTTGTCCAGGTATATCTGCTGTCGTCCTTTGGAGGTTTCATCCCGTTAGAGATAGGAAACGCTTTAGTCTGTTTTTGATATAGCGTTTACCTGGTCCTGATTTTAAATATGTTTCTCTCGACCTCGCATCTTGTTCATTTGTACAAGCTTCATAGTAAATCAAAATATAAGGCCCATTATATTTGGTATATTTTGATTTTCGCATATTATGTTCTTTAAAGCGTTTCCGTAAGTCGCGAGTATATCCAGTGTAGAGGCGATCGTTCTTATTTTTTAATATATATGTATAAAACATCACTGGACAATCTCTAACGGGATTCATCCTAGAGACAGTGCTATTTTCTTTCGTAAAGACCAACAAGACTCGTGTGTGCAATAATATGCTTTTCCATTTCGCGCAAAAGCTCCTCTTTGGAGGCTCCTGTTTTTAATTCAAGCAAGGTGTCGAGTGCATAAAGCGTAAAAACATAATGATGCGCTGCCTTTCCTTTGGGCGGGCAAGGGCCTCCATATTTTGGTTTGCCCCAACTGCTTGCACCCTGTATGGCGTCCGAAGGTAAATTATCTTCAGAAATATATTGGGTTTTCGGATTAATATTCCATACGAGCCAGTGATCCCAGGGAGTACCACGTGAGGCATCGGGGTCATCAACAATAAGCGCAAGACTTTTTGCTTCGGGAGGGACATTGCGAAGTTCAAGAAGTGGATTCACATCGTCACCATCACAGGTATATTTTGCGGGTATCATCTCCCCTTCCTTGAAGGCTGAACTTTTCATTTTGAATTCTTCCATAGAAATTGGTGAAGGTGTTACACGCTTCATTTGTTCTATTATAGCATGTATAATCTCAATATATGTCACGTGCACTTTATCGCAAATATCGTCCCTCAACTTTTGAAGACCTTTTGGGCCAGGATCTTATTTCACGAGTGCTTCGAGAAGCGGCGAAACAGAATCGTATCGCACACGCGTATCTCTTCGCAGGTCCTCGAGGAACTGGAAAAACGACAACTGCACGACTTATTGCAAAAACAGCAAATTGTGAAAAGCGACGCAGTGATAAGAAATTTGCAGAGCAGGGAGAGCCTTGCAATGCATGTCGTATGTGTAATGAGATTGATGAAGGAAATAATCTTGATGTGATTGAGATTGATGCGGCTTCGAATCGCGGTATCGAT
>JBAYJE010000015.1:0-15395 GCA_041665265.1 Minisyncoccota bacterium | reverse complement strand
TCGATGGAGCGATCGTAATGCACCTATGCCGTTTTCAGACGACACTCTTATTCCTTTCGACGAGGCAGAGAAAATAGTAATTGCAGCTTATGAAAGCTTCAGTCCTACACTCGCTGCCATTGTCCGCGAATCGATTGCCACAAAACGAATTGATGCGCCCGCAACAAAAGGAAAACAAAGCGGCGCATTTAATTGTTCCGATGTATTACCAAATGGCACACCAATCTCCTACACGCTCTTGAATTATCTCGGTTCCAATAACGATGTAATGACACTTGCGCACGAATTGGGACACGGAGTACATGGCATCCTCGCAGGAAGAGAACAAGGACGACTTATGTTCCACGCACCAATTGCCTATTGCGAAACTGCATCAGTCTTTGGTGAGATGACCACATTTAATTTCTTGAAAAAGAAATTGATGGAGGAAGGAAACACAAAAGCGCTTCTTACTCTCCTTATGGGGAAAATTGACGACACACTAAATACCGCGGTTCGCCAAATTGGTTTTTCTAACTTCGAACGGCGTATTCACGGTATGGATTCTTCCTATTCACAATGGACTGAGGCAAAAAAATTGTCTGTTGAGGAATTGGATACAATCTGGCTTGAAACGTTGAAACCATTCTATGGCGAGGAAGGAGAGGTCTTTACCTACGAGAATGCGGAGCATTTGTGGAGTTATATTCCACACTTCCACAGACCATTCTATGTCTATGGGTACGCATTCGGAGAGCTTTTGACGCAAAGTCTTTATGCCAAACAAGCAGACTTTGGCGACAAATTCGAACCACTCTATCTTGAACTTCTGAAATCCGGAATGACAAAAGATGTGGTGGACCTCATGAAACCATTTAATCTTGATCCAACCAATGAACGTTTCTGGATTGATGGTATCAATGTGGGACTCGGTAAAATGATAGAAGAGGCAGAACAACTGTCTCTCAATATGGGAATTTCCTTATAATCAATAAAAACAAAATCCCTGCATCCAGCAGGGATTTTTATTTAATTTCGATTATCACTTCTTCCTTTGAAAATCTTACCTTTGCCGCATGCGCGTATTTATCATTCTCTGACCTAAATCCGACTGTAGCCAATACTACTGACGAAAGACCTTTCTCCTTCAATCCTAAAATTGCATCAAACTTTGCGTTTTCAAATCCTTCCATGGGACACGCATCAATTTTTTCATTTGCCGCAACTGTAAGAAGTGTTCCAAGCGCAATATAACATTGTCGTGCCGCCCATTCCCGAAGCGCTTCTGGGGTTCTTTTCTGCACCGAACCGAAAAGTCTGGCTTTCATTCCTTTCCTTGCTTCTTCATCCATTCCCCGCGTGCTTCCCATCGATTCAACATATGCATCTACCAAAGCTTCATTAATGTCGTTTGTAGTGAACACGATGAGATGTGACGCGTCGGTAATTTGAGCCTGGCCACGTGCCGCTTCTCTCAATTGCTTCCTCACTTCAGAATTCGTCACCACGATGAATTTCCATGACTGAAGACCGAATGAAGATGCGGAAAGACGAAGTGCCTCAGTTACTATATCTAACTGTTCTTCAGTAAGCTTTTTTGAAGTATCGAATATTTTTGTTGCATAACGCCATTCAAGTGATTTAATAATATTTTCCATATGTTCTATACTAACAGTAATGTACCAAGCACCAAAATTATCCTTCTTCCCTCGTCTTGTGCGCAGTTTCTGTGATGCATTCCGTGGTTTGTTGTACGTATGGAAAGAAGAGCAAAACTTCCGTATTCAAGCATGTATTGCTATTTGTGCAATTGCATCTCTTTTCCTCTTACAATTTACCTATATTGAAATATCACTCGCTATTTTTTCTATTGTTCTTGTTCTTGCCTCAGAAGTTATTAATACCACATTTGAAGATATCTTAAATAAAGTTGAACCAAATCATGATCCTGCCATAGGACGTATAAAAGACATTGCCGCAGGAGTGGTGGTCTTAAATGTCATTGGAGCATTTCTTGTTGCCTCCTCCGTTATTATTCACCACTTCTTTTAAGAGATTTTTTTGATCGGTATTTCAAACCAAAACGTACTCCCCTTCCCTTCCTTGCTTTCGAATCCAATAGTGCCATTGTGCTGTTGAATAAAGTACCACGCCACATAGAGACCGAGTCCAAATCCATCAGGATGCATAACTGAAGCATTTGATGCGCGGTAAAATCGCTCATGAATACGATGTTGTTCCCCAGCAGGAATGCCAACACCGGTATCTTTTACTTCAAAACGAATTTCCTTATCTTTCTGTGAGAGAGTAACCGAAACCTCACCACCTTCAGGCGTATAAGTTACCGCATTTTCCAACAATTGAGAGAGTACAATCCTCAACTTTTCGCCATCGCCACTGATTGAAGGTAATCCTTCGTGTGGTTCTTTATATATAAATTTTAATCCTTTGAGTGCGCTTCGTTCCCGTATTTCACCCACGATTGATGAAACAAGACTATCAATCTGAAAATCTTCTTTTTTGATAAGTACGCGCTGGTCTTCGATATCCACTGCTGCCAAAAGGTCACGAATACGATTCGTTATTTTTTTACTCTCATTGTAAGTAACTTGAAGAAATTTTTTCTGTGTCTCTTCTACCTTACCGAGGTCCCCATTTATTAACATTTCTAAATTCCAATTTACTGATGATAATGGCGTTCTCAATTGATGTGCCATGATATTCAAAAATTTACTTCTAAGCTCACTTAATTCCTTAATTCGTTCTTCCGCATTCTTGCGCTCTGTGACGTCACGATAGTTGAACACTATTGCGTTTATTCCCGACTCAGCAAGCATATTACTGATAGTACTTTCAAGCCAGTGCCATGAACCATCTTTATGACGCATTCGATATTGTAGGGTGGCAACCTTATTCGGCGTTTGAACCAAATCCTTCAATAATGCGAGAATGGTTGGTAGATCATCTGGATGTGTGAGATCTGCGGGATTGCCTTTTGTTACTTCGATGGGGGTATACCCTAAAATATGTTCAACTGCTGGACTCGCATACTGAATAAATCCTTCCGCATTATTAAGTGTAAATCCATCTGGAGCATGTTCAATAATTGTGCGAAAACGTTTTTCGCTTATTCTTAGGGCCTCCTCTGCTTGCTTACGATCAGTGATATCACGAGCGGTTGCGTACGTAATTCCTTCGCTTTTATTAAAATTCGCGCGCCATGATAACCATAAAATTTTTCCATTCTTCCCTATATAACGATTTTCAAAATCGAGAGATGAGCCCGTTTTGATTTGTTTTGCCATCTCATCAAGCGTAGATTGCTTGTCATCAGGATGTACAAAATCAATAAAAGGTTTTGATATGAGCTCTGCTTCGGAATACCCCAACTCACTCAAACACATTGGATTTACTTTTTTAAAGTTACCATTTGGATCCGCAATCACCATAATATCCGTTGAGAGATTGAAAAACTTGAAATATTGCTCACGCTCTAACTCGGCTTTCTTTCGTTCGGTAATATCACGAGCTGCAGCAAAAACACCTAGCACATTTCCCTCCTTATCCTTGTATACCGAAGCGTTATACAATACTGGTGTTATGTGTCCATCTTTATGACGAATTTCCAACGGATAATCATGTACTGCCCCTTCACGAAATACCTTTTGGTATCCCTCGCGTGCTTTTTCTGGGTTTGCAAAATAATCAGAAAACTCTTTCTGAATGAGCTTGTCTCTTGAATATCCCGTTACTACTTCGGTTGCTTTATTCACGTCAGTAATCTTTCCATCAGCACTGATAGTAACCAAAGGATCAAGACTCGCCTCAATAAGGCTGCGAGTGTATTGAGACGCTTCGCTAATAAGCTTATCTGCTTTTTTCCGTTCAGTAATATCGGTAAGCATCCCGAATGAGCCGATGAATTTCCTTCTATTATCAAACATTGGCGCAGCTGAGACGTTACACCAGATTATTGCACCGCTTTTTTGGAGGAAACGGCGTTCATATGAACCTGCTTTTCCTTTTTGACGCTCCTGCATCTGATACTCATGTTCTTTGAATTCTTCGGGTGCTATAAATTCATCCATTTTTCTACCTAACACTTCTTCCTCTGCATATCCGAGCATTCTTAGTGTTTGTGGATTTACAAAAGTGAGTCGATGATTTTTATCAATTACCCAAATTCCCTCGTTTGTTGTTTGAATAATATGCCGATATTTTTCTTCTACTTTTTCCTGTTCAGTAATATCATGTTGAATTGCCAAAAAACCAACAATCTTTTTATTGTCATCAAAAATAGGACTTGCTGAACTTCGAATTGTTAAAAATCTTCCATCTTTTGTCTTGTTTACATGGTCACTTCTTATTATTTTCCCAGCACGTAATTCGTTCCAAAATGCAGCATATTCTTTAGAACTCCGCAATCCGCTTTTCAAAATGCGAGGTGTTTTTTTACCAACAACCTCAGCAGGAGTATACCCATAAAGGTCGGTGAATTCAGGATTCACAAACGCGATAATTCCTTCATAATCAGTTGTGTATATTGCTTCACCTGAGGTCTCTACCGCTTTTTTCAGTTTGGTCAATTCCTCAATACTACGTTTGCGTTCAGTAATATCTCTAAATACTCCCAACCCATATACAATCCCTCCAATTGTTACGCGTGAAGTGTTTATATCTGCATAAAAAATACTTCCATTCTTTCTTTTTACTGGTAGGTCTCTCGCAATTTTTATTTCTCCCTTCATCTGCTTCCGAAACTGTTCCATTACATTGTGCAGACTTTCTCTAGGATGAATATTTGCAATGGTAAGCGTTTTTATCTCTTCGGGTGAATATCCCAACATTTGGCAAATCGTTTTATTACCAAGAATAAATTTTTTACTTTCTGATTCCACCAAAATAATTCCGTCATTCGTGTTATCAAAAATAATTTTAAATTTTTCTTCGAGTGACTTGCGTTCAATACGCGTACGCCCTGTAACAATGCCGAATGAGAGCTCGTCCGCTAATTCTTTTAATATCTCAACTTCTCGGGGAATAAATGCGTTTGATTCTCCTGAATAAATAGTAAATACTCCAGACACATCACTATTTATAATGAGCGGCAGTGCAATACTTGAATGATACCCTCGCTTCAATGCATCTTCTCTCCATGGCTCCATAAGAGGGTCTGTTGCGATGTCACGCGCAATACTTACTTTACGCGTCCGAATAGCGGTTCCTGTTGGGCCACGTCCACGTATGGTATCTGCCCATGTAAGCTTAAGTGACTCAATATACCCCAATTCGAAACCAGCGTGTGCCACGGAACGAATGCTTTTTTCTTTGTTGCTTTCTGCAAATCCAATCCATGCCAGACGGTACCCGCCAATTTCTACTACAATTTGACAAACCTTGTTAAGTAAAACCTGTTCGTCGGTAATATGAATTAATGCATGATTAATTTCATTTACCATTCGCAATGCCCGACTCACTCTTATATTCTCTTGTTCTAATCGAGTTTGCACGATTTCAGCATTTTCACGATCAAGAAGATTTTTGAGCAAACGATCAACTTTTTCAAAAGTCTCTCCTCCCTTCTTTAAAAACTCTTCGACAGGAATATAGTAAAAATTCTTACATACCGTATTCCCCACTACCACACGCGGATGAGTTTGAATAACCCCCAATAGTATCTCTTCAGGGAAACGCCTGTGGTTATATTGACAAATTGCGAGCGCATCATTTTTCGGAAAAAATCTGTTGAGCTTTGCTTCATACTCAAGTAGCCGTTCGTTACCCTTTTCATTTCCTAACATCCATGTCATCTCACCCGTTGCACGAAGTGCAACATATCCCTCTTTTTTTGCCGCATCCGTAGATTCTTTCAAAAACGCTATCATCTCGTCAGGATCAAAATAACCATTTTTTAAATAGGCGTCTTTCTTGCTTATGATAGAAAGAGAACCTTTCTTAAGAGCGGCACCTACATCGATACCTCCAAGATGCATTGCATCTATTACTTCTTTTGCGATATTATCGTCTACTATATAAACGCACTTCTCCCCACGCTCAAGACCTGTCCTCATAAAAGGAATCACGGCCGCAAATTGTTCCTTCTTGTTGTTATAAATAAGACAAAGATGATCGTGAACACCAATTTTCTCAATTGCATTTACAAATTCATCCTTATTACCCTTATCTGCAGTCTTACGACTCACAGACAATCTCTTCTTGGGGGTATTTTTTTTCATGTAATAACTGTGTGTTGTAAGAGATAATTCGTGACTTTTTGTGATATTACATAAGCGACGATCTTCCTTCACAAGGTATTTGAGGTTCCTTCCTCATTCAATATCTTTATTTTAACTAAGATTATGTATCATCAAAAGAAAGGTATTCCTCTCTTCTTTTCCTAACATTAGATTTAGTATAACAAATCATTTTCATAAAAAATCCCCTTTCGCTGATTTGCAAAAGGGGCTTATACATATTTTATTGTTTTTTCTGTCGTTTCTTTGCACGACTCATACGCATTAGAAGGGTAATAATTTCATCTAATGTTCTGCATTTGTGATCGGGAAGATCAAAAAGAATATGCCAAGCTTCATGCCGAAAACGCTTTATTTTAAGAAGATTATCAGGAGTGGTTTCACCATTACGACTTCTAGGAATAAGATGATGGTGATCCATCCAATTTTTTCTATCCATCCATCTTTTTGTCTTCTTTGTCTTAATACGTTTCCACTGTCGGCGTCTCTTCACCTTCTTTACTCTATTTCCTTTGTCTTTACTTTTTCCCATTAAATACCTCCGTAGGTCGTGAGAGAATGACAAGCTTCTAATTTCACAATACGCGCAAGAAAAAGTCTAGTCAAGAAAAAAATCCCCGTAAGCGATTTAGCTTATAGGGATTATAATACTTGCATCCAATCTTCCGTATCGACTACCACAAATCGGAGTGAATCAAGATTGTGAGAAGTGCCACGAATAAGAATGTTTTTCTCGTTCATAACATCACTCGATACAACGCCGATCTCCGGAAGTCTTCGAGTGATGAGATTTGCGAGTGTCTTCCTCTGTGTGCGAATCATCATTTGTGCATGTCGCGAGAATTCTTTTGGACGAATAATATCATCAAAAAACTCAAAAATTCCCCATTTATGTCCCATGCGATCAACTACAAATCCTATCGAGCGTTCGATGGGAAGCTCTTCATCAAACCTTTCCAAATATCGCTCTTGTGCAATACGGCTTACACATATCTCATTTACCACAGAGTCGCGGCGCATGTCCCACGCCACCGCGCGCTGTAATGCATCTCTCCACCTCGCAGGATATTGCTCCGCATCTTTTCGAAGCTTTATATAGGATTTGTAAAAATCGATTGCATTTGAGTGCAAATGAAATTTTGCTTTCAGAAATACCTTCATAGTTCCCTCTGTGCATGGAACCGTAATACAGAATTTCTCACGATGCCCAGGCACAAGGACTGGCGTCATTGCAGTAAACTCATGTTGAAGCTCGGCAATACCACGAAGAAGAATTTCCGGATAATCTCCGAAAATACCAATACTCGCCCATGACGCCTGAATAATATTCAACTGCTCCATAGAAGTCTCCTTTGGGAAAAGTTAATTTACTCATTTCGTTATAACACCTCCCGTTGAGCGTGTCTACAAAACACGGTATAGTGGTGTTATGTATGTAACTGTCATAACTTTCTTAAGTGATTTGATTAAAGGAACAGAATTTACCTTTGGTATAAAAGAAACGCTCGACATCATTGTAGTCGCTTTCCTTGCTTACCTTTTTATTCTCCTTTTAAAACGTACTCATTCATTTTTCATTTTTCTTGGTGTTATTCTTTTCGGTGCAATTTACTTTGCCGCACGCTTCTTTGACCTTTATCTTACTCGTCTCATCTTTCAAACGGTGTTTCCTTTTTTCGTATTTATTCTTATCGTTATTTTTCAACGAGAACTCCGCTACTTCTTTGAGTGGCTTGCCACATGGCGCATTCTTTCATTTTTAAAGCAAAAGAATACTTTCTCTGAGGTGGCCTTAAACGACAGCATTGCTACTATCATGCGTCTTGCAGAGACAAAAATGGGTGCCCTTATTGTGTTTACCGGTCGCCAATCAATCGATCGTTTTTTAAGTGGCGGTGTAACTCTCGGAGGACGTATTTCGGTTCCTCTCCTTCTTAGTATCTTTGATGATTCATCCCCTGGTCACGATGGTGCCGTGATAATAAACAACAGCCGTATTGAAAAATTCGGCGCACGACTTCCTCTCGCAAAAAAGTTTGAATATGAAAATTTAGGAACGCGACATTGTGCGGCACTTGGTCTTTCACAACGCTCCGATGCATTTATTGTTGTAGTTTCAGAAGAACGTGGCACTATTTCATATGCACACGACGGAACTCTTACCATGGTGCGGGAACCAATCGAACTTAAAGAAGCGCTCCAAGCATTTCTCCATGATGCAATGCCCTCCCAAACAAAAGGGCGATTTTATGCACTCTTCACGCGCAATATTCCCGAAAAAGCGGCTGCGGTACTTTTTGCACTCGCCTTCTGGTTTATCTTTGTAGTCCAATCAGAAGCAGGAATAGTAAATCGTCAATTTGCTGCGCCCCTTGAATTTCGCTATGTACCACAAGGATACGTCATTGATGACGTTACTCCGAAAACAATTGCAATTACTCTTGCGGGAGAAAATCGAGAATTTAAACTACTAAAAGATGAAAATCTTAAGGTGCTCGTAGATATAGCCGATACAACCCCGGGAGAAAAGAAGATTAAAATCTCCGAGGAAATAGTAGACTACCCCTCTTCATTTCAACTCGTAACTCTCTCACCAAAAACTGTTCGCTATACTCTTCGTAAGGAATAACATTTTTTACTTACATACCATGTGAGTAGCGAATAGTGGGTATTTTATTTGTCGCACATATATCACAGTGTCCACAATTTGTACGCGAATATTTTTCGCCAAAATACTGCAAGAGCATCATTCTTCTGCACCTCTGTGCAGTACAATAAGTCACCATAGTTTCTAGTTGTTCCTCTGCAATACGAATTTGTACAGGATCTGTACGCTTGCTAATAAAATACTCGTGCTTCCGCTTGTCTCCATAACTAAAAAAGAGAATGCACTCCGCAGGTTTTCCATCGCGCCCCGCTCTTCCTGTTTCTTGATAATACCCTTCGATGTTTTTTGGTAGATCGTGATGAATTACGAAGCGGACATCAGATTTATCAATTCCCATACCAAAAGCGATAGTGGCCACAATGACGCATGCAGTTCCATTTTTAAATTCTTCTTGATTCTTTGTGCGTGTCTTTGTAGAAAGACCCGCATGATACGGAAGTGCATTAATACTATCTGCCTGTAAATCCTCCGCGATACGATCTACTGATGCGCGACTATGACAATAAATAATACCCGATTGATTTGGATGATTCTCGATATAATTTACAATCTCATAATATGCGTCCATCTTTGGCCTAATACTGTAATGCAAATTTTCACGATCAAAACTCCCACAATAAGCCCCGTATTCTTTAAATGAAAGCTGGCGAACAATATCTTCGCGTACTCTTCGTGTGGCTGTTGCGGTAAGTGCAATAATCGGTACCTTAGGAAAAAAGTTTCGAATAAGAGAGAGGTTTCTATACTCAGGACGAAAATCGTGTCCCCACTCTGAGATACAATGTGCTTCATCTACCGCAAGAAGTGATATCGAAAGTCTTCCAAGAAATTCCATAAATCCTTCTTTCAAAAGACGCTCTGGTGCTACATAAAGCAATTTCACTCCACCTGCTTCCAGTCGTGCTTTTATTTCCCGCTCTTCTTTTACTCCAAGGCTACTATTTAAATAGACCGCGGGAATAGAACTCTCTTTGAGTCCTGATACCTGATCTTTCATAAGCGCAATGAGAGGTGAGACGACAAGAGTAATTCCTGGCAATTCTAATGCAGGTAATTGATAACACAACGATTTCCCTCCTCCCGTTGGCAAAAGTGCGAGCGTGTCTATACCACGCATAATATTTTCAATAATATCCTCCTGAAGTGGTAGAAAATCATCGAATCCGAAATGTTTCAGAAGTGCATTTTTCATAAAAAACTAAAAATAAACCAATGAGTCCAAATACTACCATATATTACTTTATAGAACTACAACTCCACATCAACCACAAACCCAATTATACCGCGAAATTACGATAACTCACACGCACAAATATATTCTATTATTGCCAAATATCTAAAAATGATGTATTGTTAGTCCACCTACAATGCTTATTGATGATGTCACTATATCGGTATCCGCGGGTAACGGCGGAAAAGGCAAGGTAGCCTTCAATACGAACCTTATGTCCCTCGGTCCCTGTGGTGGGAGCGGAGGTAATGGTGGTAGTGTTTTTTTTGAAGGAATTTCTGATCTTAGTTCGCTTAATAAATTTCGCTTCAGAAAGGATGCCCGCGCTATGAATGGCGATGATGGAAAGAAGCAATTTAATGATGGCCACGTAGGAAGTGACCTTATATTGCAAATTCCTGTAGGTACCGTGATCCATAATCTTGATACAAAACAAGATATTGAAATTGTCCAAATTGGCGAACGAGTTCTTATTGCAAAAGGAGGTAAAGGAGGTAAAGGTAACTTTCACTTTCGCTCATCAAGAAATACAACTCCAAAACAAGCGCAAGGTGGTCTTCCTGGTCAGCAATTTAAAATTCGTCTCGAGCTAAAACTCATTGCTGATGTTGGCTTTATTGGATTTCCTAATGTGGGTAAATCAAGTCTTTTAAATGAGCTCACTCGCGCAAGCGCAAAGGTAGCAAACTACCCTTTCACCACTCTCGAACCAAACCTCGGTGCATATTATGAGCTTATTCTCGCTGACCTTCCTGGTCTTATTGAAGGTGCATCAAAGGGAAAAGGACTTGGTATTAAATTCCTTCGTCATATTGAGCGCACAAAAACTCTCTTTCACTTTGTTTCTGCTGAATCTGAAAGTCCTGTAAGTGACTACAGTACCATTCGCAAAGAACTTGGTTCTTACAATAAAGAGCTTCTTGATAAAAAGGAGTATCTCTTCTTAAGTAAAAGTGATGCGGTATCCGAAGAGGCTCTTATGAAAAAATTCAAGGCATTAAAAAAGAAAAATCCAAATGTAGTCGCGCTCTCTCTCTTTGACGATGAAAGCATCGAAAAAGTAAAAAAGATTCTTCGTGAAGTCACTAAAGCAAAACACGCCTCATAATTATTTATGAATATTTTCTTTGCGGGGTTTAATGAACTAGATATCTCAACTGCACTACTTGTATTCGGGGCCACTGTAATAAGCGATATGTTGTGGGCATTTTATATTCGCCGCACCAATGATAGAAAAGCTCTTTCTGCTGCACTCTTTTCGGCAGTCATTGTTCTTTCTGGGGGTCTTATCGTGGTTGCGTATGTAGAAAACAATTGGTATCTCCTCCCTGCTGCAATGGGTGCATTTGTGGGAACCTTTATCTCAATACATATAGATATGTGGAAGCATGAACGTGAGAAGACAAAACATAGTGAAATAGAATAACAAAAATCCCTCATGTATGAGGGATTTTTGTTAGAGATGAAGATATTTTCGAACTGCTATGTAACTTGAAAGAATCCCAAGACCCACACAGAAAAGTAATTGATAAAAGAAAAGATTGAATACATTTGTTGACCAGTACGCCATAAGATTAATCTCCGGAATAAAACTATACACATAGGGCGAAATGAAGCTAATAAGTGGAATCATAAGAAGAAAGCTCACGATGGCTGAGATAAGTCCGTAGGCAAGGCCTTCTACTAAAAAGGGGCCACGAATAAAGGCATTCGATGCTCCCACAAGGCGCATAATACCTATCTGATCACTTGCTGAGAATATCGCGAGTCTAATTGTATTAAACGTGACTATTACTGCTAGAAATGCAAGAAAGAGCGTAAGTGTAATGCCTCCTTTGCGAAGGGTATCAATAAATCCTACAAGGCGCTCAATCACCACTTGGTTCTCCGCAAAAGAAATCTTTTCAACTTGATCTTTTAATGTTTTTGCTTCTAAATACGTTGCGATTGTTTTGTATTCGTTTGGATCTTTTGCTTTGATATTCAGTGATGCGAGAAGTGGATTTTGATCGAGTTCCTCAATTGCCTGAGTAATTGATGCGTCGCCCTCATGTCTCTTCTTAAACTCTGCAAGTGCCATCTCCCGCGAGACATATTCAACACTCTTTACTTCACTAAGATCCTCAAGTGATTTTTTTATATTTAGGATGCCGTCCTCTGAAGCATTGCTTTTGAAATAAACGCTTATGTCTATCTTTTCCTGAATAGAGGAAATAGCGGTCTTTCCCGTTACATTAAAAAGCACGAGTCCCTCAAACACAATTGCTGCAAGAATCATAATACTTACTGTCGATACCGTAAGCCAGCCATTCCGAAGAAATGCCTGCAATCCGTATTTAATAATGCGTGTAAGTGTTACTACCATAATTAGTCTAAAATAAATCTTCCATTTGCTTCATCCTTAATTACCATACCATTTTCGAGCGTAATCACACGCTGTCCTAATGAATTCACGATTTCTTTCGCGTGAGTTGCGAGAATTACCGTACTTCCTAATTCATTAATTTTCGTAAGTAATTTTACCACTTCCCATGTATTGTAGGGATCAAGATTTCCTGTAGGCTCATCGGCAATGAGTACATCTGGGCGGTTAATCATTGCGCGGGCAATTGCTACACGTTGTTTCTCCCCACCAGAAAGCTCAGCAGGAAAGTTTTTTGCTTTGTCTTTGATACCTACCATATCAAGCACCTGTGGCACATATTCATTAATTTCTGATTGTGGTCGCCCCGATACTTCGAGTGCAAATGCTACATTTTCAAAAACTGTTTTTTTCATCAATAAGCGAAAATCCTGAAATATTACACCAATATGTCTTCGTAATTCAGGGAGTTCTCCTGACTTCAACTTACTTACCTCATAAGAACCAAAGAAAACCTGCCCTTTGGTTGGTTTTTCCTCACCAATTAATAGTTTAATAACGGTGGACTTCCCTGCTCCTGAACGACCCACAATAGAGACGAACTCGCCTGGCTGAATTTTAAAACTTACCTTATCAAGTGCGCTTACCTCGCGGGCATACGTCTTCGTTACATTTTGAAAGATAATCATAGTTGCAAATAAAACCTGCCTTGAAAAGCTCTTATGTGCTCAGTATACCAAATTTACACCCTCTATTCAACAAAATTTCTTTAAAATGGAAAAACAATCAAAGTCTAATAAGAAGAAATAAAAAAACCGCCCACGAGGGCGATCTTTTTAAAAACTAATCTTGTGGTAATGATGGAGGAAGTAATACATCCGAAGATTTATAACTGCCAGGCTCTTTACTCGAGGAATTAAGCAAGTAGTAACCTACCCCCAAAACAACGAGAACAAGAACGACAATCGCAATATTTTTTTTATTATTCATAGGTAGTATTAATTAGGTAATGCTGGCAAATTAGGAACCACATTCTTTACCCCTAGTTGGCATTCTTTTTCAACTTTTACAAGGATGCCATAACCAAGCAATTGCTTGGAATCACTATTCGTAATTTGTCCAAAATCCATCGACATCAGATTAATCCAAGGATCCTTACCCTCTGAAAACTGTTTCGAAGCATAAATATACGCGCGCTGCACATTACAATCCCCTGTCACTTCACTAAATTTATGACCAAGCATCTCCGGTGAAAAGAATTTGAAGTTCCATCCCGGCAAAAGATATTGCTGACGACCGGCAGACACAGTAAGAGTAATATCCCCTTCTTCTGGATAATAAAACCAATAAGAACCTTTCATGTGTTTCTCATAACGTCCTAAGTCAGTGCCTCCCATAACATTTTTAATTTCGTTTGAGATTCTATCTCTCTCTTCGCTCGGAAGTTCTGGTTTAATTTGAACATACCGACTCAACATTGGAAAATAAGCGAACATATACTGTGCTTTTTCCATTAACGGCTTTGGGTAATCATCTCCGTTGCCAAGCATGTTCCATCCCTTATAAACATGAACCCTTATTGATGTATCTTCTGACTGAGCAAAAATACCAACCAACCCGAAAGAAGAGACAAATCCAACCACCAAAAAAGCAAACATGTACTTTTTCATACTGTTTATTATATCAAATCTATTTAAGAAGCACATCTAAATTTCCATCTAAAACATCTTCCACACGAGAAAACTTCTTTCCAGTGAGATGGTCTTTTACCTGCTTATAAGGATGAAGTACATAGGAACGAATCTCGTGACCCCACTCCGGTGTTACTTTTGTACGTAGATTCTCAAGTGATGCAAGGTGTTTTTCCTGCATGAGAGTAATCAGTCTTGCCTTGAGAAGTACGAGTGCCTTTTCACGATTTGCTGCTTGCGAACGCTCTGCACGTGACGCTGCTACAAGACCGGTCGGCAAATGGACAATACGCACGGCCGTTTCCACTTTATTTACATTCTGACCCCCAGGACCGCCTGCTCGAGAAAAATCTATCTTCAAATCCTTTTCTGGAATCTGGAAATTGCGAACCTCTACTTCAGGCAATTCAGGAAGAGTTTCTACAAGCGCGAACGAGGTGTGACGCAATCTTTTTGCATCGAAAGGAGAAATACGCACAAGTCGATGCACCCCCGACTCATCTTTCAATCTTGTATATGCGTCTATTCCTTTTATCTCAAGAGTAAAATCATCGATAAGTGTTTTTTTCCAACCTTTCATATCCGCATAACGCGAATACATACGCAAAAGTATTTGCGCCCAATCTTTTGCGTCGTCACCTCCTGCACCCGCGAGAACGGAAATTATCGCGATATTCGGATTATTCATGGAGCCAATGGTCGGAGTCGAACCGACGACCCACGCTTTACGAAAGCGTTGCTCTACCAGCTGAGCTACATTGGCAAACTTATATCAATAATACACCAACTTCATTCGATGCTTCTCCTGCCACATTTACCCTATCAGCTGGTTCAGCTGAGCCCTGCCTACCGGCAGGCAGGTACATTGGCATTATTACGCCTTATCAGGCCTACAACGATACGAGTATACAATAAGGAAAACCTACCGTAAAGGTAGGTTTTCCTGGAAGCAAACCGTAAGCCGGGTTCTGTTTAGGTAATAATTTATCTAGGTTCGAGATTACTCTCGAACTCGAGCGACTCTTCCTCTGATTTCTCAGAAGACACGGTCTTGCACTCGGGTAAAGATTTTGCCGTTTCATCTCCACTTTTTTGTCCCTATCGTGGAGTTAAGCCAACTACGTTGGGATTGGGCTTCCTTCGGCTTTCGCCTTAGGCGTCACTGTTCGCACCTCTATCCTCACGGACGGCGGGCGTTACCCGCTACCTT
>JBAYJE010000014.1:0-15547 GCA_041665265.1 Minisyncoccota bacterium | reverse complement strand
TTGTCCAAGACTCAACACTCCCTGATCTGTTGCGGGACCATCAGCGAGCACCTGACTGCGTTTTACTTTTTCTCCCATACTCACAATAGGACGCTGTGAGAGACAGGTTGATTGGTTCGAACGTTTAAATTTCAAAATAGGATACTTCTTATTACCTGATGCACCCTTCACCACAATCGCGTGTGCATCAACTTCTACAACAGTCCCATCTTCTTCAGCAAGCACTACCTGCTCTGAATCATGAGCAGCACGATCTTCCTGACCTGTACCCACAAGCGGCGCATCGGGCACAAGAGATGGCACCCCCTGACGTTGCATGTTTGAACCCATGAGAGCACGACTTGCATCATCATGTTCAAGGAAAGGAATAAGCGACGTAGCCACAGACGTGAACTGATTTGCTGATACGTCAATTGCATTCACATCTTCACGGCGACATGTACCAGGATGTCCTTTAATACGAGCAGCAACTACTTCATCAAGAAGAAATCCTTTTTCATCCATTGCGGCGTCTGCCTGCGCAACGTTATATGATTCTTCTTCAATTGCATCAAGCCATACTACCGTTGAAGTAGTAATACCGTTTTTTACCTTAAAATAAGGTGTCTCAATAAATCCAAATTCATTAAGCCGTGCGTAGTTTGAGAGATAACTCACTAAACCAATGTTTGCACCTTCAGGTGTCTGAATCGGACAAATACGTCCATAATATGAGGAATGCACATCGCGCACCTCGAAACCAGCACGTTCACGCGTAAGTCCACCAGGACCCATCGCAGAAAGACGACGCTTATGTTCAAGTTCGGCTAAAGGATTGACCTGATCCATGAATTGCGAAAGCTGTGAAGCTTGGAAAAAATCACGAACCACCGCAGTCAAAAGTTTATAATTCACAAGCTGTACTGGCTGTAATAATCTTCGATCGAGTGTAGACATACGATCTTGTACTCCTCGACGCAAACGAGCAAAACCAACACGAAGACGTGACTGAATAAGTTCCCCTACCGCACGTACGCGACGATTTCCCAAATGATCAATATCATCTGCTTGTTCAGTCTGATTGTTATTCATTCGAATAACCTCCTTAAGAAGTGCAATAAGGTCATTCTTATCCAAAATACCTCCCTCCTTTTTTGTCTGAGGAAGTCTTTGATTAAACTTAAAACGACCTACAGGACTTAAATCATAACGGTCAAAACGGAAAAACATTCCCTCAATAAGAGATTTTGCATTATCCACAGTAGTAAGGTCGCCTGGGCGAAGACGCGCATGAATGCTCAAAAATGATTCATCGGCATTCTCATTGTCATCCTTCTTTAACGTTGCCTCAATAAATTTCACTTCTCCGGTATCTACATCCGCGAAAATCTTTTTCATCTCCTCTACGGTAGTAATACCAAAGATACGCAATAATTGCGTAATAGGAGCCTTTCTCTTTCGATCAATACGCACTCCAATAAATCCATCATGTTCAGTTTCAAATTCAAGCCACGCACCACGATTAGGAATAACCTTTGCACCAAATAATTTCTTTCCTCGATAAATATTTTCAGTAAAATACACACCAGGAGAGCGCACCAACTGTGCAATTACTACACGCTCCACGCCGCTAATAATAAACGTACCACGTGTGGTCATCGTAGGAAAATCGCCAAGATACACTTCTTGTACATTGGTCTCCTTCGTTACTTTGTTCGTCAATTTTAAATTCACGCGAAGCGCTGCTTCAAACGTAAGATCTTTTTCCTTTGCTTGCTCCTCGGTATACTTCGGAGCATCGAACTTATAATCCATAAAATTAAGTTCGAGTTCTTTGCCGGTATGATCGCGAATCGGAGAAATTTCATCAAATAATTCTCGCAATCCTTTTTCTACAAACCAATCAAATGAGTTTCGCTGAATCTCTATAAGATTTGGTTGTGCAAACTTCGGCCCTGTGTATGAAGTAAATATTTTTGGTTTAATATGCATGTTGTTGGTATTTTTTTATTCGCCTCTTTTTATAAATATTTTGCTCGGTTTATATTGTGTTCTTCCAGTGTTTTAGAAAAGAATGTTTCTCCTGTTTTCGCGGAAAGATAATATAGATAAGGAGTTTCTTTTGAAGTCAGCGCTGCCTTAATAGATGCTTGCCCAGGGTTTCCAATAGGTGTTGGTGGCCATCCGAGCTTCTGATACGTATTGTAGGGAGATGAAAATGAAATATCCGATCTTGCTACTCTCAACACTTCACAATCCCTCAATTGTCCATCACATTTTGCGTAACTTATTGTTGCATCAACTTGCAAAGGCATTTTTATTTTCATTCGTTTCAGTAAAATTCCTGCTACGATTTGGCGATCACTGAAATCGGGTACTTCTCGCTCAAGAATCGACGCAAGCGTGAGCGTAGCATACCAATCCTTTGTTCCTTCAAGGAGTGGCCATGCTTTTAATTGAAAGTTGTTAAGGAAGACTCGCACAATATCATCGGGTGTTGCATCTCTCGCAATACGATAAGTGTCAGGAAAAATAAATCCCTCCAAAAGCGATGCATTGGAAAGAAAAGGATATTGTGCATGCAATTCATCAAGAGAAAAAGAAAATGGTTTTTCGCGTTTCCATACACCCGCATCAATAAGAATTTCGCGTACATCTTTTATAGTAGAGCCCTCAGGAATAGTGATGCGCACCTCATTACTTCCTCCTGCGGTAAAAATCTTACTAATTTCAGGAATGCTCATAGAAGGTTCAAGTTCATACACTCCGGGTTGTAATTTCTGCGCTTTTCCACTTATCAACATATATAATTTAAATACTGCCACCGATTTAATAAGTGAGTTTTGAGAAAGATGTGCGCCTACATTTTTTACTCCATCTCCTTTTTCTATGGTAAATTTCACTACATTTCCTTTTAATGTAATATCAGTAGAAACGTCCCCATTGAAAGCAACTGGCTGAAGTCCGTAGAAAAAATAAGCAACAAAAATAATAAAAAGCAAAAACAACCCCAAAATGCTCAAGAGCCTTACGCTTAAATTGCCTCTTTGGTTATGCTGAGGATTCAAGTTTAATGTGTTCAATGATGCTTAAAATTATTGAGGATGTTAAGAGGTTCGACCCTCCATAGCTAAAAAAGGGAAAGGTAATGCCAGCCACAGGAAGCAATCCGAGGTTGGAGCCAACATTCACAAAAAAGTGAATGATAAAAAACAGCCCACCTCCCAAGCTTATCAGTCGGAAATAGTTGTCACGGGCTCGTAGTCCAATCATGAGAACTCTATACACTATGAAAAAGAATGTCAAGAGGACAATGAGACCTCCCAGTATCCCCCATTCCTCCACAAATGCAGCAAAGAGAAAGTCCGTCTGCGCTTCTGGCAAAAAATGGAATTGTACCTGCGTTCCCATACCAAATCCCTTTCCCCAAAACCCGGCGGAACCGATAGCTATTTTTGCCTGAATAACATTGTAATTTACACCTAATGGATCTCGCTCGGGAAAAAGAAATCCAGTAATACGCTGTTGTTGATAAGGTTTTAAGAAAAAACTCCACATGAGAACTGCAGCGAGAAAAATCACTCCTGCTCCCAAAAGAAATCTCTTTATATGCACGCCTCCTATTAAAAGGAAACCAAACCAAAGAACCATAATAGTAAACGCCGAACCAAAATCAGGATGAATCGCAATAAGTCCTGCAGGGATTGCAGCATACATAAATGAAAGAGCAATATTTTTCATTCTCCACGCCTCAATATGACGACGCGCAAAAAAATGTGCGAATACAAGAATAAGTGCGAGTTTAATAATCTCACTTGGTTCAAATTGTAATCCCGCGATAGTAATCCAACTCTTAGTTCCGCGCACCGTACCTGACTGAAGGTTAGAAACTACAAGAAATGCGATACCTACAAAATAAAGTGAATAACGAAACCATGACTGACTCCCAATCCAGCGCCAATTAAATCTGCTTCCCACAATAATAATGAAAAAGCCAATGCCATACCATAAAAGTTGTCGCCAAAACTGGCCGATACTTGAACTTGCAAGCGACACAAGACTTGCCGAGGCCAGAATACCAAGCCCCACGATAAGAGCCCAATCAAATTGTTTCAAACGAAGCATCATCGGCTATAAATCGATATCTTGGTCGCCGCCATATCAGTGCGGCTCGCAATGTCCTTATCAACAGGAAAAGGAATAGTAAACGGCACACTCGCAAATCCCTCTACGCTTGTTAATATTGTCTGCGCCGCAAAAAGCTCGTATCCAAATTGATCATTAAGAACTGCAACAATTTTTACTTCCTTTGCAAGAAGTGCACCTTCATTTTTTATAATTCCGCTTACACGAATTGCGCCACTTCCGTTCTCAGTTATTGCATTATGAAGTGACAATACGGGTGGCAATAATTCCTCAACAGAACGCCACCTTGGATTTGTCATTTCAATCTCAATCTTTTTAATAGCACTCGCCCGCGTAGTAAAACGAGGTTCAAAAATAAAACGAGTCTCCCCCGCAAAAAGAGTATCAGTCCCTTCAAGTGATTCGAGACGCGTATCATTTATATCTCGTGCAGTAATACGATAAGTAAATTGTTCTGCATGATATTCTTGGTTTAAATTCACCACCTCAAAAAGAGCTACTGCTTTCCCTGTAGCAAGTGAAAATAATTTCGGCGACGCCCCCTCTTCTAAAGGTAGGAGATGTTTGATGGCGCACGCAATACACGCTCCTCCACAATCTACTTCAGTCTCATTTTGATTCTGTATTCCATCAAAACATGTTTGCGGCTTTTGAAGAGTAATGCCCCAGATACCAAAAACTATAAGAGAGAACATCGTAAGATATAGCGCTCCGTATATAAATTGTTTAAGTGATCGTGACATTATGAAATGTTTGAAACAATCTCTATTATTTTTTTAAATTCTTCGGGATGTAAACTTGCTCCCCCAATAAGAAATCCATCAATATCAGATTCGTGTGCAAATGCCTCAATATTTTTTCCATTCACTGAACCACCATAAAGCACTAGGCTATTTAAAATATTAAATTGCTCACGAATTATCTGTTTAATATGTCGACTCATTTCTGCGGCGTTCAGAGGCGAATCATTCTCACCCGTTCCAATTGCCCATAACGGCTCATACGCAATCACACACGCACTCTTTGCAGAGCGCTTGAAAAACTGAAGATTAATAAAAAGTTGATTTGCAACAAATTGCTTTGCCTGTTCCATACCCTCTTTTCGAGTAATACTACCCTCTCCCACACAAAGAATGGGGGTAAGGTCTGATGTTACTACTGCCTCAACTTTTCTTCCTACCATCTCATCAGTTTCCAAAATATATGCCCTCCTCTCCGAGTGTCCTACAATTACATATTTTGCACCAACCAATTTCAGCATGTTTGCAGAAACTTCTCCTGTGTATGCTCCTCCTACTGGTGCATTCTCGAAAAATACATCTTGTGCTGCAAGTGCTGCATGCACAAGTACTTCTTTTACCGCTTGAAGAAAAACAAAAGGAGGTGCAATAACCACACCCGCCTTGTCACTCTCTTTTGCAAGAGCGACCGCCTCCAGCAACGATACAGGATTCATCTTCCAATTAGCTACAATTAATTTATTCATAATGATTCATATTCTTCCCGATTTGTGAAAAAATTCGAGTAGCAACAAAGAAGTTTTTCCTACAAATCGCAATCCATCGGAGTTCCGACGAAGACGGACAGTTGGCCACAATTAATTTCATATGCATTCTGTCTTCTTAGGGAGTATATAGAAATTTTTTCTCTCTTTCCACCACACTACTAACATGTCCCAATAAAATGAAACGGGCCGATATAAAGAACGTTGTGAATGCTCATATGCTATGGAATACATTACTTCTATAGGAATATGTGCACGATTTGCAAGGATAAGAAATTCGCGAAAAATTCCTTCTCTCAAAGAAAAATGGGGGAATTGAAGAAGATACTTGGCTGCCTCTTCGGAAATACAAAAGGCATAAGGACGTGCGTGTAAAATACCATGAGAATTTTTTGGTGCGCGGAAAAGTCTTCTTACTATCTTTACTATCCACGCAATACTTCTACGAAGTGGTTGCGTATGTGTATGTGATACAGCAATCACAATACCTTGATTTCTGCGCAATACATCAATAATTTCTACTCGAGAACCAAGGAAAGAAACACAAGAGAGGTCCATAACACATCGCACATTACCACGTGCCACAACGAGTCCTTCCTGAGTCGCCCATCCAATCCCATGATGTTCCTTCCCCTCGATAATGCGAACGGGTCGCACCGCTTTCCCAAAGCGTTCCGCAATTCCTCGAGTTACATCACGCGAACCATCGTCCACTACTATTATTTCTGAAGAAAATTCAGAAAGAGAAAGTACGTAATCCGCGGCAGTAAGCACATCAAGAAGTCTTTCGGCTTCATCACGTACTGGAAGAATGAGTGAAAAGAATGGCTTTGACATGGCACACAATTATGACACGGCCTTAAGACGTTTGTAGATTTCCTCCTCCACCTCATTTCTCGGCCTCCCATATATCTGCCGCGTGTGTTCTCGCGCAAGTTCAATAAGTTCCTCACTGCCTTGTAGTGGAAAAGGAACAAAGATATTAAAAGGTGGATAAACCTGATTATTAATTAAGATTTTTATATGCGCATTTAAATTATCAATATTCATAATATCGCTTGCACCAAATACAGGAGCAAACTGTTTTGCAAGAAATTCCGCATCATCGGCACCCACACGAAATGCAACCATCGAACCTACGTTACCAAAAATCGCATCGCGAATTGGTTCTTTGAGTTGGGAGATAAATTGATGAGCTACCGTCAAACATAGTCGATATTTGCGCGCTTCCGAAAGAATGGTCGAAATACCTGGTGTAGTAAAATTCTGAAACTCATCAATATAAAGATAAAAATCCTTACGCTTTTCCATAGGAATGTCCGCGCGTGAAAATGCTGCGATGGTAAGTTTTCCCACAAGAATCATACCAAGAAGACTTGCATTTAATTCTCCAATTCTTCCCTTGCTGAGATTTACTACCAAGATCTTTCCTTCGTCCATTATCTTTCTGAAATCAAGAGAGCTCTTTGATTGTGCGATAATCGGACGCACATAATCATTTGCGATAAAGGTATTAAATTTGGAAGAAATATACGGAACCATATTTGCAAGTGCTGCCTCTCCGCCAGCTTTTTCTGCTTCTTTTTCCCAAAAATCTTTTGCGAGAATATTTTTACACTTTACAAGAAGTTTCTTTCGAAACTCTGCATCAGAAAGTACTCGTGGAATTTCGAGAATAGTGAATCCATCAGCAGGATCATCCATAAGAAGAAGGAGTGCATTTCGTGCATATTGCTCAAAAAGTGGACCACCTGTTGCCTTGAGGTCATACAAGGTATCAAAAATCATCATCAACTCATTAATAATAAATGTCTTCTGCTCAGGGAACCGCGCATCATACTCAAGCATATTCATACCTAATGGGTATGAAAGATCGCTCGGATCAAATACAATTACATCCTTCATGCGTTCTTTAGGAACTCGTTTCAAAATATCCTCAAAAAGATCTCCGTTCGGATCAATCACACATACCCCCTCTCCATTTTTCATATCCTGTCCCACACAGTTATTAATGAATACTGATTTTCCCGTACCCGTCTGCCCCACCACATAAAGATGGCGACGACGATCTTCTCGTGCAAGTTTAATCTTGATATGCCCTCCGCGATATCTACTTTCTCCAATAGAAATACCTTCACGTGAAAGTTGCGAAGGTGGTGGCGCTTCGCGTGATTTCAAATACCGCAACCGTGGCATCTCAGTAAACGGCGTAGGAAAATGGAAGATACTCGCAATCTCTTCCGAATTTAAAATCATTGCGTCTTCCTCCTCAAATGCGCGAAACGTAAATGCCTGAATAAAATCCTGAAGACGCTTTGGTTTTATAATTTTAAATTCATTTCGCTCAGGAGAGGCAAATTGTGAAAATCCTGCAGTCACTCCGTCTGCAATTGCATCTGCCTGATACTGACTCGGCGCAGATGCAACCACACGCACATTCACCTTAAAAAGAGGTTTCCCTACCTTCATCTCAAGTGCCTTAATTGCCGCCTCATCAATTACCTTCTCTTCGTATTTTTTATCATCTCCTTTCGGATTTACCGCATTCACCACATCCGAAAAAGAAAACGAGGGGCCCTTTATAGTGCTATGTAATTTCTGCCCTTTTTTAAGTCCTCCGATGGCGTTACGAATAACTTTCTTATCCGACCCCGAAGAAGGTTGCACCACGATCTGAATTGCACAACCCTCGCCCACCTCATTAATATGAGTAAGACCTCCAAGAATAGAAAGAAAAGGGTCCGCATCAAATTCCTGATATGTCCTAATTGGTAAGGCGTATGCCTCCTTCTGTTTTAGTGAGGCTCCCGCTACCGCACCCGTATAATTGAAAATGGTGTAATCCTCTGCCTCGCTTACATCAGCATCTCTCCAAAGTGCCTGCACCTGACGCACAAGCATCTCACGCGCGCTTGCGGGAACTGATACATAAAAATGAATTTCCTGACCAACGGCAGGAACCGCCATTTCAAACACAAAATACTTTCCGAATGCCGCAAGAGCACTTAAAAGCTGCTCCATTACACCAATCTCCTTTTTTAATTCTTTCCCTTCTTTATCAACAAGAGGAAGACGTACAAGAAACAACCTCAAATGAAGTCGTTCAGCAAGTTTTTTTCTCGCAATAGCTCTAAGAATAAAAAAAGCAACCACTCCTACAACTGTGGTTCCCACAAGAGAAATGAATAAGGAGATATACACTGACATTATTTTACTATCCCGCGTTTTTGAAGCTCCGGCATAAGCTTATCCACAAGCGCATCGTGAAATGCATCCTGAACAAATGGCGAATGATTCTGCGCTTCTTTTACTGCCGCATGAATTCCATTTACAAAAACTACCTCTACAAGCCTTGTCACCTCTCTCTTTATCTCCTCGCTCACATCTCCGTCTTGGAGATATGTAGGAAGTACATTTTGAGATTGTGAAGAAGTAACAGAAGTTATGGGAATTGGTGTGGTTGGAATTGCCTTTTCTGCATATGCCTCAACAGAGCGCTTTACAATTTCCCGCTCTGGCATTTCAACCACTTCAGGCAACTTTCGTTGTGCATTAATTTCCGCATTCAAACGTCCAAGGTCTTTTTCAAGATTTTCACTAAAATTCTTTATCTGCATATATTTATTATAACCTATAACCCCTGGATGCGAATTGACCCTCCCGAAGAATCAAGATTCGTTGAGCTCGTAAATGTACTCTGAGGACTTGTGACTACTCCTCCACTTGTTCCTCCTGACCAATCAGTTTGCTGGAAAATAACATTACGTGAACGAGTAATATAATCCGAAAACGAAACCTGTCCCGTACTCGCTTTTGTGGGCCACTCAGTAACACTCGTAATCTTCTGTGTAGAGGGATCATCACTCGATGCGGGCGTGATACTTCCGCACGGCGCTACACCAGAAACAGAACTTGAGGCATCATTCGTCCGACACGTATTTTCAACATAAAAATACCGAGTAAAAGTGGCACTTTTATAAATCTGTCCCACCTCATCTGCAGAAAGTGCACGATTGTAGACACGAACGTCATCTATATACCCTGGAAAATTGGGGCCCCAAGAATTATCGCCAATTACTATAGGTTGAGCATTATCAACATTGCCGGCCCCATCGGCGTGAGACTTAGAACTGCCCAAGGTACCATTCACATAAATATATGTAGTAGTTGAATTCCTAATACCAACTACATGATACCAGGTATTCACATCTAAAGAATTTTTGTAAACATTTGTATTCCCCCATGTAGTCTGAGTGGTTATGTAGTTTGCAACATTAAACTTTCCAGCGGCAACACTCCAGGTAGATATTTCTAGTCCCCAACCAGCACTTCCTTGATAGGTAACATTTTTATTTACTAGTCCATATTCCGTATTTGAAGCAAGGCTATTATTTACATAAAGCCAAAAACTTACCGAAAATGGACTAGTCGAAAAATCCAAAACACTATTATCTGAGACATTTACATAATCATTAACCCCATCAAAACTCAGGCAATTTCCAATTTTACATGTTGATGTTGCTCGTATTGGAGTATTTGCAAGTGTTCCGTTGCTACTTCCTATTGAATCATATGTGATAGTACTCGTTGTCCCTTCATATTCATCAAGCTTCCACTCTCCTACAAGTCCATTTGTCACGTCATTATCAAGTAATCCTTCCTTCCCTTGAATTACCAGATAAGTAGTACCTGATGCATTTATATAATACTGAGTACTCGAGGCCTTTGTGAGTCCATAGAGATTCTGCCAATTCGCCAATCCATAGGCGCGAGCCTTAGAAAGAAGTTCTTGACTCATATTTACCGCTGAACCTGCTTTCTGAATCGAGATATTTGATTGGAGTGTTTGCGAAATAGCAAACGATGCAGCACCAATAAGCATCGCGCCAATTGCAAGTCCCACAATAATTTCGATGAGAGATTGACCACTCTCGTCGTGGAGAATTTTAAATTTTAAATTTTTAATTTTAATTGAATGCATAAATCGATAAATTTTTAAAATTTAGAACTTAACATTTGAAATTTATTTGAGGTCATTATAGTGAGCTAAAACTTCCGCCGCAGAAAGTGCGCGATTATAAATTTTTACTTCATCAACGGAACCAATAAAATATGTTTCGGACTGATTCCCCGTCGCACCTCCGAGATAAAGTGTGTCCCCAGCAACAGCCGCGATTGTTCCTACAATCGTCTGTTGACTAGAAAATATGCCATTAATGTACAATTTTGCAATTAAATTAGAGGAAATTGTCATCGTAATATGTGTCCACTTATTTGCCATAGAAGGGACGATAAAATCATAAAATTGAAGACTCTCAACACCAGTACGCTTAATAAACGTAACAGTTGTATCATTCTTTGTTTCAAGAACATAGTTATATGTACTTGCAGGACCTCGTGCAATAAACCCATTTAAAATTCCATAATATCCTGTTGTGTGATATGCAGTTGGAAACACCCAAGCAGAGAGCGTGAAATCATTTGAAAACCCCAAAGAAGCGTTGCTATTTCCAACATTTACATAATTAGTAGCGCCATTGAAAGTTAAGCACCCACCTGCCTTGCAATTTAAAATACTTTGCCACGTCGGACTACCCAAAAGCGTTCCAGTATTACTATTTCCCGAAGCATCGTACGTGGTCGTTGCAGTCCCCTCATCAAAGTGCCAATACCCTACAAGTCCTGAATCAAATCGGGGTGTTGCCTTCCCAAGCGTATTTAACACAATATCCCCTACCAAATTATCCTTACGCCCAGTAATAAGAGAAATTACTTTTTTTCCCGAAAGGTTTCCCGTAATGCCTGAAAAAATTGCATCATAGGTACTTGAAGAAAACGGATTCGAGAATTGGATACCACGTGGAAGTCCATATGTATTTGTACTTGTGCCAAGGGCATATGAAACACCTTCAAACATCGAATATGAATTTATTGATGTGGAATTTAGAAAATGAACTCCCCATTGTGAACCATTTTGCTGTGTCACCGCACGCTTCTGAGCATCTTGAATTACCGACGACATTTCGTCTAAAGTTCTCTTTAAATTTTGTTGACCTCGATAGCCACCGAGCGAAAGAGTTGATACTACTGCAATAATTGAGACAAGCGAAATAGTTACAAGCAACTCAATAAGTGTGAATCCCGAGCGACGGGAACAGTGAATAGCAAATAACGAATTATGAATGGTAGGTTCTCCACAATTCTTTATTTTCATTTCTTTATTCTTTACTCGTAATTCATTATTCATTATTTGAATTTCTAGAATTGTGTCGTAAGCTGATAAATCGGCACAATGATTGCAAGTGCAATAACACCGATAATAATACCGATAAACATAAGAAGCGCAGGTTCAAGGAATGAAACGAGCTCCTTCACCGAAGAATCAATCTCTTTGGTATAAAATTCGCCAAGCGTTTCTAATACTTCATCCAAATGACCTGCGCGCTCTGAAATTGCTACAAGGTTAGTAACTGTCTGAGGAAAATAGGGTTCGCGTCGAAATGCCTCACCAATAGTAAGACCTTTTGCAAGACCTTCTTGCGAAATACGAATAAGCGACGAACGAAGCTCTTCATTTGCTACTGCGCGGGCAGTAATCTCGAGTGCTTCCGTAAGTGGCATACCTGCTTTAATAAGTGACGAGAGTGTCGAAGCAAATCGCTGCAAAGCCATCTTTTTAATAATAATCTTTACGAGTGGAATACCCGCAAATACATTCGAAAGAAATTTTCTAAACACTTCAGAAGTTGAACGCAACCACACTGCTGCAGTTGCAACTATTCCAAACAATCCAAAAATATAAATACCGTATTTATTAAAGAAGAAACCCATCGCAAATACTGCTTTTGAAAAACCTGGAGGCTCAAATCCTCCCTCGATAAATACGTTCGCGATTTTTGGCAATGCAAACATAACAAGGAAGACCAAGATAAGTATTGAGCCCACAAGAAGAAGTACAGGATACACCAAGGCCCCTCGCACCTGGTCACGCAACTCCTTTTCTTTCGTAAGCACTCCCGTAAGATCAGCAAAAATTTTTTCCAAATTACCTGATGCTTCACCTGCGCGCACAAGGTTCACATACACATCACTAAACACCTTTGGATGTTTTGCAAAGGTTGTATAAAAGGGCTGCCCCTGTTCAAGCGATGAACGAATTTCATACAAAATATCACGCACAGCTGGTTTTTTAAAATCTGCAATAAGAATATTAATTGCCTCTAAAAGCCCCGTCCCAATGCGCAACATAAGTGCGAGATATTTCGTAAGGAAAATTTCATCGGAAATGGTAACTTGCGCCTTAAAAAATGCGAGTTCTTTTGATTTCTCTTCAACGGGCTTTACGCTTACTGGGCGCAATCCATTTTTTGCCAAATACGAAAGAATGTCCTGCACATTTCGTGCCTCAACATCTCCCTCTAAAATACGTCCATCTTGTTGTGATGCAATATATCTGAACTTCATTGGAGTTGAATTAAGAATTGCGAATTAAGAATAATGACGCAAAAAATCTCGCTATTCCTCTTTTTCATTTGTGATTTATTATTCATTACTCTTTGTTTATTTTTTACATTCTTTATTCGTGAATCGTAATTCATAGTTCTCTACTCGCGGATCACGCGCAACACTTCTTCGATTGTTGTCATGCCACGCTCAACCTTACGCAAGCCATCCTCGAACATTGAGTGCATTCCTTCATTTCTCGCAAGTTTACGCAAATTATCCAAAGTAAAATCTGGACTTACCATAAGCCTTCTTACTTCCTCTGTTACATTCAGTGCCTCAAAAATACCAATACGTCCGAGGTACCCTGTATGATTACACGCTGCACATCCTTTCCCACGATAAAAAGTTTTCGGGAGCTTCACTGCCTTTGCATCCAATCCTGCTGACTCGAGTTCATGAGTAATAGCACCAGTAAATTCAGAACCAGGGACATAAGACTCGATACATTCCATATGAATTTTACGAACGAGACGTTGTGCAAGAATAGTGTTTAACACTGCAGATACAAGAAAAGGAGGAATACCCATATCAATAAAACGAGGCACCACCGTCGGTGCATCATTCGTGTGAAGTGAGGAAAGTACCAAGTGACCAGTAAGCGCGGCCTGCACGGCAATATTTGCCGTTTCTGCATCACGAATTTCACCGACCATTACGATGTTTGGATCCTGACGAAGAATAGAACGAAGTCCTGCCGAAAAAGTAATGCCTGCCGCTACATTCACCTGTACCTGGTTTACATACCGCATATCATATTCAATAGGGTCTTCAACCGTCACGATATTCACATCAGGTCGATTCAACATATTGAGCAATGAATAAAGCGTCGTCGTCTTACCAGAACCAGTAGGACCACACGCGAGCACCATGCCATATGTTTTTTTGATTGCTGCCTCAATCATTTTTGTATCGTCTTCAAGAAGACCTAAATCAGCAAGAGAAAGTGGTTTTTGTGCAGAACTAAAAAGACGCATCACAATCTTTTCTCCATAAAAAGTAGGAATAATAGAAACACGAATATCGATCATTCCACCACCAAGCTTATAGCGAAATCGTCCGTCTTGTGGATGAGAATGTTCGTCCACACGAAGACTCGCAAGAATCTTAATACGTGCAATAATTGCTGCGTGAATTTCTTTCGGCATTCTAATAATCTCATGCAAAATACCATCAATACGAAAACGCACGAGTACTGAATCATCTAACACTTCAAAATGTGCATCGGATGCACGCGAAGAAACTGCATATGAAAGAAGGTTATCAATAATGGCGACAATAGGAAGGTCTTCTGCTTCATTTGTCTTATCGCCGCGCGCACGTGAGCGCAACGACTCACGAACACTCGTTTCGATAATCTGTTTAAAATCCTGAGTAAGTTTTTTACCATACATCAAAAATCCTCTATTCAGATCATCCTCGGTTGCAAGATAGGGTTTTACCCCACCCCCCAATTTAAGCATAAGAAAATCAATGGTCTCGAGATCACTTGGATCGTCCATTGCTACTTTAAACTTTCCATCCGGTTCTTTTCCAAACACAATTACTTTTCTACGCCTCGCGAGGTCTTCGGGAATAAGATTGAGAAACGACTCATCAACCTTTACTACTCCAAGATTAACCCTATCAACACCAAGATATTGTGCGATAAGTATCAAAAGATACTCCTTATTAATAATTCCTTGAGATACAAGAATGTCACTTACATTCTGTCTCTTACGCTGAGATTCCTCCTGAATCCCCGCGAATGTCTCCGTATTTACAATACCCGCTTTAAGCAGGATTTCTTTCAATTTTTCCGGAGGAAGATTAATCATCTATATATAAATAATACCACAAAAAATCCAGAATGTTTTTATTAAAATTCCCCGTTATACACGGGGAATTTTAAAATTACTATTAATAATAACTTAAAGCGCCATAGAATTCCCAACCTCATACCAGCTCGCACTAGAGCCACCATCATATGCATTTCTCATTACGCCGGTAGATGCACTCGAATACTTAACACTCTCCATAGTTGCACCAAGTTTATAACTCAGTCCATTACATCCAAATGTATATAAATTATTTGTGGTCTGTGATGGATCCAATGGAAGTCTGGAAAGAGGTGAACCGGAAGAAATATCGGCAAAATCGATAGTCACCCAACCAAGGCCAGCCACGGTTGTCGTGGCATTTACCGTAGTGCAACTTGTAACTGAAAATGGAAGTGTGGTAGTCGTAACCGTGCATGTCTTTGTTAGTGAGGCACACGAAGCACCGTTTGCACCACCAAAACCTGGAGACACTACATCAGCCAAATACAACGCAACTGCACTATTCAATGCTGCCATATCAGAAATACGCGTAGTGTCTCTTGCCTGTTTCAAAAGTTCAGCAGGGTTAATAATAACTACAATTACTGTCGCTAAG
>JBAYJE010000013.1:0-17299 GCA_041665265.1 Minisyncoccota bacterium | reverse complement strand
GACTATGTTTTTGTAGGATGCCGCGTACTCGCGGCCCCACAAAGGGGATAGATGAGCGGAGCGACTATGTTTTTGTAGGCTCCCGATTTTCACGCCGAGACCATGAGGAGTAGAAAATCGCAGCGCACGCCCGCTTTTATAAAGAGATGAGCAATCGAGCGAAGTTATCACTCTTACATGCAAGAAACTAAAAATAAATTATCTTTTTGGCAGTTCGTTACAACATTACAGTGGCTTTTTGCATTTAATTTCCGGCTCTCTCCGTTTGTTGTTGTTTCACGTTTTATTACTTCGGTTTTTTTACAGGTAAGTCCGATTCTTAATGCCTACATCTTTGCGCGTCTTCTTGATGGTGTTATTAAGCTTGCAACAACCGGCACTAATCCCTACGAGATTATTCCGCTACTAGGGATGCTTTTAGCATATGATCTCATTGCTTCGGGAGTGAGTTATGTGGATGAATATTTCCAAAACGTGATGTCGGATCTCGTTCAGTTTAAAGCGCCACAGTTGTATTATAGGCATATTAATTCACTTGGCATTCAGACACTTGAGAATCCTGAAATGGTGAACAAGATACAGCGGTCACGGGAAGTGTTGGGGGTGCTAAATAACGATTTTGACCGCAGCATTTCATTTTTTGGAAGGATAGTAACGTTGTTTTCCGCACTCCTCGTGGTGCTACATATTATGCCAATCGTAGTATTAGTTGTATTTTTTTCGATTATACCAGGCTTAGTCTCTAACAGATTCCATATGAGGAAGAGCTGGCAGTTATATCGAAGCGAGACTGAAAATAAGCGCCGTGCGAGTTTTGTATTCTCTTCTCTTACGGAAACATCAAACTTACAGGAAGGTACCATAACATCCGCCTATGATTATTTGAGCGGGCTGTACAAAAAATTTGCCGATCGATACATGATCGCTGATTTGAAAAATATAAAAAATTGGCAATTTTTCGGATTTCTTTTCGGTTCGATTACATCTACAGCAAGCATCTTCGGATATTTTTCTATTCTTAAGAATCTTTTTGAAAAGACAATCTCTGTTGGTAATGCGACCTTCCAAATGAGCTCTTTAGATATTTTCATAAACAATGTGACGCAAGTGGGGAACACATACGTGTCGTTATACGAACGATGTACGCGCATCAATGAGATAAAAGAAGTGTTTGATACGAAGCCGATGGTACATGATGGTATGAAAGAGATGCCATCGTTTGAGTATGCACCGAATATCTCATTCGATAATGTGAGTTTTAAATATCCTGGTTCCGACAATTATATATTGGAAAATCTAAATTTAGAGATAAAGGAGGGTGAGAAAATTGCAATTGTGGGAGAAAATGGAGCGGGAAAGACGACTCTAGTGAAATTGCTCAGCAGGTTCTACAAGGTAAGTGAAGGAGTAATCTCTTTGAGCGGCGTGAATGTGAATGATATCAAGATAGACCGCTGGTATGATAGTTTGAGCGTGCTTTTCCAGGACTATAACACCTACTCCGCATTGACGCTCCGCGAAAATATTTATTTGGGAAAGTCCCGTGATGTATTTGATAGGGAAGCAATGACGACTGCGGCAGCGCGTGCGAATATCGATTCCTTTATTGAAAAGTACAAAAACGGATATGAGCAGATACTTAGCGAGAAATTCAAAGGGGGCGTCCGTCCGAGTACGGGACAGTGGCAGAAAATTGCTATTGCGAGGTTTTTTTATCGAAATTCTCCAGTAGTTATTTTTGATGAACCCACTGCCTCAATTGACGCAGTTTCTGAGAGCGAGATTTTTGGGCAGATATATAATTTTTTTAAAAATAAAACTGTTATTATTATTTCGCACCGATTTTCCACAGTGAGGAACGCCGACAAAATTTATGTGCTAGATGGCGGCACGATTGTAGAAAGTGGAAGTCATGATGAACTTATAAAAAAGAAAGGAAGATACTATAACGCATTTACTATTCAAGCAAAAGGATATAAATAAAAATGAGCCCATGGTGGGCTCATTTAAGTTAAAGGCGGGGAAGGACGAGCATGGTGAAAAAATCATCTACTCGTTTTTTTAGTTTTTCGAGAGTTATGCCGTCCTCGTTGTAAATAGTCCAATCAGCGCGTAAACCAATTGCATCTATAGAAGTCTCAGTTGTTGCCGAATCTTCGATGAGAAATTGTTCTCGCGTGAGGTTGTGCTCTCCTTCGCGTTGTCGCGCGTGTGCGCGCGCAAAGCGTGTCTCTTGGTTTGAGGAAATATAGAGGAGAATTCCTTTGTTGTTAGGAATATCTCGTATCATTTTTTCATCAGAGAGCCACCGAACGCCATCCGCAATCACTACATCAGCGCTGTCACGAATAAAATAATTATAGACCGCGTGGGAAAGTGCATTTGGTCCGAACGCACCTTCGGTGACCATAATTTGTGCAAGTTTTTGAAGATTAGCTCTGTTACATTCAATGTCCCATTTCGTGAGTGTGTGTTCGAGTATGTCGCGGAATCGTCTTCGATGAGCTATCTTGCCGGTATTTTGAATGCGTTCAATAAGCATAGTACCAACCGTTTCTTTTCCTGAGAGCGGTTTTCCTACTAATCCAATAACTACTTTCATTATCTTCCTCCATGCATTGTTATTAATGCGCAATTATAAGTGAGCTGCATGAATACTATTGCAACTCGGAAATCGTGGCAAGGGTTATACAGACACTCATCTTGTATAATAAAAGAAAGGCCGGGTAGAGCATACGAAATTAAAATATATGAAAGGATATATAGTAAACATAGAAAAACAGACATTAGAAAATACTTTTTTCAGAAAAGTGCTTTATACGGCGGCGCATAGTCAATTGGTGGTAATGAGTTTAAAACCAAATGAGGAGATTGGAGAAGAGGTGCATCATCTTGATCAATTCCTTCGTATTGAAGAAGGTGAGGGAGTAGCAATAGTAGATGATGTAACGCATGCTATTGAAAAAGATTTTGTAGTTGTCGTGCCCGCAGGAACAAAACACAACATCATTAATACCTCGAAGGAGAAGCCGATGAAGTTATATACTGTGTATTCGCCGCCAGAACACAAAGACAGCACTATCCATAAAACAAAAGAGGATGCGGTGAAAGATGATGCTGATCATTTTGATAACACAACGACCGAGTAACATCTCTTAGTTTTCTCGGATACTTGTCCACACACCCGTTTAGGGTGTGTGTTTCATTTACATGTAGAATGAATAGTATATGACTGGAGCAGTATTTGATCTTGCAATTGTGGTATTAATCGCTGCAGGACTTGGTGTAATTGCAAAAATGTTGAAACAACCAACCATTCTCGCATACCTTGCGACTGGCATGCTTATTGGTGCATTTGGTTCTTTGGCACTAAAAGACAGTGAGACATTTCGAGTCTTTTCGGAACTTGGCGTTATGCTTCTTCTTTTCCTTGTAGGGTTGGAAATAAACTATGCCTCTCTTCGACTTGTGGGGAAGGTTTCTCTTGTGGCGGGACTTGGACAAATTGTGATGACTGCGGGAATGGGATTTGTGTTGGCGGAGTCGTTTGGCTTTTCTGTAGCTGCTGCAGCATATATTGCAATTGCCCTTACATTCTCGAGCACTATTATTGTGGTAAAGATTCTCTCCGATAAGAGGGAGCTCAATAGTCTTTATGGGAAAATTGGTGTTGGTATGCTTCTCGTGCAGGACTTTATTGCCATTTTTTTGCTCGTACTTCTTGCAGGGGCGGAAAAGGGTCAAGTAGTTTCTTGGGGTACTATTAGTATCGCCGTCTTCGAAGGTATTTTTCTTTTTGGGTTGATGCTTTTTCTTGGAAGACGTGTTCTTCCTTTTGTGTTTGAAAAGGTGGCCCGCTCTTCTGAACTTCTTTTTTTGGTAAGTTTGGCATGGGTATTTCTTGTTGCTGCAATTGTTTCTCAAATAGGCTTTTCAATAGAAATTGCAGGGTTTCTTGCGGGTATCGCTCTCGCAAATTCTTCAGAACATCATCAAATTGCGACGCGCATTAAACCACTTCGCGATTTCTTTCTTATTGCGTTTTTCGTTACCCTTGGTGCATCAATGGTCTTTTCTAATTTTAGTGGTCTTTTTATCCCTATTCTTGCGTTGTCTCTTTTTGTGCTTGTAGTAAAACCTTTTATTGTTATTTTTATTATGGGCATTATGGGATACAGGAAGCGCACGGGATTTCTTGCGGGAATAACGATGGGGCAGGTTTCCGAGTTCAGTTTAGTGCTTATGGCACTTGGGCTTAAGATAGGTCATGTAAATGAAGGTGCAGTAGCACTTGTTACTGCAGTGAGTGTTATTACTATTGCACTTTCTTCATACGTGATTCAGTTCGGTAATAAATTATTCCGTGTGGTGAATCGCGGACTCTCATTATTTGAGAGGAAAAAGAATATTGAACACAGTATGGGAATGAACGATGTACACATGCCCATTGTACTTATTGGATTTCATAGACTTGGTGAAAGTATTGCAATGGGGCTTCCACGAGAACGATTGTTAGTAATCGAATTTGACCCCGAAGTAGTAAAAAAATTGAAACGAAATGGATATGCCCACATTTTTGGTGATTTTGATGATCCAGAAATATTTGAAGCAGCTCACATGGCAGATGCAGAGCTTATTATTTCAACAAGCCCTGATGTAGAGGACAACCTCTCACTTCTTAAAGAGTTTCATCGCAAGGAAAAAAGACCACGCATAGTGGTAAGGGCAGAGACAGAGTTGGATGCGGAGGCACTATATGGGGCAGGCGCTGATTATGTGTTATTTCCACACCTCACTTCGGGACAATATTTTGGGAAAACTATTGCAATTGACCCCGAAATGAAAATATTAGACCAATTAAAGGAAAAAGATCTTAGACTCTTGAAAACAATTAAGACATACGGCGAACATCCGACTTTCTAACGGCAGCTTTAATCCTTTTCACTTTGTTGCGGTAGGTAAGTTTTATGCCAAAACGGCCAAGGTCACGAAATACTTTTCGTGGGCTTGATATGTTCGTAAATCGTTTTTCGCGAATTGCGGAAAAAATCGCGGGAATAGTTTTTTCTTTTGCTTCAATAAGCGCGTAACTCTTATCAATAAAGCGAAGGTCATGAGTGTCAGAAGTCGCAATAAAAGGAAGGTTATGGAGTTTTGCAGTTCGTTCTGCTTTTTTATTGTTGTTAAACCATTTCGAATAAAACCAAGAATATTCAATAGCATCGAAAAGTTCGATGTGTTCGTCTAGTTCTTTATTAAGAGAGAAGCCACCACGGAAGTAGGGGTGAGGGGCAATAACTAAAATCTCTGGATGCATTCTTCTATACTCGGCGAGGTCTTCAAAGGTGGAAACGTGCTCCACTTCCTGGTCTGGATTTAGGATAACTACGTGTTTTTTTTGTATTGAACGTTCTACGCCGGGAATAAAAAGAATGCCATATTCTTTTGCCATTCTATGCATTTCGGGCGTTGCTACAAAAATGTGATGACAGGTAAGGGCGAGTACGTCGAATCCAAATGCGCGTGCCTTTTCGAGGCCATCTTTAAATGAGTAGGAGATATTGTCTTGAGGGTCATCACTGGAGTGAAAATGCAGGTTTGTTTTATATTTCATGTGCGTATCAGGTGCTATGGTATAATACTATTGGAATGTAAAAAGGTCGACAGCAGATAGATAAAGTAAAGCAATAATAAACAATTATGGTAATTCAAGATTGGACATCAGTTATTATGACCTCATTACAGAGTTTATGGGGTGGAAGCATCGCGGTACTCGCAAATGTATTGGGCGCACTCATTGTGTTGCTCATCGGTCTTATTGTGGCAGGTGGTCTTGGCGCACTCGTAGAGCGTGTGGTGGGTCTTGTGAAGCTCGATAAAGCGCTCTCAAGTCTCGGATTGAAGGAGTATTTTGAACGGGCAGGACTTTCTATTAATAGTGGAAAGTTTTTTGGAAAAATCGTGTATTGGTTCCTCGTGGTGGTTTTCCTCCTCGCAGCAACCGATATTCTTGGTTTCTACTCACTTTCAAATTTCCTTCGCGATACGCTCATGTATATCCCGAACGTAATCGTTGCGGTACTTATCATGCTTTCAAGCGTGGTAATTGCAAATTTCTTAAGAAAGCTTGTGCGAGCATCAGTAAAAAGTGCACGCCTTCATGCAGCAAACTTTTTAAGTACGCTTACATGGTGGTCAGTGATAATCTTCGGATTTTTCACAACACTTACTCAGCTTGGCATCGCGGTGGTGATTATTCAGTCACTCGTGACCGGATTCGTAGCTATGCTTGCAATTGCAGGTGGCATCGCATTTGGACTTGGCGGCAAGGATCAAGCATCTTCGCTCTTGTCGAAACTTAAGGAGCACGTTGAGTAATTAACGTATATCTTTGAGTAAAAATCCCGTCGTAAGGCGGGGTTTTTATTTCTCAATATTTTGAGAAGCGGGGAGACGTATAGGGGATTGATATCACAAGGAGGGCTTGAACTTTTTTAGGATTCAGGGTATTCTGGAGCGGTATGTCATTCGCAATTATTAAAACCGGCGGCAAGCAGTATAAAGTGACCGCAGGAACAAAATTAAAAATAGAGAAACTTGAGGGAGTAAAAGACGACAAAATCGTATTTGATAAGGTATTACTTACCGAAAATAAGGGCGAAGTAGTGATCGGAACCCCTTTTGTAAAAGCAGCATCTGTCGAAGGAAAGATACTTGCTCAGGTGCGCGATGAGAAGAAAATCACCTTTAAATATAGCTCGAAAGCTCGCACAAGGAGAAAGAAGGGGCACAAACAGCATCTTACTGAGGTAGAAATAGTTTCAATCTAATAAGCAAAAAATCCGTCTTTCAAAGGCGGATTTTTATTATTGGTTATATTATATTCTTCTTTCTAATGCTGAACCCAACGTCTCCTCGTCTGCAAATTCTATCTCGCCACCTGTGGGGATTCCTCTCCCAAGTCGAGTTATTTTTTTCGCACCCGTTTTAAATTCCTCATTAATAATACCTGCTACAAAATCGCCGAATGAGTTTGGATTTAAAGCCACGATAATCTCATCGGTCATTCCATTGAGTTCTTGGGTAATGCGCGCGTGAAGATGTTGAAGACGAGATTTTTGAATATTTTCTAAAACCCCCTTTTCTGGAAGTTCTCCAAGTATTAAATAGTGTCCTGAGAATTTGTGTGTTTTTTCAAGTGACATAATATCTGTCTCTTTTTCTACAATTGCAATAATGCGTGGATTGCGTCGTGGGTCGGCACATATGTCACATAGTTTTGCGTTCTCGTTTTTAAGGAAAAAACAGCGAGGGCACCTATCAAGTGCTTCGAGTTGAATAAGCGCATTTTTTAATTCTTGAAATGAAGCGCGATCGAGACTAATAAGATGAAGCGCAAGTCGTGTGGCGAGACGGGGCCCGAGAAGGGGAAGGCGAGAGAATACACGAACAAATTGCTGAATGGGTTGAGGAAGCATAATTATTCTTCAGCAACGTGTGCAATGTCGACATTTTTGAAGCTCGCTTTTTCTGCATCAAACATAAGGTCGATGGCGCCTGTGGGGCCATTGCGATGTTTTGCAATAATAACTTTTACAAGATTTTGTTGGTCGGTAGGCAAATCATTAAGTTCTCGTTCTTCGCGATAAAGAAAGAGCACCACATCGGCGTCTTGCTCCAAGCTGCCAGACTCGCGAAGGTCTGAAAGACGAGGAATTTTCACATCACGTTTTTCTACATCACGAGAAAGTTGAGAGAGTGCAAGTACGGGAACGTTTAATTCGCGCGCGAGAGCCTTAAGACCACGTGAGGTTTCACTCACTTGTTGTACAAGATTGTCGCTATTCGTACGCGGTTTAATGAGTTGAATGTAGTCTACAATCACAAGATCGAGTCCTTGTTCGAGTTGTAGGCGACGCGCAATAGAGCGCATCTGAAGCACACTAGGGGATGAGCTATCATCAATATAAATAGATGCTTTTGAAAGTTCATCGAGTGCTTGCTGTACAAGTGCAAATTCAAGTTCTCCACTCAAGCGTCCGCTACGTAATCGCCAAAGAGGAATTTGTGCCTGACTCGCAATAAAACGATCAATAATCTGGTCACGAGACATTTCGATAGAAAAAACACCAACCGATTTACCACCCATGGCTACCTGGCGCGCAATATCAAGCGCGAGAGATGTTTTACCAGTGGAAGGTCGCGCACCGAGAAGAATAAGGTCAGAACGCTGAAGGCCAGAAAGAATATTATCGAGTTTTGTGAAAAATGTTTGTACGCCACGGAGTGAACCATGTTCTCCCTGATGAAGTTTTTCGAGACGCTCGTAGGCCTCAGGGAGACCCTCTTTAATATGTGCAAATTTTTGCGGGCGGGAGCGTTGAGAAATACTAAAAATGCGTTGTTCTACTTCATCAAGAAGCGTTTCAAAGTCCGCATGGTCGAGTGCCTGCTCATTAATGTTAGAAGATGCATCAACAAGTTCGCGACGCACATGTTTTTCTTTTACAATGTTCGCATAATGTTCGACGTGTGCAGAAGTAGGAACACGTGAAACGAGTTCGGTAAGATAATCAGTACCCCCGATATCTTTGAAGGTTTTTCTATTTTTCATCTTGTGCGAGACGCTCAAGATATCGATAGGCTCGCTATGTTCAAAGAGGTCTAATATTGCCTCATATATTTTTTGATGCCCCGGATGATAGAAATCATTAGGGGTGAGAATGTCAGTGACGTGAATCACCGAATTTTTATCAAGCATCAATGCACCCAATACTGACATTTCAGCATCGAGGTCTTGAGGAGGAAGGCGAAGGGTTGGTTTTCTTGTTTGCATAGTCCGAGTGTGCGACACGCGACTGATTATGTAGTCTTGCACATGTGCACTACTGCGCACAGTACCTCCTTCACCTTCGTTCGGTCGGCATTTTCCGTACGAAAGGACCGAGTGGTGTGTCGTCTACACTGTATCCTAATGCAGATATTTTCTTTCGCAAGTCATCAGCGTTTGCAAACTGTTTATTAACTCTGTATAACTCTCGTTCCTCGGCAAATGCGATTATTTCTGAAGGAATAAGGTTGTGAGTGTATTCAATACCAAAGAGAGATAGAACATCGAGAAGTGGAGTCATTGCCTCTTTTGCTGCCTTTTGTTCGAGCATCCATAGCTTCGGCTTAATCTCGTTTAAAAAATTAAAAAGTACACCAATTGCTTCTGGGGTGTTGAAGTCGTCTTCAAGTGCGGCAGTAACCTTAGCTTTTGTGTCCATAATAAGCCCTTCAATTTTTTCATAAGAAACAGAATTATTTTTACTATTCAATCCCTCGATAAAAGAAAGTTTATCTAAAAATTCATACAGCGTATCGAGTGAGCGAGTAGCAGCAGTAAGTGTTTCGTCGGTGTAATTAATAGGGGAGCGGTAATGATGAGAGGCGACGAGCCAGCGAAGCGTTTCTACGGTATTTTTTTTTAGGAAGTCGCGAATGGTAAGAAAATTACCAAGGCTCTTTGACATTTTTTCTCCACCCACACGTACAAATCCTGTATGAAGCCAAATACGAACAAATGGTTTTTTGCCTGATGCCGCTTCTTGTTGTGCAATCTCCGCTTCGTGATGAGGAAATTTTAAATCTTCGGCGCCCCCATGGATGTCATATTGTGGACCAAAGAAGTGTTCGGTAATGGCGGTATCTTCAATGTGCCATCCTGGTCTTCCCCATCCGAGCGAAGTGTTCCATGCGGGCTCACCATCTACGAGTGTGAATTGTTTTTCTGATGTATTGGTAGGAACCACCACAAACTTCCAGAGAGCAAAATCTCCGCGATTTCTTTTTTGCACTCCTTCATCAATGCGAGTAACCGCATCTTCTGCTTGAGCCACGGTACGTTTTGAAAGTTTTCCGTAATCGGGGAAGGTACTAATATCAAAATAGAATCCATCGTGTTCGATTTTATACGCATTTCCTTTTGTAATGAGTGCTTCAACTTGGCGAACAATATCAGGAATGTAATCACTTGCACGCGCAAATGCGGAGGCTGAGGTGATACCAATACTCGTCATATCTTCTTTGTGAGCGGTTTCGAATTCTTCCGCAAGTGTTTGGGGTGTGATGCTACGTTCTTTTGCACGTACAATTATCCTATCGTCTACATCAGTAATATTTTGAAGATAAAAAACATTAAAACCACTCGCGCGAAGATATCGCACAAGGAGATCAAACGCGATATAGGTTCGCGCGTGTCCAATATGAGCATAGTCATAGACCGTAGGACCACATACAAAAAAATTGAGTGGCCGTCCTTCCGGTTTCATTACTTCTTCTTTTTTCCCTGATAATGTATTGAGTAGTCTCATTTAAAATCTTTGTTCTTTTCTCTTTTTAATCTACTATTCATAATTCTTTATTCGTAATTCTACTTTGACCAATTTAAAATAACATCATCTACGCGGGGAGTGTCATTTTGAATTAAGTTACTACGAAGTCGTACAAGATATTTGATATAACGCATATTAATAACTTGTGTGGGGTCAATACAAATAGGAGTATCTACTAGTGCTCCGTTACCCACACCTCCTCGGTAGTTCGCGGCACAGGAAGCGGCATAATAATCAGCACTTGTACCACTTGGGCCAATAAAATTCCAAGGTCCAGAAGATGCGTTAGAAACCGCAATTTGAAAATCCACATAAGTAGCTCCTATTTTTCCATTTACATTGAGCGCGCCCTTCCACGTGAGACTATTGAGAGTCGCACCATCTACAACTTGTGTATCAATAATGTCCGAGATTACCGTGGCAACAGTAGAGGTGGGAATATATGATGTTGCTACTTTATAGTCGTAAGTTCCGCAGCTTACATTGTTCGAACAATTGAAGCTTATCCACCCTACAATGTCATTCCATGCATAGCCTGTAAAATCCCCACCACTCAAGATAACCCAATAGTCGGATCCACCATGGTCTGCGCATTGATTTGCCCCTCCGTGATCTGTTTGGTCACAATTGAAGCTAATCCAACCAATTATATCGTTCCACGCATAGCCAGTAAATTTTCCGCCAGAATCTCCTGCATCGCCATTGGGGCATATACCATCAACACCGTGTGAGCTTGGGCCGTAACAGATACCATAATTTGAGGTGCCACAGATATTTCCTGAGGGACTTGTTGCACAATCAAAGGAAATTATTCCCGCAGAAGAGCTCGCATATCCAGTAAGTTGTGCACCTTGCACGACTACAGAATTAGTGGAATAAAAATCCCACCAACCATATACATCGTCCCATGCAAAATGTTCTGCAGTTGTTGAATTAATATTAGTGGCAGCACCTGCGCGTGGAGTTAAAAAGATTGCCGAAAGCGCGAGGAGAATAGTAATACTGATAGTAATCCAAAAAATAAATTTCCAAATCTTCATAAATCCATTATAGCCATTTGAGTAATAAAAAAATACCGCTCCTAAAGTTAGGAGCGGGAAGATATTATATCTTTGGACGCAATCGACGATTGGCGCGCCATGAGAGATGAGCCCACAAGAGAAATACTATGAAGAATGAGGCAGCGATAGCCGCGGTTTTTATAGTGGCATCCAAGGTGGCGTAATTAGCGAGATATCCAATACCACACGCAACAAGTGCGACGGCAAATTTTGGAGTTGCATATGAGAACAATTCTTTTAAAAATGCATCAGAAGAAAGTGCCACCCGCGTTTTTCCAAATTTGCTTCCTGTAATAATCAGGAAGTAGAAGATTCCGTATACAAACAGAAGACCGAGTTCCATAAAACCTCCATATAAGATGAAAATGACTAATCGCATTTAACCACTTTAAGTAGCCTCGGTCAACTATTTGATATCTTGCCATTGTTCGTCTGGTATAATAAATCTATGACAAGAAAGCAGATTTTGATTCTTGCCGGGCTTGTGTTATTTGTGGCACTTGTTTCTATTTTTGGTATTAATTCAAAAAAGAATACGAAGCAAAATGAACCAAGTACAGTAGTGGCATCAACGACTATTAAAGACGTTTTTTCTCCCGTAAGTACTTCTACATTTACTTCAGAAATTCCAAAAGATGCGGTTGAAACGAAACCAAAATATGAGGCTCCTGTAGTAGGGAAGAAGGGAGAAAATCAAGGAAGTTTGGGAATATTTGAACTTACTGCCTCGGAAAGCGGGTATGAACCTTCGGTACTTACCATTGTGAAAGGAAATGTTGTTGAACTTACTTTCTTCTCAAAAGGAGGCAATTTTGATTTCTTTGTTCCTGATTTGGGAGTATATCTTTCTGCTTTTTCGGGTGAAAAGAAAACAAGCAGTTTTCGTTCTGGTGCGACCGGAACCTTTCGTTTTGAATGTAGAGATTTCTGCCCCCAAGGAAAGAAAATTGAGGGAATGTTAATTGTACTTCCGGAGTAAAAAGTGTGAATTTGAAATTTTAAACAATGCAAGCTACGAAAATAAGATTCTCAGCTTCAATAGTTATTACAGTGTTTGCACTTGCTGGGTTTGTGTCTCAAACCTTCGCATTTTACGGACCTTCTGTTGCCCCAGGTTCAGGAGGTGGACTTTTTACCGTTGATGCAAATAATAACGTTGGTTTTGGTACTGCTTCTCCTACCCCAATAAATGACTTCGATTCGGCAAACGCAAGTAGTAGTTTAAAACATGGCTACATTTTTACTATTGCATCTACCACAAATCCGGGTGTTTCTATTAAGAATCTTTCAGCAAATGGAATGACCTATATTTGGTCTTCTAAGAATGATGGGACACTTCAGTTGTATCGAGAATCGGGCACATATCAAGGAAAAGCAATTATGACCATTAACCAGTTTGGTAATGTGGGGGTGATTGGTAATGCAGATAATTATTTTTATCCTACAGAGCGCTTTGAAGTAGCGGGAAATATTAAGGCATCGTTTGGGGGCACATTTATGGGTTCTGGTGTGAACCTTACTTCTATTGATCCAATTGATTTTATTTCGGGTTCAACGTTTGCTTCGGGTAATTATGCAATTAACGGCGCATTGGGTATTGGTACTGCTACAAGCACCGGACTTCCTTCAAGCGGACTTTATGTAGCAGGCAACGTTGGTATTGGGACTACAACCCCATCATATCCACTAACGGTTGCTGAAAACGGTGGTGCTGGAAACGCGCAATTTAGTATCCAGCGCTATAACCACGCTTCACAAACAAATTCTTGGAATTTTACGATTTCAAATTTGGTAAATAGTAGTAATGGTTCACTACTTTTAAGACCTGGTATTGCAGCTGCCGGATTTGGTATTTCTACCGCTTTAAGTAATACACCAAATTTTGTTATAAACACTTCTGGCAACGTCGGTATTGGTACGTCGACCCCAACGTATAAGCTTGAAGTTGGGGGAGGCGGTATATTTGGTTTGTCGAGAGACGCATATCAAAGTGCTTTTATGCAACTTACTAATGTTGGCGGAATTGGTAACCAAGCCCTTATTTTTGATGCAAATGCATATGAGTTTCGAGTTGATTCGGTTATGGGAAAATTTGTAATTTTAAATAATGGCAATGTTGGTATTGCTACTACTACTCCCGCATACCCCTTGACTGTGGCGGGTACTATTTATTCTTCAACGGGAGGATTCCGTTTTCCTGATGGTTCAACGCAAACAACTGCGGCGGCAGGTGGTAACTTATGGACTGCTTCAAGTACCGCTATTTATAATGCAAATGCTGGCAATGTAGGTATCGGAACAGTTAATCCAGTAACTAAGCTTGAAATTCAGTCTGCTTCCGATCCAAGAGCCCGTTATAGACAAACAGGGCATGCAAATTACTGGGAAACTGGTATTAGTGGAGGGGGAAGCTTTGTTATAAGAGATGCCTCTAATGCGTTTGATGCTATTACGATTGCTCCAGGGGGAGGATATACTCAAAAAAACACAGCAGGCAATGTATTGATAAGCAATCCAAATGCTTCTCCTAATTTACATTTAGTTACGGTGGGGGGTGGTGTTGTTGGTATTGGTACCGCCAGTCCCGTAGTTACTGCGCGCCTCACAGTAAGTCCAACGAGTTCAGTTTCTGCTGATATGGGTACTGGCCGTATTCAGAATCTTGGCGCTCCGATAAACGCCACTGATGCATCAACTAAGAGTTATGTTGATAGCGTAGTGGGTGGTGGTTCTGGTTCTACGGTGGGATATTGGACACTTTCAGGTTCGAATTTGTATGCGAGTAGTACCGCATATGATGTGGGTATTGGTACTGCCACGCCAGATGTAAAATTATCGGTAATGGAAGCTGAGGGAGTGAGAGCTATTGGAGCAACGCTCACGCCAAGTGCTTTAGCTGGATTATATTTATCCACAAATTCTCTGGAATTGAGGAGATCAAATACATCAAATTTTGGATTAACAATAAGTACCGCGGTAATATCTGGTGCTTTCGGAGCCACTGGCGGATACATAGCTTTTTCTCCAAGTTCGACAGAAGCAATGAGAATAGACAATGCCGGCAATGTGGGTATTGGTACTACTACTCCTGTAACGACCGCGCATCTTACGGTAGCTCCTATAAGCGGCGTTTCTGCAGATATGAATACTGGCCGTATTCAGAATCTTGGAGCTCCTGTATCGGCAACAGATGCCGCAACAAGGAGTTATGTTGACTCGTCAGTTACTACGGGAATTAATGGAACTCCAAATTATGTTCCAAAATTTGCAACCGCAAATACAATTGGCGATTCGCTTATTTATGATAATGGTACAAACGTCGGCATCGGGACAACAACACCAGGTGTGAAATTGGAAGTGATTGGACAAGGAAGAGATGAAGGAAGACATAGTGTTAATTCTATTTCGACTATGGCTCCATCTTTATATCTGAGGAGCGCAACTGCAGTTCCTAGTGGGAACACTTTTGGTGTTATGTTTACGAGCATGTCCGGGGGTGTTGCTATACAGGGAAATACCACAAATGTAGACGCAAATACTTATATACCACACTTATTGATTACCAATGGTGGCAATGTGGGTGTCGGGGTAACGGCATTATCTAGTAAGTTTCAAGTAGGTGGAGATATTCTTGTTGCTGGTGGTACTAATCCGAATGGTGATGGCTCTGTTGGAGTTATAAGAGGGGATAATGTTAACCAGGGTACTGGCGGTGCTGTGCAAATAAGCAACTCGAATACGGCATCTAATCAGTACATTGCGTTTGGTACAACACCTTCTGGTGCAAGTGGTTTAGCAACTTTCACGGAGAAGATGAGAATTTTGAGTAATGGTAATGTAGGTATTGGCACTTCAACTCCCATGAAGCGTCTTACGGTAAATCTTTCTGATGCGGCAGGAGCCGATGAATTTTTGGTGAATGATTCTGCAAATGCGCAGGTATTTTCAGTGGATAGCGATGGTAATGTGATTTTTGCTGCATATCCTGCAACAGTCAATTTCAATAACTCACAAACCATCAATTTTAATGCGATTGGAATAAGTGATCCAGGACCTGGAGAAGGGCTTTATTGGAGTGGTACTTCCGCTGGATGGGCATTTGATGTATCTCCGTTGGATAGGGTGACAAATGGTGATGGTAATTTAAATATATATGGAACCGCAAATAATATTGCGATGTGGCGCCCACTCCTTTTTATAAATACATCTTCTACGTATACAACTGCAACACAATCAGCGACAGCACTTAATTTTACATCGACAGGAAGTGGAAATATCACTTTTAATCCTGGTGGTAGTGTTGGTGTGGGAACTACAACTCCTGCGGTTACTGCCGAACTTACGGTAGGTTCTCTTAGTGGTATTGCTTCTAATATGGGAACGGGGCGTATCATAAACCTCGGCACTCCAATTGCTGCAACCGATGCAGCGACACGCGGATATGTGGATTCAGTTTCAACTGGCGCATCGGGTGTCTGGCTTCTTTCTGGTTCGAATCTTTACGCATCTTCTACAACTTGGAAGGTGGGCGTAGGTACTGTAAGTCCAGTTTCTCGTTTGCATAGTTATGATTTTTCATCAGATGGCACAGCTCCTGGAAGGACGACAATTATCGATGCCCTTACGCTAGAAACAGCAAATACCGCAGCTCAACCATACAATGGGTTTGGACAAGGCATAGCGTTTAGAGGGAGAACATATTCAAACGGCACAGTGAGGACCTTGGGGAGAATTGCAACGGTGCTCACTGATGATTCGGTAACAAATACAGGAAGCGCAATTATATTTCAAACTGTTCCTGATTCAACGTCGACTTCAACCCCAACTGAGAAGATGAGAATTAGTTATGATGGCACTATTGGTTTTGGAACATCGGTTCCGACTTCTACTGCGCGTATTACCGTGAATCCAATTAGTGCGGTTTCTGCTGATATGGCAACTGGCCGCATTCAAAGGCTTGGGACTCCGCTTGTTGCAACGGATGCTGCGACAAGGGGATATGTGGATAGTTCTGTAGCTGGAGGAAGCGGTGCTGCGGTGGGCTATTGGACGCTTGTTGGTTCAAATCTTTATAACTCATCAGGAAGTAATGTGGGTGTGGGTACCTCGACTCCTAATCGTAAGTTACAGGTTTTTGGTGATTTTGGTTCTGATTCAGGAAATTTTTATACTGATAATTTGGGAAATTTAAACGCGGTTTCTTTTTATGATAAAAACAACCAACTCTATTTCTTAGATCCAAGTGCGGCCGCATCTCTAAAGACCGCGGGTAATGTAGTTATCGGAGGTTCTGGAGCAGCGGGAGCAATGTTGGATGTTATTGGGAACGGCTTTAATAGTCGATTTAAATCTAATGATGCAAGTACGGGTGGGTATAGTGAAACTCATTGGGAAAATAATACTGGATTAACAACAACTCTCGGTTCAATTGGATCAGGATATACAAATATTGATTGGGCTGGAAGTGGGTATTTGTATACAAATCAGTCACATCTTTATATTAAAAATAGTAATGCAAGTGGTGATATATCTTTTTTCACCGGAGGAATTGTAAATCCAACTAATATAAGAATGACAATAGGTTCTAATGGTTATGTCGGCATCGGTACTACTACCCCCGCAAGCGTGCTTCATGTAAATGGGGCAGTTACTTTTGGTGGAAGCTTGAACATGCTCACAAATAATATTTCGATGAATGGGGGTAACATTGGAAATGTAGGCAAATTAACTGTAACCGCAATCGACCCTCTTTATAGTATTGATGGAGCAAAGTATGCAACGTACGCCGCATCTATCGCGGGAGGTGTAAAAGAAGAATATGTAGGGAAAGGCAAATTAATTTCAAATTCTAAATTTCAAATT
>JBAYJE010000012.1:0-18618 GCA_041665265.1 Minisyncoccota bacterium | reverse complement strand
TCCGGCTGGATTACTCCTCGGAAATATTCGTCCCTTTTTTAAGCTAAATTTAAAAAAGGTTTTAAAATGCCTAACGGCGCACTGCCCACAGATTCAAGTTCGGGATTTTTTTATTTCAGCAAGTGAGGAGCGAAAGAGAAACTCCCTATTTCTATTTCGTCCGAGAGAAGATGAAACAAAGACTTGGTATTTATTCTCCCTCGTGGAGCCACTCCACTCGTCCGGTTGTTCTCTCTACCTCATCAATACTCGTGATACCAAGAAACACTTTTAGTGTTCCATCTTCTTGCATTGTAACCATTCCTTGATTTTTTGCCAAGTTGATAAGTTCAATTCCAGTAGGATTTTTATAAATTGCTTCTTCAACGATTGGATCAATAATAAATAATTCAAAAAGTGAAGTACGTCCGCGATAGCCAAAGTTACCACACTTTTCGCAACCCTTTGGTTCGAATGAAGTGAACCGCGTATAAGGAGTTTTGTCCACACGCGAAGGAAGATGAGTAATAAATAATTTTGCTTTTTCAATAACCGCTGCAGAAAGCGGTTTTTCTATTTTGCAGTGAGGGCAGAGGACGCGCACTAAACGTTGTGCGATCACAAGACTAAGCGCAGGACCCATAATATTTTGTTTTGCACCGAGATCAAGAAGACGCGGGATAGCCCCTACCGCATCATTGGTATGAAGCGTAGAAAAAACGAGATGGCCAGTAAGCGCAGCATTCAAGGCAATCTCCGCAGTTTCTTTATCGCGTATTTCACCAATAAGAATGACGTCGGGGTCTTGCCGTAAGATAGAACGAAGGCCGCTTGCAAAGGTGTAGTTCGCATTTGAATTCACCTGCGTCTGCGAGATACCTTCTATGTGGTATTCCACAGGGTCTTCTACGGTGATTACTTTTATTTCAGAAGAAACGATATTTTTAAGAAATGCATAAAGCGTCGTTGTCTTTCCAGAGCCAGTAGGACCCGTGTTTAAAATCAGACCATTTGGTTTTTCAATTTCACGACGCACAATGGCGAGGTCGTCTTTGCGCCAGCCTAATTCTTCAAGATTTACTTTAAGTGCAAGAGGATCAAGAAGACGCATTACAATTGTTTCCCCATATTCAGACGGAATGATAGAAGTACGAATTTCAATATCGCGATCATGAAGACGAATGGTAAAGCGCCCATCTTGTGGTTCGGTTACTACATTTAATTTTAAATTAGAGAGAAGTTTAATACGCATCACAATCGAACGATACGTTTGTGGGGGGAGATGTTCATAGGCAGTATGGAGAAGTCCATCAATACGATATCGAAGAATACCAATTTCTTCGGTGGGTTCCATATGAATATCGGAGGCGCGAAGACCCATCGAACCACTCAAAATAATCTCAAGTAATTGGGATGTGCGAGGACTTTTGAATTGTTCAATTTCGTGCTCAATATCTTTGAGCGTTTTCATGCGATCAAGAAGGTCGCGAAGTCGTTCTTCATCGATATCAACCTTGCCACTTATTTCTTTTGCTTCATCGTGTACGTAGCGATAATAACCCCATCCATGCAGGAGGCTTGTAAATGAAACCACCACCACATTAACTTCAAATTTCTTTTTTAGTTCTTCAATAACTGCCGCAGCATCAGAAAGAGTTGGATCAAATGTAGCAATAAGAAGCTTGGTACGCACAAGCTGAAGAGGCACCACTCTCGCTTTGCGGGCCACCTCCTCTTTTACGAGTTGCATCGCCCTTATTTCTGTTGGCACTTTTACTGAGACAAGATTGAGATAAGGAAAACCGAGGCGTGTGGCGCGACGCTCAGCGTCGGCTTCTTCGGCACGATGATGTTCTTTTGAGAGTTGTTCATCAAGAGACTTGGAGTCGATCATTTCTATAAGTGTAGCGCTTTTTAACGTACGCCTCAATAAATATGTGCTAGGCGTATTTGTGGAGCGCGGATATAATAACAACTATATGATTGTGTATCTTTACGGAAGTGATAATTATAGAAAGAACAGCAAACTTCAAGAACTTCTTCGTGTAAACAAGGAGAAGGGGAGGGTTGATGTGCGTCAATTTGATTTTGAAGAGTCGGAAGAAGCATGGTCCGAAGCAGTTGATTTTTTACATCAACCGTCTCTTTTTGCGTCCACAGAAAAATCAAAAACATTAATAGTTCGTAATAACGCCTCAGTCGATGAGAAAGGGGAGCGAGCATGGATAAAAGTTCTTAAAGAATACGCCGCGCTTCCTCAACCGATTTTGATTCTTACTGATGCGAAAAAACCAAAGAAACTTTTCGATTTTCTTTTACATGACCCTGTAAAATCCTACGAGTATGGAGAAGTTCTTGGGGCGCGTCTCGAAACGTTTATAAAAAAAGAGGCAGAGACGCGTGGCATCCAATTTACTCCTGATGCACTGAAATTATTTTTACACTATTTGGAGGCACACCCCGATTCAACGTGGCGCGGAATACAAGAGTTAGAAAAACTTTCATGTGCAAAATTCACCTCACCTCTTTCTCTTGCGAGTCTTCGGTCATCTCTTTCGTGGAATTCTCGAGAGGAAGTTTTTCAGATAGCGCGCGAACTTATGCAGGAGAAAGAAAAAGGGAAAAAGATAAAAATTCTTGAAATGATGTTGTTGCAAAAAGAGGCGCCTGGATATCTTTTTAATTCACTCGCCTATCAGGTACGGGGGAGTGATGCGGTGCGTTTTGCAGAGTACGACCTTCGTGTGAAAAGCGGAAACGCAGAGTACGAAGAAATTCTTCTTGAATTTATTCTCTCATAAAAAATCCCCGCCGTGTGGTGGGGATTTTTTATTTTGAATAGAATTGAAAATTACTTTAATTTTTTTGCGAGACGTGATTTCATTCTGTCCGCTTTTCCTTTTTTGATGAGTTTTACTTTTGCCATCTTGTCGATTGTTTTGTATGCATCTTTAAGAAAGGCCTGTGCTTCCTCCTTCTTTCCGGCAATGATAATTTTTTTGAATTTCTTTACCGTTTCCTTGAGTTTCTTTTCTCGTTCTATGTTTATGACTCTCCTTTTTACACTTTGACGGAGCGCTTTTTTTGCTGATGCTGTTTTCGGCATGTGTGCATTAAAGCGGATTATGGCTCTAAAGTCAATAGAAACCTACCCTATTCCAAAAAGAATCCAAGACACATTATAATGATTCTATATGCTCTATAGCTTGAAAGGGACGATTACTGAAAAGAAGGAAAATTCATTTGTGATTGAATGCGGGGGTATTGGCATGAAGGCACTTACTCATTCACGCGCACTTTCTCAATTGCCACCTGTGGGAGAGGAGGTGAGGGTATTTTGTAGACTTTATATTCGCGATGAACAAATGGAGCTTTTTGCATTTGTGAATGAAGAAGAACTTACTTTTTTTGAGATGTTAAATACCGTAGGGGGAGTTGGTCCTAAAACCGCACTGGGAGTATTGGAAATTGATAAAGTGCCAAACATTATGGCGGCAATTCTTGAGAAGAGGATCGATGTGCTTACTCATGCGTCAGGTATTGGGAAGAAGACTGCGGAACGCATTGTGCTTGAATTACAAAATAAAATAAAACTTTCAGGATCCCACGCAACTACAAAAGAGATGGATATGAATCGTGAGATTGAAGAAATTCTTGTGGGGCTTGGGTATGTGCGACACGCAGTACGTGTAGTACTTCAAAAAGGAGAAAAAAAAGAAACCCTTGAAGAGCGGTTACGTGACGCGCTTCGTGAATTGGGTCGTACTGCTTAATATATGAACACAAACTCTTTTTATCACTGGTTCTTCGCGTTTGTGGGAAATATTATTTATGGTTTTCCAAGTAAACGTATTCATGTAGTGGGAGTTACCGGTACAAAAGGGAAATCGACTACCGTTGAGCTTATGGGGGCGGTTTTTGATGCGGCAGGCGAGCGGACCGCAGTGCTTTCATCAATCATAAGGAAGGTTGGTGCAAAAAGAGAAAAGAATATGACGGGGAATACTATGCCTGGGCGCTTCGCGATACAGAAGTTTTTACGCGAGGCAGTACGAGCAAGGTGTACATATGCTTTTATAGAAGTCACCTCACAAGGCGTGCTTCAACATCGGCACGCATTTATTGATTGGAATACGGCAGTATTTTTAAATCTTGCGCCAGAACACATCGAATCACATGGCTCATTTGAGGCATATCGCGCCGCAAAAGTTTCTTTTTTTGAGTATGTGGCGCGCTCGCCGAAAAAAGAAAGACTTTTTTTGGTAAACGAATCAGACGCATCATCGAGGTATTTTGAAGAGAGTGTAAAACATAATTATGGAAATTCTATTATTCGTTTTAGTGGAGAGCGATTTTTAAGAGAAGAGCTTGCAACCCACTTCGACCTTCGTTTAGAAAAAATACGCGCCACCTTGGGGGAGTGGCTTCTCGCAGAGTTTAATCTTGAAAATGCTGCAGCGGCAGTTGCTTTCGCGCATGCTCAAAAAATTAGTTGGGACGTAATAGAAAAAGCGCTTGTGGGATTTGAAGGAGTTTCTGGGCGTCTTGAGGTCATTCAACGAAAACCATTTACGGTTATTGTTGATTATGCGCACACTCCTGATTCGTTGCGTAAAGTGTATTCCACGCTGAAGCGCGATTTTCTTGCACGTCCTCATGAGGGGTCTCTTATCGCGGTGCTAGGTTCCGCAGGTGGGGGGCGTGATAAATGGAAACGCCCAGAAATGGGGAAGGTGGCAGGAGAATTATGCACGTACATTGTACTTACGAATGAGGATCCCTATGACGAACTTCCTCAAGAGATAATGCAAGAAATAAAAAAAGGAGTTCTAAGCACTCCATTTTCGCCCGCGCGACTTTTTGAAGTAGTTGATCGGCGCAACGCAATTACAAAAGCAATTACTCTCGCACAGAAAGGAGATGTAGTAGTAATGACAGGGAAGGGAAGTGAGTCGTGGATTCACGAGGCGGAAGGAAAAAAATCCCCCTGGAATGAGCGAGAGGTGGTAGAGACGGTTCTTTGCGAGACAAGAAGCTAGTAAGGGCACGTATTTTCTCTTAAAGAAAAGAGAAGTATAATACCTTTATATGAAGCTTACATTTTATGGTGGTGCGGGAACGGTGACGGGTTCTAATTATCTTCTAGAGTCAGGCACAACGAGAATTCTTATTGATTGCGGTCTTTTTCAAGGAACCTCATTTTGTGAACTTTCTAATTTTAAGCCATTTGCGTACGAGCCAAAGTCGGTAGCTGCAGTGTTTATAACTCACGCGCATATTGATCATATCGGGCGCCTCCCTCAATTGCACAAACACGGGTTTCAAGGACGCATTATCTCGTCCGACCCTTCGAGAGATTTTGCTGAGGCTCTTCTTGTAGATACGGAGCATATTATGCGCGAAGAAGCAGCAAGGAAAAAGAAAGAACCAATTTACGATTTAAAAGATATTGAGGAGACAATGAAGTTATGGGAAGGAATCTCATACCATCACAAAGTAGAGATAGGGCCTTTTGTAATTGAGCTTTATGATGCGGGACACGTGCTTGGTTCTGCGTCGGTAGTAGTAAGCGCAGAAGGAAAGAAAATTGTATTCTCGGGTGATCTTGGTAATGTGCCATCACCTTTTATTCGTCCTACTGAATATATTTCTAACGTTGATTATGCACTTGTTGAATCAACCTATGGCGACCGCATTCACGAAAATCTTGATTCGAGAAAAGAAATTCTTGAAGACCTTATTGAAGAAACCGTGAAGAGTCGTGGCGTGGTAATGATTCCCGCGTTCGCACTCGAACGAACTCAAGAGATGTTGTTTGAGCTTAATGAGCTTGTAGAACACGGACGCATTCCTAAGGTTCCTATCTTTATTGATAGTCCGCTCGCGATTAAATTAACTGCCGCATATCAGAAGTATTCGAGCAACCCAATGTATTTTAGTAAGGAAGCAATTGATTTGAGTAGAAAAGGAGATGCTATCTTTAATTTCCCAGGACTTCATATGACGTTGAGTGTTGAGCAATCAAAAGAAATTAATGAGGTTCCAGTACCAAAAGTGATTATCGCGGGCTCTGGTATGTCTCAAGGTGGTCGCATTATGCATCATGAGCAGCGTTATTTATCTGATCCAAAAAGCACCATCCTTTTTGTGGGATATCAGGCGGTAGGCTCATTAGGACGACAAATCTTAGATGGTGCAAAAATAGTAAGGGTGTTAGGTGAGGACGTCGCCGTTCATTGTAAGGTGCGTGCTATTGGTGGATATTCTGCACACGCAGACCAACCACAACTTCTTCGTTGGGTGGAACCCATGAAAGAGCACGTAAAGAAGATCTTTGTGGTACAGGGTGAGCTGGAGAGTGCGAATGCGCTCGCTGAAAAAATTCGCGACACACTTGCAGTAAACGCAGAAGTTCCTGTGGCGGAGAGTTCAGTGATGTTATAATTAAATTAATCATATGCCAAGAAAAAAAGAACCAATTGTTGTTGATCAAGGAGCACACATTCACACACTACGTTATAAGATATGTGTATCGGGAGCCGCAGAAACAGGACACTGCGCAAAAGATTCATTTGAAAAAGCAGAAGCAATCGGTGCTGCAATCGCAAAGCGGGGACTTGTATTAGTGACGGGGGCTACCACAGGAATTCCTTATTGGTCCGCGAAAGGAGCAAAACTTGCAGGAGGTATTGTGATCGGACTTTCTCCTGCAGCCTCACGTCTCTCGCATATTAAAAGTTATCAACTTCCTACCGATTATCACGACCTCATTATTTATACTGGGTTTGATTATGCGGGACGCAACCTCCTTCTTACGCGCTCTTCTGATGCGGTAATTACTATTTGTGGTCGCGTCGGGACATTAAACGAATTTACCATTGCGTTCGAAGACCATAAACCCATGGGTGTGCTTGAGGGAACGGGAGGAACCGCAGATATGGTGCGAGAACTTCTTGAAAAATCTCATCGTGGATTTGGAAAGGTTGTATTCTCGAATGATCCCGAGGATCTTGTTGATAAGGTGCTTGAGGTAATTGAGGCAGACGAAACAAAAAACGGAATAAAAAACCACTCTTTATAAAAAATGAAGAAAGCAAAAAGAATTACAAAGAAAAAGGTAGTAAAGAAAAAAGGAAAACCAACAAAGAAAGTGGTTGCTAAGAAAAAAATCAGCAAAAAAACGGGAGTGAAGAAGGTAATAGTAAAAGAGAAAAAAATGAAATCTATTGGTATGGTTACTCATTTTTTCAATCATATTGATGTAGCAATCGTGAAATTTAAAAAACCAGCAAAAGTGGGAGACCTTGTTCATTTTAAGGGAGCTACCACTGATTTCGAAGAGAAAATAAAATCGATGCAGTATAATCACCAATCTATTGTGGTTGCGAAAAAAGGCCAGGATGTAGGAATCAAAGTAGGAGATAAGGTACGTGAGGGGGATGTAGTATATGAAGTATAAATGGTAGATTGATGAGGTAATGATTTTTTCTTTTTTATCTGCAGTGAGTGTGCTCGCGAGTACGATAATCGGCGCGGGCATTTTTTCTCTCCCATATGTATTTAAGAATGTCGGACTACTTTCTGGGGTGGTCTATCTTTTCCTTTTCGCAGCTGTGTACAGCATGATACATCTTATGTATGTACGCGTGTTACAAACAACCGAGGAGAAGCATCAGTTCACTTATTTTGCAGAAAAGTATCTTGGCGTACGCTTTGGAAAGATAGCAGGAGGAGTAATATTATTAGAGCTTTTTTTTGTACTTACCGTATATCTTGTACTTGCACCTCAATTTATATCTCTCGCAATAGGAATTTCAGGGTGGCAAGCCCTATTACTTTTTTGGATTTTTGGTTCGGTAGTGCTCTTTATTCCTTCTCGTCTGCTTGGATGGGCGGATTTGTTTGGTATAGGAAGCATTCTTTTAATTGTTGGTATTATTGTGATGCGCGGGGGGCAGAGTGAGATATTAGTTCCTCTTGCACAACCATTGAATTGGTTTCTTTTTCTTTTTCCTTTTGGACCTCTTCTTTTTTCTTTAAGTGGTCGCCCTGCGCTTGCATCAATCGTAGAGGAGTGGCGACGGGCAAAAAAATCATTTTCTCTTGGGTGGGCAATAGTAGTAGGAACTCTTATTTCCGCAGCCGTTTATTTTTTCTTTGTGGTGGGAGTTCTCCGACTCAATCCTTTTGTTTCTCCTGAAGCGCTTACCTCTCTTACCACTCTTCCTTTCTTTCTTTATTCTCTTCTTGGTGTGCTTGGTATCGTGGCCCTATGGACCTCATATTTTATGATTAGTATCAGTGCTCGCGACACACTACAAGAAGATATGGGCGTATCGTCGTGGGTAAGCGCGAGTATAGTTCTTTTTATTCCTCTTGTTCTTGTTTTCATAAGCTCAACAACCTTTCTCTCCCTTATTAGTTTTACAGGAGGAGTGTTTCTTGCGTTCGAAGGGGTTGCGGTTATCACGATATGGAGAAGGGCTTTTCCTCAACACGGATTAAGAAATGTGGTATTACCACTCTATTTTGTTTTTATTGCCGCATTTGTATTTGAAATAGTACGAGTATGGGTATGATAAAAAACATTCTTCAACAATGGGTTCGTTTTTATGCCTATGCAGTATTTTTTATGATTCCTTTTGGAACAAAGAAATTACTTATGGTGGGTCGGCCCGAATTTTTTGAATATGCGAGAGAATTTTCCTCATTCTTTCTTTATGCAACTGACATCACTCTTTTATTATTTATTCTCATCTCTCTTTTCTATTTTAAAAAAACCCTTTTTAAAAATGAGAAGTTTGATTGGGTGGTAGCAGGCATTGCACTTTGTGCGGGAGCTTCTCTTTTTTTAGTACACGATATTGTTTTTTCACTGTATGCATTTTTCCGTCTTTGTTTTGTTATTCTTTTTGCTCTTGGAATTCGTACCTGTGTTCGTGAGGGAATTATTTCGTTTCAAGGTTTTTGTGCCGTTATAGGTGTTTCCGCGGTGTTTCAGTCCATTCTTGCTATTGCGCAATTTCTTCTCCAACAAAGTGCTGGGGTGTGGTTTTTGGGGGAGTCGGTAATTCGCTCGACAACTCCTGGTGTGGCACGTGTGGCAATCGGGGGAGTGAATTATTTACGTGCATACGGGACTATGCCTCATGCAAATATTCTCGCCGCATTTTTTATGATGGGTCTTTTTGCTCTTATTGTTCTTTTCTTTATAACACCAAAAGAAGAGCAATTTTTACGAGTTATCGTACCAATAGAAATATTTCTCGTACTTATCGGTCTCATCCTTACTTTTTCGCGCTCAGGATGGATTGTAGCTGCATTTTTAATAGTAAGTAGTCTTTGTTATGGATTGCTTCATCGCGCATGGCGAGAAGTTGCTACCGAGCTTTTGGTGATGTTGTGCGTGTTTGCAATAGCACTGTCCTTAATTTTTGGATGGGCAATTATACCTCGTGTTGGATTTGCAAAAGGGGAGCCCTCAGTAGATCATCGGATGTTCTATAACGAGATGGGTATTCAGTTAATTAAGGAGCGTCCGTTGGGCGTTGGTATTAGTAACCAAGTTCTTTTTTCGGCAGAGAACGGACTATATCTTGAGAAGGGACTTGATAAGGTTTGGACATGGCAGCCAATTCATAATCTCTTTATTCTCATAACGGTAGAGCTCGGTATTCAAGGTCTTATCCTTTTTGTGCTACTTTTTGCGCTTGTGGGCACTCCCAACAAATGGACTCCCCATTATATAAGTGTCGCGCTCCTCTTGTGTGCATTTCTTCTTTTTGGACTTTTCGACCATTTCTTTTGGGATCTTGAGGCAGGACGATTGATGTTTTGGGTTGTTTTGGGAATAATGGTGGGACTTGAGACGAAGCAACGCGCCGAAGAGCCCTTGTAGTTGAATGGATACAATATCTCCCTCCGAAGGAGGAGGTGCAGGTTCGATTCCTGCCAAGGGCACAGAAAGAATTAAATTAGAGGCCGTGGCCACGAAGAGCGGCCAGAGGTTTCAAACTTCAGCAGAAGTTTGAGGCGGCTCCTCATGAAGGTGCAACAAAAACGCGTATAGGCGCTTTTAATTTTTAATGACTAATTTTCAAATTAATATTTAGTAAACATTGGCGTAAATTATAGAGTAGAGTATTTTTAGTAGGTATGGATAAGCAAAAACTTCTCCTCTTATTAGAGGAAGAGATGGAAAAAAATATAATCCTTCCCCTTCAACCAGCAAGTCTTGTGTTTGGTGAGGGGAACACAAATACGAAGATTCTTTTTATTGGTGAAGCGCCTGGACAAAAAGAAGATGAACTACAACGCCCCTTTGTGGGACGTTCCGGTCAACTTCTCACGAGAATTCTTAAGGAAGCGGGGATTCTGCGCGAAAGTGTATATATCACTAATATCGTAAAGCGTCGTCCGCCGGAGAATCGTGATCCTTCCCCTAAGGAAATTGCTGCATATGCTCCGTATCTTACGCGACAGATTGAAATTCTCCATCCTCGCGTCATTGTTCCCTTAGGAAGATTTTCTATGAACTATTTTCTTCCTGATGCAATAATATCGAAAGACCAAGGAAAGCTGTCTCGCGTGGGGAAGTATTATGTATATCCTATCTATCACCCCGCTGCCGCGCTTCGTTCTACCCTCATGCTCAACGCATTTCGGAAAAGCATACAACAACTTCCCATGATAGTAGAGAGGTGTAAAACACATGCAGTGAGGAAATAACCATATTTTTCTCTTTGAAACTGAGGTATACTAAAATAGATGAATTCAACGGTAGTGTACCTTATACGAAGATTTTTTTATCGTATTGTTGAGTTTTTGAGGCATTGGTATGTGAAAAGCTTCCTTCTTTATACGGATAAAGTGAACAGCTACTTTCATAAGCTTGACAGAACGTTTGCATGGAAAATAACTTTCCAAAATCTGTTCCAACCTCTTTATAAAGACTATACGATTGTAGGATATGTTTTAGGATTTACGTTTCGTTTGGCGCGCCTTTTTGTTGCGAGTTTGGTATATGGGGGGGTGTTTGTAGTCGCACTCGGTGCATATCTTGTCTGGGTGCTTCTCCCGCCTTATTTCGTTATTCGTTTATTTATATAACCCCATGTCATCACTTTATTTTAACGAACCGCAATTACGACTTACTACCCTTGGTGAATTTTTTGTACGTCTCACAGCATATTCTTCGTATGCCCTTCTTTCTATTGGTGCTCTTTTCCTTCTTTTCTCGGACGCAAAAACATTACGTGGTATTGCACTTATTGTTGGGCTTTTTCTTGTGGATAGACTTCTTCATGCGGGAGGGGGGGAGCGCACGATCAATGAACTTAGTGGAGATAAGAAAAATATTGCATTAACACTTACTCCTGCTGCGTATCGCCTTATCAGTTATGCATATCGTAAATCGCGTATGGTGGGACACGATTTTCATTTACTACTACTCTACTCACTTCTTGAGCGTAGCGATATAAAAGAGTCGTTGAAGCGTCTTGGAATAGCGTCTACAGATTTTGAAAAGCGCATTGAACGGATTCTTGCGGAATCCCCTCGTGCCCAGAATAAAAAAGAAGAATTACTAAGTGTGATAGAGTCCCTTACTATTATTGCGTATGAGAGCGCGGTGAATACAAGTGAAAAGTTTGTAGAACCACGCAATCTTTTTGTGGCGCTTTCACTTGTGGGAGATCCACAAGTAGCAAAGATTTTTGAACTCTTTAACCTCTCTACCGAAAGCCTTCAAGAGGCAGTTATTTTCGGAAAGTGGCGCAAATTCTTTTTTGGAATTCGTCGATTCCCCGCGGTGCTTGGAGGATTTGCTCGCGGGGCTCATACAGGAAAGAAGCGAGTAATGAATCGTGCGTGGACGGCACGGCCGACCCCACTTCTCGATAGTTTTAGTACCGACCTTACTGATCTTGCGCGAGAAGAGCGCATTGGCCTTCTTATAGGGCATAGGCGTGAATTTGATGTGTTATTGCAGGCAGTTGCGCGCCCCGGGAAGCCAAACGCACTTCTTGTGGGTGAGCCGGGCTCAGGAAAATCAACCATGATTGCACATCTCGCATTCCGTATGGTCAATGATGATGTGCCCCCCACACTTTTTGACAAACGACTTGTATCACTGGAGATTAATACTCTTATTGCTGATATAGCTCCTGAGGAACTTGCAGGAAGATTGAATCGAATAGTGAATGAGGTTCTTGTTGCGGGGAACATTGTTCTTTTTATTCCTAATGTTCACGACCTTTTTCGTACAGGTCAGGCAAAAGCAATTAATGCGATTGATCTCATTCTCCCCGTGATTAAGAACGCAGGTATCCCCGTAATTGGAGAAACATATCCGCGTGAATTTAAGCAATTCATTGAACCTCGTACTGATTTTCTTGAGCAGTTTCAAACTGTACTCATTGAAGAAATTTCAGAAGAGGAGGCGCTTCGTTTTCTCATCTATACCGCACTTCTCCTTGAAAAAGAATTTAAAGTATTTATCACGTTTCGCGCTATTGAACGAGCGGTTTCGCTTGCTCATAAATATTTTAGAGAGAAGATGCTTCCTGGAAGTGCGGTAGACCTTTTAAAGCAGGCACTTGAGGCAGCACGACAGGGGAAGAGGAAAATATTAAGCGAAGACGATGTGGTCGCAGTTGCAGAACGACAAAGCAAAATCCCTATTCAGGAAGCACAAGAAGTAGAGGCAGAAAAGCTTCTCAATCTTGAGGGATTTATTCATGAAAAACTTGTAAATCAAGAAGCTGCAGTGAGCGCTGTTTCTAGAGCACTTCGGGAATATCGAAGTGGTATGTCGCGCAAAGGAGGTCCTATTGCTACCTTTCTTTTTGTGGGTCCTACTGGTGTAGGGAAAACTGAACTCGCAAAGATTCTTACTAAGATTCAATTTGGATCGCAGGATCTTATGTTGCGATTTGATATGTCAGAGTATCAAGATAAGCAGAATATCTATTCATTAATTGGTACTCCCGATGGATCGAAGTCAGGTGCTCTTACTGAAGCAGTTCTTAAAGCGCCCTATAGCCTTGTGCTCTTGGATGAGTTTGAAAAAGCACATAGCGATATTTTAAATCTCTTCCTTCAGGTATTTGATGATGGACGACTTACTGATAATTTGGGACGCGTGGTGAATTTCCAAAATACCATAATTATTGCAACCTCGAACGCACACTCGGAACTTATTAAAACAGAGGTTGAGAAGGGAGTAGCAATGGAAGATGTCGCAGCAGAGCTTAAAAAGAAACTTACTGATTATTTTAAGCCAGAACTTATTAATCGTTTTTCTGATATTATTGTCTTTCGAAACTTGAAGCCAGAAGAAACGTATTTAGTTGCAAAAATTCTTACGAAAGACATTATCAATCTCTTGCGAGAAACACACGGCGTTGAACTTGTGATTGATGACTCCGCACTGAAGCAGATTGCAGTATTGGGATATAGCCCCGTGTTTGGTGCGCGTCCTCTTCGTCAGGTTATTTCTGAAAAACTTCGAAGTGTGCTCGCAGAGAAGATACTACGGCGCGAGATAGCTCGAGGCGACACCCTTACCGTATCTTTTGAGGGCAATGTATTCGTGTGGAAAGGGGTATAATTACTATTAATAAAGTTATGAAAATGAAACTTACCATAGATCTTCAAGAACTTAAAATTAGCCGCGTAGTTAAATTTCTTGTTGCTGCCGACCTCCTTTGTTTGGGGGGGTGGGGACTTATTGGTCCTTTGTTTGCTATTTTTATTTTTGATACAATCCCGCAGGCAAGCATGCTTATTGTAGGGGGAGCCACCGCAATTTATTGGATATCAAAGTCGGTGATGCAGCTTCCTGTAGCTATTTTTCTTGATCGTATTATGGGAGAGAAGGATGATTTTTATGCACTTCTTATAAGCCTCATTCTTTCTGGATTTGTGGCAATGGCATTCTTACTGGTAAAAACGGTAGGTGGTCTTTTTTTCGTCTCTTTTTTGCAAGGAATTGCATTCGCATTTTATACGCCCTCGTGGTCTGGTATTTTTTCTCGTCATCTTGATAAAGAACATTATGCCTACGAGTGGTCTCTTGATAGCACAACGATCGGAATCGCATATGGTATTACCGCACTTCTTGGAGGAGTAATTGCTCAGTACTTTGGATTTCAAGCGGTATATATTATGGTGGCACTTCTTTCTTTTTCTGCTGCTATTCTTCTTTTTTCGGTACCCAACCTCGTCTTTCCTAAAGGATCGAGTCGAAAACCTCTTATTCGCGATCATACCCCAATGAATATTAATCGTTGATATGATAAAAAGAGAATTTTCTGCAGGTATTATTATATTTAGAAGAACGAAGGAAGGACCCAAATTTCTCCTTCTTTATCATGGAGGGCCTTATTGGAATTTTCCTAAAGGAAAACTAGAAGGGGAGACTAATTTTAAGGCGGCATTGCGCGAGGTACAGGAGGAAACCGGCATTATAGAGAGCCAACTGAAGTTTAAAAGCTGGTTTAAAGTACAAGATCAGTTTACCTACACTCGCGACCGACAACGCATTTTTAAGGTGGTGACCTATTATCTTGCAGAAACAAAACAGCAAGAGGTAAAGATAAAGATAGTGCCAGAAAATCATCAAGGAGAGAAACATGAGGGATATGGATGGTTTCTTCATAATGATGCTGCACGTCTTCTCCTTTCACCAACACTTAAGCAGAACTTAAAAAAAGCATTTACTGCAATTACTCATCGAAAAGAGATTCCGGGAAGTCGTAAACAACCTCTTTCGTCAGAAGCAACAACGAAAAAGGCGACATAACAAAAAAAGAACAAAAAATCCCGTTCATCTAGGCGAACGGGATTTTTGTTATTGCTTTGCGTAGGCTACTATCTTTGCAAACACCTTTGGTTCATTTGCGGCGAGATCAGCAAGAATCTTTCTATCAATCTCAACCTTCTTTTTCTTTAATGAGCCCATGAGTACACTATAACTCATTCCTTCGGTTCGTGCGCCTGCGCTGACGCGGGTCTGCCACAAGGCCCTGAATTCACGCTTCTTTTCTTTTCTTCCTTTAAACATGCGGCTCATGCTGTGGAGGAGGGCCTCCTTTGCGGCACGTTCTTTTGATTTTCTTCCCCATTTAAAACCCTTCGTGAGTTTTAATAGTTTCTCTCTTTTTTTGTGGGCGAGAGTACCTCTTTTTACGCGTGTCATAAGTTTAAGTAAATTTTTTCATGAATAATGCTGAATCGGTAAGTCCGCGCATACCTTTTTTTCTTCGGAGTTGCGTACTCGACTTATTTGTTCTTGAGTGACCAAGCGTCATTGCGCGACGCATGACTTTTCCGTTTTTTGTAATTCGTATTCTTTTTGAGACGCTTTTTTGCATATATTACTTTTTGGTTACCTGTGCGATAAATCCTCTTCCTCCTGGCTTAGGGGGCATAGTGACCTGGTGGGGCGCAGTAATCATTTTCATGAATTCGTGCATCTTCTTAAGTCCCCAATCCTTGTTTCCCTTCTCCCTTCCTCGTAGGAACAATCCTACCTCAACCTTATGCCCTTCTGCAAGGAACTCATCAACTTTCTTTGCTTTAATTAAAAGGTCGTTTTGTCCGGCGCGGGGAGTGATGCGCACTTGCTTCAATTCTTTGGCCTTCTGCGCAACCTTTTTTTTTCTGTCTTCTTTTCCTTGTTGATATCTAAATTTGTCGAATCCTATTATTTTTGCGACCGGTGGTTTTGCCGTAGGTGCAATTTCGATAAGATCGAGGCCCCGTTCGCGCGCAGCGGCAAGCGCCTGGTCGCGAGTCATGACCCCAAGGTTCTCGCCTCCGTCGGTTACCACACGAAGTTCGGTGGCCTGTATTTGATTGTTGACTCTGTACTCGATGCGGAAATCATAGCACATATTTTGGAAAAGTAAATAAAAACCCTCACTTAATGTGAGGGTTCATATTTTCTTTTCTTTTTACTACCCCAGGAGATGTTGTGGTTTAAAAATCCTTGCGCATAAAAGCGGAAATCAACAACAGAGAGTGAGGTAATAGACTCTTTCGTTTTGAATTCCTCTATCTTCTTTGGTATAAGTTTTTTGGCATTTCTAGCATTTTTTGCTCGAATAGGGAGGAAGGCACTCTTTTCGCGATAGCGAAATACATTCTTTTTACCCTTTTTCTCGAAAAATGATTCATCGAGTATGACTTCGAGAATAAATCGCTTGTGATGTGTGTATCCCATAGCAACTCCTTATAAACGGATTCTAAATAACTATCTCTGTTATATACCTAAGAAGAGTTCTTTACAATAAAAAAATACCTCAAATGGTTGAGGTATTCATTATTGTATCGGAGCGCATAAAGTGCTCGTTATTCAAGGGGATTGTGCCCCAAGTAAGTAATGCTATTTGAAACGTATGTTTTAGGACTGCTTTTAGTATAAGTCTTATAATTGACTAAACAAGGTGGTTATTGTGGATAACTTTTTACTCCGATTTAATGAGAATTATTCAATAAAAAAGCCCCAACCAATGATGGTGTGGGGCATTTGTTACTTTTTTACGTCTCTTATCATATTCTTAGTGATTATTCCTTGCGCGTCTTTTGTGAGCTTCTCAAGGAGCTTTAGATTTTTGAGGTGTTTATTGCACGCCCCAATTTTTACTTGCACTCGATCAGGCTCAAAATCTCGAAAATCGAGACGTGCCCCCTTGGGAAAAAGGAGAACAATTCGTTCTCCTGCTTCTTTGCATTGTACAAATGCGGAGATGTTATGGTAGTGTCCTTTTTCTCCACCACAGATAAAACATCCTGGTGTCATATCGGTGCCAATGCCGCGTGACAGGAAAAATTCCCCGCCACCTTCTGGTTGCTTATCGGGTTTTCCATGCGAGGGCGTGCCCTTGCGCGGATGCTCTGAGAGTTCGGGGTAGAGGGTGGTAGGACCAGCCCCAATGCCAATTGTTGACCGCGTTACACCTGTAGCAAGAGCAACTGAAGTTTTGTTACATTCGCCACAGCACCACAAGGTACTTCCACCACCTGACATTGGAGTGGTGCCCGAACGGAATCCGCAGTAGGGACAACCCCATTTCGAAAGCTCACTAACAGAAACTGCAATTGGAAAGTGTTGTTTTGCAATCGTTTCCATAATCATCTCCTTATTAAATATGAATAAACAAGTGAATAGTGCTACCAATAATAAACCACGGATGTTCCGTGGTCGTCAATCTACTTTATTTTAATGAACTCTATTCGCTTTTAGGCTCAAGAAGAGATAGCTTTTTGTAGCAAAAATCAAAAATCAAATAAGAGACAATAAGAATACCTATTTGAGAAACTGCCGAAAGTGCAGAAGTTGAAACAACCTTACCATAAAAAACAAGTGAGGCATTAATGTACCACGAGGCGAGGAGTGAGAGCGAGCCCACAAGTGCATGGGCGTAAGAGCTTCGTACTGCGCCAGAAATAAAAAGGGCAATAAAAGCAACAGAACCCATAATGCCGGCACGAAGTGCTGTCTCGGGTACCTCAGGATAAAGGGAGATAAAAACAAAATTAACAATAAATTGGAGAAGGACGAGTGCTACTATTTCTCCTGCTGTTTTTTTACTCATATGTCTATTATACCATTCGTAAGAATAAAAATCCCCGTCATCCAGACGGGGGTAGTAATTATTGTGGCAATGATTTTAAAATGTGTTTTTCTGTCGCTTCCGATATTTTGATAAACATCGGATATGTTGGTTCTGTTTTGTCACCAAAAGGATTACCTATTCTTTTAGTGATGTGCGCAGATCCCCAGAAACCATTAAAGCTCACATTTGCTAAGAATATTTCATCATCGTTGCGTTCAGGATGATTGAAATATCTCATATGTGTCTCCAATTCCTCGATATTTTTATCGAGATACTGAAGTCGCTCTCCTATTTTATCAACCTCCACTTTTGTTTGAGCAATCCCTTCTTTTGTTTTTTGAAGATCGCGCTCAAGATTTTCCAGCAACTCTTTTGTAGTTTCCATACAAACTCCTTTTTGAAGAGGTGAATAACTAATATGAACTGTTTGAATTATACATCAATAATTGTAAAAAGTCAATATAATAAACCCCATCATAAAGACGGGGCTTGAGGTCATTTTTTCCAAATAGTACGTGTGAAAAACCAAAAGAATGTTCCACTCCCGCCAAGCGCGGCACCTATAGTAAGCCAGGCGGGGAATTGTTCTGCACGGAATGAGATATATATCATTAAATAAACAATGATTGCGCAGAGAAATAATGCGATGGATTGAAGTATTTTTTGTGGCATACCTACATCTCCTTATGGTGAATGATCTGGTGTTACCTTATCGCACCCCTCATATAAAAGCAATAAAAACCCCGCATTATATGCGGGATTGGATAGTTAGTGAATCGTTATTTCTGAATCGTCTTTCAGTATGTCATATGCTATGAGTTCTGTTTCGAATACACGGATGACCTCATCCACAAGTGCGCGCACTTCCATGACTTTTCCTTGAAGCCCCTGTATGCCCATTCTTGGGTCGCCATCTTCTGCTGCGATGAAGGTGATTTGTATATCTCCTCGTGAGAGAGTGAGCATCACGCGTCCTGCCATCGTGTAAGAAAGCATCTTTACGCTTCCAAACATTCCT
>JBAYJE010000011.1:0-18846 GCA_041665265.1 Minisyncoccota bacterium | reverse complement strand
GCATTTGGTGCCCGTTCGAGCACTTCGGAGAGATTACGATAGCCACCACATGAACCGAGTGAAACAATTTTTGCGATAGATGGAATCCGTCGAATAGTTTCTTCTGCGTGGTAACTGTGTCCACGATGTACCACCATAATGGTTTGTATATCCCGTTTTTTAAATATTTCCTCAATTTCTTTTGGTCCTGCATCTTCTGCTTCTGGCTTATTTGCATAAAGTTCTACAGTACGTCCCTCATGCGATGAGGTGATAGTGACGAATGTTCCATGGTCGTGAATACTCCACTTTTGGTTATTTTTATATTGCGATACGAAGTTGTTGAACGAGGTGTGCCCATCCTCATCATTGTAAAAGAAATATTGTTGTATATTTGCCTTGTCATGATTGAATAATTCTTCCGACTTTATCTCGGTGAGTGAAGTAAGGTGGTATTCCTTTTCTATATTCTTAAGCCAATTATCCTTCACCCCTTTTTGTGAGAAGGTGGTAGCAATGAGCTTATAGAGAATCTCTATATTTGGTTTGTGTGCAACATTCATTGCATCAATTTGTTGTTTTATTTCCTTCTCAAAAATAGTGAGAAGGGAAGGGTCTTTTGTCGCACTAATTGCTTCCGCAATTGATACCGCCTCTCGAAGGGGGTCCTGAGATTTCTCAATTCCCTGGATGAATTGTTCCGATACGCGTGCGCGGTCCGCGGGTGCCATTGTTTCAAGGAAGTCATTCCAGCGGTTGAATTCTGTGCACGTGCGGATAAAAGTTCGAAATTTCGCGAAATTTGCCTGCTCGAGAAGTTGTTCCCCAGTTATATGCTTGGCACTCATACGAGTAAGAAGGCGATTAAAAATACCATTAAAGGTTGAGGTAAAAATCTCCTCCTCTCCAAAGGCAATTATTAAATATAATTCTTCCGGATTATTGTGTTCAATCGAAGCAAATCTTTTTTCATCAGATTGTTCATGAAGTAGGTTCATTTCGTAAACTTTTCTAAGCTCCTCCTCGGCCAAATATTTTTCGGCTACCTTTTGTGCTGGATTGTTCGCATCTTTTGCTACTTCTCGCGTTAATTGGGAGTAGAGTGTCGGGTTTTTGATTACATCTATTGCTTCTTCCATTATCATCCGTCCAGAGGAGATATGATTGAGAAGTATGCCCATTTTTTGTGCCTCTTCGTATACTATTTTTCCGTCGAGGACCATTTTTCGTATTTCTGGCACAAGCATGAGATTCTTGTCTCCGCTTTTTTCTAGCACATCTAGGAATTCTTTACTGCTCTCTGTTTCTGTATAATCTGATTCTGACATTGCATATTTTGTTTCATATGCACCCACAATAGCAGCATCGGGTCTTTGTTTTGCAATTTCTATAGTTAGTTTATTTCGCAACTCTTTTGGAAGGGTTTTTTGTACAGGTTCTGAAAAAACAGTTAGAAAGAATTTTTGAGGATTTTGTTTTGCTGCGTTTTTAATTACTTCCTCTGTCCACGGCCATCCTGTTATTTGATCCATATACTGAAGCACCCACCACGAATTTGATTTTGATCGAATAATTTGTTCGCCGATTTTATAACCTTCTGCTGATTGTGAAAGCTCTCTAAAGTTTTCTACAAAAAAGTTTTTTTCGTTACGGCTTAGCCTTTCTTCCAAAATTTCATGTGCGCACGGAGTATTAATCCAAGCACTAATATATCGTCCAATTACGTAAAGTGGATCAACGGGATATTCTTCAGCTAAATCTTTCGAATACACATTTTTTATATCATCTATTGCAAGCGATATAATCTCATTATATCTTTGATTATCTTTGTAGCGATCCGCATATTGAAGCGCATATTTAGGTTCGCTTTTTGTAGCTTTTATAAGTGCATCCGCGAGCCACGGTTCATTTTTGTAGAGCGATGTGGTCACGAAGGCTTTCTCGGGTTGTTCTTCACATAATTTCAAATACTCTTCATGAGAGAGTTTTTGTTCTGTCATTTGAATCGCAAATTCAGTTGGCTGTGGTGGCCATGCGCGGCCGGGAGAATATTCATTTATTTCCTGTTTGTCACCAGGCTCAGTAAAGGAGAGGGCACCGAGCACCGCAAGTCCTTTTGCAATTGATCCCGTTTTTTTCCGTATTTTACCGAGTAAGTTTGCTGGTTTTTTTTGTTCTGATGTGTCCGGATTTGTTTCAAAATCTGGATTTTCAGGCGATAATGGTTTTATAGTTTCAAATCCCATTTGTTTTGTTGATAGTGCCACAAAAATGAGATATAGTAAAGAATAATGGCGAGAGTAATTGCTGTTTGTAATCAAAAAGGAGGAGTGGGAAAGACCACCACCGCAATGAATCTTGCGGCATATCTTGCAATATTGGGGAACCGCACATTGCTTATTGATTTTGATCCGCAATTTAATGCAACGGTGGGATTGGGAGTAACACACGCGCACGATGAAACAATTTACCATGCGTTACTTGCGGGACAGATACCAGAACGCACTATTAAGCGAACCTATCTCGCGAATCTTGATTTAGTGCCTGCCTCCTCAGATCTTGCGGGAGCACTTATCGAACTTGTAGGACTTCAAGATCGTGAATATGTGTTACGGAATTTTGTAACTCAGATAAGTCCGCTTTATGATTTCATTCTTATTGATCTTCCTCCGAGCTTAAATCTTCTCACTATAAACGGACTTCTTGCTGCAGGAGAAGTTATTATTCCTGTGCAGTGTGAGTATTATAGTTTGGAAGGACTTAGCCAACTGTTACAAACAGTTACTCTTATTCGCGATAATCTCGATCATCCATTAAAAATTGGCGGTGCACTTCTTACTATGTATGATAAGCGTGAAAAACTTTCGCGCGAAGTTGCTCGAGAAGTGCGTCGTAGATTTCCACATCATGTGTATGATATAGAAATTCCGCGTTCGGTAAGTTTGGCGGAGGCACCAAGTTTTCATAAACCGGTGGTACTTCATGCACCACAAAGTTCGGGAGCACTCGCGTATGAACGACTTGCGCGTGAAGTTGCGATGCAATTCGAAGATCCCATGACTGTTGCGGCAGCAGTACATGCAGCAGATGCTTCATCGAAGCCGATTGAAAAGATAACCGAGGCGATTGCGGAAAGTGCGGAAACCATTCCTATTCGCTCAGAATATTTTTTAGAGGAACGCCCTCTCGTTCTTTTTGATTTTTCAGAAACAATCGATATTCTACCACCTTTAGAAGAGTGGGAAAATATTAGTTGACATCGTAACTTTCGAATATTATTATTTTCATTAGTTCGCGCCACATTGAGCTGTACAAACGGTTAATAGGATGTCCGGCCGGTATTTCTAGTAATAGGGCGGCAGCGAGGTGCGTTCGTGAGCTAACGTATACGTTTTCTAGAGCAGAGGAAGGTACAAAGACCATTCACAATGACATATTTTCGGGTTCCGAGTTGTTCTTTCTTTATTTAAATTGTCTCTCGGAATTATACGAACAAAATCATTGGAGAAGGTTTATGAGACCCCTCTGTTTTAGTTTTTAATTCTTTCCTTTTCATTCCATTCATAATAAAATAGAAGTATCTATGACCGGACAGGGATTGGAATCATTAATTCCAAACAAACATAATAAAGGAGCTGAAGAGCAGAACATACGTACCTTCGTACCACGCGAAGCGTCTTCAAATCAGAGTGTTCATTCGTCACCAACGGTATCACGCGAGATATCTCACTATGCATCACCGCGCGAAGAAGTACGTGAGGTGTCCGAAACTCGTGAGGTGCGCGAAGTGAGAGAGTCACGTGAGAAACCGGTAGTACAATCAATATTTCATATTGAGATTGAAAAGATTAAACCAAATCCTTATCAACCACGACGAGAATTTAATGTAGAAGAACTGCAAGAACTCGCACAATCTATTAGGGAGTTTGGTGTTCTTCAGCCAATTATTGTGTGTAAGGTAATCAAAGAGGCAGAGTCGGGTGCTATTGTGGAATATCAACTTATTGCAGGAGAGCGTCGTTTTCAGGCCTCAAAGATTGCACGACTTCAGCATGTGCCTGCAATTGTGAAGCAGGTAGATGCGGGGAGAGCGAAGCTTGAAATAGCACTTATTGAAAATATTCAGCGCAGTAATTTAAATCCACTTGAATCCGCACGTGCCTATTCACGTCTTCAAGACGAATTTGGTGTAACGCAGCGCGAAATAGCTACACGTATGGGGAAGAGTCGTGAAGCGATTGCAAATACGATGCGTCTTTTGAATCTTCCTTCTAATATGCAAGATGCATTAGTGCAAGGAAAAATAACTGAGTCTCAAGGACGTGCACTTCTTGCAGTGCAGGATCCAAATGCACAACGCTCATTATTTGATTCGTTGCTTCATAAGAAAACAACGATGCGGGAGATGCACCAGATACAACAAAAATCACTTCCTCCAGAAAACCCACAACAGAAATTTTGGGAGGTACAGCTTGAGGAGCGTTTTGGTGCTCCAATAAAAATTAAACGTCAAGCGAAAGGGGGGGCGATTAATATCCAGTTTTACTCAAACGAGGAACTTCAGGGAATCTTGGAAAAACTTTTAGGTCCAAGCGCTTTCTAAATTATTACTCTACAAATTTAAAAGTAACTTCTTTGGTGCCAGGTACTTTTTTTAATTTTACAAGAATTTTGGCAATTTTTGCTTCGGGAAGTGCATCGCATCTCGCAGTAACTCCTGAGAATGCACGGCGAGCATCCGTTTGGCTTTGAAGAAAGGTGATATTTGTTTTTAATTCCGCAAATGCCGCAGTCACGTCTTTGAGATAGCCAGGCCTGTCTTGGTTTATAATTTTAAATTCAGTATGGAGTGGCCCCACCTTTTCTTTGAAGAGACGCGTCTTTGCGCGAAGAGCGCTTCGAATGTGACCGCGTGCCTGTTCTGTTTTTACAAAGCGAAGCCAGTCCTCGGTTGGTTTTTTCCCTTTGTGCATCACAATCTCAATAATATCTCCAGAATGAAGTTCGTGATCAAGTGGTACAATTTTTTTATTTATTTTTGCTCCTACGCATTGATTACCCACATCAGAATGGATACGGTAGGCAAAGTCTACCGGGGTAGCTCCTTTAGGGAGATCAATAATATCATTGTCAGGAGTTATTACAAAAATTCGTTCTTTAAAGAAGTCCATCTTAAGCGATTGAATGAACTTTTCTTTATCGGTGAAATTCTCCTGCCAATTGCTTAATTGTTCTACCCAGTTAAGCTCCCCTCGATTTTGTAATCCAATCCAATTTGTTTTGGTATATCCTTTTGCATTGCGTGCTTGTTGATATGCCCAGTGAGCGGCAATACCCATCTCGGCCTCCTCGTGCATTTCTTGTGTACGAATTTGTATTTCGATTATTTTATTGTCGAGACAGAATACGGTAGTGTGGAGACTGCGATAGCCGTTTAGTTTTGGGCGCGCGATATAATCATCGAATTGACCATGAAGTGGTTGCCAGAGTTGATGTACAACGCCAAGTACCGCATAACATTCCTCAATCGTTTTTACGATTATACGAATAGCTACAAGGTCATAAATCTTATCGAGGTCCATATCATGACGACATAGTTTCTTGTATAAGCTGTAATAACGTTTTGCACGTGAATCAATTCGAAGTGGACGAATATTGTGTTCACCACATGCACGAAGGATGATTGGTTGAACCTTCTTCGCATATTTTAGGCGGTCGGTATAACTATCAGAAACCGATTCTACTATCCATCGGTATTCTTCTGGGTTGATGTAGGGGAATGCGAGGTCCTCCAATTCTCCAGAAAGTTTCTGCATACCAAGGCGATAGGCGAGTGGCGCATATATTTCTGCTGTTTCCCACGCAATGCGCTCCTGCTGTTCTTTCGAAAGGAAACGGAGTGTTTGCATATTGTGGAGTCTATCAGCGAGTTTGATGATGACCACACGAAGATCTTTTGAAAAAGAAATAATAAATTTTCTGAGATTTTCTACCTCAGGCTTTTCTGGGCCTTCTGGATATTGCATTGTTTTAAGCTTAGTAAGGCCATCAACGAGGAAGGTAACTTCTTTGCCAAACTTTTTTTCAAGATCAGCAGAGGTGATTGTGGTGTCTTCTACTACGTCGTGTAAAAGAGCTGCCGCAACGGAGAGTTCATCGAGATGCCACTCGTGCACCGTTTCAGCCACCTGTTCACAGTGAGAAAAGTAAGGGTCGCCATTTTCGCGTGTCGCGTCTTTGTGCGCGTTGTGCGCAAATTCGTATGCTTTATGTACCACACTTTCTTTTGGGTATGCTTCAAGTAAGATACCTGCCATATCTCAATAGTACTTTGTTTTTTCAGTACAAAAAAGAGGCTGTTTAAAGCCCCTTTTATTTTTCAGCAATGACATTCGCAGGTATTACAGAGAGCGTTTCTGCAAGGTCTCCCAGGAAGCTTTCCGCATCGATGTGTTGCTTGTTTTCCACATTGTGAGCAATTGATGCCGAGATGTATGGTGCAAAATTGTTTTTCCGCCTTCGCGGGAAAATTGCACGAGTTAAAAGTACATATTTGTGTAGGCAATTGGATGGGCCATATACCTGTGTTGCTGTTGTTAATAATCAATGAAATGCCTCTTATTTAGATAGTGAAAAAACTGTGATTAGTATCGAAGGAATTATTGCCCCTGTCAATATAGGGAAAAGTTGACACTCATTTTTTCACGACTATACTAAACTCTGCATTAGCAATCAAAGGTCGCTACTGCTAATAATAAAATTTATGAATATAAAACCATTATCAAATCGTGTTCTTATTGAAGCGATAGAAGAGGAGGTGAAGGCAACAAAATCGGGAATCGTGCTTCCGGATACTGCAGAAAAAAAGAAACAGAGTAAGGGGGTAGTAGTTGCAGTGGGAGCGGGTAAACTTACGGAAAAAGGAGACCGTATGCCAATGGGCGTAAAGGTGGGAGAAAAAGTTCTTTTTAAGGAACCATGGTCTGATGAGAGTAAGTTTGAAGATGGTACAAAGAAAATGTTTTTGGTCGACGAGGATGATATTTTGGGAATCATCGAATAATTATTTCTGAACTTATGGCAAAACAAATTATTTTTAATGAAGAGGCGCGTAGCGCAATGAAGAAAGGTATCGACAAGCTTGCGGAAGCAGTCAGGATGACGCTCGGCCCCCGTGGTCGCGCGGTGGTTATTGAAAAGGGATATGGCGCACCACAAGTAACATTCGATGGTGTAACCGTGGCCAAGGAAATCGAACTCGAGGATAAGTATGAGAATCTTGGTGCAGAATTTATTAAACAGGCAGCCGATAAAACCAACGACAATGTAGGAGATGGCACCACTACTTCTGTAGTGTTGGCGCACGCCATGATTGAGGAGGGTGAGAAGGCTATTCGTGAAAAAGGATTTAATGTGATTCAACTCGCAGAAGAATTAAAGAAAGGAAGTGAGGCTATTATCAAAGCGCTCGAAGCACAGAAGGAGGAAATCAACGACAATAAGAAAATTCAAGAAGTAGCAACTCTCTCCGCAAAAGATAAGCATATTGGTGCACTTATTGCAGAAGTTATGGGCAAAGTAGGGCGAGAGGGTGTGGTTACTATTGAGGATTCAAATACAGTAGGAAATACGTATGAGGTAGTGGAGGGTATGCAATTTGATCGTGGCTACATCTCTCCTTATATGGTGACGAATCAGGAACGTATGGAAGCAGCTCTTGAAGATCCGTATATTTTGGTTACGGATAAGAAAATTTCCTCTATTCAGGAAATTCTCCCTCTTTTAGAAAAAGTAGTGGCCACGGGTAAAAAGGAACTTGTCATTATTGCAGAAGAAGTAGATGGCGAGGCACTTGCCACACTTGTAGTGAACAAAATCCGCGGCATCTTTACGGTGCTTGGTGTAAAAGCCCCAGGCTTCGGTGATAGGAAAAAGGAGATGCTTCAGGATATTGCGGCAGTGACTGGTGCCACCTTTGTTTCAGAAGATATTGGAAGGAAATTTGAGAGCGTAGAGATTTCTGATTTAGGACACGCACATCGTGTAGTGTCTGATAAGGATAAAACAACCATTGTGGGTGGTAAGGGTGATAAAAAATTAATAGATGAGCGAGTGAAGCAAATTAAGGCACAGTTGAAGGCGGCTGATTCAGAATATGATAAAGAAAAACTTCAGGAGCGTGTAGGAAAACTTGCAGGTGGCGTAGCAGTCATTAAAGTAGGAGCTCCTACCGAATCTGCACAAAAAGAATTAAAACAGCGCGTAGAAGACGCAGTAGCAGCAACACGCGCAGCGATGGAAGAAGGTATTGTGCCTGGCGGTGGTATCGCGCTTTTCAATGTTTATAATATGGAGTTGAAAGAAGAAGGTTCCAAGACATCGGTAGTACAAGCAGCACATACTATTTTAAAGCATGCGACAGAAGCTCCTATTACCGCAATCGTGGTAAATAGCGGTGAGAATCCAGGAAAGGTTATTGAGAAACTTCGTGCACGTACCTCAGGAGATCGTTGGAAGGGATTCAATGCATACAAGAATGAGATGGAAGATTTAAAAGCTTCTGGCATTATTGATCCACTAAAAGTAACGAAGACCGCATTTTTGAATGCTATCTCAGTTGCTTCAAACTATCTTACGATTGGTGCGGCAGTAACCGAAATCCCTGAGAAGAAGGAGAAGGGTGGTATGCCCGGCGGGATGCCAGGTATGGGGGATTACTAATCAGGATATACATTATTGGTAGAGCTCCTCCATAATATGACGGAGCTCTACCAATAGAAAGAAAAGCCTGTTCTTGCACAAAGAGCGGGTTTTTGTTTAGACTGTACGGAGTTTCATTCACAACAAAAGAAAAGGAGAAGAATTATGAGTGAGCAGCAGCAAAATCCACAACTCGTGGAAGTATCAACATTCCGTCCTCGAAGTGAAGGCGCGGAAAGTGTATTAGGAAAACTTTTCCCGTGTCTCGATGATGGATTCGTTCGTCTCGTGGATTATATGGGAAATGATGCCGCAATTGTGCAAGCAGCACGCATTTCATATGGTAAGGGCACAAAGAAGATTTCTGAGGATATTGGACTCATTCGGTATCTTATGAATCATCGACATACTACGCCGTTTGAAATGTGTGAATTCAAGTTTCATGTGCGCGTGCCGATGGATGCATGGCGACAATGGATTCGTCATCGAACAGCAAGCGTCAATGAATACTCTACGCGATATTCGCTTGCTATTGATGCAACTCAAAAAACAAGCCCGGACAAATGGCGTCTTCAAGCGAAAGATAATAAGCAGGGAAGCAGCGGATTTTTTGATCTTGAACAAGGAACAATTCTTTCCGCACAAGAAAACCAATTTCAGGAATTGGGTCGGAAGATATATGAAGAGCGCGTGAATAAAGGTATGGCCCGCGAACAGGCGCGTAAAGATTTGCCCCTCTCAACCTATACGGAAGCGTATTGGAAAACAGATTTGCACAATCTTTTGCATTTTCTCGGTCTCCGTCTTGATTCACATGCACAATATGAGATTCGTGTGTATGCTCAAATTCTCGAGGAGATAGTGAAAATATCTATGCCGGCGACATATCAAGCATTCAAAGACTATCAATTGGATGCATTGCGTCTCTCAGGTCCGGAGATTAAGTTCATCGGTAAATATCTTCAATTTAGTTCAAACAAAAAGATATTTATCGAAAAGATAAAGGAATTTTCGCAGAGCATGGGAGAACGGACCGATCTTGTAGCCAAACTTCAAAACCTTGAATTAATGAGTGAGGATTTTATTCCATTACTTATTGAACAAAGAATAATAAAAGGATAGGAGGGAAATTATATACGCCGCAGAAATTGCGGCGTTTTTATTTTGACACAAAATAGAAAATCGGTTACACTATGGTTCCCATTTGGGTAATAGCTCGTTTATAAATAAATGTAAGGAGGTTCCGGTGCAGAGAAATATCCTACGTGGATTATTCGTAATGATTGGTATTTTTTGTTTTGATTCCTGTATCACGATGTCGCAGGGAGCGAATCAAAAACAGTGTGAGGCACAAACTATTTGTGTGCCTCCTCTTACTCATGAAGTATGGGTTACCGCATATACGAGTGATTCCGCAGAATGTGATGATACGCCATTCATCACCGCGTCTGGTTCAAGGACACGTGATGGTATTGTGGCATGTAATTTTCTTCCTTTTGGCACGAAAATAAAAATTCCCGAATTATTCGGCGATAAAGAATTTATTGTGGAAGACAGAATGGCAAAAAGAAAACACAATTATGTTGATGTGTGGATTCAAGAGAAAATTGTTGCTCTTTCTCTCGGGAAAACTCGCTCATATATTGAAATTATTCACCTCTAATAAAGACCCCGCATATAGCGGGGCATTTTTTTATTTTATGTAGTGGATGCGGTATACTATACGTAAGGTCAAAACCTCATATATATGAAAAATAAAACATTGTGGATTGTGATAGCGGTCGTGTTGGTGGTTCTTCTTTATGTGGGATCGTCGTACAACGGATTTGTTACAAAAAATGAATCAGTTACGAATCAGTGGGCACAGGTAGAGACACAATATCAGCGTCGTTTGGATCTCATTCCAAATCTTGTAGATTCGGTAAAGGGTGCCATGAAACAGGAGCAAACTGTATTTTTGGCAATTGCTGACGCGCGCACAAAATATGGAAGTGCAAAAACAGTTGATGAAAAGGCGGCAGCAGCAACGGGTGTGGAGTCCGCGCTTAGCCGATTACTTGTCGTGATGGAAAACTATCCTCAGCTTAAATCATCAGACACTGTACAAACACTTATGGCACAGCTTGAGGGAACAGAAAATCGTGTGAGTGTAGAACGTGGACGCTTTAATGACGCAGTAAGAGATTTAAATGCGGCAACGAAGCGTTTTCCGGGTACTATTATCGCAAGTATTTTTGGATTTAAAGAGCGCGCTTACTTTGAAGCTGCAAAAGGAGCAGAAAATGCGCCTAAGGTAAATTTCTAACTCTCTATGAGGAGGGCTGTATTACTTTTTCTCATTGTTGCCGCCGCAATGCCATTTGCGGCGCGCGCGTATACAAGTCCTGGAGAACCCACCGGCTTGGTTAATGATTTTGGTGCAATGCTGCAACCGCAAGAACGAATATTACTCGAAGAGAAGCTTACTGCATTTGAAAAGAGTACAAGTAATGAAATTGCGGTAGTTACCATTCCGAGTCTTCAAGGGGACACGGTAGAGAATTTTGCTTTGAAATTATTTGAGGAGTGGAAAATAGGAAAGGAGAAGAAGGATAACGGAGTTCTCTTTCTCATTTCTCGTGATGACAGAAAAATGCGCATTGAGGTAGGGTATGGGCTTGAGGGAGCACTTACTGATGCACAGAGTTATTGGATAATTCAAAATGAGATTTCGCCAAATTTTAAGGCGGGAAATTATTATGTAGGTATTGATGCCGGTATTTCTAAGGTTATTGCAGCAACACAAGGAGAATATGTGCCCTCCTCATCACCACAAACGGATAAGACGGTGTCCGCTCTTTTTGAGTTTTGGTATTTTATTCCTATTGTGTTTATGTGGCTTGCAAGTATTTTAGGGCGATCAAAGTCGTGGTGGATGGGAGGCCTTCTTGGTGGTATTGCAGGAGGTATAATAGGGCTTATTCAAGGATTTTTATATACAGGGATTTTTGCAGTTGGCACCCTTACAATTCTTGGACTTCTTTTCGATTTTTTTGTATCAAAATCATACGACAGATTTAAAACGAGAGGTGGACTTCCTCCTTGGTGGATTGGTGGCGGAGGATTTGGTGGTGGTTCGCATGGTGGGTTTGGAGGATTTGGCGGGGGAAGTTCGGGTGGTGGAGGCTCAAGCGGGGACTGGTAATTTTGTGCAATGAAATATAATTTTAAAAAAATAGTGGTGATAGGGCTCGGAGGGTCAATAGTATATCAAGACGGAATTGATTGGAAATTTTTGAGAGATTTTAAAAAATGTATTGAACGACATATTAATACATACCAATTTATTATTGGAGTAGGTGGTGGTCGTCTTGCGCGTGGTGCTCAAGAGGCAATTGGAAAGGTGAAGACACTTACAAATACTGAGAAGGATTGGCTCGGTATTTACGCAACGCGATTAAATGCAAAAATGGTGCAAACGGTGTTTGGAGAACTTGCAGACAAGGAGATGTTTGATGCACGAGGTAAAATTACGAAATTGAAGAAGCCAGTTACTGTTGCGTGCGGATGGACACCTGGTTGGTCAACCGATTATACCTCGGCTGTGCTTGCTTATGATTTTGGTGTACGCGAAGTTATTGCGGCAGGGAAGCCCGCATTTATTTATGATAAGAATCCCGACACGTTCAAAAATGCTCAGCCATTTGAAGAAATGTCGTGGAAGGAATACTGGAATATGATTCCTCACAAGTGGATTTCAGGAGTGAGCGTGCCAATTGATCCTGTGGCTACTACATTCAGTAAAAAACATAATATTCGTGCAATTGTAGTTGATGGAAAGAATATAAGAAATTTCAATAATCTTTTGAGTGGCAAGAAGTTTAAAGGAACAATAGTAAGATAAATGTCACAAAAAAGCGATAGGAAATATCAAAAGTGCTAAAATAAAAGAGAACTTAATATTGTTCTATATGAAGAAAATACTTTTGGTTGTGATTGGGCTTGTTCTTGTAGCAGGAGTTTCTTACTGGGTAATACGGCAAGTAGATTATAGTGAAAAAAAAGTAAGTGCCCCACTTCAAGAAGTGAATTTAAGATTAAAATGGATGCATCAAGCACAATTTGCAGGTAATTATGTAGCTATAGAAAAAGGATTTTATGGAAATGAGGGGTTAAAGGTGAATGTAACTCCCATTGATTTTAATGAATCAACTATAGACACAATTATTGCGGGGAAGGCAGATTTTGGAGTAAGTTCTGCGGATGAGATAATTCTTGCACGTGAGAAGGGAATACCCGTAAAGGCATTTGCAGTTATTTATAAAATTAATCCCATTACGGCCTATGCACTAAAGAAGAGTGGTATCACAAAACCTCAAGATTTTGTGGGGAAGACGGTAGGAATAGAGAAAGCTGTTAATGTCGAATATCTTTATGCGGCAATGATGTCGAAACTTGGGATTGATCGAAGCAAGGTTAAAGAAGTGGCAATCGGATATGATGCGAGTGAACTTTTGTTAGGGAAAACTGACGTATCGACGGGATACATTATCAATGAACCTCATCAAGCAATGGAAGCAGGACAGGAGATAACTACTATATTGATGGCAGATTATGGAGTGAATATGTATGCAGACGTGTTGTTTACTACAGAGAAGACAATTGAGAAAAAGCCAGATTTGGTATTAAGTTTCCTCAAAGCGACTCTTCGGGGGTGGCAATACGCGTTTGAACACGAAGCAGAAGCAGTAGACATAATAGTTAAATATGCGACGAAGAGCACAAAAACTCATGAGGCGTATATGCTTCATACTTCTGCACCACTTATCCATACTGGTTCTTCTGCACTTGGCGCAATGGATGCAAACGAATGGGAACGGGCACAAACTATTCTTGTGGAACAAAAATTACTTACAAAGCCAATTGTGATTACTAGTGCATACACAACACAATTCTTAGACTTCATCTATAAAAAATAGTATGAGACTAAGTCTCGTAAAAAAATTAGTTATTTTTATTGAGTTAATAGTTATAATCACTATCTTGTTAGGTGGTGTGATTACTTATCTCACTTTACAAGATGCGCTTCAGACGCAGATTAATGGACAGCTTCAAAGTATCGCGGTATTGAAGGAGAACACTATCAATACGTATTTAAAAGAAGCCTCTTCAGAAGTTGAGTATACAATAACTGACGAATACAGACGCGAACAATTTATCTCGTTTATTGAAGGAAGGGAAAAAGAGAATAAAGATGTACTTTTAAAAATAATCTCAGATATTGCATCGGAAAAAAGTACGATATTTGAACTATCTCTTTTTGATACCCAAGGAGAAATTATTTTGTCGACTAATAAGGAAGAAGAAGGAAAGATTAAATCCTCGGAATTATTTTTTTCGCGTGCAAAAGAGAAAATAGTGATTCAAGATTATTATTATGATCTTTCATCGGGAAAACCTGCAATGTTAATCGCGGCACCAATTAAAAATAAGGAAGGAATTTTATTGGGTATTTTAGCAGGGAAGATCAATGTAGATGAAATTAGCGCACTTATGGTGGAGAGATCCGGTCTTGGAAACACAGGTGAGACTTTTTTGGTGAACTCATTTAATATGGCAGTTACTAGCCTTTTGAAGGAACCTGGTGCGGTATTTCGACGAACAATATATTTACCTCAGGTAAACAATTGTCTTAGAGGTAATTCAAGTTTTGGTAAGAATATAGACTATCACGGCGATGACGTAATTGGTTATTGGCATTGGGTTCCACAGTTAAAATCATGTCTTGTCACAAAAATTGATAGCGTTGAAGTACTTGCACCTGTTTGGGAGGCTACAAAATTTTTCTTGGAACTTCTCGCACTTCTTGGTTTGTTTATGGGAATGATTGGATATATGGGAGGAAGGTCAGTGATACGTCCTCTTCTCAACCTTCGTACGAAAGCACAAAAAATTGAAAATGGCGATTTTAATGTAGGAGAGGAAAAAGAGAGAAACACACACGATGAGATTAGTGACGTGTCTTTGGCATTTAATGGAATGGCACTAAGACTTAGAACAACGTATGAAAACTTAGAGCAAAAAATATGGGAGGTTAAGGAAGAGCGGGCTCGTCTTCTTTCCTCTATTAATAGTCTTTCTTTTGGTTTTATTATTGCTGACATGAACCATCGTGTTGTAGTGAAAAATAAGGCAATGATTAGATTTTTAGGCATTGATGATAAAAGCGAACTTTCGGTACAGGAAATATCAAAGACCTTGGGAGAGCATGAAAATATTCAAGTGCAAATAGATAGTTGTATTAAAAGTAATATGGTGTGTGAAATAAACGAGATTAATTTTGGAAAGAAAATTTTTCGTGGTATTGTTGCACCAATTACTGTCGCTGATGTGAGCGAAAAAAACATTGGGTATGTGTTTTTGCTCGAAGATATTACCGAACAGAAAGTCTTAGAACGAGGGAAAGATGAATTTTTTTCAATCGCTTCGCATGAATTACGCACACCTCTTACTGCTATCCGAGGCAATATCTCCCTTCTTCAGAAGTTTTATGCCGATAGAATTGAAAATAAAGAGGTGAATGCGATGATTGCTGATATTGGTATTTCGAGTGAGCGACTTATTCGTATTGTGAACGATTTTTTGGACATGTCTCGTCTTGAGCAGAAAAAAATAGAGTTTAAGAAAGAAAAAATTGACGTATCTCAAGTCATTGATGAATTAGTAGGAGAGCTTAAGAATCTCGCAATTGAAAAGAATCTTGAATTGCGTTTTGACAGGCCTCAGGTTCCTTTACCTTTAGTGTTGGCTGATAAGGAGCGCATGAAGCAGATTCTTATGAATTTAGTAGGTAATGCAATCCATTATACCCCGAAGGGAAGTATTATTATCACTGCTTCAATAAAAGATAGCCTTTTGAAGATTGCGGTAAAAGATACAGGACTCGGAATTTCTCCTCAGAATCAATCCCTCCTTTTTAGAAAATTTCAGCAGGCGGGACACGATTCTCTTGCAAGGGATATCTCACAAAGCACCGGTCTCGGGCTTTATATATCGAGATTAATTGTAAATATGATGGGAGGTTCTATTGAATTAGAAGAGAGTACTGTGGGAGGAGGTAGCACATTTAGCTTCACTTTGCCCGTTTTGAAGGATTAATGATTGGTGTGCAAGGATTGTAAAAATGGTATAATGGAATTGTTATCATGGAACAGAAACAGAAAATTTTTATGATCGAGGATGATGTGCTTATGCTCAATCTTTATGAGCGCACCTTCAAATTGAGTGGTTTTGATATAGAAGTTGCAAAAGATGGCATGGAGGCACTGGGAAAATTGAAAGATATTGCTGAAAAGCCTGATGTTATCATTCTTGATATCATGATGCCTAAAATCAACGGGTTTGATGTATTAAAGCAATTAAAGAAGAATTCTGGAACAAAAAATATTCCTGTAGTGGTGTTAAGCAATTTAGCACACCCAGAAGACGTTGATAGAGTACTTAAGATGGGGGCGGCTATGTATTTGGTAAAAAGTCAGCATGACCCGGAGGACACTGTTAAAAAAGTAAAAGAGGCAATTGAGAATTCTAAAGAGACCACCTAAGGGTGGTCTTTGGGTTTGACGTATAATCACGGTGGGTTACACTAGTATTTGTTTAAAGTAAGAAAAATAAATATGAATCCGTTTACTACGTTTACTAATCAGGTATTCAAGAATTTTATAAACATTGGCGCAATTTCTCCAAGCTCATCGTATCTTGCAAAAAAGATGGTGAAGGACATGAAGGGTCCTGTAGTGTTGGAACTTGGTCCTGGCACGGGGGTGTTTACCAAGGAGATACTCGCCAAATTACCAAAGGAGGGAAAACTTATTGCAATTGAGGCAAATGAGACATTCGCTTCGTATTTAAAGGAGAAGATACAAGACGAGAGATTTATTCTTTGTGTGGGTGATGCACTTACGATGAAAAAGTTTCTCAGGGAGCATGGTGTTAAAAAAGTAAATTCTGTTATCTCGGGATTACCTCTCGGAAACTTTTCAAAAGAAGCAAATCATAATCTTTTGAAAGAAATTGCTGAGTGCCTAGAAGAGGGGGGGTTATTTATTCAGTTCGAATATTTTCTTGCAGGAATAAGCGCAGTAAGAGAATTTTTCCCTCATATTTCCTTTAATTTTGAATTTTTTAATCTCCCGCCTGCGTTTGTAATGAATTGTAGAAAGGAGAAAAAGTAAAATAAAAACCGCCTTATGGGCGGTTGTGGTTTTTCATTTCTGAAATACGATATATACCAATTCTCCAGAAGCAGCCCTGAAGAAATCCAAGCCAGCGGAAAACTTTATCCATTCTGTTTTCTTGAATAAAGATATCCATTTCATCAAGCATTGCATGGCAGTGGGCGAGTGCCTCGTAGTCTGATTCGGGACACCCATTGTGTACAAATTTCTTTTTTGGAATATTTGCTTCCTCGAGTTTTTCTCGGTATGTTGCGAGAACCTTTTTAACTTTTTCTGGTGTCATTATGCCCTCTGTATTGTATGAATGATCTGAGAATAGGCTAACAGACTTGTATTTAGGAGTAAATAAACGAACGCATGTAAGGAGATTATTGACAATTACGATAAAAAGTGCTATATTGGTTTCAGCACGATATTAAAAACTAATTTCTCACTAATGCATGGAGGTGCTATATGGAAGATGGTTCGCTATTTTTCATTAAGCCTAAAAATGTTGCGGTATTACTGATAGACATGCAAGAATATTTTTTGGATGAAGCTGGAAAAAAAGAGATAATCCCGCACCAAGTCGCTATTATTCAGGAATGTCAGGATATGGGCATCCCTTTTATTGTCTTGGAATACGAAGATCAAGGAGAAACTGTTCTTGAGCTGCAGGAGAAGATAGAAAAACTTCCCAATCATCACCGGATAATAAAAAATAACGATAGCGCATTTCTCGATACAAATCTCGATGATTTGTTAAAAAGACAAGGAGTGGAAAAAATTCTTCTTATGGGAGTGAATGCGTGTGCGTGTGTTCGTGATACTGCGCGTGATGCGGTGAGAAAAGGATATGAAATAATCACGAGTGATATGTTGATTGCGGGATGTTGCCCTGTTTGTAGAGAATCAACTCAATGGTTCGAGGAAAACGGAGAGTATCTTCAAGGCAAACTTCCTTCATTCAGAAAACAAGCGAAAGCCGCATAAAAAAAATCCCGTTCATATGTGAACGGGATTTTATTTTCTATTACCAGGCGGCGATGATGGCGCCCATCACGGCCATGATAACGAGCGAGGCGGCGGACTCGAAGAGCCACAGTTTCATCTTTCTTCCCATCCAGATGACCTCCATTGATGATGAGGTTACCATGAAGCCGAACCAGAGCCATACCGCGACAAAGGCACCTCTCTGCCAGGTGATTACTCCCATGGAGAGCGAAGACATCCAGAGAATCCCTGCAAGTACGAAGGCCGTCACGAAGTTAGCGACGAAGTTCCAGAAAAATTGTGGAAGCATATCGCTGAACTTCTCATTTCCGGTCGGGTGGATGTCCGCCAATCTCATCCAAAGCTTTCCGAACAAGGGCCCGTGGAAAAGAAACCCGAGGACGAACGCTGAAACTGCGGCTACTGCAACTGCTGCAAAGTTAATAGGGAACATAATGTATTAATTTATTATTATTTTTTTATCGACTTATTCATTCTAACAAAAACCGCGCATGTGCGCGGCTATTTTTTCCTCAAATAGTGAGTATAGAGTCCCAAATCCATTCCTTGTCCGGCTGCTACTTCGTTTATGAATCCAACGAGGATTGCATCGACCACACGTTCGAAGAGTTCAGGATTTTTCTTGAGTTCCCGAATATCTTTTCGCGAGAGGTCGTGCATGTGCCGGTTTCGTTTTAGCCTTGCAATAGTATCTTTGCGATAATCCTTCGCATGGCTTTCAAGGAGTTTCGTGAGTCCGAGCTTTGTGAGACTCTCTGTTTTCTGTTTGCTCATTTCTATCCCTTTCTAATTAGTAAAAGAACTGTGCATCTAGTCTAATCTGAGAGTTGCTCATCTGGCAAGGAAAGTAAAAACACCGCTTTTAGCGATGTTTTTGGTGTGGCGGAGGGGGAGAGATTCTCCTTCGACTCAACTATGCGCCGTCGCGCATAGTTGGTCTAGGCACCAGCTCGCGTGC
>JBAYJE010000010.1:0-19679 GCA_041665265.1 Minisyncoccota bacterium | reverse complement strand
AAGTTCGATTTGGAGATTGCATTCTGCGGCAATGAGCGCCGTATTTTCGATTGCTTCAGGAATATCTTTAAAAATCTCACGCATCTCATCCTCAGAGCGAAGTGAGAGATTGTATTTTTTAAGTGAGAGTCGGTCATCATCATCAATCTTGCTTGCGGTCTGCACGGCAAGAAGAATCTCGTGGGCGGTCTGGTCATCTTCGCGCGCATAGTGAATGTCCTGTGTGGCGACGACAGGAATACTAAGTTCGCGCGAAAGGGCGAGAAGTGGTTTCCAAAGTTCGGGGGAGTGTGGTTGAAGTTCGAGATAGAAGCGTCCAGGAAATTTATTTTTGTACCAGAGCGCTGCTTCTTTTGCTTCACTTAATTTTTTCTCTGCAATAAGTTTTGAAACTTCTCCAGAATAACATCCTGAGAGACAAATTATTCCTTCCGCATACTTCGCAAGAATCTCCTTATCGATGCGTGGCTTGTAATAGAATCCCTCAAGGTTTGCATTGGTGACAAGTGCAAGAATATTTTTCCAACCCACCGCATTTTGTGCGAGAAGAATAAGGTGGTAGCGCTTCTCATCAACTTGAGGGCGCTTGTTGAGTCTGCCATAAGGTGCAAGATAGGCTTCTACTCCTAAGATAGGTTTAATACCTGCCTTTTTTGCCTTCTTATAAAACTCTATCGTGCCGTAGGTATTCCCGTGATCAGTAAGCGCCAAGGCGTCCATGCCGAGTTCTTTCGCGCGTCCCACAAGGTCATCGATTTTGGCGAGTCCATCAAGGAGTGAGTAGTGGGAATGAACATGTAAGTGAACAAATTTTTTCATCACATGTGACGAATCCTGTCCCGTAGCATATGAGTCTGTGAGTATTGGTACGGGATTCGACATGGTTCAATTTCCCTCTCATTCTACTTTTCTATTCGTAATGAAACAATATGGGGATAGTCGGATTTGTGGCGTAATATGGGAGCGCTCTCATTCTTACTTCTCAGAAACAGAATACATTTGCTCCTGCGGCAAATGTTTCTTCCCCCTCGTCCTTTTGCTCACACTAGGGAAGTGTGAGACCAAGCCAAAAGGACTCCGGGATGTTCTTCGAAGCAAGAATGAAAGCTTGGGTGGAGTGAAAAGAGAGAATAAGAACACATTTTTAGTGATAAAGATTCATTTTTTATCACTTGACGGTTCGCAGAGAGTTATTAATAATATATTGTATGATAAGTGAGGCATATATGAATTCTGTTGGTAGACTTCCTCAGATGATGGAAGCGATTCAAAATGCGGGCGTACCAGCAAGATTTACAATTGAATTTTTAAGATCTCTTGGATTTAAAAGTACAAATGATCGAACCTTCATATCCATTTTAAAGGGTATAGGTTTTTTGGATGCAACTGGAGCGCCTACTGAAAAGTATCGTGCTTATAAAAATAAAGCAGAAGGAAAGAAAATATTAGGAAGTGCATTACGCGTCTCTTATGATGATATTTTTCTTGCAGATGAAAATGCTCAAAGTGCTTCAGCAGAAAAAATTAGTGGAATTTTTGCAACTAAAACAGGTAAGGGAAGTGCGGTGGTAAAAAAAATGGCATCTACTTTTAAAGCGTTGGCAGACCTAGCTAATTTTAATGAGATGCCAAAATCACCAGAAATAGTAGACGGGCAGGAAGAACACCCGCCATCCCATAGTTCTAAGAAATCAGCAGATTTTCATTATAATATTCAGATTCATTTACCGGCTACTAAGGATATCTCGGTTTATAATGCAATTTTTAAGAGTTTGAAGGATCATCTTTTATGATTGAGAAGGCTCAAAATTTTATATTTAGAGCACTTTTGCTTAATAATGAACTAGAAGCATTAGAAGAGATTGGAGCAATTATTAAACAAGTCCCAACATTGGATGATGTTGAAAATAAAAAAGAGGGGACAGTATCAATCGAAGATTTCACATCAAAAATTAGATTAAATGCGATAAAAATGTCCAGTATATATATGGCATTTTTTGCATTTGAAAATTCTGTTCGAGATCTTATTAAAGAACGACTTGGTGAAAGAGAAGGGATTGAGTGGTGGAAAAAATGCGTTTCTTCAAAGATTCAAGCAAAAGTGAAAGAGCGTCAAAAAAAAGATGCAAAAAATAAATGGCATGCTCCACGGGCAAGCGAAGATATTTCATATACAGATTTTGGTGATGCGGCGAGTATTATTATTGAGAATTGGAATCACTTTGAGGATTTATTTCCCTCACAGGAATGGATTAAAACAAGGCTTAATGATTTAGAACAATCGAGAAATGCAATTGCTCATAATAATATACTCGCTGAGCGCGATATTCAAAGAATTAAAATGTATTTACAAGATTGGTTGAGCCAAGTTGGATAATTGAAATAATAACGAGCCTACCTCTATCTTGAGAAATATTTTTGTACAGAGACTCATCACTTTAGCGAGGTACTCTTTTTGCCTCGAGGAATGTCCCGCAGTCCTTTTGGCTGGGTTTTCCCGTAGGGAAACAAAAGGACGAGGGGGAAGAAATACTTGTCGCAGGAATAAGTATATTCTGGTTCCGAGAGGGAAGGAGGGGGCGAGCCGTTGATAAGTAAGGAAGAGTAGGTGATTGACAATTAGCATAGAATATGCTACAATTCGGACAGTATTATTTACTAATTTAATTTCATTTTCTGAGAGGACAGTATGGAACTTTCGATCGTGTGGGCACCCCCTGTGGTGCTTGGCGTATTGATTTTTAAGTTTTACTGGCAAGAAGTGTTATTTCAATGTGGACTCAAATGTCCGCAAGCTCCGGAGACAAAAGAAGGCTTAGATAAGATGTATGGGGAATGGAAAGAATATTATTTTATTCCTTTGTGCGCGTTTGCACTCATGGAAGAATTTATGTTTCGATACTTTCCAATTCTGTGTTCACTTATTCTTATGAAACTTTATGGGCCTTGGTCTGGCATTGCCACGGTAATGGTAGCCCAAATTGTTTTTGGTATTTCTCACGGCAATATCCGCAATATTCCCTTTCAGGGAGTAGCAGGAATAATGTACACCTTTCTTTTTGTGTTATTTGGAGGATTGCATAATTTTGCACTAGGAATTTGTGTTGCAACAACAGCCCACTTAGTGTGGAACATGAATTGCCGCTACAGATTTTTAGAAAAATATATTCCATCGTTATCGTGAATATTCGAACCCGACTATATGTCGGGTTTTTTATTTGTAGATAAGTAAGAATATTTTCTCAATTGAATTTTAGTCGCTGAATAGGCGCTACAGTTAACTGTAGCGCTGTAATTTCTCAAATTAGTGAGCCCACTCTTGCCTTGAGGAATATCCCTGCCTACCGGCAGGCAGGCGCAGGAGTAAATGTATTCTGCTTCCGAGGGGCAAGAAGTGGAGCGAGCGTCCTAGTTGTCCACAATTAAGGTTTTACGTAATATTCCGTAAAAGTGGTATACTTTAGACATGCATGAAATACAAGAGCAATTGCTCAAGTTAGCGGGAGAGAAGAATCTCGGACAATATACACTCCGGGAGATAGGGGCGTTCATTGGCGAGACCTCACCGCAGAAGGTGAAGCACCATATGACGGAGCTCCAGAAGAAGGGCTTACTCAAAGTTGATAAAGCAAAAAGGGTAATCAAGAAGGCAAAGCAGGAGTGGGAGAAGAGCTTCTCAGGCGAGGGGATGCTCCTTTCGATCCCGATCTTGGGAGCAGTAAATGCAGGCCCGGCGCAGATATTCGCGGATACGAATATTGAAGGATTTCTCAAGGTCTCAAGTGCACTTTTAAACCCAGTGCCACGAAACACACAGACCTTTCTCGCGCTCAAAGTGGTGGGTCCTAGTATGAATCGCGCGGAAATAAATAAGAAACGTATCGAAGACGGGGATTATGTGATTGTGGATATTGCTGATAGGAATGTGAAAGACGGTGACATTGTGCTTTCTATTATTGATGGCATGGCAAATATTAAGCGCTTTCGTCACGACAAGGGAAATGGACATGTGGTTTTAATGTCTGAATCCACCAAAGATTTTCCGCCTATCTTTATTCACGAAAGCGACAATTTCATGATTAATGGGAAGGTCATTCAAGTAATTAAAAAGCCAAGATTCGGAGTATAAAAAATAATCGAATCATTGACCAATACCACCGAAAGGTGGTATTTTATTTTCAGTTCACTAAAACTCAAAATAAAGGAAGGACTATAGATTATGGCAACGATAAGGATGGCAATGATTCGGATATTTCTCATTATTGGCCTTGAGGGTTTTATATTCGGCTCTCTCATATTCAAGATGAAGAAGTACAATATGTTCGATTTTATGAGCATATTGCTTATGTTGTTTTTGTTTGCTCGCGCATACAAAATCATGCAATCAATTCCACAATTAGCGCACAATTATCCATTTCGCGCATTGAGTGCGGTGAATTACATCTTAATTCTTGTTGTGTCTACAATGGGTGGGTTGGCAATGGGTATTGCGCTACATCTTGGTGAGGCACCAGTTTCAAATATTCTGATTGCATTTGCATCAACCTTCCTTATTACATTTTTCTTCTCGTGGAAAATGTTCTCCCCCTCTTTAGGAAGAAACAAATTTCGAGGATAGGGGAAGTAAGAAATCATTGACTAATACCACCGAAAGGTGGTATTTTATTTTCAGTTAATTCACAACATTATTCACTAATAAAGGAGGGCTTATGAAAGGCCTTTTCACACTACTATTGATTTTTGCTTCATTTACCTTCTTCGATTGTTCGAGGAGTGGAAACAGAAAAGTAGAATCGCAAGAAGTAGCACCAACAGCAGAGACAACAAAGAATGCTGTTTGGCTGTCAGATGATGGAGTCGAGTATAAATATTTCGACAAGAATGTCATAACCGAAGGAAATCATTCCTACATTCCATTCGGAATCCAGGGTACTCCCGATGAACACAACGTGCTTATCTTAAAGATACTTACTCGTTTTGAAGAAGAACACCGTGATCTTCGGATTGTTGCTTGGAAAATTGAAAAGAATCAGCAAACTCATGCTACTGATCCAAAGATATTTGGTATTTGGATTGATCACGAAATAAAGTAGTTCACAGCATTACTCACCAGTTGAAAGGAAGTGCAATGAAAAAAGATAAGTTGTTCTTTTACGATTTTGAAGGAAAGAGGCAAACAAGTTCGGATGTAGAGACAGCGATTGTTTCTGAAGTGAAACTCCCTCCGTTTTCAAACAAGTTTCGCGGGAAGTGTGCGTATGAGGGATATACTGTGTTCAAGAGGATTCCACTCGGAACCAAACTGACCCTCGCTTTTGGCGACCCACGCATCATTGAAGGTGCAACACTCGTATCGAAGAAAAAGAGCGACGTGACGAAGGATGTTCTCGGAATGCTGAGCGGAGCGGAGAGAAGGATTTTCACCTTCGAATATCAAGGAAAGAAATTCTGGGTTGATCCTTGCTGGATTTGCCGGCTCGAGGATCTCTCGAAGAAATGATATGTATCCGTAATTATTATAAAGCGCCACATATTGTGGTGCTTTTTATTGACAAAATAGCACTAAAAGTTGTATTTTGTTTTCAGTCATTTAATTAAACACTTTTCAAAGAAAGTGAGGATAAGATGCAACTTTCAATTGTATGGGCACCCATCGTAATAGTTGGCGTGTTAATAATAGAATTTTATTGGAAGCTAACCTTACAAGAATGTGGCTTTGAATATCCAAAAGAACTGAGTGCCGCGAGTGATTTGCACAACGGCAAAATGAAAAAGAAGTGGGGAGGTCTTCGATTTCTCCCTGTGTGCTGGGATGCATTTTATGAAGAGATTCTTTGGCGTCTTATGCCATGGCTTTATGTGCATTCTAGATTTGGTAAATCCTGGCTTATGGGGTTTATTATCGTAATATTGTGGCAAGTTGCCTTTGGCTATTGGCATGGAACTGCTCGCAATATCCTTTTTCAAGGAGTGGCAGGAATTCTCTATGTGTTCATCTTCGTTACCTTTGGGGGATTACATAATCCTGTGTTAGGAATTTTTGCCTCAACCACAGCTCATATACTATGGAATCTGAATTGTGATTATGAGGTGTATCAAAAGAGCATTGCCTATGTATTTAAACCCGACTTCTAGTCGGGTTTCTTATTTATTCTCATATATTGACTTTTTGATAAATTAATGTTACAATGTAATTAGCAGTACAAACGGTACACTTGAAAACTAAATCATCAACTAATCATTGAGGCAGCTCATGAAGAAGTTACGCATACCTTTGAAGGTGGCGGTTATTCTGTTCTTTGTTTGGAATACCGGCATTTTCGAAAAGTTTGCACGGGTTGCCTCTGAAGAAAGTAAATTCAGAAACGACCCCGTTGCGAACGCTAAAGTTGTCGCGCTCTGCGAAGAGCGTTATCAAATTGCAATTGCAAAAGTAGAACGCGGTGAAGTGTATTCGCCATACGATTACTTTCGTGATCTTGGAGATGTGTATGCAATGGAAGATAGTTTCCAGGTAAATGTCGGATACTATGCTCGGCATGGTATGAATGACCTTCAAGCGTTATCGATGAGATTCTTGAACAACAAGCAATGCTCATATGATGATGTAGAAAAGGCTCGAGAGACATTTAAAGGGCATAAGTACGACAGAATAAGGAATGAGGCAAAGAACACCGCATGGGCAACTGTGTGGAGTGAAGCGCTTCGTCCTTGGCTTGTATCTCAATATCTTAAGGGACTTCCTCTTGCGTGTATTTTGCTTCTTCTTTGGATAGGGGAAGGAAATGAACGGAAGAAACGATTTTTCTTGAGAAGTCCTATAAGTTTTCTTTTTTCTCTTGTGTGTTATCCACTCATTTTTGTAATTGTATTCATACAATGGGTACGAAGTGCAGGAAGAAGTGTCTACGCAGAAGTAGAACTGAGAAGAACAAAGGATGCCTTTCTCGCAGTGCTTTCGCATGACGAACTTGATGCAATCAAACGATTTGCAGAGAGCCGTTTTACGTGGAGCTCGTGGCGTGAAAGACTTCAAAGTCGCGGATTCGTGGCGCGAAGATCTTTTGCGCTTGGTTTCATTTCTTTTGTAGTGTGTTTTGTGGTTTTAGGACCGCATCAAGCATTTGCAAAAGAGAATGGGACAAATGGGACAAGAGAACGCCATGTAGTTATTGTTGCGGGAGGATCGTCTGGAGGTATTGAATGTGTAGCGTGTCATACGGATATCGTTCCTGATGACCATGATGCCTTGCGATACCAAACTATAATCTTCGAATTGCAAAGTATATTCCGCTCGTATGTGGAATATGCATCGACCTTGTGTGAGGGGTGGCTGAAAGATATACAACATATTCCTGTTTCCTGGTTAACTCGTTGTAATGCAGTATTCACGATGTTAACCATTTATCAAAAGGAGACAGGAAATGAAAGCATTCTTTTTCACATCACTCATGGCGCTTTTCTGCGCTACCACATTTGCACAGCAACAAGATGAATTACAACTGAAGAGCATTATCACTTCCATAGGGAAGGGCGCGCTCTCAAGCGGATATGATATCTCGATTAATTTCGGGAATGAATCGAATGGACTTCAGGTTACTGGAAACCATACGAGAGTATACGCCGCCTATCGCTGGCAGATGCCATACGTCACCCTTGGCGCAACTGGAGGTTTCTTCAAAAATGCACCTTGGGCTGGACCGCAAATCATAGTTACTCCTGTATCGTTTATTTCAACGGTGCATTGGTATGGATTTGCAGGTGGTGCTCCTGAGCATCCTGATTGGAAGATAAACAAAATGATTCATTACAATGCAGTTACGGTACGTGTAAGTGGCGTTGCCCTTACCTACGCAGTATCTAAGTTCATGAATGACAATGCAGATCAACTTCCTGGTATAAGTTATACAGGAAAGGTGAATGCATCGTGGAACTATACGATTGGCACAGATTATACTGTGAACGGTCGCGAACCCCTGTTCCAACTTGGACTAAAGCATATGTTTTGAGTCATATCACGGCGCCATCAATCGATGGCGCTTTTTATTGACAAAAAATGAAATAAAATGTATTCTACTTTTAGTTAATTCACACTAATAATCACTCATAGAAAGGAGATTTGTATGATGAAGATTGGATTCATATTTTTTTGGGGAGCCATTTTTATTGTCGTCATCGGACAGTCCGCACTCTATATCGGTGAAGCCACTTCGATTTGGTGGCACATTGTTTCCACCATAATAGGGATTCCTATTATTCTTTTTGTTTGGCTTTCATTTACCGTAGGAGGAGATGTGGGGTTTGTGGCATCGCTTCGTTTACCCTACGAATTCAAAAAAATAATAATAGTCGTAGGACAAGGATACAGAAAGTCATTTCCGTGGATGTATCGTAAATAAATTACTCATCATCAAGGAGGTTTAATGAAGTCAAAAAATCTTTTGCCAAGCGATATTGATATAAGCAATAGATTGTGCGATTCGCGTTTCAGAAGCTTTGAAACAGAAATGGTCGCGCGAAATATCGTTATCATGCAAAATGCAATAAATCCGGATATATGGACACCATTTTCTTTTGAAGAGTATGTGAATCGTTGTACTCATCGGGTCTCCGAAACCGAGCGGCAAGTATTGGAGGCACTCGTAACCGGCGGCAAGCCAGTCTTCAATACAAGTGTGGTTCTTGAGCCCGGATATCTTGAAAAATGTGAGGGAGAAAAATATAAAGTAACTGAGAAATTTCTCAAGGTACTTTCACAATTTGTGAGGAAATAAGCTATGACCGCTGAATATTCAGCGGTCTTTTATTTATTGACATGTTAGTCAAAAAAGTAGTATTCTATGGGCAGTTCACTAGTTATAACTTAATATTTTATCCACTAATTTGGGAGGTAATGTATGTCATTTTTCGAGCTTGTAGGAGCAATCCTTGTATTTGGTCTTGCATTTATGTATGTGCCACGTGTCGCATTTATTGTGACTCTCGTGGTTGCACTTCGTCTTTCGGGGTTCCATTTTCTTTTTTTGGATCATTACTCCTTATCCCTTTGGGAGTGGGTTTCAAGTATTTTACTTCTCGTCGCATTTATAGTTTCAATACTTTTCGATTGGTATTATCGAGATGATACGCATGAAAAGTGGAAGAGGTGATTGTTTTTGTGCCGCTTGAATATATCAAGCGGTTTTTATTTATTGACACGCTAGCTTTGAAAGTGGTATTTTGTTTCTAGTTAATTCACATATTACGAGAGGAGATGTGCATATGTCGTCGGAGAAAAAAGAATCACGATTAAATCGTTATTTTGATAGATCAATGCGGATGGGCCACCTCGGAGCGCTCGCAATTCCAAGGGAATTATTTGTGATGGGATTTAAACGCGATGAGATGATTGAAAACATGATTATCACCATCGGGAAAGTTCAAAGACGGGCAGAGCGTGTCTTCAATATGCTTACACAAGAAGATGAGCAGACTGCAATCGCATTTGATATTGGAGAGCTTCACAAACACGAAAAGGCTTTAAGAGAAAAAAAGAATGATCTTCTCGAAGTTTCATTCACATTTGTTTCACTCGTATCAATGAGTGAGGCTTTGAAAATTTTCGAAGAAGAGTTGGGGATTGAAACATCATAAACGGGCTATATGCCCGTTTTTATTTTATTTGCTAAAGTGAGAGAATTGATGAATCCCGTTAGAAAATACCGAACATGATTATTATCCAATATCAAGTTAATATTATAAGTAGAGTTTTACTTAGAAAAAATCTTTTAATTTTTTAACGGGATGAAGAGAGCGTCGTGGACAATTGGTATCGATGAAGTGGGTCGTGGCGCCTTAGCGGGACCGGTCACGGTCTCGGCTTTTGCAATTAGTGATGTCACCTATTTGAAGAAGAATCCTCATCCGCCACTTCGTGATTCAAAACAACTTACTCCGCGTCAGCGCGAGGCATGGGTGGGGTATGTGCATATATGGAAAAAGAAATGTCCGCACGAGCTTTTTTTTGCAATAGAGAGTATGTCGTCGAAAATAGTAGATAAGCTTAACGTGGCACAGGCCGCAAATTATGCGGCAACAAAAGCACTCGAAAAAGTGTTAGCTCATTCTGAAATAAAGAGAGGTTCTACGGAAGTAATTTTAGACGGAGGATTGTATTTAAAACGAAAAATGAAACCGCCACTTAAACGCATTCGGACGGTTATTAAAGGAGATGAGAAGTTTGATGCGGTGAAATTAGCATCAATTGTTGCAAAGGTGGCACGTGATGCGAAGCTTGTGAAGCTCCATGCAGTGCATCCACACTATAATTTTGCACGGCATAAGGGGTATGGGACGAAGATTCATTTGGAGGCTATCCGTATTCATGGCATCTCAATCGTCCACAGATTGACCTTCGTAAGAAAATTTATTACTATACAGGAGATATGTCACGATTAAGTCATCATGCAAGTTCAAAAGTAGGACGTCGTCGTTCACAGCTCGCTTTAAAGAAGAGTGACCTTACGGTTTGCGCAGCGTGTGGAGGACCATCCATGCCGCATAAAGCCTGTCCGCAATGTGGAGTCTATAAGAAATATCCTAAGAAAGCGGCAAAGAAGACAGTTTAACGTTCCTCACTTTCGTAACTTACCACCTACACATCCATGGCCACACGACATCTTGTACGAACGATCGTGCTTCAGTCCCTCTACGAATGGGACTTTTACAAGCAACAAACCGATCTTGCAAAGATCGTGGAGCGCAATGTGGGTGAATTCGGGCCCGGCATCGACGAGCCTGATTTTGTGTGGCGCACCATCAAGGGAGTAATTGAGCACTTGTCGGATATTAATACTATTATTGAAAAAGCAGCTCCTGAGTGGCCCTTGGATCAGATTGCGATTATTGATCGCAATGTATTGCGCGTTGGGTTATACGAACTTCTTTTTGCAGATAAAAATGAAGTGCCTCCTAAGGTTGCTATTAATGAGGCAATCGAGCTTGCAAAGGCATATGGCGGCATGAATTCACCTAAGTTTGTGAATGGGGTGATGGGAACCATTTATCGAGAATTAGGAGGGGAGACAAAAGAGGAAGAGGAGGCAAAAGAAACAAAGAAAAAGGAAAAGAAAGAGAGTAAGAAGGAAAAAAAATAAAAGAGGTGCAATAGAGAAGACGGAGTATATATGAAGAAAACGAGTATTTTTGAAGAAAAAATTGGTATTCAATTTAAGAATCAGGACATCTTAAAAGAAGCACTTACTCATCGGTCTTATTTAAATGAGAATCAGGACTGGCCTTATCGCCATAACGAGCGTCTCGAATATTTAGGCGATGCAGTTCTTGAGCTTATTGTGACTGAATTTTTGTATTCCAAATTTCCTGATTTTCAGGAAGGACATCTTACAAGTCTTCGTGCAGCACTCGTAAACTATCAGATGCTTGCGCGCGTCGCGCGGGAGATAGCGCTTGAGAAATTTTTATTCCTCTCACGTGGTGAAGCGAAAGATTTTGGAAAGGCGCGTGAGGTTATTCTCGCGAATGCCGTAGAATCACTTTTCGGAGCAATCTATTTGGATCAGGGATATGAAGTTACCAGGCAATTTGTACTCAAGGTGGTTATTTTGCATCTCGATGAGGTTATTGAGAAGCAATTATATCGCGATCCTAAGAGCACCCTTCAGGAATTTGCTCAAGAGCATTATAAGACAACACCAAGTTATCGCGTGCTCAAGGAAGAGGGTCCTGACCATCAAAAAACATTTTTAGTAGGCGTTTTTGTTGAAGAAAAAAAGATTGCGGAAGCAACAGGAACCTCAAAGCAGGAAGCGGAGGCAAGTGCGGCATTTGCGGCGCTCGAATTATTGAATGTAAAATAAGTATTGACGATGAGCACTTTTTTAAAACGATTAGAACTTCAGGGATTTAAATCTTTTGCACAAAAGACGGATTTTGAATTTCCCTTTCGAGTAGCAGGAGTGGTAGGTCCTAATGGTTCCGGAAAATCGAATGTGATTGATGCCTTGCGTTGGGTCTTAGGTGAGCGAGAAGCAAAGCAGCTTCGTGGGGATACCCTTGGTAATCTTATTTTTGCGGGTACGCCAAAGAAGGCTGCAGTAGGATTTGCAAAAGTCTCTCTTCTTTTTGATAATCGCGAGCGATTATTTCCTATTGATGCACCTGAAGTAATGCTTACCCGTCGTATTGATCGCACGGGCAATTCGCAATTTTTCTTACAAGATGCGGAAATTCGTTTAAAGGATTTACTTCCTATTCTTGCGCGTGCGCGACTTGGCTCACGTGGACTTACGATGATTGGTCAGGGACAGAGTGATCTTTTTGTGCGCTCAACACCTGAGGAACGTCGCCTTATGATTGAGGAGATTCTAGGACTTCGCGAGTATCGCCTTAAGAAGAATCAGGCAGAACGACAATTGAATTCAAGCGAGGTGAATATGGAAAAAGTTGCCGCGATGCTCGAGGAGCTTTCTCCTCATCTTCGTTTTTTGCGAAAACAAAAGAGTCGTTTTGAAAAGCGCGTAGAAATAGAAAAAGATTTACGTATTTTTGAAAACGCATACTTTGCACATCATTTTCATACGTTGCGTCGGGATATCGCAGCATTTGATGGGCCTTATCATGAGGCAGAAATAATGCGTGAAGCAAAAGAAAAAGAAGTATTTTCATTTGAACAAGAATTAAAAGAAATTAATCAGAAGACAGGAGATGCAGACCGTGCAAAACAACTTCGTATAGTTCTTTCTGAATTTTTCGTGAAGCGTGGAGAAATTGAAAAAACACTTGCACGTGCAGAGGCAAAACTTGAATTTCAGGCAATTCCCACGACACACGCAGAACGATCTGCGGGTGAGATGAAGCTCATTCTTGAAACACTCGAGAGCGAATTGAAAATAATGGAAGGGTGGGAGGAACTCGGAAAAGTAAAAGAATCTATTAGAATGATGGTCCAGCGAATTTCCGCATTTTTTCATAAAGAACCTGAAGTAAAAGGAGACACTACGCCAATACGTGAAGAAATAAATGCATTGCGTGTGAATCTTGAAACAATTGAAAACCAGATTACAAGTATTCGTGCAGAGGAAGAATCATTTGCAAATGAACAGCAGCAAGTGAATCGCGAATTTCGTTCTAAGGTAGAGATTCTTGAGATGAAAAAGAATGAGTTGAGAAAGCTCGACCAGACTATTCAACAGTATCGTTTTGATAGAGAGCGCCTTACCATGCGCATGGAGGAGTTGGAGCGCGATTGGGCTGTTTTGGGGCGTTCAGTCGATGAATTACGCACCATTGCCGAGGTACAGGATATTGTTGAGTTCGGTGATTTAGAGCGCAAAATGCTTCGTTTTAGGGGTGAATTAGCAGCGATTGGTGAGATTGATACCAATCTTGTGAAGGAAGCAGAAGATGCAGAAACGCGATTTACCTTCCTTAGTAAAGAACTCGAAGACCTTACAAAAGCGATTGCTGATTTACGTTCGCTTATTAAAGAACTTGATCATAAAATTCATTCTGATTTTAAGAGCGCATTCCATTCAATTAGTGATGAGTTTAATAATTTCTTCCGTCTCATGTTTGGAGGAGGAAAGGCAAAATTAATATTAAAATATCCCGAGATAAAGATTCAGGATATTGTTCCCGGAGAAGGAGAGGAGAAAAAAGAAGTGGTAGAGGAAGAAGAAAAGAAGGATAAGAATGTTGAACTTGCTGCAGGAGTGGAGATTGAAATTAACATTCCCCGCAAGAAGATTGGAAGTCTCGAAATGCTCTCAGGAGGAGAAAAGAGCTTGGTATCACTTGCAGCACTTTTTGCACTTATTTCTGTGAGTCCTCCGCCTTTTCTTGTATTAGACGAGATAGATGCGCCTCTTGATGAGGAGAATGCACGTCGTTTCTCAGAGCTTGTAAAGGAGTTTTCTAAGAAAACACAGTTCATTATCGTGACACACAATCGCGCGACCATGGAGGCAGCGGATGTACTTTACGGGGTAACTATGGGCGATGACGGGGTTTCGAAGATACTCTCGTTAAAACTTGACACTGCGTCTCAATCCCTCTAATCTAAAACGGTACTAAATTCATATGTTAGCTATTAAATTAAAACGCGTAGGAAAAAAACATCAGGCGAGCTTTCGTATCGTAGTGAACGAAAAGCGTTCAAAGATGCAGGGTGAGTCGAATGATGATCTTGGATGGTATAACCCACATACTGGTGAATCAAAAGTTGATGGGGAAAAAGTAGTAGCCTGGATGAAAAAAGGAGCAAAGCCAACTGAGAGTATGCACAATCTTTTGGTGCATGCAGGAGTTTTAAAAGATCACAAAATCGCAGTACACGTAAAAGCAAAGGCAAAAACTGAAGAAGCGGCAAAGTAACGAAAAGGTCGCAAAAGACCGAGATGATTTAAAAGAATATGACCGCATTAGACCAGGAATTTTTGGAGCAATTAGTAAAATCCATTGTAGAACATCCGGACGATGTTAAAGTTGACCGCAAGGTTGATGAGATGGGAGTGCTTCTTACTCTTCATGTGAATGCTCAGGATATGGGTCAGGTAGTTGGTCGCCAGGGCACTACCGCAAAAGCAATTCGAACACTTCTTCGTATTGTGGGAGTAAAAAGTAACGCACGAGTGAATTTGAAGATTGAAGAGCCGGAAGGTTCAACACGGGCTCCACGAATGGAACACCCACCAGTAGTATAAAAATATTTATAATCCGAGAAAGCCGCCCCAACAATGAGGCGGTTTTTGTTTTGATGGTATACTGTGAACATGCGTATGAATCCCGTTAGGGTTTAATAATATGTTAACGATAGGATTATATTGATACAAATAAAATATGAATACTAAAAAACAACCGAAAAGCTCTAACGGGATGAAGCAATTTTCAGTGATATCACTTTTCCCGGAAGCACTTGAATCATATCTTGCCACCTCTATTATGGGGCGCGCACAAGGTGAGAAATTGATGAAGGTGAATCTTATTCCATTACGAAAGTTCACCGCAGGAAAGCATCGCACCGCTGATGATTCTCCGTATGGAGGGGGGCCTGGTATGGTGTTAAAGCCAGAACCAATTTGGAAGGCAGTTGAGGCCGCAAAGAAAAAAGTAAAAAAAGGCGAGACTCGTGTAGTTCTTTTTTCCACACGAGGAAAAGCGTTTGACCAAGCAATGGCGCATAGACTTTCAAAATATGGCCATCTTATTTTCATCTGTGGGCGATATGAGGGTGTGGATGAGCGCGTAGCCGAATATCTCGCAGACGAGGAGATTTCTCTAGGGAACTTTGTTCTCTCAGGAGGTGAACTACCCGCGTTATGTGTGATTGATGCAGTAACGCGCCAGATACCAGGTGCTCTTGGGAAATTTGAATCGCTCGAAGATATTAAGGGTTCATATCCTGTATACACAAAACCCGCACTTTTTGAAGCAAAGACAAAGAAGGGGAAAGTAAAGAAAATGAAAGTTCCTGAGGTACTTCTTTCGGGGAATCATAAACTGATTGAAGAATGGCGTAAAAAGAGCGCATAAGTCACTTTACAAGAGAAAGGTTTTTAGTATATAGTGAAACGCGTACAAATCATTATGAGTAAGGAAAAAGAAATCACCAACGAGACAGTAACCGAGCTTATTACCGCCGGTGTTATTGTCGGTCATAAGCGTTCGAAAACGCATCCTCGGATGAAGCCTTTTATTGCGATGAATCGCAATGAGATTGAGTTTTTGGATCCGGAATCTTCTCTCCAAAGTATTGACGATGCAGTACGATTCCTTTCAAATAGACTTGGTCCTGATGATATTATGTTGTGCACAGGTACTACTGCTCCAGTAAAAGAATTGGTAAAAACATTTGCGGAAATGCATAAGTATCCTTATGTGATTACCCGTTGGCTTGGTGGAACTCTCACAAACTTTAAAGCAATCAATGATCGCGTAAAGTATTATGTGGATTTGAAAGCAAAGAAGGAGAAAGGAGAACTCGATAAGTATACGAAAAAAGAGCAATTGAAATTCAGCGAAGAAATTGTCAAAATGGCGCGTTCATTCGATGGACTTCTTACTCTCACAAGACTTCCCGCAGTACTCTTTGTAGTTGATGCAAAGGCTTCAGAGACCGCAGTGAAAGAAGCAAATAAACTTGGTATTCCAATAGTTGCTATTATTGATACTGATGATAACCCGAAAGACATCACTAATCCGATATTCGCGAATGATCATGCAAAGCAAAGTGTAGAATGGGTATTGAAATGTTTAAATGAAGGACTGAGAGCAGCACAGAAGTCCAAGGAGTAAGTTTTATAAAAAGCACTTAATCTAATTGAATACTACAAACCATGACCGACGATATTAAAAAGTTAAGAGAAACTACTGGTGCGGGAGTGATGGAATGCAAAAGAGCGTTGGATGATGCAAAAGGTGATTTTGATAAAGCAATTTCGCTTATTAACGAGCGTGGTCTTGTAAAAGCAGAAACAAAAGCGGGCCGTACAGCAGGCGCAGGTCTTTTAAAATCATATGTGCATAACAATCGCGTAGGAGTATTACTTCAAATTCACGCAGAAACAGATTTTGTATTGCGTTCAGAAGTATTCCAAGAACTCGCTCATGATGTGGCAATGCATATTGCTGCGATGAAGCCAGAAACGCCAGAAGCACTTGTTGCACAACCATTCGTAAAGAATGAATCCATTACTGTGGGAGATCTTATTAAGAGTGTTACTGCAAAAGTAGGAGAAAAAATCCAGGTAGAACGATTCTGCCGTTACGAAATTTAGGTGCATGCTTAAATTCCTTCTTCAAATCACGATGGTGGTAAGCCTCGGTTTCGTGGTCTATTTGTTTGGCCGCGTAGTGCCGCGCGTGTCTGATAAGGATATAGAAAAGGCGAAAGAGCAGTCACTTTTTCATTGGCTTGTGGGATATTTAGAACAGGTGGACAATTGGCTTCTTTGGCTTTTTGAAAAGTTCTTGCGTCGTCTTCGTGTGTTCATCATGAAACTTGATAATGTAGTAACGAAGAAGTTGGGGAAATTTAAAAAAGAAGCGGAGCGCCAGACAGGATTTCCTGCTGATACGAAAACAGAGGAAGTGGACGGAGAAAAGAAATAGTTTTATTATTTCGTTAGTTCAATGCGCAGGTGGTAGAGCGGTCAATTACAACAGACTGTAAATCTGTCGCCTTCGGGCTACGGAGGTTCGAATCCTCCCCTGCGCACAGGAAAAGAAAATCCCCTCTGGGGGATTTTCTTGTATGCGCAGGAGCGAAGCAATTGATTGCTTCGCGTGGAGTATTCGAACGCCGGAATGTTGTTCATTCAGTAGAATGAACAGTGAGGCGGTGCCCAGCCCGAGGAGCACGACGGTGCGACGAGAGGCGAGGGAGAATCCTCCAAAGTCCATGTAGGGTCTTGAGCGCAGTAGCGCGAGAGGTGAATCCTCCAGGCATAACGAGAGGCTCCCCGTTTTCTTAGTGAACGGAGTGAGCTTAGAAAACAGCAGTGCCGCATTTTATACGATCGAATCCTCCTAAAAATAAAAACTCCGCATTATGCGGAGTTTGTTGTTAGTGAAGATATGTATTCTGTATTGTGGATGTTACTCCACGCGCACGAATAATATCGTGATAGAGAGACGCCGATAAACGAGGAGCACGAACTAACGTCTTTGGATTGACCGCGATGAGTCCGAACGGAGTCATTTTTAACTCGCCCCACTCGTAATTATCGAAGAGTGTCCAATAGAAGTAGCCGATGACGGGAGATTTGGTTTTCGCAAGAAGTTGCATCGCGCGATGTGTCTCACGAAGGTGATCCACGATAAACTTTCGTCGTGTAGCATCCTTACTATCCCAAATTCCATTTTCTGCAATGATGATAGGCTTCTCAAATGATTGGTATTTGAGAATAAGCTCATATATGCCACGCGGATAAATATTACCCCCGTTCTCAGTGGTCGGTCCATTTGGATTCGTATTGTAGCCAACTGCAATTGGAATATTGCCGAATACGACACTCGCAGTACTGAAGTTTACGATACTGCGATTGTAATAGTTTAGCCCAATGAAATCCTGATATTCTTCAGTAGCACGAATAATCATGCTATTTCCAAAATCAAGAAGATCGACAACTTGTTGGTCCTTCTTGCTTTCGGGATCGTCCGGTACAAAGAGATGATCAAGATATGCCATGCCAACGCTCACGTGATGACCTGGAGTGTCGAGTGTTTTGTGAATCTCAAGGTATCCACGTTTGTGTGCACGAATGATATTCCACGTGGCTCGTTTTGCTCCTCCAATATCTCGATTCTTAAAAGGAGGCCAAACACCATTTAGATATCCTGTTTCAATAGGAACCACAGGTTCATTGAATGTCATCCAACGTATAATGTGGAGCGGTTTCATAGTCTGCGCAATTTTCTTTACATATCGCGCATACCAATAGGGAAACGAATCATTTTCTAATCCACCTTTTTCTGCAAGCCATTGCGGCAATGTGAAATGATGAAGATTAGGAAAGGGCCGTATATTTTTCCGCTGCATCTCACGAGCAAGGTTCCGATAGTGAGTAAGAGCTACTTTGTCCCAAACGCCTTCTTTTGGTTCTACTTTTGCCCACTCAATTGAGAAGCGCAATTCTTGAATACCAATATCGTGTGCAAGAGAAATATCTTCATTAGTAAATCCAGGGTGAATGGGATTACTTTTTTGATACTTATCCCATGTATCCCAGTCCGTCTTTCCATCTCCGCCTTCAGATTGAAATGCGGATGTGGCAACGCCCCAGATAAAGTTCTTGGGAAAAAGAAAAGTACTATCTGATACATCACTTTTCACATTTTTCTTTTGTTCGGGAAGAATTCGTGTTATTGATTCCTCCTTTTTCTGGTCGGTTCGTTTCCGTACGGTTGTTCTGTCTACATATATGCGACTGCATACTAGTGGCAAAAGAACAATGAGAACAATCGCTATAATGTGCCAATATCTTGGTTTCATAGCCGTCCCTTTCATTTAATTAGTAAATATCTGTTGGTATTGTAGGCCTCTTTATAGGCGAATTCAAACTTATTCGAATTGACAGCAATATGCGGAGGAGTATTCTAAAAATAGTCATTTCACATTCGAAGGGAGACCCCAATGAAAGACGAATTACTTCCTCAGTTGAATGAACTAGAGGTACTTAAAATAGCCACTATGAGTTATGGAATAGTGACTGACAGCGAAGTTCTTTTTCTCTTTTTCAGCTTAGAAAGCTCAAGCGAGAGAGACCTTAATGAAGCGATATCAATATTGAAACGACATCGCATTTCATTGTTTGAACAACTTGAGGGGCCTTTCCCAGAAATTGAAACAAACGGAAAAATAAGATGTCGAAAGCTGGGATAACCCAGCTTTTTTATTTTTGGTATTTGCGAGCATGTGTAAAATTTGGTACATTAACTCAAGTTTCATAAAGTGCCACCTTACCTGCCTGCCGGTAGGCAGGGCTCAGCGGAACCGCTGAGGGACGTGTATGAAATAGCAGCTAGATAAATTTTGTTTTTTTTATAAATTATCAGTATGCCACCTTAGCTCAGCGGTAGAGCAACGCTTTTGTAAAGCGAAGGTCCTCGGTTCAAATCCGAGAGGTGGCTCCAGTAAGCTTTCGGATTTGAACGGGAAGGGGGTCGGGGAAACGGTAGTT
>JBAYJE010000009.1:0-30153 GCA_041665265.1 Minisyncoccota bacterium | reverse complement strand
TTGCAAGAAGGCCTTCATGAAATGAGCGAATGGTAAATTTTGTGATATCCATAGATTGTTATTCGAATACGGGAGGAACTTTAAGAAATCCTTTCTTTGCTTCAGGAAATGCGCGGCGAGCTTCTTCTCCATTCATCCTCCCCTCATTGGTATCGGAACGAACTATAGTATGTACGAAAGAACCACCTGTTTGTGGCTTCGTGGTGGTAGTGTCTACCTCTTTTAATTCATCAAAATGCGCAAGAATTTTTCCGAGATCGGAAGAGAAGCTCTCTTCCTCTGCTTCGGTAAGCTCAATGCGAGAAAGTGAGGCAAGATGTTTTAATTCTTTCTTCGAAATCATACTTCAACGATACGTGCGTGCGTGAATGCTGTCAACTTATTTTGCAAGCATTTTTTGGAACTGGGCTTCATTAAGAATGCTGACTCCTAGTGCTTTTGCCTTCTCATATTTAGAGCCTGGTTTTTCACCCGCCACTATAAAGTCAGTCTCTTTTGATACGCTTTCAGTAACAATGCCCCCTCGCGCTCTTATTTTTTCCTTCGCCTCATCACGAGAGCACAAAGAAAGAGAGCCGGTAAGCACGAATGTTTTCCCTATAAAAAGAATGTTTTGCTTCCCCACAGAACGAGGTGTATAAAACACTATTCCATACTGCTCAAACTGTTTCACTAATTCACCATTTTTTTGATTATGAAACCAAGCATAGATGCTCTCCGCAACCTTAGGACCAATATCTGGCATTTTCATCAATTCTTCGCGAGAGAGCGATTTTAGAAAAGTGACTACTTCTTTCAGCGTAAGTGCGTTTTTTTCATGTTCCATTACTTCTTGTGCAAGCGTTCGTGCAGTCTCTTCCCCCACGTGTAAAATACCGAGACTGTAAAGAAATCTTGGAAGTGTAGTTTTCTTTTTTTTCTCTATTTCCTTTGTAATTTTTTCTGCAGATTTCTCGCCAAAATGCGAAAGTACTGCGATGTCTCCTTTTGCAAGAGAAAAAATATCAGGTGCGTTAGAAATTAATCCCTCATCCAAGAAACGGTCAATAATCTGGGGACCCAACCCACGAATATCAAATGCAGAACGTGAAACAAAATGATAGAGCGCTTCTCTATGACGCGCGCCACACTGTGGATTACTACAGCGATACGCCACCCCATCCTTCACCACCACTGAGCCATCTACTGGGCATTGCTTTGGCATCACAAATTCTTTTTCTTTTCCTGTGCGAAGATTCACAAGTACCTCTGTTACTTGTGGAATAACATCACCCGCGCGACTTACAATCACAGTATCCCCAATTTTAATACCAAGTCGCTTAATCTCGTCATGGTTATGAAGCGTTGCATGTTGGATAGTAACACCACCCACTGAGACTGGCTCAAATTCAGCCACAGGTGTGAGTGCGCCCGTTCGCCCCACTTGAACCTTAATATTCCTTACCACTGTCGTCGCCTCTCGTGGAGAAAATTTATATGCAATTGCTCCACGTGGTGCCTTCCCTGCAACTCCCCCATCTGAAAATGTTTTATTATTGTTTGCAATTACTACAATCCCATCAATTTCATATCCAAGCTTTCCACGATGCTCGGCCCAATAATCTCGAAATGCGAGCATTTCTTTTAGAGAGTGGGTGAGTTTATTATGAGGATTTGTTTTAAATCCAAATGCCTTAAGAAGAAGGTGCTCTTCTTGGTGTAATGTCTGCCCCATATCGCTCACAAGCGCATATTCAAACGAATCAAGCTTCCGAGCCGCGATTACCCGCGGATCAAGTTGTCGAATGGAACCCGCCGCAACATTGCGAGGATTTGCATAAGGTTTTTCACCCTTCTTCTCTTGCTCTTTATTAATGCGATTGAATTCCTTTGTGCTTAAAAAAACCTCACCGCGCACCACAAGGCGCTTCATATCAAGTGTGTAGTCGCGAGGGTTTAATCCAAGCGCTTTTACATTTTTAATTACCTCGCTTCGCTCTAGTAGACGCAAAGGGATTGCATCCACTGTTCGCAAATTCTGCGTTACATCCTCGCCAATATGCCCATCACCACGCGTCGATCCCTGTACAAAGACACCATCTTCATACACAAGCTCAATCGCAAGACCATCAATTTTCAATTCACAATAAAAATCTGGATGCACCTCACCTTTAAGATAATTTTCGAGGCGCGAAAACCAATCTCGCATATCCTGTTCAGAAAATGCATCATTGAATGAGAGCATCCGTGCTTCATGAGGTATTTTTTTAAATTCTGGAAGTGGCCTTCCCCCGATGCGTTGTGTAGGAGAATCGGGGGTAATAAGTTCTGGAAATTGTATCTCTAAATCAAAAAGTTCCTTTTTTAAGGAATCGAGTACTTCCGCGGAAATAATCTCCTTATCAAGTACATGATATGCATACCGATGCTTGTTTATTTCTTTCTTGAGAGCTTCAATCCGTTTTTTTGCCGTAGAAACATCCATACTTATATATTTCCTATTGTAACCGTAATATCTGATGTCACAGAAGCCCCACTCACCTCTGAACATGTGAGTGTATAAAGAACTGAGTCGCCAATAACTCCTGGAGGAGAAACCTCCTTCCCAGTACTCGAAAGTGATATATCAGGATCAATAGTAATTCCATTTTCTATCAACGCACAATGTGAGGCATTTATAGAATTCCAACTAAGATCTGTAGTTCCTCCTACAGCAACAGTAGCCGGACTTGCTCTAAAATACTCGATTGAGAGGGGGGCAACAAATTCACTATCAAGCGCGCGCACCGCATCACCTGCAAATCCCTGCACTTTAATAAACACATTTCCATTTGCTATTGTAGAAGTTGAAATAAAACTCGCATCATTTGTAAACACGGGAGATGTTGTGGAAGCAACATAAATACCATATGTCATCCATTCTACGCCCGCATCCGCTGCAAAAAATGCTTTTGCGGAATTTTCCACATCATTTACCTGTCGAATCTGATAGAGTACAAGAATGCCTGCAATAACCCCAATACTAATTAAAACACCCCCAAGCATCATTACGCTCAAAATCATTGCCTGCCCATCATTTTTCTTTATACTATTTATATTTTTACTCATTTTACCTCAGTAGGAAGAATGCGAGCACTTACTGTTGTTTGAAGATCTACGCCACGTCCTGTAAGTTTTTCATTACGTGGGGCAATTTTAGTGAGTATCGTCACTCGCCATGGCTCTCTATTTCCATTTGCATTAATTACTTCTGGATTTACCCAGAAACAAAGCCGATTTACACTCACGCTCGAAGGAGTCATTGCACTTGTAGGACTTCCGCCTTCACTTCTTTCAATACTACTACTCGACATGTTATACGAATACACTACCGTGGTTGTAGACCCCCCCCGATAACGCAAGAAGGTAAGATTTTCACTAAAATTTTCTGGACAATTCCCGATAGTGCTTGTAGTAAACCCATACCCCAGTCGCATCTCGCGTGCCATCTGTTCAATCATCAATCCCGCGTTACTATTCGCCTCCATTAATGAATTGGTAATTCTCTGTGTTTTCATAATTTCAATGAATACACCCGTGATAATTGACATAGCAAGCACAAAGACCGACATTGCGGTAATAAGCTCGATGACGGTGAATCCCGAACGGCAAGAATCACGAATAGTGAATAGTGAATAGTGAATAGTGGGTTCTCCACAATCCTTAATTCTTGTTTCGTAATTCTTTATGTGTAATTCCTTATTCATATTATCTAATTTAAAGGTACCACCCCTGGCTTCCAGTTATAAAAATGATCCTCAAGAATAGTCGGTTCTGGTCCCTTTTTTGATACCCAATCAACTTGTGACCTAACCGCAATCTCATCTAATTTCCCATTGATACTATTTACAGTGATAGTAATTTTCCTCGTAAATGGCGTTATAGACGTGACGGGATTTTTTTGTACATATACACCATTTTCAAGAGAAAGAGGAATGGCGTTACCTACTACATATGGAGTCAATGCGGCACTCCGATAATCACCTTGATAGTTTTCACTCACAATATCAGAATCCCAATTTACCCCCTTCATATAATTCTCGTCAATTTTTGCGTGTACTAACTCAATACCTTCTGCTGCCAAATACGTTGCAGCAAGGCGCTTCTCTAAATCATGATTATAAGAAAGAGAACGAGTAAGCAAGGTAAGCACACCGAGGAGCCCCATAAGCGCGACACTAATACCAATAATTGCCTCCATTAACATTTGTCCATCTCGAGCACTTTGTAAAGGTTTTATTTTTTTAACCATTTGAGCAATATTCATCAATAATTTATTGTGTGGTAATCTGTCCACTTGAAAGAATGGTCATCATAGAAGAATTCGCGCCTGCCGCATCTGCCAATGTAATGACAATAGGAAAAGAAACGGTTGAGGTTGCGCTCATCTCTGGAGGAACAAAAAGAATATCGGCGGTGGTGTTTATGGAAACACCAGGAATTCCTTTCTTTGCGGTCATGACCACTCGAGGATCAAGTACATACTCCTCAAGAAGTTCTGTGGGGTCACTATAAAAAGCCCCGGACGCAGCAAGAGATGGGGAATACGTTCCATTAAGATTTTTGCAAGTAAATACATCTGCACCAGGTTTTATATCTTGAAAGAGGGAGATTTTTTTATTAGGTATATCGATATTCATCCCGAATGCACATGCATTTGCTCCACCACCCCCAACGAATCTTTCTTCCGCAAGTGACTTAGCCCTATTAAATATACCCACAATAAGTGATCTATCTTTAAAAATCTTTATTTGTTTCTCTGATGAACGGTTATAGCTCAGAAGCATTCCCGAAAGAAAAACAGTGATTGCAAGCACGACAAGAACCTCATTAAGAGTGAATCCCGAACGACGCGAATTATTAACACCACGTTCTTCACAATTCTCTACCTCCTTCTCAATATTCGTAATTCGTGATTTTTTACTCATAATCCAAGATTTATAATTCTTCTTTTATTATACCAGGCATATACAAAAGAACCCACCAAGGGTGATTTCTTAGTTGCTTCTGTGGCATTTTTTATAATCCAAAAACTCCGAAGTATCCCTTCATTATCGAATATCCAAAAAAGAAGGTGAGACTTGCACCCACTACAAAAAATGGGGCAAAAGGAACCTTATCTCTCATTGTTTTAGATCCGAAAAGCACAAGTCCCGCACTCCAAATTCCTCCTATAACAAATGAGAGCATTATTGCAAGCGCAATATCAGGCCATCCAAAAACAAGCCCTGCCACAAATGCGAGCTTTACATCTCCAAACCCAATTCCTCTACCCTTTGTTACTGCGCTTAACATCCAAAAGAAGAATCCCCCCACAAGCATTCCTGCAACACGATTCACCGCGGGATTTTCTATTGGAGAAAAAAGAAGTATATATTGCCTCACAAAAGAATCTCGGAACGGCAACAGCACCGCACCTTTTTCAACAAACGATAGTGCGAAAAGAATTATTCCTAATACAAAAAGAATTATATTAATCTCGTTGGGAATAATGTAATGTTTTAGATCAATTACCGTTATGATAAGAAATAATAAAAATACGAGAACCCATGTAGCTACAATTGCGTAATACCACCAGGGTAACTCGAGAGCAAAAAAGAATTGATTTGACACTCCATAAAATGCGTTTAAAAAAAGTGGGACTACAAGAGTGACTACGCCTCCAAAAAACTCTAATAAAGGATATTGCAGTGTAAGGAGTGCCTTACATGAGCGACACCGTCCTCCTTGTAATAAAAAACTAAAAAGAGGGATAAGCTCATACCATGCAAGGGTCTTCCCACAATGCATACAATGAGACCTCCCTCCAATGACTGATTTTGAAAACACATTGCGCTCGGGCTGATAACGAAGGGTAAGCACATTCGCAAAGCTTCCTATCGCAATCCCGAACATAAAAAGAATAAGACTATATATAAAAATCATTCTGTATTACTTTCCCATATACACACAATATGCATTCAGGGAGGCACACGTACACGATACCGGAACCTCAAGCGTACTTCCTATTGGCCCCACTTCAAAGGTATCTGCATCTTCCCGCGAATAACTTTGTATGTCTCCTGGTCTATCTCCTTCAAGACAAGTGCCTACAATATAGGTATCATTTGTAATTTTATAATACGCATATTGCCCGCTTTGTGGGTCGGTCGGTAATCCTTGGATAATAGTATAAAGATCATCGGCTTTTGGATATTGCCTCTCTTCACTATAATAATTTTCAAGTCCGTTCTGAACCTGGCGTAAATCAGCGATGCGGCGGGCATCGCGCGCCTTACGGCGCGCATCGCCCAACCCCACAAGAAGTGTTGAGGAAAGCAAACCTACAATTGCCACCACCACGAGCATTTCGATAAGTGTGAAACCTTGTTGATTATCTTGTTTTTGTTGCATGGCAATTCAGTGTTTTATCACATTCTCAACTAATTCTCTATAAATTACTGACCTGTTACTTTTTTGCAATATGCATTTGCTGGCACGGTACACGCAACCCATCCCGCAGGACAATCAGTTGCGCCTGTTGCACTTTCTGAATTCTCTAAACAAATGCCCGCTGCAGCTTTTTGATCGTCGGCAGCATCACGAACATAGACGTATGCCTTTCCTTGGGGGTCAAAACTTACTGGCAAGACCGCACTTGATGAAGGATATCCAGCATTTGTGTAGTTAAGCTCTGCCCAATTTAAAATTGTCTGAACTTCTGCGATTCTTTTTGCATCACGCGCTTTCGAGCGCGCACCACCCAATCCTACCACTACTACTGAGCTCAAAAGACCTACAATTGCCACCACCACGAGCATTTCGATAAGTGTGAAACCTTGTTGATTATTTTTCATTATATATTTTTTAATACTAAACTCGACCTTTCATCGTTTCTTCTATTATACACTACTGTCCTTAAGTTCTAAAAGGCATTGGTAAGACTGTAGAGTGGGAGAAGAATAGAAGCAAAAAGTATAGCCACCATGATACCAATTACTACAAGTAAAATTGGTTGAATAAGCTCTACAAGATTAGAAACCTTATCCTCGACTTGTCTACTGTAATAATCACTAATTTTGGAGAGAAGCATATCAAGGCGACCAGTAGATTCTCCTACAGAAATGAGTTGAGACACAAGTGGAGGGAAATAAGGCACATTTTTCAACGCTTGAGAAAGTAGTTGTCCCTTACGAATGCTCATTGCTGCTTCACGCAAAATATCTCGATATACGTAATTCCCAATAGTATGTGAGGAAATCTCAACTGCTTGAGGAATAGTAAGTCCGCCTTGAATAAGTACTTTTGTTGATTCTGCAAATCGAGAGAGATAAAGATACTGAAAAAGTGTTCCAAAAATAGGCAAACGAAGGCTAATTTCATTTAATACTGCCTTCCCCTCGTCTGTTTGAAAATAATCAATAAGCAAGAATACCACAATCGCGAATACAATAATGACTGTCCACCACCAATTAGTAAGAAATGAGCTAAGCCCAAGAATAAACTTAGTGAAGAAAGGAAGTTTCACTTTTGCTTCAGTAAAAAGTGGCGCCATCTGAGGCAATACCATAGTAAGCATTACAATTACCACTACCGCAAAAAGACCAAGTACAAAGGCAGGATATACAAGCGCATTCCTAAATTTTCCAAGAAGAATCGACTGTTTTTCAAGATAATCAGCAAGGAAATCAAGCACTTCCGCTAAGCGACCCGTAACCTCGGCCGACTTCACCATATTCACATAGAATTCAGAAAAAACACCTGGGTGACGTGCGAGCGCCTGAGAAAGGGAAAACCCTGAATTGATATCAGATGCGACTATCGAAATAACCTCTTTTAGTACTGGCTTAGTGGTCTGCTGATATAGACTTCGAAGACTATCCCCTATTGGCACTTGAGAAGCAAGAAGGGTCGCGAATTGTCGTGTAAAAATCATGAGATCCGCTGTTTTTACACGTTCAAAAAAATCAAGAATGCCGGATATAAACGTCTCTTCTTTTACTGCCTCGATACTTAATACAAAAACACCGTGACTTGTAAGAATATTTGCAGCTACATCACGAGAGCTTGCCTCTACATTTCCCACCTGGAGCTCTCCTTCTTTGGTTCGTGCTTTGTAACTAAATTTCATTGGTTGTTTCTATTATACCAGAGAGCACTACTTGGCGAAATTATAGAATTTATGTTCTTTCAAGAAGAATGCGAAGTTCTGCGGGATTCAATGAATGCACCTCTGCCTCCTCAAGAGAAATCTCCTTTCTTCTCACAAGATTTACCAACGAGCGATTTAACGACATCATGCCCTCTTGTACGCTCGTTTCAATTACAAGATCAATCTGGTAGATTTTCTTCTCGCGAATAAGATTTCTGATTGCAGAATTTGAAAGCATAATTTCTGTTGCAGGAATGCGTCCCCCACCTAATCTCGGCACAAGACGCTGCGACACAATTGCCACAAGCGTTGACGCGAGCTGAGACACCACCTGACCTTGTTGCTCAGGAGGAAAACTATCAATAATCCGATCAATTGTTTGAGACGCAGAATTAGTATGCAATGTTGAAAATACCAGGTGCCCCGTCTCAGATGCGGTCATGGCCGTTGCAATCGTTTCTGGGTCACGCATTTCTCCAATCATAATAACGTCTGGGTCTTGACGTAGCACCGCACGAAGCGCGTCATGAAACGAAAGAGTGTCTTGTCCTACTTCACGCTGGGAGATAATACTTCTATCTTGTGCAAATAAATATTCGATTGGATCTTCAACAGTAATAATGTGATCGGTTTTTGTGTGATTAATCTCATCAAGTATGCCCGCGAGTGTGGTTGATTTTCCGTGTCCCGCAGGACCCACCACAAGCACAAATCCTTGTGTTATCTTTGCAAAATCGTGGATAAGCGGAGGGAGATTTAATTCATCTAATGTCTTAATCTGAGAAAGAATAAGACGAAGTGCCGCCGCCATAAATCCCCGCTGAATAAACACATTTACTCTGAATCGAGCCTTATCCTCATAATTATATGAAAAATCGAGTTGGCGCAATTTTGAAAAGCGGTCTTTCTGCTCTGGCGTAAGTAATGCCAACACGAGACCCTCCGCATCTTCTTTCGTTAAGATGGTTTCCTTAGCAAGAGGAATAAGTGCGCTGTCTATGCGAATAGTTGGGCGTCGTCCCACACCAATATGCAAATCGGATGCGTTCTGACGCACAGTCGTAAGTAATAATTCATCAAGTTTTGCTTTGTAATCTATCATATAATTATTCTGTAGTTTCTCTCAAAACCTCCTCTATGGATATCATCCCCTCAAGAGCTTTTAAAATCCCATCTTGCCGCATCATTACAATCCCCTGTCTTCTTGCCTCATCAAGGAGTGAGCCCTCGGTAAATCCTTTATTAAAAAGATCTCCTAATTCGCGTGTCATCTTAAGTATCTCATAAAGTGCTACGCGACCGGAAGTGCCACGTCCCTTACAAGTTTTACAATCACTTTTCTTTCCGGGACGAAAGATTGTGTAAGGCGCACTAAATGAAAGTGATTTTTTTAAACTTGCGGGAAGTAATTTTATATTTTGCTCGATTATCTGTTCAATATCCGCAGGTGCTACATCGCCCACCCTACATTCTGGACAGAGACGAAGCACGAGTCTTTGCGCGATAATAATATTGAGAGCGGAAGAAAGGAGAAATGTAGGCACCCCAAGATCTACAAATCTTGGAATAACTCCCACTGCGTTATTTGTGTGAATAGTCGAAAGCATGGTATGCCCAGTAAGTGCTGCGTTCACTGCTAAGTTTGCCGTTTCTGCATCACGAATTTCTCCCACCATAATCACATCCGGATCCTGACGAAGAATTTGTCTAAGTCCTGATGCAAAAGAATAATTAATTTCTGGACGTACCTGTGATTGATTTACTCCTTCCATAAAATATTCCACTGGATCCTCAAGGGTCACCGTGTTTGCCGCTTCGCTATTTAAGCGCTGCATAATTGCATAAAGCGTGGTTGATTTTCCGGATCCCGTAGGACCACTAATAAGAATCATTCCATAGGGGCGTTTCAGTCCCTCATCAAGAATTGCGGCGTTATAAGCACTAAGTCCCAATTGATCAAGTCCTTTTAATCCTGTTTTTGGATCGAGTACGCGAATTGCAACTTTTTCACCACTTGGCGTAGGAAATGTTGCTACACGGTAATCAATCTCACGTCCTGAAAAATTAGTGCGAAATCTTCCATCTTGTGGCACGCGGGTTTCATCAAGTTTTAATCGTGCAAGCACTTTGATTCTCGAAACCACAGGCTGGATAAGATTTGGCGGAAGCGAGACAACCTCATGAAGTACGCCATCCATACGGAATCGAATACGTAATTTATTACGTTGTGGTTCAATGTGAATATCGGATGCCCCAATATCTACCGCCTGCCTGAGCGTTGAGGCAACAATTTTAATTACGGGCGCCTCCTCTCCCTTTGCCGCACTTTCAAGATCTACCATACCATCATCTGCCTTTGCCGCTCCTACTTCTTTCACTGCAGCTTCAATCTCACTTGCATACGGCATATAGCGCCGCCACATAAGTGCGAGATCGGAAAGTGTTACTACATATACTCCCAAACTTACTCCTTGTTGCTTTGCAATAAAACGAAGTGCTTCTTGCGCGCGCACATCATCCGGTCGAAACATGCCAATAACAAGCATGTCTTTTACGCGCTCCATTGGCATCACACGATATGTCATTGAAACCTCTTTTGAAATAGCCTTAAGAAGATCCTCAGAAATGATTGCTACATTTGCCTTTTTATACGGCGCTCCAAAGAGTTCTCCTTTTACTTTTGCAATTGCAATTTCATCGGCAATCTTTTTTTCAAATAAAATATCCTCCGCAACCTTACCAGAAAGAGATGCTTCCTGAAGCGTGGTCTCGGCAATCGCTTGTGATATTATATTTCGCTTAACAAATTCCTGAAATAATTGTTGGTCAGTCATGCGTACATATTCCGCTCCTTCATATCTTAGCTCCTCACTCCGGTAGTTTCTTAAAGCGGCTGGAACGGATTGCTCCTTCCTGCTTCGGGCAACGTAAGCGCTGAACTATAGTCACGAAGCAATTTGAAATTGGGAGAATCAATAACTGTTTTTGGATCAAATTTTGAGAGCTTTGTTAATTGATTCAACTCCTGAAGTCTCGGAGGCGCTCCGATGTCAGCAAGAAGCTCTGGCTTGGTAAAGAAAAGATAATACCCACCAAAAAATATGATGGCAATAAATACGAATGCCGAAAAAATTCCCATCCAATTCGTTTTCTTTTTTTCTTCTTCAAGAATAATTGCCATGCTGTTTATATTTGATAATACATTTCCACGGTTATATCGAGCGAATCTGATCCCCCACGAACCGCTGCCGGTTTAAATGTTATCTTTTTTATGTTCGCGATACGCACCGTAGTCTCCATCTTTTTTAAAAAATCTTTTAAGGAGGGGTAATCACCACGAGCAGAAAGATCCACCTCAAGAACACCTAATTTCTTCAAAAATGACTGTGCGGAAGAACGTGGAGGAAGTGATTGGAATTTAATTGAAGCTATTTTCACCGTACTTGCTATGCCTATTGCCTCAATTTGTCGAAGTGCGCGAATCGCTTCCTCTCCATTAGGAATTGCGAGGGATGCGGTCTGCTGAATATTAGTCACATTTTTAAACTGCTCAATAAGACTCTGCACCTGCTTCACTGCTTGATCTTGATTTTGAAAAAGAGCGGTCTGTGTAGCAACTTTCGCACGCTTTTCATTTACTATTGTCATCGCTCCTTGAATAAAATTAAGATACGTGACAAGCGCACCAATAAAGAAGAGTCCGGCAAGCCCTATACTTAAAATACGTTTTGTAGATACTCTCATATATATTATGCGCTTGGTTTTGAAAGAAACGCTGGCTGTACCTGTAATTTTATAGTGAACGTTACTCCTCCAGATGGTTGTAACGATACCGCATCAAGAGAAACTTTCGTTATTTCTGGAGCTTTCTCAAAAATAGCCATCTGTTGTGCAAGTGAATTAAACGAATCAGTTGAGCCCATTGCTTGAATTGTGTTTGAATTTACATCAAACGACGAGTCCTTAAAAAAAACTGTTTGGATTATATACTTTTCAAGAATCTTAAATGTATTTGACACAAACAAATGTTTTTCAAGTACTGTTCGCAAATTTACAATCTGCGAATAAAATCCTATAAATTTCTCTTGGTCTGCTTCGTTAATTTTTTTTGCAAGTGACTCAAGTTGCTGATCAATTTTTATTGATTGATCATCAAGATAGCTTGTATATCCGAATTTAATACCAAAAAATATAAAAATCGAAAATGCGAAGAGTACACCCGAAAAAACCATCAGTCTCCAGGGGAGTCCTGCTGACGGTGCGCTTATTGTAAACTCATCTCCTTTATTTGATTGTGTTTCAAATGTTGGACTCATCCCGTTAGAAAATGAAGGCTCTTGTTTTTTCGACTAAGGTCATAATAGCGGCATTGACTTGATATTGGGTAAAAATCATATTTAGTAATTTTCTTACGGGACTCATAAATAATATCGAAGTGCGAGGCCTAGTGCTATTGCAAGTTCACGATTTAAGGACTTCATCACTGGATCAAGATTCTGATCTTTTATAAAATAGTGCGAGGGTTCTGGTTGACGAACCTTCACGCGCATTTGATCTTTAAAATAGCTTTCAATTCCAAGAAGATTTGCACCCCCTCCCACAAGAATAACTTCATCAACTACAATGTGAGAAGTCTTCTCAAAATCAGCCTTCACCCTACTACACTCTTGTATTATAACATCCAAAAAAGGGAGAAGCGAAGTTGATAACTCGTACTCGCCACCCGAACCAAGAAGGCCTTTCCGTCTCTTTAATTCTTCGGCGCGCACTGGCGTAATATCCAAAGTTCGCGCAAGAGAGCGCGTAAGTGATACTCCCCCATGGTCAACTTGATGCACTTTTTTTGCTACTCCTTTTTCAATAATAATAGTGGTAGTTGATTCTCCACCAATATCAATGATTTGCACACATGAGTCATTCGGAGTGGTGCAAGCACGCAACAATGCCTGATGTTCAACCTCAAGTGCTATAAGATGCAACCCCGCAGATTGAAAAATAGTCTTATATCTTGTAATCACTTCATTAGGAATGGCGACAAGAAAAAAACGCTGTATCATCTGTCCTCGCTCATTTTGATATTCTCCTATTTTTGTCCAATCAATAGTCACCTCAGCGATGGGAATAGGAATGTATTGTTTCGCTTGAAATTTAAGTGCTTGCTCTGTTTCAGAAACTGAAAGAGAAGGAAGTTCGATAGTGACAAAAAATGCGCTGAAAATGGGGATTGAAGCAATTACATTTTTTGACTTTGGCTTCACTTCCGCAATTAACTGCTTCAGAAGCGGAATGGTATCTCGTTCAGAAATCTTAAGAGAGCTTGTTTGGATTGCCGCATTCCCTCGATTTAAATATTCTCTTGTATGAAGAATTCCATAATTATCGAATGAGATTGCCTCCCCCTTACGCGACGCCTCAACGAGCTTCATAGTAACTGTACCAATATCAATGCCAAGCACACTCTTGGTCATAAATATTTTTTTAATATCTTCAAAGAATTCTGAGATGCCGAGATTTATCATTGCACTTCTATTTTACCACAATTTCACGAAACCCTGCAGGTAAACAGACTTCTCAAAAAATTCTTATTTATTACACTAATCTTATGTATTACTCTCGGATATTACAGGTCTGCATTGATGCTCTTTTCCCACCTCAGTGTGCTGCGTGCAAAAAGAAATTATCATCAGAGAATCGTTTTCGCACAATATGCGACGAATGCTTCTCACTTATTTCTCTTCGTACAGGGTGCGTATGCACTGCGTGTGGAAATAGAATTCCTGAAGTTTTCGGTCATTGTAAGTGTGTTGAATCACTTACCCTTGCTGCTGCAGCTTCATTTGAGTGTTACGTGACACAAAGTCTTATTCGCATATTAAAATATAATCGAGTGAGAGAGGCCTCAATTCCTCTTGGTGTTCTTCTTTCTCATCACCTCACCTTATCAGCAAATCCTCTCCTCTCTTTGTCAGAATCAATACTTCTTCTCCCTATTCCGCTCCATATCAAAAAGGAGCGAGCTCGTGGATTTAATCAATCATCTCTTATCGCACAAGCTCTTTTACATACCCTGCCTACCCATCATATTTCCATTCACACCAATATACTTCTTCGCAATAAAAACACTCCATCACAAACTACACAACCAAATCATCAGGCACGGAAGAAAAATATGATAAACGCCTTTACACTTTCAAATCCTGAAAAAATAAAGGGGAAGGTCATTCTTCTCCTTGATGATGTTTCCACATCTGGCGCTACTCTTTATGCGGCTGCACGATGTATAAAAACTGCGCGGCCTAAGCGCATTATAGGACTCGCAATCGCAAAAGCATAACCATCTTATGTGTGCTTCTTTTTAAAATTTTACACTCTATGTGTATTCTCTTATCTAAATTAAAATAAAGGGCGTCATCCCTTTTTCCTAGATTTTTATTATAAAAATCCCCGCACAATATGCGGGGATTTTATCTTTTACTGCTCTTTTATTTTTCTCTTAATTTCTGTTGTCGAAGTTGCTGAACTTATTGGTGTCTCAAACGCACTACACTCGTTATTATTTATATCTTTGATAGTTAAGAATATCTCGTCCGTCGCTACTGCCTGCTGATTAAACACCACACTCGTGGTTGCTTTATTATTTGCGGGGAAGGTCACGTGCGGGAATATCCAATCATATTTCCAGCTCGAAGATGAAGCAAGGCTACCCGAACGATTTTCAGAGCTTGTTGCGGAAAAATTAGTGATACGTCCAATTGGTGCGGGCGCGGGATCCCATGAGAATTTTACCAACGGATAATAATACGAAGGAGTTGTGGTCGCTGTAGAAAGTGCCCAATCTATTACAAGGGTACTTGTGGAAGACCATGCGCCCTCCGAGTCTTCTGCGCGTACTGATGCCTTATACGATGTGTCTTTCTCTATGGTATTTGCAAATGGATCTTTAAACCATCCAATATATTCTTGTGTGGAATTGGCAGCACCCTTCACTGGTCCTATGGCTTGTGTTCCTGTAGCAGCTGAATACGATTGAATGACACTACCGCTCCCGTCTGGCTTCATAAGTGCAATTTGCACATTCTTCATAAAATCCGAATCAGGACCAGGAACAACTCCATCTAAATCGGTATAATCAAACCGCACCCTATACCAAGGCTCCTCTGCACACCATGCGCGCCCACTTCTATTAGACCAGGGTTCTATTTGTTGCACAGTTGGCTCCTCAATTTTTACATTATCTACAACAGGAGGCCTATTAATGATGTACGCACTTACCTGGCATTTTGATAATGCATCAACTCCCCCACACTCTGCAACAGCTCCATTCGCTGGATTTACAGGATCAGTAAATGCAATCCACCCCGCAATGTTATTTCCCCACGCTTCTCCATAAAATCGCTTCTTTGATCGGTTGAAAGTAACTCCATATGTTACAGGACTTACTTGTGCATACGCAGATTCATAAAGAGATTTTGGTAAGAGTTTTACTACCGTGAATGCTTGTCGAAAAGTAAAGTGTTCTTTCAACTTTTGTACCTCAAGTGCAAGAAGTGTAGTTGAAAATGGCGTTTGTGGACTCATAGCAACAACAGCTTCTCTTATCTCTCCATCTACTCTTGTTGAACTAAGACTTATCCATCCATCCCAACGTGTTTGATCGCGCGTCTCATACGATTGATTTTGATAGAATCTCCCCCATCCACGCACCTGTCCGGTTACTGCATCAAACCAAGCGCTGCAATTATTTCTTCCTGGTATAACAGAGGTGATATTCTTATCTGGACATTCAGTAAGATCATTTTCATTAAAAGAAATCCATCCATATCCATGGCTCTGCCACACCGACACCCACGCTGCACCAGAAAGAAGCCCCGCACGATTCATCTGCACGCTATACTCTTTTCCAAGAACTGTGGAGTTGAAATTCACCCACCCAATACCCGCCTGAGTATCACCACCTCTCGCAAATCCCCACGCACTTCCATGAAGTACTCTCCAGAGATCGAGATTGAGTGAGGTGGTTGCTACATCAGTTCCCCAACTCACACGATATTCATACGGCACATTGCTGTAAGGAAGGTCATTATCATACACCGAAGGAATCTGCCCCGCAGAAATAGTATTAATTGGAGGGAACGCTTTTGCTGAAATGCCACCTCCTGTACGTGTCACCAAAAAAGGTTTTAAGGGAGTTGGTTGTGCATGCTTCACCCACTGTACTAATATGTTAGCAGTACGATCCAATGTCGAAGTCGAAGCATTCAATACTTGCGCACTTAGTTTTTCGATTGCAAAAGGACTCACCTCTATATTTGCTTCTCCATAATATGAGTACCCACCTGATACATCGTATGCACGAACTCGATAGTAATACGTCTTTCTATTTGTTGCGTCGACAGTGGTATCGGAATATGTGGTAATACCAGTTCCTACACGCCCAATTTCAGTAAATGGCCCCGTTGGACTATTTAAACTTCGTTCAATAATAAATTCATCTTCAATGCTGTGAGTATACGTCCACGCAAGATCAACCTTCGTACTAGCTGCTTCTCTAAAGAAGGTCGCTGAAACGCCCTCTGGAGCCGCGGGGACCATAACAGTAACTACTCCCGATACACTTGCCTGGTTATTAAATCGATTTGGATCACAATACCTATCACTCTCAAATGTGCTTATTCTATATTCATAATTAACCGCATTACTCACACCCGATTCTTCAAAAAAATATTTTCCGGAACCTGCGTAGTTTATTCCTGTATACTTACCCCCCGTCACGCCACCAGGTATTCGTTCGATACGAATACCACCATACTCCATAAAATTGGGGGACATCGGCGAACTTGTTGCAAACTCAATATGATGCACTCCATTATTTCCTCTAACAGTGGTACTCTGAGGATCTTTTCCTGCCGCAGAATAAAACTGGAGCGAACCAATATTCATCGTCACACGATTCGATTCAGTACTACAATTCTGAACATTTTCATCGCATGAGTATAAAGAATACCTCATTGAAAATCCTGGGGTAATAACCAGAGGGTCATTATTCAGCGTAAGATCACTCTCGCGCCAATTATAGTATTTATCTACGAATGAAAAGGCCCCTGACCCCGAAAGAAGTTCTGTGGTTGACGAACCAATTTTATCAAACCCAGTGATACTTGGGGGGCTTGAGAAAATACGGTTGAGTGTAAATGTTCCTGGATTAGGTGCGGTTACTGGCTCGGTCCATGTTACTTCTGCGGCACATGTTGAAGTTGCGATAGCAGAAACAATAGTTGCCCTAGGAGGTTTGCTTGTCGTCACAAGACCAGCTTGAAGAGGGGTGATGGGTTGAGAACATTTGACTTGGGTTATAACGCGAACACCACTCCCTCCAGTAACTCCCCAAGTTCCACCAGTATAAGATGCATAAGTACCATTATAACCAACATCTGAATTTATAGTCCCCGCAGAATACCTTGTAGTTGCGTCAACTGGTATAACATCGTCATAGCAATATTGTGTTGCAGTAGTAACATCAGAAAGAATAGATCTCCCTCCATGTTGTGGGTTATCAATAATTGAATAGGGTGTCGTTGGCGCAGCTGCAAGTACCACATTATTAAATGTGATAAAAAAATGTTCGAGTGATGTATGTATGCTTATTGCGGTTACAATAATAAAAAATAAACCAATAACGAGATTCAGAAAAAATTTAATTCGCACCATTGCTTTTATTATAGCAAAAACCTCCGCAGTATGCGGAGGTTTTTAAAGTTACCAATAAATTCTTACAAATCCATCACTTCCATCAGCACCACTCTTATAGCCACCAGAAACATATCCTTGATAATCACCGCCTTGGGCTGGTGTTATTGCGTTCAAGATAAGAATTGAAGGATTCTGAGAAATTGCACTACTACCATTTTTCCCATCTCTAAAATCTGCTTTGTAAGAACTAGCACCACCGCCTGTTGCTCCATTTCCACCAGCGCCACCGCCACCGCCACTATCATTACATCCTACTGGATTTCCACGTTGGGAACAGGTTCCGGCACCACCCGCGTTAAATGGGGACGCAGCATCACCTCCAGCGCCACCACTTACTCGGACGCCACCACCACGTCCACCCAAGCCGGCGCCACCACCGCCACCTCCCGCAAATCCTCCGGCGCCACCTGGCCCCCCTCTTCCATCATCGCCCTGACCACCGCCACCACCGCCACCACCGCCATCCGAATCACCTTGGCCACCATCTCCATAGTTGTATCCAGTTTCATACACCTTTGCTCCTCCAGCGCCACCACCGCCACCAACTTTATATGTTCCAAAAGCACTTCCACCGCCACCACCGCCACCACCGCCACCAGGACCAATCCCTCCCACCTTTCCAATTCCCCTTTTTCCTGCGCCACCCACCACAATGGGGATATCAGTGCCTGGAGTCACAGAAACCATCATAGTCGTGGATCCACCATCTCCTCCACTTCCTCCACCATATTGACAATCACGTGCACATCCGCCACCACCACCGCCACCACCAGAAATATCAACTTTTACCACATATACTCCAGCAGGCACAGTAAATACAGTTGAGGTAGGAGTATTATATGTTGTCGACCCCCTCACACAAGTTGTATTTAAAAATGTATTTAAATCAAATCCAGTTACAATATCTGCAAATGTACCATCAATCAAACTAGCTACATTATTAAAGTCTCCCTTGCGAATTACACCTTGAACACCTATACCACCAGTCACTTCTTCATCACTTACAGTTATGCACCCCCTTAAAAGGTACGAACGCAAGCGAATGCCTAATAAGTTTGCGGCCCTTATTGGCTTCCCTACTATCTCACTATTATCAGAACCAGCGGGAGTCATCAAATCCCATGAGGCATCTGAGAGTCCAAGTATATTGCGCACCCCATTAACCGACTCCCTAAAATCTTCCATGTGGGCAATTCGTATTGGCATATTATCTTTGACTTGAGGTTCAACTCGTATAAAACTTTCTTTAAACCCGATTGAATGATAATCTGCATTTCCTGAAAGATAGACTGGGTCAGTTGCAAGACCGGTCCCTCCCACAACCATACCAACTGGTGCATATATATTAGGAAATGCAAAACGCGTTCTCGATACAAAGCTTCCATCATATAATCGTTTTTCAAGCACAAGTTTATTTTGGTTTGTCCCAAAAAGATAAATGCCACTACTATCGTGTGTAATTTTTCCTACAAAAAAAGGTAATCCTTTCGTGGACCAATCCGTAAACGCAACAAGCGAGGTTTTGTTCTGAAGTACTACATATGGTGACCAATAGGAATCTGTACCATCGCCAATCGGTATTTGGTATATATGTGAAGTGCTCGTTGTGCTGGCATCGTTTGTTGAACGAGCGACCACAAATAAATCTCCATTTACATCTGTTGGCGATAAAAGCTCAAGATCACGTATCGCGTTATTTGCATAGCTTCCCGTAAAAGAGATGGCTCCGCTTGGATAGTAAGGATAGCCCGACTGAAGAGCTATTATCTTACCCACTTTATTTATGATTCCTGAAACCACAACCCTCCCATGAGTCCACGATCGCTCATTTACCCAAACCATGTCAGTCATTTCCATTCCACCAGGACCACTGATAATTGCTGTTCCGTCTGGGCTTGGAATATTTGCTGAAATAACACCATTTTCATTTATTATGACGCCTCCATAAGTTGTGTCATAAGTAAGGGTTCCATTTGCTTCAATAAGAAACTGTTTAAAACTCCAATTTGTATTATTCGTATTAATCCATCCACCCACAATAATACTTCCGGGAGTTTTGACTATTTTTACTGCTCGTGCCGCATGTCCGCTTGTATTTTTTACAATATTTCTTCCTAAGAAAACTCCCGTAGTGCCATTGTATCTATCAATAACCCATCTCAATTCTGCCCCATTACTCGTTCCAAATGTGTATATTACATTTGTAATCGCATCATATTTCAAATCAGTATAGTGATTTGTATCAAATGTTTGTGGAACCACGATAACTCCCTTATCGTTCTTGCCTGTAACTACCCCTTTGGTTCCAAATTCACTCTCACAAACTATATTGTTTGCACACAAAAGACCATTTGCAGTATTTCTTTTTTCGAGTCCGGGGGTAAGACCATCATACCCCGTTGCGACATAGATATATTTTCCATCCTTTCCCAACTCAAGGGCGGTTGTAAGGGATTCACTCTTATAATATGAGGCCCACGGAAATTGCTTTAACTGTTCCCACATACGAAACCCAACTGCCTCGGAAATAGTCGGGGAGGCACAACCAATAAAGAAAAAGAGAAGCGCTCCGAATATGATAGATAATTTTATTTTTCTTTCTTTCATATTTTTTAATTACCCGAAAAACATCTATTCTGTAAAACAATGTTCTTAATCTGAGAACATAACCCCCTCTCCGCACTCGTCTTTGTGGAAAGCGTTTTTAATATCTCGCAGTCATCTTTTACTATGTCAGGCACTAGAGAACAGTTGAGACTCTTTTTTTGTGCTATTACTGGCAATGCACTAATTTCATCAAAGCAACGGGTTTTTCTATAATCGTTTTCAATTTTAGAACACAGACTACTATTCCCTGTTTTTATTGTTTCATTCAGAAAATAAACTTCCATGCAGTCACTTTTTAATATGGGGTCTGCCACCTCATTACATACCGTTGCATCATTTTTGACCGATAATTTCTGAAAAAGAACCTCTTCTTCGCATATTTTTGGGTCCAAAAATGAAGGACTCAATTGCGCACAATATGACGCGTCTAATTTACTAATTGCATTGCTATACGCAATATTCCCTTTACACACCACACTATAATCAGTGCCGTCCAATCCTTTGTACGCAACAGCATCACAGGCTTTTATATCTCCCGCTTTAATCACTTGAGCAATAGCTATTTCTTGTGAAGCGTGCCACGCGGCGTCTTTTTTTGTTCCTATAAAAAGATTAGTGACTTCGCTAAGAAAGAAAAAGAGAAGAGACACGACGAATACACAGAGAACAAACACAAGAAGAAATTTTTTTGTCTGACGAGAGAGATGCATTGAGTTTATTATAGCAAATCTATCCCACAAACAAAAAAGCCCCAAAGGGCTTTTTTTATTTTATGGTGCGTAGACTGCGTATGGATAATATTGTCCGCCGTTAAAGGTGAAATTTACTGGTCCTACGTTCGTTCCATCAAATGCGCCTCCAAATGAATTTATATTTGCTGAATCTATTCCATTTGTACTACCACCCACCTGAAGAGTGTATGATGAGCGCTCTGTATTTATACCAACAAAATTCTTTAGTCCATCATCAGTTCTTCCAAATCTCATGAGTGGTGCGTATGCACTTGAAGAACGCTCATCCTTCAAGTAAACACCCGCAGCAACTGTATTTACCTTCGGAGGATCTATTCTAAAGCCATCAGTAGCTCCATTGTCGTCATAGCCATAACCAGTTATTCCAGCACAACTCCCCGCACCACTTTTTGCGCCACCTACACTTACCGTTCCTATTCGATAAAAATTAGTTGGGTCCGTTAAAACCTGACCCTTCCTATATATATAATATTGTGTTACACGCGAATCGGTAGGCGCATTAAGACACAATGTTCTGATTTCACCAGCACCAGGAGATCCGATGTCTACTCCTGCCCCAGCCTTAGTCTCTCCAAATTCTGTTCCATAAGTAACCTTATACATTGTTGGAACATTTTTTAGTGACCCACCGCCACTTTTTACTACGGAAGTATTAAACGCTTCTGGATTTGCAATAAAAGGTGTCTCGAAGAGAAGATTACCAAAACTTACAAGTGCGTTACCATTTTGAACCGTAAGTAATTGAGAAGGAGCGGTAGTTGTACTAGTTCCTCCATAAATTCCGAGGTTAGAGAAAATCCTATTTCCTCCATCTGGAGCACTACGCGTCACAAAATTTCCTTCTTCTCCATAATGGCCGGCTCTGAATAATGCAATCTCTCCAATACGAAATCTGCTATCAGCGTAATTCGCATTAAATCCACCAGAAAATTCGAAAGAAATAGCACAAATACCATTACCAAGTCCATTATATCCCTCTTCTGTTCTATCATAAAGATTAAATAGCGACCCCGCAAAACCGGTCATTGAAGTAACTGTAGACCCTACCGCAGCATTACAATCGTAAGGAGGTGGAGTTGCCCACTTTCTCACTGTAATATTTTTTGGTGATGTACCATATGGGAAATATATACTCAACCCAGCTAAATAATGTTGAGCGCTATTAAAATTAACGCTCACGGTAACTGAGGATGGTTCAACTCCTGTTGGATAATTGTAAGAACTTCCAGCATTTCCATTAAATAATTGTGATATTAATGCATTAGGATCGGTTGAGGGTGTACTCACACTAACTTTCCATTTCCTGTCGGCTCCTATAAGCATGTCATTTTGATATCCGACAAAGTTATTAGAAAACTCATCGGTTGAAATATATGTGTTTCTCACTAATGCTTGCTTCATGTTTATACTGTTGTCTCCAGAATTATCATCGTCCGCAAAAAGTGTAATTGGCCCCCAATTTGATATTGCTCCACCCGTCAAACGTAAATTTCCACCCATGGAAATATTTCCTGAGCCAAAACTAATGTCCCCTCCTTCTGGTTGGATTTTTAAGGTGTAGGCGGTGGTCCCTATTGTAGTAGCTGTATTTCCACTCATTACTTGAATTTTTCCTGCGTTACTTCCGCCCCCTTCGTTTGTAATTATAGTATCAACATCCGCACTACGAAGAGTTATTCCTCCCGCATTTGTGGTAGCACTAGAAACCACTGCAAATTTTGAAAGCGGGGCATCTGTTCCGATACCAACCTTACCATCACTATTTTGTGCAACAATCTTGTTCCATGCTGTCGTAGCATCAATATCCGTTGCAGTATCCGTCTTTCTAAAATAAAGGTTTTGATCAAAGAAACCACCTGCAATTTGAAGTGCATAGTTATTAGCAGAACTTGAATGACGAGAATCAATCAAATGCCACCATCCTGAAGCTCCCGCAGGATAATTAACAGGAGCGTTCGTTTGGAAAAAACCGCTCACTGCCCCTTGGCTACCTCTCATCCCGGCATTGTCACGAGTTTCCGTTCGTGAATTGTTATCTCCCCATATAGGTAATTTCGAATTAGTGGGCACCATATTATTGGTTCCGGACAATACCCAAAGATTCGCCGATCCCGCCTGTGACCAACTTGTAATACACGTTGCCGGATTACCCAAACACACATCGCCACCCGCTGAGGCGAGATAAACTTTTCCAACTTCCCCATTTCCATCAGAACCAGAACCTCCTGGTCCAGGATTTATTATTATATTCCCACCAGCTCCCCCCGAGCGACCCACCCTGGTCGTATTTCCTCCGAGACCTCCAGAAATAACTACCGATCCACCCACTCCGCCCACTCCACCCGTTGTGTTTCCACCCCCTGCCGCATTCAACAATATAGGCTCACCAACCGCTCCATTACCAGCATCTCTATCTGCTGGTTTTGTGCCATTGATTTTCAAACCTCCCGCTTGAAGAGTTGCCCAGTTTCCATTACCCAACACCCCACTTGCATCTGCCTTCCCCTGTGACCAGAAATCAAAATTATACTTATCAGTCACTAGTGTTGCAGACGTTTCACCCGTTGCCGACTTGAAATAAAGTACGTTTCTTCCCTCGCCTGATGCTCCCGTTGCAGTCGACACGTCAATAGTAAGCCCACCACCGCTTGTGCCGTTTGTTATTACCGCACCTGTTTCAGCATTAAATTTAAGCAAACCAATACTATTTTCAAAGACAGTATTACCCCCACTCATTGGAGCAAAATAAAATCCATTACTATCATCCTTAATAAATTGACCTGGTCCAAAATTGAGCACATTTCTATCTATATCACCCAAACTAAAATCAAAAAATCCTTGCACAAATTGTGCGTCCACACCCGTATCTAGAGGTGCCGTAATATCACCCACCGCAGGAAAATTTCCTGGAGGGCCCATCCACTGACCTTGTACGGTTGAAGTGAATAATACCATCGACACAAGAAGTCCAAACAACTGCGTGATGATTAGAGCGCGTTTCATTATTTAAATTATATCACACCACGTATTCTTGGTTTGTGGATAACTTGACTTTTAGTTGATTTTACCGTATACTGTGTGAAGTGATAATTTAATAATTTAATATTAATTCATCTATAGGAGGTTCCAATGAAACGAATATTTATATTCATTTCCGCGCTCATACTGTGCATGGGAGTTATCTCACACATATATGCGCAAGCACCAAACGATACAGTAAACGGTTGGGTTCCTCACTTTATTTCCTCAGGGCTCGATTCTGCAAATTCTGAACTCTCAAATGACGCCTATAAAGGAATGTCACAACATTTTTATATGCGCACAAGAGATCTGAGCGGAGTCATGTACTGGGAAAAAAATTTTGGGACCCACGAAATGCCATATTCAATAGGCGTATTCTTAGCAGCACGTGGAGTATACCCCGCAGGAGTTGGATTTAAATCTTCCGCTCGTTGCGAAATCTATGTGGGGTATCCTGATTCATCATACGCATACCTTGGCTACAAATTACTTTGGACTCACCAGCCGCCACAAGTGTTTGACGAGACGAGATATAACACGCTTAGAATTCCTCAAAAACCTTTCGATAAGATTCTCTTTAAGGTTTTTATGTATATGGCGGCAAGTGAAACTTCGTGGTGTTATTTTCTCGCCGACAACCTTTCAATTACCTATGGTACGCGAACTACTACCGATTCTATTGTAGTTCTCGACACCTTCGGTCCCGACCCGCCAGCAAAAGCGGTATTTGTAAAAAATATCGATACCACTTTTGAGCTGAAACCGGCGCACATTGGTCAAATAAGGAATGTTGCAATAAAACCAACACTCACCATACAAAACAAGGGAGACGATACGCTTCGTATAAAAGTGCGCACAAACAATATTCACTATCTACTTACTCCCTTCACAAAACTAATACTTCCAGGAGGAATATGGACATGGAGCGATTCTCTTGCTTTCTCTCCGAAGGCAATGGGATATGTCTATGAGCCACTCATCTTTGAGCACAATGGCGCATCAAGTCCCGACACGGTAGTGCTTTGGGGATTTGGTTATTCATCTCTTCCTATTTACAGCAAAAAGGAAATTGTGCTTGGTAATGTAGCGCCTGGTGCCACGAAAAAAGACACTTTCTCGATTCGCAACATAGGAACATATGACCTTTTTCTCAAGATAAAGAGTCTTAATTCCTCACTTGTTGTAACCCCCGAAAGTACCTCGGTCTTTGCTTCTTTCTACGACCCCGATTCAATAAGAACAATTACCGTTCGCTTTACTGCAGGATTGACACCCGGTGCACAGAAAACATATCTCGTCATTACCGATATTGATAAAGACTGGAGACTTCCTTTTTCTGACACTATTGTCGTGTATGCAGATATAATTACCGGACTAGAAGAAAGCAATGATATACAGCCAAAAGTATTTGCGCTGCATCAAAACTATCCTAATCCATTTAACCCCACCACTACTATTCGCTATGATTTACCTTATGCAGCACACGTTACATTAACTGCGTATGATATCTTAGGAAAAGAGGTGTGGTTAAAAGATGAAGGATTTCTACCTCCTGGTACGTATGGCACGCACCTCGATGCATCAAGACTCTCTTCGGGAATCTATTTTTATCGCATTCGTGCGGGAGAATGGACTTCGATAAGAAGAATGATGCTCTTAAAGTAAAGTTATACCCCCGCCCATCGGCGGGGTTTTTGTTATAATGAACGCATGAAGAAAACCGCGCTTTTTATTTTCATTGTCGCCTTGTGCGTAGTTCTTATTGGAATTGGTTTTTATATAGGCGATCGAAAAGGCACCAAACAAGGAGTAACGGTTGCGGAGGAAAAATTATTACCTATTGTTGAAAAAATATATCCAAAACCTGCCGAAATAATTAAACGCGCGTCAGTAAGCATCACTAAAATACTCGGCGCAACACTTACTGTTGAAATGAATGACCCCGAGGATTATATCCCCCACACAGACGGCACACCAAAGAAGAAAATTTCTCGTTATGTAACTGTCACTGGTTCTACAAAAATAATTCAAGTGAATCCCGCAAAACGTGATGCACAAGGAAAACCACAAACAACGGTTATTAAACTTTCCGATTTGAAAGTGGGAGACATAGTGCTTGTAAGTACTGAGGAGAACATCCGCACTACGCAATTATTTGACGCAACCCAGATTGAGTTGGTAAAGTAGTCTTTATGAATCCCCCACATAGCCCTAGGGGTTCTGAGATATATTCCGTGTACATATTAAAGTCTATTCACGATAATTCACTCTACCTTGGTTGCACCTCGAATTTAGAGAAAAGGGTTGCTGAACATAATAGTAATTTGTCTGAGTATTCAAAAAAACACTCGCCTTGGAAATTAATCTATTGCGAGTGTTTTGTTTCAAAAGCGGATGCTTTTGCTCGTGAAAAAGCTTTGAAAGTAAACAAACAGGGTTTTCGTAGACTTAAAGAGCGTTTGCAAAATTCTTTGAATATGTAACTATGTGGGGGATGAACCTCATACCGACCGTCATTGAGAAGTCACCGTATGGAGAGCGCGCTTATGATATTTACTCGCGCCTTTTAAAGGAACGTATTATCTTCCTTGGTGGCCCCATTGATGACCACGTTGCCAATAACGTGATTGCACAGCTTCTCTTTCTTGATCACGAGGATTCAAAAAAGGAAATTCAATTATATCTCAACACTCCAGGAGGTTCAGTAACTGCGGGTCTCGCCATTTATGACACCATGTGGCACGTAAAAGCTCCTGTCTCTACAATTTGTGTGGGAATTGCCGCCTCGATGGGAGCCCTCATTCTTGCCTCAGGTCAAAAAGGAAAGCGCTTCACACTCCCCAACTCTGAGGTTCTTATTCACCAGGTAATGGGTGGCGCAGAAGGTCAGGCGACCGATATTGATATCTCAGCAAGACACATTCTAAAACTTAAGGAACGATTAAATAAGATTCTTGCAAAGCACACCGGACAAAAACTAGATAAAATTGAAAATGATGCGGACCGCGACTTCTGGATGACTGCAGAAGAGGCAAAGCAATATGGCATTGTAGATGAGATAGTAAAAACAAAGAAATAACACCTTCTAAAAACATCCCGCCCTCTGCGGGGTGTTTTTCATAAAAATGCGTGATAGTATTGAATGAGATGAAACAGAAAAATCTCCAAAAAGCCATAGTAGATAAAGTAAAAATTGAAGAACTCCTCACGCGTGGCGTGGACACCGTGTATCCCACCAAAGAAGCGTTGCGAGAAGTTCTCTTATCAGGAAAATGCCTCCGTCTCTATCTCGGTATTGATCCTACAAGTCCTCATCTTCATTTGGGTCACGCAGGGAGCATTCTCATGCTTCGCAAATTTCAAGATTTAGGTCACGAGGTAATTCTTCTTTTTGGTGATTTTACTGCACGCATTGGTGATCCCACTGATAAACTTGCGGCTCGCAAACCGCTTACCAAAGAAGAGGTGGCTGAAAATCTCACTACGTTTAAAAAACAGGCCTCAAAAATATTAAACTTCACAGGCACCAACGCAGCAAGGGTAAAATTTAATGCCTCATGGCACAGCGAACTCACTTTCGAAAAAGTAATACAATTAGCCTCTCACTTTACTGTTCAACAAATGCTTGAGCGCAGTATGTTCCAGGAGCGCCTCAAGGCAGGAAAGCCAATTGGTCTTCATGAATTTTTATACCCCCTTATGCAAGGGTACGACTCAGTCGCAATGGATGTCGATTTAGAAGTTGGTGGCACCGACCAAACATTTAATATGCTCGCAGGACGAACTCTCATGAAAATAATGACGGGAAGGGAAAAATTTGTGATTACTAATCGCCTTCTTGAAGATCCAACTACTGGCAAAAAGATGAGTAAGACAGAGGGAACGCTCGTAAATCTAGACGATGAACCAAATGATATGTTTGGTAAGGTAATGGCACTCCCTGACGAACTCATCGTGCACATGATGGAACTTTCAACGATGATGTCCTCACCTCGCATTGAAGAATTAAAAAAGAAATTGTCGGCTGGTGAAAATCCACGCGACATTAAACTAGTTGTTGCAAAAGAAATAGTCTCTCTCTATCACTCTCCAAAAACTGCGGAGGAAGCAAGCGAAGAATGGTTACGCGTCTTTTCTAAAAAAGAAAAACCAGAAGATGCACCTAAATTAAATCTTGAAAAAAAGAGTCTTCCTCTTTTAGAACTTCTTCTTCTCGCGGGAATTGAGAGCAAGGGTGAGGCGCGAAGACTTATTGAGCAAGGCGCAGTGAAAATAAATGATGTAATCAAAAAAGATACGAATAGTGTGGTTACTCTTACCACAAAAGATATTATACGCGTTGGGAAACATCGTTTCTTCGAAATAAAATAATTACACAAAGAAGCGCTACAGTTAACTGTAGCGCTTCTTTATTTTTTCTTTTATAAAATCGGTCTTATTTTACAATCATATTTCCAACCTCACCTCGATCAACATGTCCAGGAAGTCCGCACCGAAAACTGTATGTCTTCTTCTCCTGGGGAGCCCAAAAGAAAATAACTCGAGTTTCCTGAGCTCCAATTCCCATATTAAATTTTGACAGGTCGGGGTTATCAAAAGAAAGGGTGTGAGAAAATGCATCATCGGAAGTAAGTGCAAGAGACACCATCTTCCCCGCCTCCACAGAAAATGATTTTGGTAAAAATCCATTCTCCGAGATATGAATTTCGATTGTTCCCTCGGGCACCTGTTCTCTCTGAATAACACTGGATTGTTTTGGTTCGTCTGGGGGTCCTGGCGGAATAAGCTCTTGTGGTTTTTGAACCACATCCTTTGATATTGGTGTTAATACTTTTTCAGGTTCTTTTTTTGATATCAATAATTCCCTAAATTGATTAAAAAATGGAATATCAAAAATACTTTTGGAAACTTGCTGTGTCTCTGTGGTGGTTGCTTTTATGTCCCCTGTTTTTATGCGCGCAAGTTTTTCTTTCGGAACTAAAACAAAAATGCTAAAAAAAACAACTCCAAGCACGATAAGGGCAATAAAAAATAAAGTTACAACAACCCGAAGAGCGGTATTCATAAAGTCCTCTTTTATTCTAACAGAAATAAAAAATCCCAAGCAATTGGGGTTTTTCTTGTGCGGGCAGGGAGAATCTCCCTCGCCTCTCGTCGCGCCGTCGCACTCCTCGGGCTGGTCACCACCTCACGATGCATTCTACTGAATGCATATCGTTCCGGCGTTCGATTCTCCACGCAACACGCGCAGGCGTGTTGCTCCTGCTCGCAATTAAAAGAGCCCGACTGGGCTCTTTTTTTGTGCGGGCAGGGAGAATCGAACTCCCGTCTCAACCTTGGCAAGGTCGTGTTCTACCACTAAACCATGCCCGCATATTATCTTACTGTCCTGGTGGAGGACCACTCGGCCCTTTTACAGATGGAGTGCCCGTAGGACCCTTAAACACCGAGGAGGTCTCTGTATTTTTTGTAGGCAATCGATACACAAGAACTATTCCCAAAAGAATGATTACTGCAACGATTGTGACAATAAGAGTCTTTTTCATGAGAACATGACTATTGTACTAAAAGCCCGAAGAAATGCAAAATGAATCCCAATATTATTGTGGTCTGCGGGCCGCATAAGATGCGGCACTGCTGTTTTCTAAGTTCGCTTCGCTCGCTAAGAAAACAGGGAGCCTCCGGTTCAAATCTCCGCAATAACATACCACAAACAAAAACCAACCTCTTTGTGGTTGGTTTTTGTTTGTGGTGCCCTCGCGGGGATTCGAACCTCGATTACAAGATCCGCAATCTTGCGTCCTATCCGTTGAACGACGAGGGCAGAGAACTTACCTAGCGATTATACACAGTTTCCTAAAAATTAGAAGCCTA
>JBAYJE010000008.1:0-40831 GCA_041665265.1 Minisyncoccota bacterium | reverse complement strand
TCTACTCCTCATGGTCTCGGCGTGAAAATCGGGAGCCTACAAAAACATAGTCGCTCCGCTCATCTATCCCCTTTGTGGGGCCGCGAGTACGCGGCATCCTACAAAAACATAGTCGCTCCGCTCATCTATCCCCTTTGTGGGGCCGCGAGTACGCGGCATCCTACAAAAACATAGTCGCTCCGCTCCTTGTTTTTGTGGACCTATGGGGAATCGAACCCCAACCTCCTCCATGCCATGGAGGCATAATACCATTTTACTATAGGCCCATCGTATCCGATATCTGTGTGGGCGATAGAGGACTCTCCCTCGCCTCTCGTCGTGCCGCCGCATTCCTCGGGCTGGGCACCGCCTCACGGTTTCGCGCGCTCGCGAAACATCGTTCCGGCGTTCTCGTCCTCTCGCGAGACAATTAATTGCCTCGCTCAGTGTGGGCGATAGAGGACTCGAACCTCTGACCTTCACAATGTCAATGTGACGCTCTAACCAGCTGAGCTAATCGCCCGCATGCCAACCCATGCACATAATACAAAAAGTGAGGAAAAATAACAACTTTTCTTTACAGAAAACCTTAAAAAGCGTATAAAGAAATGGTTCTGAGAAGGAGCCCCTGTAGTTCAATGGATAGAACAGATCCGTCCTAAGGATAAAATGAGGGTTCGATTCCTTCCGGGGGCACACATAGAAATTGGAGGGTTGGCAGAGTGGTCGAACGCGCCGCAGTCGAAATGCGGTTGGGGAGAAATCCCCTCGGAGGTTCAAATCCGCCACCCTCCGCAATTTAAAGTAATACTCGTATAGAGTATTACTTTAATATTAAGAGAATTTGAACCGAAGAGAGAGGTAAATCTTCCCTGTTTTCTTAACAAGCGAAGCGAGTTTAGAAAACAGCAATCCCGCACCGCGGGGCTCCACTCTCCGCAACGACAAAAAATCACATCAGCGGAGTTTTTCTTTATTTACTCTCTCCTTTCTTTCTCTGGTACAATTAATATTATGGGAAATGAAAGTAAAAAGATTGTAAAAATTGTCCGCAATGTAATGCCTTCAGTGGTTTCTATTGTTCTTTCAAAAAAACTTGAGGAGCTAGAAAGCGAATTAAACAAAGAAAATACACAACACGGGAAACATCACTCTCCTATCCATATTCCCTTAGAGAAAATTGATGCGCGTGGAATGGTTGAAGTAGGAGGCGGATCAGGATTTATCGTTGATGCCACTGGGATTATTCTTACCAATAAACACGTTATTGAAGAAGCAAATGTAGAATACACAGTTATTACTAATGACGACACTCATTATTCCGCTAAAATTCTTGCATGCGACCCTATTGACGACGTTGCAATTCTGAAGATTAGTTCTGTAAAAAAACTTCCCGCAGTAACTCTTGGCGACTCAACTCAAGTTGAACTTGGGCAAACTGCGCTTGCGTTTGGAAATGCGCTCGGCATTTTTAAAAATACTGTTTCTCGTGGCATTATTTCGGGCCTCTTGAGGTCTGTGTCGGCGCATTCAGACTCCTCAGCCCCACTTCAAGAAATGCGCGGACTCATTCAGACGGATGCCGCCATCAATCCTGGTAATTCAGGTGGTCCCCTTGTCGACACTCACGGAAGAGTGGTCGGTATTAATGCCGCAGTTGTTGCAGGCGCAGAAAATATTGGCTTTGCAATTCCTATTAATACTGCGAGGCGTGATCTCCAAGATGTAAAAAAATATGGACGCGTACGAAGGCCACTTCTTGGTATTCGCTATCTCACTATTACTCCCGATTTTAAGGAAAAATTGAAACTCTCAGTAGATTACGGCGCGTTAGTGACGAGGGAATATCCAAAAGATCTTGCGATTATTATCGGAAGCCCTGCAGATGTTGCAGGTATCAAAGAAGATGATATTGTGCTTCGTTGGAACGGAAAGAAAATAGAACCAAAAAAAACAATTCAGGATTTCTTAGAAGATTGTAATGTGGGGGATATCGTCATACTCACCCTTCTGCGCAATGGAGAAGAGATAGAAACACACGTAACCCTTACTGAGCGAAAATAAAAAAATCCCGCGTTATGCGGGAATTTTTTTAATATATATATTCATTTACCACATGTCCCAAATTATCAAATAAGATAACTCTGTCATGAAGTGAATCGAGAAGCATGAATTCGCCAAGCCACACGCGCCACTCACGAGAAAAGAAATCAATGTCGTTCCTGTGAGCTCTATAACAACTTCCGTAATTCTGCTGATCTAACACGGCGCGACACCCTTGATCAAGCGAACCCGTAAATTGATTTACTTCGTTCGCGGTAGGAATTCTACAAGAACCAAGAGAGCGTAGAAAATTCTGACACTGCCCCGTAAATGTCGCCATGCGCACATCTTCTACGCGCGGACACTCATTCGGAAGACTCGGAGAAAATGCGTATAAATCATTTAAAAATCCTGTGCACTTATTGAGATGAATATTAGGTACGCCACTATCCTTTCTCCAACTGTATACTGTCACACTCTGTCCACTTCCAAGTTTAATATCTCCTTTTTTAAGAGGAGCCGAGAGGTCAAGGTCTGCAATTGCCTGAGGAATAAATGTGTCTCCTCCACGATTTCCTCTTATCTTCCATCCAGTAACATTAATTGATTCTGTAAGATTTTGTTCTCCTTCAATTACAAAAGAAGAATCTAATTCTCGAAGCATACTTGGAGCCCTCACTGAACTTATTCTCACCTTTTTGTAATACGGGGAAAGGTCTGATTCTTTAAATCCTTGTGGTGGTATAACTTTTGGTTTTTCAGGTTCTGTGGGTTTTGTGGGTGCGGGAGATCCTCCCTGTAAAGGTGCTCCGGGCACTACCTGTACCGTTGAAGATGCTGACCATGGTGCTTTGAAAAGTGTCGCAACTCCCTCTAACTTCACGCCACCCCCCACCACTTGAGCAACAACAAATATAACAAGCGCCACAAAAAAGAGAACGACGACGGAACTAAAGCCCTTATTGTTCATGTAATGTATTATACAACGAAATTAATAAGCCTATCAGGCACAAAAATTATTTTCCTCGGCGCCCTACCTCCAAGCGCATTACTCACCACTCCGTCTTTTAATGCGATGGTTTTTGCTTCCTTTTCAGTAATACCTCGTGAAACCATGATAGTGAGACGGAACTTTCCATTTACCTGAACCACAAGAGGAAACGTATCCTCAATCAATTTTTTAGGGTCAAATATGGGCCATAACACTATATGTATTGATTTTTTATTTCTAAATTTTTTCCACACCTCTTCTGTAATGTGCGGAGCAAAAGGAGCAAGAAGTTTTAATAACACCTCTACCTCTTTACGCCCCATTTCTTTCTTTTCCATCTCATTCAAAAGGACCATAAGGGCGCTAATCGCCGTATTATACTGCAACGACTCTATATCTTCTGTAACCTTTTTTATTGTCTTATGAATTATTTTTTCAATTGCCTCATCTTTACTACTCCTTTTTTTTGAAGCTGCTGTCTTCTCGCCTAATTTCCAAACACGATCAAGAAAGCGTGTGGTACCCAAGATACCCGCATCGCGAAAATCGCCTCCTTGCTCGAAAGGTGCTAAGAACATGAGATACATTCGAAGTGCATCTGCACCAAATTGTGTCACGTAGTCATCGGGATTTATTACATTCCCTTTTGATTTCGACATTTTCGCACCGTCTTTAATAAGGAGTCCATGTGCGCGAAACTTTGTAAATGGCTCATCAAAATGAATAATGCCCAAATCATAAAGTGCCATGGTGACAAAGCGTGAGTAGAGAAGATGTAATACAGAATGCTCTGCTCCACCCGTATACATATGTACAGGGAGCCACTTTTTTGTAATTGCTTTGTTCCAAGAAACTTTTTTTTCGCTTACACTTGGGTAGCGCAAAAAATACCACGCAGAATCAAGGAAGGTGTCTGATACATCTGTTTCACGACGCGCTTTTCCTCCACAGTAAGGACATTTTGTTATGTAAAATGATTTTACTGATGCGAGCGGTGACTCACCCTTTCCTTCTGGGCGAAATTCTTTTACGAAAGGAAGTTTTACTGGAAGTTCTTTTTCTGGCACCGCATACCATCCCGCCATCTCGGGTTGTTCTCCTAATCCTTGAGACGCGCACGATTCACAAAATACCATTGGAATAGGCGGGCTCCAATAGCGCTGGCGGGATACGAGCCAATCTCGAAGACGAAATTGCACCTTCCTCTCTCCTCCCACAAACTTTGTAATTGCCCACTTCCCATCCTCCCCTGTCATCCCATCAAACTTCCCTGAATTCACAAGGCGACCCTCTCCTGTATATGCCTTCTCAAGTGGTTCTCCTAATTTAATACCCTCTCCTTTAATAACGATTGGGATAGGAAGGCGAAAACGCTTTGCAAACGCAAAATCGCGCTCATCGTGCGCGGGCACTGCCATAATAGCACCCGTGCCATAGGTTGAGAGTACATAATCAGCAATGAACACGGGAATTGGTTTTCCCGTTGCGGGATTTATCGCTCGTATTCCTTTTACTTCTACGCCAGTTTTTTCCTGTGCCTGACCTATTGAACTATCTCCTATCCGTTCCTCTTCTGACTTTGCTTTCGCGGCTTCACGATAAGCGAGTACTTCGTTCTTGTTTTTTATTTTCGCTTGCATCTCATCAACAAGTGAATGTTCTGGCGCAAGAACTACGTAGGTTGCACCAAAAATAGTATCGGGACGCGTCGTAAACACTTTTATTCTTTCTTTTGTACCACGAGGAGAGGAAGACACACATTCTTCATCACAAAAAATTGAAAATTCTATATGTGCTCCCTCTGAACGCCCAATCCAATTTTTTTGTGCAACAACCACGCGTTCTGACCAATCAATTTTTTCAAGATTTTTTAAAAGACGTTCCGCATAGTTAGTGATGCGGAAAAACCATTGTTCCAGATTCTTTTTTTCTGCAATACTCGAACAACGCTCGCACTTCCCCGCAATTACTTGTTCATCAGCAAGTACCGTACGACAACTCGGACACCAATTCACTGGCTGCTTCTTCCTATACGCAAGGCCTGCGCGCCACATCTGAATAAAAATCCACTGTGTCCATTTGTAATATTCTGGGTCATATGTTTCGAGACGCTCATTCCATGCAAATCCATTCCCTAAAAATTCGAGTTGTTTATAAAATCGTTTCTCAGAAATTTTTGATTGGGTAAGTGGATGCGTCCCAATCTTCATTGCATAATTCTCAGAATGGATGCCAAATCCATCTAATCCAATAGGCTCGAATACGTCATACCCTTCCATGCGCTTGAAACGACCATAAATATCAGCTCCCGTGAACGCATACATGTTGCCCACGTGTAATCCCTCCGCAGAAGGATAGGGAAACATCATAAGATTATAAAAAGGCTTTTTTGCCGTCTTTAGTTTTGGCTCATAGAGCTTCTCTTTTTGCCAAATTTTTTGCCATCGTTTCTCTATTTTTGAGAAATCATACTTAGACATAATAACTCCATTCTACCTAAAAAAATGAATTTACCCAAACCGTATCTGAAACATCCTTTCCACATTTTTTAAAATTTGCCCACCCATTTCTTTTTGTGAGATGTTTTTTAGTTCTGCAAGTTTCTTCTCAACTTCAATCACGTAAGAAGGCTCATTCCTTTTTCCTCTATAAGGCACAGGGGCCACATAAGGGGCATCAGTCTCAGAAAGAATCCTGTCTAGTGGGATAAGTCTTATTACTCCATAATAATCGCGAGTAAAAGTAATAACACCTCCAAAAGTAAACGAGAACCCGAGATCGAGAAGTTTTTTTGCCTCTGTCTCTGTGCCAGTGAAAAAATGGACAACGCCAGCACGTTCAGGAATAAGAAGTGAGGAATTTTTGGTTAATATCTCAATGACGTCGGGAAATGCATTGCGACAATGAATCATGAGTGGTTTTTGAATCTCGTGCACGAGTTTTATTTGCTCTTCAAAAACTTGTTTTTGTTTTTTCTTCGTTTCTGCTTCATCACCCTCTATCCTGAAATAATCGAGTCCACACTCTCCTATTGCTACTACCTTTGGATCGCGTGCAAGTTTTTGATACATCTCATAATCAAATGCTTCTATCGTATCAAAATTTTCTTTTGTCTCTTCGTCCTTGTCGTGATATTCGCTTGGCGTTGCGTGCACAGGATGATATCCAATACATGCGTATGTATTTACATACGCATGCGCAAGCTCTATCGCGCCAATTGAGGTTTTATAATTTGTGCCCACATTTATCATGCCTACCCCCGCCTCGTACGCGCGATGCATTACCTCGGCACGATCTGCATCATATGCGGCAAATTGTGTGTGGGCGTGAGCGTCGAAATGAGTAATATTCATAAAAATAATTGCGCTCTTACTGAATCCTTGGGAAAAGCGGTTTGAAATTGCTATTTGGATTTTGGATAATATGAGTAATTAAATCACTTGTTGCTGGTAATAATGGTGAAAGCATTAGTGCTATCTGATCCAGTTGACGAAGAAGAAGCGAGATATCCTTTTTTGCGGCTTCGGGATCGGTTTTTATTTTTTTAAATGGTTCGGTCTTTTGAATAATGCGATCGGTTTCTGCAATTGCCTCCCATATCACATTTGCCGCTTCTTTTATATTGTATTCCTCAAGTGCGTCATGATATTTTTTCAATATTGCCGTCTCGTTTTCTAAACAAGACATACCACCTCGATTGGCAATATCAAAAGACACCCCACTATTTGCGGCCATTTTTACTACGCGACTCACTAAATTTCCAAGCCCATTAGCAAGCCCACCATTATAACTCTCTTTAAATTTCTCCCACGTGAAGTCGCCGTCTTCAAACGTGTTCATCTCTCGCGTAAGCCAATAACGAAGCGCGTCGGTACTATACTGCTCAATCACCGCATACGGATCGATTACATTACCGGCGCTCTTCGACATCTTCTGTCCTCCACTCGTAATAAATCCATGAATAATAACTTGCCGCGAAAGAGGGAGACTTGCCGATAAAAGCATCGCTTGCCACATTGCTGATTGTTGACGAAGATTATCTTTCCCTGCAATCTGCACCGCCAAACGCTCTTTCTCACTTCCCCAATACCCATTAAAATTTACCTCATTTTCAGGCCAACCAAGTGTTGAAATATAATTAATAAGCGCATCAAACCACACATACATAACCTGCGCATCATCTCCCGGTACTGCAATTCCCCATGGCATTTTCTCTTTAAGACGTGAGATACTAAAATCAACAAGACCCTGTTCCACAAAATTTATTATTTCATGAAACCGAAAACGAGGAATTACGAAATCAGGATTGGCCGCATAGAAGTCTAGAAGTGGTTTTTGATACTTTGAAAAACGGAAAAAATAATTTTCCTCATTCATTTCTTTCAAAGTAAGATTAGGATGTAAAGGACACTTCCCCTCTTCAAGTTCGGAATCTGTCTTTTCAAGCTCACATCCCACACAATACTTTATCTTATATGCTTTTTTATAAATATCTCCTTTTTCTTCGCAACGCTTCCAAAATTCTTGCGCCGCATCAATATGATGTGCATCAGTAGTACGAACGAAATGAATCTCAGAAAGAATATTTAATTTGCTAAGCACCACCTTAAATTTCTCGGCATACTCATCACAATATTCTTGTGGCTCTTTCCCTTCCTCTAGGGCCTTCTCATAAATCTTCTGACCGTGCTCATCGGTACCAGTATTAAAAAAAAGGTCACTACCAAGTAATTTTTGATACCGTGCAATCACATCCGCCTGCACAAATTCAAGCGCATGACCCATATGTGGAGCGGCGTTCACGTACGGAAGTGTCGTCGTGATGTAAAATTTCTTTTCACTCATATGGTTAGATAAGTGCTGTTTTGTTTTTCTTTTGTTCTGCAAAGTAAAAAATGACTTCTTGTAAAAACACCGCAACAGGCACCGCAAGAATCATTCCAATAAATCCTGCCACAACACCCCCCGTAAGAATGGAGATGATGGTCATAAGAGGATGAATTCTCATAGCACGTCCCATTACTAATGGAATAAGTACATTATTTTCAAGTTGTTGTACAAGCATATAAAACACGAGCGTATAAAGTCCCAAAGAAAATGTGTCAGTGATAGCAACGAGAAACGATACGCTCCCTGCAATTACAGGACCAATCATTGGCACGAGTTCAAAAATTGCTGCAAGAATACCAAGTACAAATGCATATTTTACTCCTAAGAGCCACATTCCAAATCCAGAAACTGTTCCCACCACAAGACTTAAAAATAATTGAGCGGAAAACCAACGTCTAATTTTTATTTTAAAAGCAGAAAAAACAGAAAGCACCCCACGCTCATGAGAATCTGGTAAAAGTGCTCTCAAAAAGCGCTCTGCACCATCTTTTTCCACTGTAAGATAGAATGACATCATAATGGTCGCAATTACTAATGTTCCGCGAATAAATATTCCACTTAACGCACCCCCGAGCGCACCCCCGAGCGCACCCCCGAGCGATGCTCCCGAAACACCGATAAGCCCAAAGGCATCGCCTATACTTGTCCGAATATCATCAAACGAAAAACTCGGAATGGTCACTTTTAACACAGAAGAGAGATGTTCACTTACGTACGAGATAAAATTACCTACCTCAATGACACCAAATGGCACTATAAAATAGAATGCTGAAATAATAATAGTAAGCCCGATAAGAAAAGTGACAAATGAACCAAGTAGACGCGGGATTTTTAATCGCTCCAAAAAAGTGACAAATGGATCAAGACCAAGTGAAATTACCACCGATACCAAGAAAACACCCACTACCATGCGTGCCTGAACAAGTATATATACAATCATAACGAATACGAGTACTCGCCATAATGTTTCCCATCCTACTTCAATTTTTTTTATGTCTGCCATATTATACCGAAAGTATATCACCGAATGAGGGCTTGCGGAACGGCCCTACTACCGCAAAATTAAGTGATTTGTTTTTGAATAATTGTTGCGCCACACTCCGAATTTCGTCTGCAGTAACTGCTTTGATACATGCCGCAACCTTCTTTGGGTCTCTTAACTTCATATTCATTACCTCCTGCCCACCATAAAAATACCCTATCTCATCAGATGTCTCTAAAGAAAGGAAGAAGTTACCAATTAAATGATCTTTGGCGCGTTGAAGTTCTTTTGGCAATACCAATTCTTTCTTTAGACGTACAAATTCTTCAAGTCCTGCTTTTACTACCTCGCGTGCTTTTTCGTGATGAACCCCCGCAGACATTGCAATCATGCCATGATCAGTAAAAAGATCTGAACCAGCACCCACATAATATGCTGCGCCCATTTCTTCACGAACTCGTTGCCAGAGACGAGAACTCATGCCTCCGCCCAAGATATCACAAAGCACCTGAAGCGCGTAGCGTCGTTCGTCATAAGAATCGAATGCGCGAAATCCCATCATAAGATGGGTCTGGTCTGATTCTTTGAAATGATTCTTCTCGCGCGGGTTTTGTTGTTCTTCTTTTACTTTTATCTTTTTGCCTTTTGTACTTCGATGAAGGTGTGTGAATTGCTTTTCAATTTTCTGGATAATATTTTTTTCATCAAATCCTCCCGCTACCACAAGTGAAGTCGCTTGCCCCACATAGTGCTTTTCACGATAGGCAAGAAAATCTTTCTGAACAAATTTTTTTACTGTTTCCTTTGGCCCTATAATATTCCATCCTGCGGGTTGGTCTCCATACAATAATTCCATAAACACCTCCCATACTTTCTGTTGGGGCATGTCTTCCCGCATATTTATCTCCCCTTCGATTACTCCCTTCTCCTTTTCAATTTCAAGAGCATCAAATGTGGGATTTAAGTAAAGGTCTGAGAGTATTTCAAGTGTTTCATTAAACACTTCGTTGCGCGCTTTAATGAAATAACTTGTGTATTCATGACTTGTAAATGCGTTATATTCTGCACCAAGTCCATCTAAATCTTTTGCAATGTCCATAGGACGAGGACGCTTCGTGGTGCCCTTAAAACACATATGCTCAAGAAAATGAGAAATGCCATTTATGTTTTTTATTTCATACTTTGAACCTGCTTCTACGAGCACTGCCGCCATGGTCGCAAGACTTTCTTTTTGTGGCACAAGAATTACTCTCATGCCATTTTTCAATACGACACGTTTGAATTCATGCATATAGCTCATACTACTTGAGTATGAAAAAACAGCAACCATGATTGCTGTTTTTTTATTTCTTATCGTGATTTTTCAACAAGTGTCCTCAACTGACTTGCCATATACTGCAACTCATTTTTTACAGCACCCAACAATGAAGCCGAATAAGAAAATTCCTGATTTGCTGTAGGCTCAACACTTACCGGACTCTCATAAATACATGCCTCATCATAATAACTATCAAAAGAACCATCGTCGAAGCATTGTTGCTGATACCTATTCGTACAACGGTAATTTGCATATCCGCCTGGCGCAACTGGAATATGTTCCTTTCGATTTATCCAACTATCACTACATGCTTTATAGAGACGAAGAACTGCGGTTGGCATTTTAGGACTTGAATCACCATATAATACTGGATTTGGTACGTATCCATTATTACCAATCGGATTTACTCCGTACTCCTCTGGATGAGCCCGATAGTTTTCTAAAATCTGTGCGCTATGGTCAACACCAAGCGGTGAAGTAAAATCGTCCCATCCATAATTCCACACCGCGGGACCATGCGGGTGACTTGTAGTGCTTGTGGCGGTTGAAGTTGCTACAGGAGGAAGAATAATTGGAGGAAGAGGAGGATCATAAGGGGTTGTGGTCGCATACGGAGTCGAGGTTGTGTGCGGAGGCATAATAACCGGCGGCGTAGGAATCTCAAAAATCTGCTTTATGTCTTTTGTGGTGCGACACTCCTCAAAATATTCTTTTACACTCCCATCTAATTTACTCGCGGACACGCGATCAAGGCGTCCCGTGACAGAAAGACCATTCTCACTCTGAAACTTTTTTACTGCGGCCTCAGTAAGTTTTCCATAATATCCCGTGATAAGTCCGTCTTTATAATATCCTGCCTTATAAAGAGCTATTTGAAGTAAGTTTACCGCGTCACTTTTTTCGCGTGGTAAAAGTTCAGGAAGTGTACAAGAAACTTGTGGATTATTTGGTAATTCCTCAAGAGTAATAAATCCGTTGGTGCTCTTGGGCTGCGCAGTGGGCTGCAGCACAACCAAAGATTCTCCTGGCACCACCGATGTTGAATAAGGAGTGGTTGGTGTTATTTTTGTCTCTGATAATGCATTACTCTGTTTAATCAACTCATCAAGCTGAACGCGTAGTGCACTTAATTGAGCCCTTAGGTCATCAAGAAAAGATGCGTGAGTAACTGATGGTGCAAGCATGCTCAAAGCGACTAACATGCTAAAACTTACAACGAGTACTTTTTTCATACGTTATTTGAATTACTATACCACAAAAAAGTGATATGGGACGTACTAAAGAAATATCCTGCTGAAGGCAGGATATTTCTTTTATACAAGTTTCTTTCTTAAAAAATCTTTGAGGTCGGCTATCTTCACACGTTCTTGTGTCATGGTGTCGCGATCGCGTACCGTCACGTCCTGATTCTCTAAACTTTCAAAATCTATGGTGAAGCAATAGGGAGTTCCTGCCTCATCCTGCGCACGATAACGTTTCCCAATATTACCCCGCGCATCCCACGCAATCATCCAATCCTGTTTTAAATCTTTGTATATTGATTCTGCAAGCTCTACAAGCTGTGGTTTATTTGAGAGCAGTGGGAACACGGCCGCTTTATAAGGCGCGAGCTTCGGATGAAGTTTCAACACTATACGTGTCTCTCCCGGTTTTGTCTCTTCCTCACGATAGGCATCCATAAGGAAGAAAAGTGTTGCGCGATCTACGCCACCTGAGGTCTCGATGACCATTGGTGTATATCGTTCTTTTGTCTCCTCATCAAAATAAGTTAAATCCTGTTTTGAAAACTGCTCATGGCGCGAGAGGTCCCAGGTGCCACGGTGGTGGATTCCCTCCATCTCCTTCCAGTCGCCTCCAGCATTATATTCCACATCATAGGCCGCCTTCGCATAATGTGCGAGCTTCACATGTTTCTTAAATTGGAGATTCTCTCCTCGCATACCAAGTGAGAGATACCACTTTCGGCGCTCCTCTTTCCAATACTCAAACCACTTCATCGATTCTTCCTCATCAGGCTTCACATAAAATTGAAGTTCCATTTGTTCAAATTCGCGCGAACGAAAGGTGAATTCACCTGGAGTAATTTCATTTCTAAATGCCTTCCCTACCTGCGCAATACCAAATGGTAATTTTACGCGAGTTGAATCAAGTACATTTTTAAAATTTACATGTACGCCCTGAGTAATTTCTCCGCGAAGGTAGGTTTTTAACTTTTCTCCCTCAATTACTCCAAGGTGGGTTTCTACAAGTGTACTAAACCGCTTTGGTTCTGTAAGCGCGCCACCACAATCAGGGCATTTATAATCCGCGATATCAAATTGTTCAGCATTAAATAATTCTTCTGGAATAATAGTGTCAGCACGAAATCGATGATGACACTTTTTACATTCCGAGAGTGGGTCTGCAAATGATTCTAAGTGACCCGACGCTTCCCATACTTTGGGAGTCATAATAATAGCCGCATCAATACCCACGACATCACTACGCATCTGTACCATCGTTTTCCAATACTCGTTCTTAATATTCCTTTTTAACTCGACGCCAAGCGGCCCGTAATCCCAAGTACCTGCAAGACCTCCGTAAATATCGGAACCTGGATAGATGAATCCGCGTCGTTTTGCGAGTGAGGTAATTGTCTCGAAAATGTCCATCCCGTTAGAAGTAATAAATGTTTGTTGCGACGTTTTGTAATAAATAGCTATAGTTCATATTTTATTATAATTACCGTTGAAATTGCTCCGCCTTGGGAGTTGCCTCTAACGGGATCCATATACCTATAAACTTACAACAAAAACTGAAAAACGTACAAATAAAAACAGCTATCGTGCGATAGCTGCTCACTTTCTATTCCTGCTTTAAAATATTCTCAAGAAACGTTTTTGCCTTACCAAATGCTTTTCCGCGATGCGAAATTGCATTTTCCTGTTCCACGCTCATCTCTGCCCATACAAGATTGATTCCTTCGGGCATAAAAATGCCACTGTAAGGCATCTTCGGTTGGGGCGAGACCTTTGGTGCAGTGAGGAGGTGTCCTCGCACACTTCCGATAAACACGAAAGTGGCTCCTTTGGGATCTATAACCACAACCGTGGTTTCAAATGTTGCAGCTCGATTCGAAATTCCTTCCATTTTTTTAAGACAATATTTCAAAACGTCTTCTGTGGAAGCGCCTTCTCCGGCCCAACGCGCTGAATAAACACCAGGATCTCCATTCAATGCATCAATAAAAATCCCTGTATCTTCTGCCATCACCCAATCTTTAGGATTGGAGAATTCTTTTGCAAATAGTGCTTTTTTAAGTGCATTTCCATAAAGTGTAAGACTATCTTCGGTGGCCTCTCCCTCTATTCCCACATCGGCCAACGTTTGAATTGTAATATTTGGATTATTGAAAAGAGCCTTGATTTGCTCCGCCTTGCTTGGATTCCTTGTGGAAAGGATGATATTCATTTCTCTACTCCTTATTTTGTTATTAATAATTTTAGTAACTGAGAACAAAGTACCACCTATCAATGAATTGCGTCAATTTTTTGTTACAAACAAAAAACTGTCACATTTCTGTGACAGTGGCAGTTGGTCTGCTTAGTCCTTATTGGAGGAAAAACTCTCGTGCAATTCCAGTCCATTTCATATGTCCGATAGGAGGATTTATTCCTGATTCAACGCCCTCATTCCATCGCACAATCAATCCAACTCGTTGAAGATTTCTATCATTATTAAAGTCAAAGCTTGAAGAAAGAGATGTATACACCGTACGAATCATTAAGACATTTTCTCCATCTGGATTCATATGGTGTACTGCCGTCACCAAATACCACGTACTATCGATCTCCACAAAATCACCCTTCTCCACTTTTGCAAGTTCCCAATGAAGTCCGGAATAGTTTGTTGATTCCACTTTTTGAGATGTTTTCGAAGTATTGGCGGATTTAATAACATTATTAAGCAACTCATTACCCGCAACAAAGATAAAAGTAACAACACATAAAGTCGCTATTATTGCTCGTGTAGACATGACAACCTCCTATTTAATTTGAAATAAATTGATGAATTTAACTGTTTGTATTATAGCACATATTCGTGCTATTTGTCAATGAACTCTTTCTCTAATTAAATTCTGCATTCTTCCACAAAAAAGTTGTTATTTCTTTTAGTTTAAAGAAACCTATCTTTTATAGGAGTTATATATTCCCGAATGAAGCGAAAAAAAATAGAAAAAATAAGTTGTTTAAACGAAGAGAGTTCTTATTTTTTCGTCATTTTATTGAAGCAAATAAGGAGAATACATCTCCTAGAAAAGGGGTTGATGAAAACTAAAAGAAATTAGGGCGCTACCCTTCCTCCCTCCTGCCCCACCGTCTTGTCATCAGGTAATGTAGTAGAAACACCCACATCACGACCTGTAAGCTCGAGTTCTGTAAATTCATCAGTTGCGGTAAGAATAGATTCACCAAGAATTGGCTGGAATTGTCCTACTTGTGCTGAAGTTGGTGTTGCACGCACCTGGAACACTGCCTCAAATAAATCATTACTTACTCCCTTTCCTGCGGGCACTCGCTCAATTGTCCACACCACCTGATTCCTTTCGGCGTCATATACCGGCGTCTTCTCACCCGAGCTTTCTATCGCCCCCACAAATAGAACGCCAGAACTCAATGTTGCGCGCACTTCTACATTTGAAATATCAGTTGAGAAATTTCGTAAAATCCAATGTACAGAATACTCCGTTGCGTGTCCTACTTTTGGTGGAAAAGGGCCTGCATTAAAAACTGATACGGTGGTATCACGATAGAAAAGTTGTGCGTCGATTGCTACAAGCCCCGCCACTTTTGTTTCAAGTCCTGCCTCCACAAATGTTTTTGATGCTTGAAGATATGGTGGCACCGAAGGAGAATTTAATGTTGCATGCGCACGAAGAGAATAATTCTTGTCTCCTAAACGTTTTAATGGAAAGAGATTTTTAAGATGTGTCGTTACTAATACATCTCCTGACGCACCCGCATCAAGCAAGCGGAACGCAGGAACGTTTGATGCATTCCAAATAAACTCGTTCGTCATTGGATCAAGTAATGCATTGGTATCTATCGCAGACACGTTTAACATTTCTCCTGCAATAGTTGCACGGACTACCACGTCAGCAAGCGCAATACCACTCTTGTTTTCGTAATGTATTGAATATGTGAGTGTATCTCCTACGCGCGCCACATAAGCCGATTGATTATTTACAAGAATCTGAAGATCAACGGGGGCAGGCCCAAAAGAAAGTGCGGACGCCGATTCCACTACGGGATAATCATGACCAGAAAAAGTAGCAAGTACTACTATAGGAACTGAAATATCAGAGGTATCTGCTCCATCATAGGTGCCTTTTACATAAAGCGTTCCTGAAGATCCTGCGCGTACTGCACCAAGACGCCAAAGATTATCTAAGGATTCAGGAGGAACTGGCACCGAACTCGAGAATTTAAACATGGTAGGATATTTTGCTTGAAGCACCACATCGGGAAAATCGAATTTCGTGATATTGGTATATTTTATTTCAATCTCAAATGGAGCACCTCGAAGCACGTGCTCAGGTGTCTTTACCTCAAGTTTAAATGGCACACCGCTCACCTTTACGTCTTTTGCTTCATCCAATTCAAATCCAGTATTTCTTCCTGCGGTGTAATTGATGCTCGCCTTCAATTTTTCGGTAGAACCCACAGGACCTATTGCAATAAATTTGAAGGTACGTCGTGCAAGACTTCCCGCACCAATATCACCAATTTCCTCAGTCACTAATTGATTTTGTCCATTAATACCCCCCACATTAATGATGTTGGATGGAAGATTGATGCGCACCACTGCGTTGGTAAGGATACTTTCTTGTCCATTTGATGCAGTTACCGCAACTTCAAACGGCACTCCGCGAATTATTTCATTTGGAATTACAATTGCAAAATCAACTCGCGTCGAACCACCCCCTGACAACACTGAATAGAGAAAGATTCCTGCACCAAGAAGCACTGCCGCAAAAAAACCTATTGCAATAAAAAGAATCTTACGTATGCGGGTATGGCGGGCATCCTCCCCCTCTTCATGAAGAGGTTCTGGAGTATGATGCTCAACTTCTTTACGTAGAGAGGTCTCCTCATGAGAAGGAGGGGTTTGAGGAGAATTTATTTTTTTCCGATTGGGATTACCCAATTTTCTTTCAAGGGAGCGAAGTGACATATCACGCAATTAATTATGTATTAATACTATCCTATTTTCGGGGAGTTTTGTACTACAAAGAAGACAAATAAATTCATGGGTATCAATAGTAATGAAATCAACCTTGCGCGCACCGCACATTGTGCATGTTGCGTGACGAATATCATATCCTGCGTGAATAAGAAAATCACTTATCTGAATTTTTCCACTCTCAAATGCTCCAAGAAGTGAGCCCCAGAGGCGTGCGTCGGAAACATTTTCAGGAAAAAAATATTGTATAAAAAAAAGCACACGGAGCGCCTTTCCTAGTTGCTGAGTGTCACCGCGAATCACATCAAATCGATCTTTAGTAAGTACGTCAGTGAGCGTATAGCCATTTTTCTTTGCAAGACGTACCTCTACTAACGACCCCGGGTCAAGATGAGGAGCAAATTTTGAGAGAATTTTTAATCCGCCTACTGCGCGCGCATGAATATAACCCACTTCCTTTGTAAGAAGAGCTACTGTTCTGTCACTCCCTCGCGATGGTTCCCTTCCTAAGACAATTGCCTCACTCACTAATTCTTTCATAGTGAAGACTTATGAATTTTCTTTTGTAAGAACTCCTTTCGGCGTTACCCAATAACTAAGTCTATATTTTCCTCCAAGCATAAGTCGCGTCTGTGATTCCAACGCAGGTATTGCACTAAACATAATTAATACGAGCGGCATAAAAACCCACTGCGCGATATACCACAAAGGAGAATACCATCGTGTGCCAGTCAGAACTCGCTTTGGAGAAAGGAGTCGTATGCTTAAAAACGCAGAAATAACGATTCCTAATAAACTTATATTCATAATTAAGCTTGTAATTTTAGGAAGGTTATAAGAAACAATTGAAGAACGAAATTCGGCTCCACCTATCACATTAGGAAGAAAGCCAAAAAAGAAAATAACGAGGGCACTCACTGCCCAGGAATGAAATGTGTCAAAAAAATTAAACATCCACTTTATCTTCTTTCTCCATGGAAATGCCTTGTTCTTAAACGAGGAGGTAACTAAAAAAGAAACATTTTCTACACCCCAGGCCCATCGTCGCTGTTGTTTATATAAGTTGCGAGCTGCGCTTATAAATGAGTGTCCTGAAACTGCATCGGTCATCACCGGATAATAGACGGGGGTCGTTCTCCAATCCCCTGAATAATGTGCTAAGCACTGATAAAAAATACGGGCGTCTTCTGCAATAACATAAGGATGCCAAAATCCCACATCAATGAGCGCCTGAAGTGGAAGGCTATAACACGAAAACGTGGTAAGTCGGTGAGGACGATTTTGCTGAATAAGTCCCCAAAACGTACAAGAAAAACTAGAAAGGCGAGCAAAAATAGGAACTTCATAGGCATTTGAGAATATAATAACTGGCTGATAACCGGAATGCAGTGCGTTTGGTGTGCTAAGAAACGTTGAAGTAAGTGCACCAAAATATCCGTTGGTAGGATGAGTGTCTGCATCAAACACGGTCACAAGTACATCAGCTACTGATATGGTCGTATTCTTAATTTCTTTTTCATATACTTCTCGTACCGACCATGCTTCATTTGATGCTTTCCCTGGAATCTCGCCTGGAATACCACCCGGATGCACAGTAATAATCACCTTTCCGAACATGGTATTGAACTCCCTCTTAATTTTCATTGCAATTGCTTTGTCTTCCTCACCCCCCCGCTCTTCAAGTGCAAACACAAGAATAATCTGCTTAAGAGGATAATTTGTTTCTGCTAAACTACGCACACTTGCACGCACCACATCATATGGTTCTTTATATATGGTGAATACCGCAATATGATGCACGCGCTCCCAGGACATCTGAGATGCCTTAAGACGCTCTAACCAATCTATTTTTAAATTCTCGTTCATCTTTCGAAATGAAAAGTGAAGATGCACAAAGAAATAGGTTGTTTTTAGTAACCAAAAAAGATCGTAAAGCACAATAAAGATAGCAACCGCAAAAGGCTCCCTCCACGATAAAAAGAGAAGTCCCAAAAGGGTTCCCCACGAAAGTATCCCTGGTAATGTTTCAATCGCTCGATTCATAACTATGTGCCGCTATCCTATACCTGAAGTCTCTTTTCTTCAAGAAATTCACTTCTAGTAAATTAGAAGTGTTAAATCTGTTTTCAATTCCTACAAAATTGAAATACTAAGAATCTGGTCAAGACCCCACGCTCCACTTCCCACAAATGCGAACAAACATGCTACTGCTGCAATTAAAAGATCGAACTCATACCCCTCAACAAATCCATGATTCCATTTCACTTTAAACACCACCACAAGAAACTCAATAGTAAGCATAAGAGCAATAATCTGTGTAAAGAATCCCGCAATAAAGAAGATACCTCCTACAAATTCAACAAGTGCGACGAGTACTCCCCAAAACATGCCGGGCATAAAATTCATCATTTCAAAATTCTCCGCAGTCCTTCGTAAATCTTTTATCTTTGGCCATCCGTGTGCAATTAAAATCGCGCCAAGTACTATACGAAGTGCAAGAAGTCCCCAATCAGAGAACATAAGTAATGGTTGAATCATGCCTTAATAATATCATAAAAAAATAAATCCCAAACACTATTTGAATATATAGAATTAACTATTTTCTTTATCTCCTGTGTCAATTATTGAGTCAAGTAAGAAAGTGGGGTAGGATACCACGTATGAGAATCCTCTCGATTGAGACCTCATGTGATGAAACCGCACTTGCCCTCATTGAAGCACGCGGAGGACTTCGTGCGCCGAAATTTGTTGTGAAAAAAAATATTATTGCCTCCCAAATCGCAATTCATCGCCCTTTCGGTGGCGTGGTCCCCAATCTCGCAAAACGAGAACATTTAAAAAATCTTCCGATTCTTTTTGAAGAACTAGAAAAAGAAATTGGAAAAAAGAAAATAGATATTCTTGCAGTGACCGTGGGTCCTGGCCTCGAACCCGCGCTTTGGACTGGTGTTGAATTTTCAAAAGAGGTTTTTAAAAAATTAAAAAATCACAATCCAAAACTAGAATTTATTGGCACGAACCACATGGAGGGACATCTTTACAGTTTTTTACTCTCGCAAAAAACTGAGAATTCTAAGTTTGAAATTTTAAATTCTAAATTAAAGAAACTCTTTCCTGCGATTGCACTCGTGGTAAGTGGAGGACACACCATTATTCTTCGCATGGACTCACTCACTCACTGGAAAAAACTTGGTGAAACACGCGATGATGCAGTAGGTGAGGCATTTGATAAGGTGGCTCGCGTGCTTGGGTTTCCCTACCCTGGTGGACCCGAGATAGAAAAACACGCAAAGAAAGGAAATCCTCTTTTTGTTCCCTTTCCTCGCCCCATGCTTCACTCTCCTGATTATGAATTCAGCTTCTCGGGGCTCAAAACTTCAGTGCTCTATTATATGAGGGATAATAAGGATGCAAATGTAGACGATGTGGCCGCAAGCTTCCAGGCAGCTGCGATTGATGTGCTCACAAAGAAGACTGAGCGTGCGATTCGGGGTTTTGGTGCAAAATCAGTTCTTTTATCAGGCGGTGTTGCGGCAAATACCGCCCTCCGCGAAGCCCTGACAACGAAAGCAAAAGAATTTCGCATTCCCTTTCTTGCTCCCGCGCTTATGTTTAATACCGATAATGCTTCAATGATTGGAGTGGCTGCCTATATGAGCCATCTTCGCAAAAAGAATAGGCGTATTACTGCGCAAGCACATTTAAGCCTCTAATAAAAAATCCCGCCATCTGGCGGGACTATTATTATATCTAACACACAATCGCTACAAAAATATATTCCATTACAAGCACTAGGCCAATAGCAATCCATGAGTATATTTCTCTCCTTCGCGTCTTCTTATCAGCTTCTTCCCATTCTTTTCGAATATTATCAATTGAGGAAGAAAGGATATGAATAAATCCTACAAATGCTCCTCCAGCAATAAACGAGAACGTCATAGAAAGAATTGTTGCGTCATATGCCCCAACTACATATGAAACAGGAAGAAGGCCCACAAAGATTCCCACAAATGCAACCATACAAAATTCGGTGTTTTTCATACAAACTCCTTCAAAATGTGAATATTGATACTAATTTACTGATTTAATCATAACATAATTTATACCATTTTGTCAATAATTCGCCTCTTGTTAATACTCCTCTTTGTGGTACACTATTCGCGTAAGGTCGTGTGTCCCGCTTGTGAGCGGGATATATTTTTAAAAAATTGAGTAAAAAACTAAATAACAATTAAATATATGATGAACTTAAAAGAACTTGGGAATGCGGTACAGCAGATTGCGTCAGAAAAAGGAATTGCACCAGAGAGAATTATGAGTGCAATTGAGGCAGCTATTGCGGCTGCTTATAAAAAAGAATACAGAAAACGCAGCGAAGTAATTCGCTCAAAGATTGATATAAAAACAGGCGAATTAAAATTCTGGCAGGTAAAAACGGTAGTTGATCCTGCAGAAGTGCGCATTGTAGAAGAAACAGAAGAAGAGCCAGAAAAAGAAGAGCGCGCATTTCGTGGACGCGTCCACGTGGAGAGAGAAAAGGAAGAAGAAGGAGTGCTCCCTCGCTATAATGCGGACCGTCATATTTTTCTCGCGGAAGCAAAAAAAATAAAGAAAGATGCGATAGTAACCGAAGAACTTGAGTTTCCACTCGAAACGCATTCTGATTTCGGTCGTATTGCTGCACAAACCGCAAAACAAGTAGTACTCCAGAATATCCGCGATGCAGAACGCGCATCCGTACAACAGGAGTTTACTGATAAAGCGGAACAAATTGTCAGTGGTGTCATCCAACGCTTTGAACGTGGTAATGTGTATGTCGATTTAGGACGTGCCATTGGTATCATGTTCCGCAACGAAGGAATCCCCGGCGAACATTATCGCGTAGGAGAACGTATGCGTTTCTTTGTGCTTGCAGTACAGCAAGACACTCGCTTCCCTGGTATTGTGCTCTCCCGCGCACATCCAAAATTTGTTGCGAAACTTTTTGAACTTGAGGTTCCTGAGATTGCTGACGGCGTGGTAGAAATTAAACACATTGCGCGCGAACCAGGAAGTCGCACTAAAATTGCGGTTCACTCAAAAGAAGAAGGCGTAGACCCAGTTGGTTCCGCGGTCGGTCAGCGTGGCACACGTGTAATGGCGGTTACGAATGAACTCGGTAACGAGAAAATTGATATTATCGAATATTCTGATGATCCCGCAAAATTCATTGCGAGTGCTATTTCACCCGCAAAAGCAAAGCTTGTAGAAATTCTTGAGCGTCGTGAAGCGCGGGTACTCGTTCCTGAAGACCAGCTTTCTCTTGCAATTGGGAAAGGTGGACAAAACGTGCGTCTCGCTGCAAAACTTACCGGATGGAAAATTGATGTGCGCTCTCAGTCAAACCCCGACGCCGCACTTGAAGGGGGTATTGCAGCTGCAGTAGCAGAAGAAGTAATACCTGAAGCAGTAGCAGAAAAAAATAAACCAGAATAATTAAATTAATATATACAAGGAGATACCATGAAATTACTTACACGATTAATAACTTCATTCATGGCATTCGTCATGATGGCAGTCGCATTCGCAACTTCCACCGTACATGCAAGTGAAGCAGAGTTACTTCTTCCCGATTTTCGCACCGTCTCATTTTTAAATGGGGTGAACGGACACACCCTTCTCTTGTGGGGCATCCTTATCTCGATGCTTGGTATTGTATTTGGTCTTTTTACCTTTGTGCGCGTGAAGCGCCTCCCGGTGCATCGCGCCATGAAGGAGATTTCGGAGCTCATTTATGAAACTTGTAAAACGTACCTCATTACTCAGGGGAAGTTCCTTATGATTCTTGAGCTATTTATTGGCGCCATTATTGTGGCGTACTTCGGTTATTTGCGTCACTTCGAAGCAGCAAGAGTAATCACTATTCTCCTTTTTAGTGTGATTGGTATCTTAGGAAGTTACAGTGTTGCATGGTTCGGTATTCGCATCAATACATTTGCAAATTCGCGTACCGCGTTCGCAAGTCTTCGTGGAAAACCTTACCCTATTTATGAAATTCCTATACAAGCGGGAATGAGCGTAGGAACACTTCTTATTAGTGTCGAACTTCTTATTATGCTCGTAATTCTTCTTTTTGTGCCGGGAGGGTATGCGGGTGCATGTCTTATTGGTTTTGCAATTGGTGAATCACTCGGCGCGGCCGCACTCCGCGTGGCAGGAGGCATCTTCACGAAGATTGCGGACATCGGCTCCGATCTTATGAAAATCTTCTTTGGTATTAAAGAAGATGACGCACGAAATCCTGGTGTAATTGCTGATTGCACAGGCGACAATGCAGGAGACTCAGTGGGTCCTACCGCGGATGGGTTTGAAACGTATGGCGTCACCGGCGTAGCACTTATCACGTTTATTCTTCTTGCGGTCAGTGCCGCCTTAGTTCAAATCCAACTTTTGGTTTGGATTTTTGCAATGCGCATCATGATGGTTATCACAAGTGTGGTTGCTTATGGCATTAACCAGATGATTGCCCGTGCACGCTATCAACACGCCGACAAGATGAATTTCGAGACACCTCTTACTACACTTGTCTGGTTCACTTCTATTATTTCAATTGGAGTTACCTTCCTCGTTTCCTATCTTTTAATTCCGACGCTTGGTGATGGCACACTCTGGTGGAAACTCGCCTCAATTATTAGCTGTGGAACTCTTGCAGGTGCACTCATCCCTGAAATGGTAAAGGTATTCACCTCAACCAATTCTGCACATGTAAAAGAAATTGTAAGTTCTTCACGCGAGGGTGGTGCATCACTCAATATTCTCTCGGGACTTACCGCAGGCAACTTCAGCGCTTATTGGACAGGACTTTCTATTGTGGCACTTATGGGTATTGCTTATGGCATAAGTACGTTGGGATTTGCGTCCCTCATGCTTGCACCCGCAGTCTTTGCCTTTGGCCTTGTGGCGTTTGGCTTCTTAGGTCTCGGTCCTGTGACTATTGCCGTCGACTCTTATGGTCCTGTGACCGACAATGCACAATCGGTCTACGAACTCTCCATGATTGAGACTCTCCCTAATGTAAAAGAGGAGATTAAAAGAGAATTTGGTTTTGAAACAAACTTTGGGAAAGCAAAGGATTTTCTCGAGGAAAATGATGGCGCAGGAAACACCTTCAAGGCAACCGCAAAACCAGTGCTTATTGGCACCGCGGTAGTAGGAGCGACAACTCTTATTTTCTCCATCATCATGCTCCTTACCGAAGGATTGAAACCCGAACTTTTGAGTAATCTCTCCATCCTCTACCCTCCCTTCTTTTTGGGACTTATCACGGGAGGTGCAGTTATCTATTGGTTCACGGGTGCCTCAATGCAGGCAGTTGTTACGGGCGCCTATCGCGCAGTAGAGTTTATTAAAGAAAAAATTAAGCTCGATAACACAAACAAAAAAGCATCGATTGAAGACTCAAAACGCGTAGTAGAAATCTGCACACAATTTGCCCAGAAAGGAATGTTTAATATCTTTCTTGTGGTCTTCTTTTCAACGCTCGCCTTTGCTTCTCTCGAGCCTTACTTCTTTATTGGGTACCTTATTTCTATTGCGCTCTTTGGTCTCTACCAAGCCATCTTTATGGCAAATGCAGGAGGCGCATGGGATAATGCAAAAAAACTTGTAGAAACCGAATTGAAAGAAAAAGGAACTCCACTTCATGATGCAACAGTAGTCGGTGATACCGTCGGCGACCCTTTCAAGGACACATCATCGGTTGCAATGAATCCGATTATTAAGTTCACTACCCTCTTTGGTCTCCTTGCGGTTGAGCTTGCAATCACCCTTCCTCGTGGAACAAGTCTCATTCTCTCGGGGGTCTTCTTTATAATTTCTCTTGTCTTCGTGTGGCGCTCATTTTACGCCATGCGTATCAAATAAAAATTATTGAGACAAAAATGTCCCGTGCTTTGCGGGACATTTTTTGTTTAACCTAATCTTTCTATATATACTTGATCCTATTGGAGATTTTATAAAAAATATTGAAGCGCTCCACAGTATAAAACCTGTGAGCACGATAGACATATTTAAAGTTTTCTGTACTGTTTCTAATAATATTTGCATTTCAACTAATTTCGTATACTATCAGTTCAGTTATTTACTTCGTTTTTTGAAAGAACTCCCAATGAAAACAGAGGAAGGGCCTCCAATCAAGGAAGTAAAATCGAAAGGATTCAGTATTAAAACATTCTTCTTTGGATTTAGCTTCGGAGAATTTATTGCCATCCTTACCATTTTATTCCTTGTGTATGCAGTGCTCCACGATATCGTCTGCAAGTATGCAAATTGATCCCGCCTATGGCGGGGTTTTTACTAAAATGAACACATTTTAAAATGATATACTTATATATAATAACTACATGAAAAAGACTTTTTTAAGTTCGTCTGCCCTTGCTCTTGTCTTATTCTTATCTGCCCAGAATTCCTTTGCGGCGGAAGCGCGCGTAATTAAAGTTGGTGCGTTTAATAACTACCCCGTGATATTTCCAGACACAGATGGAACCATGAGGGGTCTTTATGTTGACCTTCTCTCAGAAATTGGTAAAAAAGAAAACATTACCTTTACGTATGTGCTTGGCACGTGGAACGAAGGGCTCGATCGTATTAAATCCGGCGAGATTGATCTTATAACCAGTGTTGGCTATACACAGGAGCGTGCTCTTTTTTTAAGTTATGCACAAAACCCAGTCCTCACCGTATGGGGGGAGCTTTATGCCCTGCCCTCATCAAAAATCGATAGTATTCTAGAAGTTTCTAATAAAACGATTGGTGTTTTGAGTGGCGATATTAATGCAACTAATTTCAGAACATTATTATCTCAATTTAATATCACGAGCCAGTTTATAGAATTCTCAACCTACGATAATGTTTTTAAGGCAATTGCCGAGAAAAAAATTGATGCAGGGGTGGCCGGTATTACTTTTGGCTTAGCAAATGAGATGAAATATGGTCTTGCCTCAACGGGAATCGTCTTTAATCCCCTTAATTTATACTTTGCAGGAACAAAAGATAAAAATTCTGACCTTCTTCCTCTTATAGACGGGTATCTTAATGAATGGAAACAACAAGAAAGTTCCCCGCTCAGCCAAGCCAAACTAAAATGGCTCCATGGCAGAATTGAATCCGTGCCAATTATTCCCTCTTGGATAAAAAATATTCTTATTTTGCTTGGATCCATTCTTATAATCGCTTTTGTTTTTATTACCATTCTTAGGGTCCAAATAAAAAAAGCAACTTATAAAATAAAAGAGGAGGAGAAGAAACTCTGGGAAAGCGAGTGGAGAAGCAAAAATATTATTGAAAATTTAAACGATGCGATATTTATGTTAGATAGAGATTATAAATATCTAACTGTAAATACAACGCTCGCAAATAATCTAGGGAAACCCCCCGAGGAAATAGTTGGAAAATCGGTATCTGATATATTTCCAGAGGAAGTTGCTACTCAACTTTTAGCAAATATTAATCGTGTATTTGAAACTGGTAAAACCCTCTCTCTTGATGAAAATATCACCATTCAAGGTGAGAAAATTTATCATAACTCTAGATTGAATCCGGTGAAGAACGAGAGTGGAAAGGTAATAGCAGTTGCGGGAATTATTAGAGACATGAGTGAAAATAAAAAAAAAGAAGATGAACTAAAACAGCTGAACGAGCTTATGGTAGGTCGCGAATTAAAAATGGCGGAACTGAAAAATAAAATAAACAAACAAGAAAAAGGAGATACCGTCTCATAAAAGCCAAAAAATACGAGCCAAAAACTCGTGTTTTTATTTATTGTTGAAATGGCCCATACCCTTAGCCAAGCTCCTTCATTCCTACTATACTATTTTTATGTTTGAATCCCCGTCACATTTTGAAAAATTAGAACCACAACAACATGGACTCCCCTCTGAATTTTTTACGCAGATTATAGCAGCAAGTGAAAATAAGGAACAAATAAGTTTTCTAAAAAATGCGTATGAGGAACGCTTCCCCCAAATGCATGAATCTATTGAGGCTACCACGGGAATGGTATCATTTCTTGAAGCCCAAAAAGAAGTAAGTGCTATAAAAAAAGCGGGAGAAACAGTTCCTGGAAAATCATATATTGATCTTACTGAATATCAGTTTTTATTTACGCATTTTATTGACTCTTCTGGTGCTGAACCAGAACTCCTTACCCATTTCTGGAAAAGTGGGGCAGCAATTGCGGAAAAACTAAATACTCAAAAACAATTTGAGCAAACAAAACAAGGACTCCTTACTCAGGTGGCAACCCTCAAGGTGTTTAAGGCACTCGGCCTTAATCCAAAATTATCCCATCCTAAAGAAGATGCCTACAACGCGATTGATTTGTGGGCAAACGAATCGGACGCAATACAGGTGAAAAGTAGTAAAGAAAATCCAGTCGAAATAATAGAAACCGACACAATGAGTTTTCCTGCGGTAGAAATGGGAAACACATTTTATTCCAGCAAACAATTTGATAATGCACAACGCCTCAAAGCAAAAGTGGCCGCATATGGAAAACAACTGCACAAACACATCAACGCATATTTAATAGAAATCCCCCTCTCTGAGGTTGATATAATAACTGGCGAGCCAAGTCCAAATCTTATAAAAACCATCTCTGAGAAGATGGATAAAAATCATACTACGAATTAAAAAAATCCCGCTGATAGGCGGGATTGTTAGAAATCATTCTTCTCAATCGTGATATATTCAACGCGGTCGGTGTAAATAGTTCGACGCACCTGCCTCGATATTTTTAAAGATGTGAGATTACGCGCAGAAAAATTTACTTCAGCAACATCAGGATAGTCAGCGCCCGTGGGAGACGAGTCAAGAATTCTTGCCTCTACAACGAATTGTCTATCTTCTCCTGCGGAGACATTACCAAGAACGTTTCCGTCCATTTTTGCCTCGATAATATCTTCGGTTCGATTTGAAAACACAATTCTGAAATTACTCTCTCGAGAACAATCCATTGCCGTAAGAATTGCAACACACGTAACTATCACAAGAAAAACTTTCTTGCTTACTTCTCTTAGGTTCACAAAAACCTCCTTATAAAGAATGGTTATGTACTGCTATCGTTTTAATACAGAAATAAAAAAATGTCAAGAATATTCCTTTCCTTAGCCACCTATCAAAAATCCCCAGGTTCACTGAGGATTTTTATTCACATATCAGGATTAACTTGCTTTTACTTTTAACTTTTTTGTTTTTTGTCTATTCAGTTTTGGCATCCGAATAGTGAGCACTCCATTTGTTACTATCGCAGTTGATTTCTCTGGATCTATTTCGGTAGGAAGCATTACTGAACGGGAAAATTTCCCCCAAAAACACTCTTGATAAAAATAGTCTTTGTCTTCAATTTTTTGTGACTTTTCGCGTTCACCACGAACAGTAACCGACTCACTTGAGATGTGAATATCGAGATCGTCAGGGTCTACTCCTGAAACGGTTGATTGCACCACAATATCATCCCCGTCTTGATACACGTCGATAGTGAGCCGTCCCTCAGTCTCGTCATCGTTTATCTCTGTATCAATATTACTTTCCTTTTCCACAGATATTTTCATTGGCTCCGATCTTACTTTTGCGAGCTCGACGAAGATATCATCGTGATTATTGTTCTCCATACACTCACATTATAGCATACAAATAAAAACCACCGAATAAATCGGTGGCTATTGCGCGTTCCCTATGCTTGAAAAACATTAGGAAGAGAGTCAATATATTCTTCGATTGATTTTGTCATTTTTTTCCACCTCGTGTTACTCGCACTACTTCCAAATCCAACCCACCCTTCTCGATACACTCCTCGTTCCTTTTTGCATTTTTTCCGTGAACAGAGCTGAGTGGCTTTCTGAATCCCCTCACTCATAAAAATAAAATGCCTTCCTGTACCTCTTACAATGTCTTTTTGTATGGGTTCCTTTTCCCATTTATGTGCCCCAAAAAAACAAAATATAGCTCCAATGTATTTCATATATACCTTCCCTTTTTTTATTACAATTAGCTAAAAGTAAGATAGCTCTTTTTCTGTTCCTCTGTCAAAGAACTCTCTTTTATTTCTTTAGCTTTTCAAAATCCTTAAAAACAAAGAAAGAGACTCCTACAAGAAAAAGGCTTGGAATAAGAAGATTGATTGTCTGAAACTCGTATACCAAAGAATTAAAAATGCCATGCACAATAGTTGCCACAAGGAGACCGAGTACTACAAAATATTTTTCTTCTCTTTCTTTTATGCCTCGCGCCCAATAATATCCTACAAGTGCTGAGGAGAGCGTATGAAGAAGTGTGGCACCAATGAAACGAAAGATGAGTGTTTCCCCCATTACAAATACACCCCCTGGGTGTATTGCGGACCCAATAATAAAAAGATTTTCTACTGTCGCAAATCCAAGACCTGCTACAAGCATATAAATCATGGCATCAATCGGTTCATCAAAATCGATACTACGGCGCACCGCACCATAGGCACCGAGAAATTTTGCGGTCTCCTCAATTGCTGAGAAAAGAAAGGTAAGTGCTACAAAACTTACCGCTCTTCCTCCAAATGAATTTTCAAAAAATACTTGAAGTACAAGTGCGGGTACACTCATAAGTGCGCCAAAAAAAAATGTTTTTACAAGTCGCGCACGTGGTTCAGGATGAGTGTCCTCTTTAAGAAAAAAGAAAAGCCACAAAAAGGCGGGCAGGAGTGCGCCGACTAATGAAAAAAGGATTGGTGTTATTTCCATTGAGTAATAAGAAGTAGAACCGAATCTTTTCTGAGAATCTTCTTCCAAATAACTTCAGTAATAAAAGGAAGGAAAGGGTGAAGAATGCAAAGTGATTCCCCTAGTATATGAAGAAGAATGGCACGGGTGCGCATTGCCGAATCGGGGTCTGCAATCTGCTTCTTTGCTGCCTCAAGATAGACATCACAAAATGAGTGCCAGAAAAAGTCATACAATTCTCGAAGCGCTTTTGCAAATTCAAATGATTGAATGTCATTTTTTATGCTTTCTTTAATAGAATCTAATTCTTCAAGAATTTTTTTGTCTGCGCTCGTTTGATGCGTAGTATCAAATAATTTTGATGCAACTGGGAAAAAAATTTCTTCTCCCTCTTGACCTAGTACAAACTTAGCAGCATTCCAAAGTTTATTTAAAAATTTTTTTCCTCCAATTACCGCAGTCTCATCCCAACGAATATCTTGCCCTGTTGCTTGCCACACTACCGCGAATCGCGTGACATCGGCGCCATACTCATCAATATATTTCAATGGATCAATGCCAGTACCCAAACTCTTCGACATACGCTTTCCATCCTTCGTCATAATCGTTCCATGAATCAGTACATTCTTGAATGGTGCTTCGCCCATAAATTCGATTCCTGAATAAATCATGCGGGCTACCCACAAATTTAAAATATCGCGTGCAGTAATAAGTGTGTGTCCTGGATAATAATTTTTCCTATCTTCTTCTGAAAGTCCTGCGAATGGCCAGAGCGCAGATGAAAACCATGTATCCATTACATCTTCTGCTTGTACAAATTTTGAATCACAATACTCACATACTGGCTCCATAACAGAAACGACCATTTCCTTACACTTATCCATCGCGTCTTCTTTTCCTTTCTTGGGTGTACATTTTGCTTCGTGAAACCACACAGGTAATTGATGTCCCCACCAAATTTGGCGAGAAAGTGTCCAATCACGAATATTTTCTAACCAATCAAAATATGTTTTTTTAAAACGGTCTGGGGTAATATGTACTTTCTCCAACTTCACCGCCTCGATTGCATTTGCTGCAAGCCCCTTCATTTTTAAAAACCACTGCATTGAAGGAATTGGTTCAATGGTTGAGCTACAGCGATAACAAATAGACACGCGATGAGAATATGGTTCTATCTTTATTACCTTGTCACCAAGGTCCGCCACAACTTTTGTGCGCGCCTCGATTGCCTTCATCCCTGCATATACACCCGCCTCTTGTGTCATCTTTCCGCGCTCGTCAATTACGATAACCATCGGAAGCTTGTGCCGCTCACCAATCTCAAAATCTAACACATCATGTGCGGGCGTTACCTTAACCATACCCGTGCCGAATTCCTTATCAATCGCATCATCACCAATAATGGGAATTTCGCGACTCACTAAAGGGAGGTTAACTTTTGTGCCGATGAACTTTGCATAGCGCTCATCATTTGGATTTACCGCAATGGCCGTATCACCAAGCATTGTTTCTGGACGCGTGGTTGCAACGACTATTCCTTCTGCATATTTAATATGCCATAAGCTTGTTTCTTCATCTTTATACTCAAGTTCGAGCTCAGAAAGACTCGTACCACAACGCGGACACCAGTTTACCGTACGATACCCCCTATAAATGAGTCCTTTCTCGTAATAGTGTACAAATGCCTTCTTCACATCTTTCGCATACTCTGGATCCATCGTAAAACGGGTGCGCGACCAATCTGCTGAACAGCCAAGCTTTTTTAATTGATTTAGAATAAGACCCCCATATTCATGCTTCCATTCCCATATTTTCTCTACAAATTTCTCCCTTCCAAGTTCAAAACGGTTTATTCCCTGCTTCCGAAGGTCCTTTTCTACTACATATTGTGTCGCAATCCCTGCATGGTCAGTTCCTGGGAGCCAGAGAGTCTTCCTACCCTGCATTCTATGATAGCGTACCGTGATGTCCTGAAAGGTGTTATCAAGCGCATGTCCCATATGAAGGGAACCTGTCACATTCGGAAGTGGCATATATACTACATATGGCTCTGCGTCATCTCCAAAAGGGAGAGAGTCTGGATTAAAGAAACCGGACGCTTCCCACTCTTTATATATAGCCTCTTCTGTTGTCTTTGGTTCGTAGGCACCGCTTCCTAATGGATTTTTGTAATGTTCTTCAATCTTCATAGATGTCTTTCTCTTACTATATCAATGAAAAAACCGCTTCGCAATGAACGAAGCGGCCTTTCTCTTAACAACTTAATATGACCCCCTCAAAATATCATACTTTTTAAGGCCCTCGTGCACTACTAACTTGTAATACACCCGAAGTCCTTCGCGACGTGGCTTTACGAGTCCCGCAAGCCGGAGATGAGAAAGATGCTGAGATACGTTTGTTTTCGGAAGTTTTAACTTCTTTGAAATCTCATCCACCGATACCTCTCCCTTTATAAGAAGGTCGAGAATGGCCACGCGCTTTGGATTCGATAGTACCTTATAGAGATCTGCGATTCGATAATGTTCTTCGTTCATAGTCGTGCTATTTTAGCCTAAGATATATTTCATTTGCAAGTGCAACACAGATGCATTATAACGAATATAGTATTCTTTATTCTTCAATGAAAGGAGTCCTCTCATGAACTCTCTTAGGGTAAACGCCATAAAGGCAGCAGGCTACGCAAAAGAAAGAAGGTCTAGAACGCGTTCCCCTCTCCGCACTGGGGATTTCCTTGTTGATTGGTTTTTCTGCGCTATCATTTATTCTCTCAATCAACAAATTGAGAAGATTATCTGGGTACACAATCTCCACGATATCAACAAACGTGGACAACGAGAGAAACTTGATGGCCTTACCGACGACAATGTCATTTTTCTTGAATATAGGCTCTCGCCATCACGAGGAGTGAAGGTCCTTATCCACGAAGTTTGCCATGTATTTATCGAACTAGGAGTAATCGAGGAGAAATTTATTCTTCAAATTGAAGACTATCTCTGGGAGTCCCTTACTTCTGCACAAAAAAGTCTTATAGAGTCATTTCTTCCAAAAAAGAAATAAAGATGACTCATAACAAGCGCCTATTAAGCCCACATACTATATATTGTATGTGGGCTTTTTTACTCATATATTTTCATAATACGAAACAAAGAAATTTTCTCCTTTCTTTGTCAAGCATATCGCATCCATCCTCCACCCTCGTCGAACATCGATATAATGAGGGTTCTTATTTGCATAAAAGACCGCTATTTTCTCAAATCTCTTCACCTTCCCTTTTGTCAGCTCATCCTCAGGTGTAAGATTTTGAAAATTATTACCCCTTACCGTTTTTACCTCCACAAAAACTAAGGTTTTATCAGGTGCTTTTGCCACAATATCCAATTCACCCCAGGAAGCCCCGAAATTCCTCTCTATGATTTGAAACCCCTTCTCCACAAGGTATCCACATGCGAAATCCTCCCCTTCTTTTCCAAGTTCATTCATTCTTGTCACCACCTTATTATACAAAGTAAAAAAATACCATCACTAAGAATTGTATGTAACATTTGACATATCGGAATAATCATTGTGCAATTCTCTTATTTTTTGATGTCTCTTAATTCGATCTCTGTAAAAAATGATGTCCTTTTTGGACTAGAAAAAAATATGTGTAGCCTATTCCTTATTTCTTAGAAGCTTTTTTATTTTCTCCTATTTATTGATACTTTCTCATTATTTTTTTAAAAGGGTTCCCTGAACAATTGCGTTCTTTGGGTTCCGCCAAAGGAAGTGCCCCTGTTTCACTTCTATAATTTATTTTTCTTGAGTTCTTGATTTATGTTTTTTTATATCTTCTCACTTTTTTATTCATAACTAATAACCACGTCCATTATCTTATGCAAAGAATACTTCCCTTCCTTACTTTTCCTTCCTCTGTTTTCCATGTTTGAATAATTCTAAACAAAAACAAATCATCAAAAAGGTTTCGCTTAGTCTGATTATTACTTCAATTATTTTGCCTCCTTTTCTTCTTATTGACGTAGACCTCAAAAAAGAAAATACTCAGAATAGTTATCTTTATACATATATTATGAGGTGGTGCTATGAAACGACGATTTTTGCTAACATGTCTCTTTTTATTTTTCCTAGTATTTTTTATTTTTGAAGGCTGCGCAACCACAGAGGTTTCTATAAAAAATGAAAAAACGATGGGTGAGTTGGCGGAGCTTGTACAAAATAGATTTGCAGTGGTGCGTGCATATAATGACAGTGAGATTATTTCTTCTTCTGCGGTCTCAATGGGAAATGGTTTTTTTCTTACGACCTATCACTCACTCATTCACAAAGAGAATAATATGGTTCTTCCTTTTTATGTCCGGAGGGGAATTCTCTGTGATACGATTCCCTACTTTATTTCTAGAGAAAATGATATGGCACTTTTTTGGTCGTCAATAGGTATTACAGATTCAATACTTACCCCACGCTTCAATGTGAATATTGGAGAGCAGGTTTCTTGGGTGCAGCCCATCTTCCATAGCAATGAGAATCTTGAAATATTTTTTCATGTCGAGAGAATATCAAAGACTGATTCATTAAGAGTTTTTGTAGATAGACCTGTTTTTCCAGGAACGTCTGGATCCGGACTTTTTGACATGAATGGGAATATTATCGGAATAATTGATAAATTATATTATCCTCATCGCGATCAAGTGACTTATGGCTCCGCAATTAAAATCGATCTTCTTGAAGTAATAATGAGAAATATCGACAATAGCTATAATCTCATCAAATAGATTCAACTAATTCCTCCGCCGATAGCGGAGGTTTTTATTATCTAAAAGCATTAAATTGTGGTATTCATGAGTTATAAAATGTTTCGCGCGAAACATTTTTGGATAAAAATAATGTAAAAAGTGAAAAAGTGTAGTATCCATCTATCTACCCGCTTGTCTGCCGTTTTTACTAATTTTTTTACATAATTTTGCCTCATGTAGGTTTCATCGCATTATCAGCTTGTTCTAAATCAAAGCTGGTTTTCCTTATTTTCTTGGTTTTCTTGATTAATCAGGGGGTTAGTTTATTTGTTATAAAAACTCCCGCATCGAGCGGGAGTTTTTTTCTTCTACTTCTCTTTGTGAATTATTACTTCTCCATCCTTCAGAGTGATGTATGCCGAAGGCACATCCGTCCAACATCCACTATTATAATATTCGACTCCTCCTATCTTTAGTTCCATTTCTCTGTGAGTGTGTCCACAAAACACCACATCTTTGTTCTCAACCTCCGCATGATGTACCGCGCCGCGCGCAACCTTCTTCGAGATGCGAAGCCAGGATTTACTTACATTCTTTAAAAATCTACTTATAAATTGCTGTCTCGTATCCAGGCGCTGAACAAATAAATATGCTGTGCTTGCTATCGCGCTTATTATTATATTTTTACTAAGGAAACGGTCAAATTGGTGTCCATGAATAACAAGGCATTTCTTGCCATACCACTCAAATGCGTACTCATCTCTCACCGGCACCCCAATAAGATGGGACAGGATATCTGCAGGTCCATCATGATTTCCTACAACCCAGATAAGCTCTACTTTCTTCTCGGGATTTGAAAGGTCTCGAAAATAAGAAAGAAGTGCCCAATCATCATGATTGAGACGAGTAAAATTGAGATCGTCAAAAATATCACCATTCAAAATAAGGCGCTCAAAAGAGAGTGATTTCAACCTATGAAGAAGTTCTTTCGAGCGACAAACCTTCGAACCGAGGTGGATATCCGAAATGATGAGAGTGTTTGTGGTATGCATAAATCTTGAATTATTTATCATTCTCGCGTTTAATGAGTATATTCAATGTCCAGACATAAATCAAAGAGAAAAAAAGAAGAAGCGGAAAAGAGGTCTTCGAAGGTTCAGGATAAAAAACAAAAAGGAGAAAGACTTAATCTTCATCCCGATGTGAAGAAATATGTTATCGCGACCATTCTTTTTAGTTTGGCACTTATTTTTCTCCTCGCAGGATTTGGACAGGCGGGACCACTCGGAGAAATAATCTATAATTCGTTTTTTAAACTTTTTGGATGGGGATATTATCTTCTTCCGGTTGTTTCTGTGCTTCTTGGATTTTCATTTCTCGCACCAGACCCAAGTGCGTTTTTTGGAATTACACTTATTGGTGGGGGATTATTCGTTCTTTCGGGACTCGGATTTATGGATGTTGTCTCTGAAGGGAGTGGGGGACTTCTTGGCACGCTTGTGGGTTCTCTTAAAAAACTTTTTGGAACTCCTGCAACAGTTATTATCACACTCACTGCGCTTGTTGTTTCTTTTCTCATTACTATGAATCGTCCACTTCATCTTTCTCTTTTTAACAAAAAGGATGACGACGAAACTGAAGAAAAAGAACTTGAAATAAAAGTTCCACTCGAAGCTCAAGAAGTTCCTATTAAGGACGAGATAAAAAAACCAAAACGCGCCGAAGAAAAGAAAAAAGAAGAGGAGCTCGAAACAGATACCACGGGATTTGACGCACCTCGCGCAGGCGCACAAAAACAAATTCATAATTATATTGCACCACCACTTTCACTTCTTTCTTCAACGGTAGAAAAACCAACCATCGGTGATCTTCGTGCAAATGCAAATGTTATCAAGCGAACTCTTGAAAGTTTTGGTATTCCCGTTGAAATGGGGGAGATTAATGTTGGCCCTACAGTTACTCGTTATACACTAAAGCCCGCAGAAGGTGTAAAGATTTCAAAAATCACCACCTTGAACCAAGACCTTGCGATGGCGCTCGCCGCACATCCTATTCGTATCGAAGCACCTATTCCTGGAAAATCGCTTGTGGGTATTGAGGTGCCGAATAAATCAGCGGCGGTAGTACGACTCGGAAGTTTATTGCTTTATCCAGAATTTCAAAAAGCAGAACCACTTGTATTCGCAATTGGCCGCAACGTAAATGGAGAACCGGTATTTGCTGATATCGCAAAAATGCCCCATATGCTTGTTGCGGGTGCGACTGGTTCTGGAAAATCTATTACCATTCATTCTATTATTCTTTCGCTTCTCTTTAAAAATTCTCCCGAGATGTTAAAGCTTATTCTTATCGATCCGAAACGTGTAGAACTTTCTATCTATAATAATCTTCCTCATCTTATTGCCCCAGTGGTGACCGAGAACAAAAAGGCAATTGGCGCATTGCGCTGGGTCATCCAAGAAATGGATCGACGCTATCAAGTACTTCTTGAGTCGGGTTCACGCGACATTAAGAGTTACAACAAGAGCGCATCAGAAAAAATGGGGTATATTCTTATTGTGATTGATGAACTTGCGGACCTTATGGCAACCTACGGCAGGGAAGTGGAAGGTTCGATTATCCGCCTTGCTCAAATGGCGCGTGCTACTGGTATTCATATTATTGTATCTACCCAACGTCCTTCTGTTGAAGTAATTACCGGCCTTATTAAAGCGAACATTACCACTCGTATTGCGCTTCAGGTAGCAAGTCAGATTGATTCGCGTACTATTCTTGATTCGATGGGTGCGGAAAAACTTTTAGGAAGCGGTGACCTCCTCTTTGTCTCTGCAGATGTTTCAAAACCACGTCGTATCCAAGGAGCATATATTACTGAGGACGAGATTAAGTCGGTAGTTAACTTTATCAAAGAAAATAATGAAGCGGGCATGGGAACCATCCCTATTGATGCAGATGAGGAACCTGAAGCAACCCATATCTTTGAGAGTTTTGGAAATGATGATTCGCTCGATGAATTTTTTGACGAAGCAGTCGAAGTCGTACGTGTTGCAAAGAAAGCTTCTGCCTCTCTTTTACAACGACGCCTTAAGGTTGGGTATGCGAGAGCGGCACGTCTTCTCGATATTATGGAAGCGAAGGGGATTATTGGACCAGGTGAGGGAGCAAAACCACGCGAAGTATTACTTCTTGATAACGACCTAGAAGAAGAAATTAAAATATAAAGATTATGAATGAAATAATAAATGAATCAAAATCAGTAGGACTACTCATTCTCGATGCAATGAGAAACAAGAGTATGTCGATAGAGAAGCTCTCACAGCTCACTGGCATTTCTGATCGCTTCTTAGAGCTCTTAACTAAGGAAGATTATGCACGATTACCTTCCGCACCCTACGTGCGCGGTTATCTTTTTCACATTGCGGATATTCTCAATTTAAATGGGGAGGAGATTTGGAAGGAATACACGCGACATAATGCAATTGTAAGCACAAAAGAAACCACCACCCATCCGAGCAAGAGAGATTTCTCTTCTGAAAAGAAATTATCAATGAATCAATTTTTCACTACGCGTAATATTTCATTTGTGGTTCTTTTCCTTGTAGTACTCACTATAGTTAGTATTCGCGCATCTGCGTTTACAGGAACACCCACACTCTCTCTTGAAAATTTTAGCGACACGATGGTAGTCACTACTTCTACATTTACTGCGCGTGGTTTATTCAATCCACAAAATAAACTGACCCTGAATGAAGAGGGAGTTTCTCCTAATGAGGAGGGAGTTTTTGAAAAACAACTTTTTCTTACTCCGGGTTTTAATACATTTCACTTTAAAATAAAGGGGCTTCTCGGAAAAGAGCTGGAGGTCACCAAACAAATCTATTACACTACTAGTACTAAAGACGTCGAACCAATACAATCAACAACTAACGAATAAGTATGGCCACTACAAAAAAAGGGAAGGGGAGCGAAGACGCGAAAGATCTTGAATCACTCATGGAATCACTTCAGTCTCGTTTCGGCGAAGGCTCGGTTATGAAGCTTGGTGAAAAAAGCGCTATGAAAGTGGAAGCAATTCCTACCGGATCATTTTCTCTTGATCTCGCACTTGGCGTCGGCGGTTTTCCAAAGGGGCGCGTCATTGAGATATTTGGCCCAGAAAGTTCTGGAAAGACAACACTTGCGCTTCATGCCGTTGCCGAAGTACAGAAACATAATGGACGCGCGGCATTCATCGATGCAGAACACGCACTCGATCCTGAATACGCAGCACGTATCGGCGTAAAGACAAAAGATCTTATTATCTCTCAACCTGACAATGGTGAAGAAGCTCTTAATATTCTTGAGAGTCTTGTGCGTTCGAATATTATCGACATTGTGGTAGTGGACTCGGTTGCTGCACTTACTCCTCGCGCAGAAATCGAGGGAGAGATGGGCGCACAACACATGGGACTCCAGGCGCGCCTCATGTCACAAGCACTTCGTAAATTAACGGCCATTGCTGCAAAATCAAATACCATTGTTATCTTCATTAACCAGACACGCATGAAGATTGGGCTCGTCTTCGGTAATCCAGAAACAACGCCAGGTGGTATGGCTCTTAAGTTTTATGCCTCAGTACGTATCGATATTCGTCGCATCGCCCAAATCAAGAAAGGGGAGGATATTGTAGGTAATCGCACAAAAGCAAAGGTAGTAAAAAATAAAGTTGCCCCACCTTTCCGTGTCGCGGAATTCGACATTATGTATGGAGAGGGAATCTCTTACGAAGCTGATGTTCTTACCACCGCGATAAAGTATGATGTAGTAAAAAAGAATGGTGCAAGCTATTCATTCGAAAATGAAAAGCTTGGTACTGGTTTCGATAATGTACGATTAAAGTTGAAAGAAGATAAGAAACTTCTTGAAGTGATTAAAAAGAAGACGGTCATCGCAGTAGAAACAAAAGGAGTGAGTATCGCAAGCCCAGACGAAACAGAATAATAAATAACACCCCTTAAAGGGGTGTTATTTATTATGAATTAATTGTAAAAAAGTTTTCAAATAGTTGAGCTACAAGTATTGGCCCGGTGCCACCAGGTGTTGGCGTATAGGTTATGTTATCTTCTTCTTTATCACCTATACTTGAGGGACTAAAATCACCACACACCACACCATTCTTTTCTCCATATCCGAAATCAATAATAAGCGCATCCTGTTTTACCATTGTAATATCAATGAGATGGGGCACTCCCGTTCCGCAGATTACTATATCCACATTCTTTATTTTTTGGTATCCATCTCCTTTGTCGATGAGTATAAGTTCTTTACACTTTCCCCTAAACCATTCAGTAATAGGACTTCCTACAAGCATTCCGAGTCCTACCACTGCCACAATCTTATTTGTAACATCACTTACTCCATAGTGTTCTTTTATAATCGTCTTGCATGCTCCTACTGCGGGAGGATAAATAAGATTTATTCCCTCTTTACATCTTCTACGGGCTTCATCGCTCAAAACATCAATATCCTTCTCATAAGGAATTGTATTTAGCATTGTAGCCACGTTGAAATGAGAAGGAAGTGGGAGTTGTACAATAATACCCCCACACATACTATCCTCTCCCATCTTTTTAATTTCGCGACATAATTCACTTTCTTCAATATTTTGAGAAAAAGTAACAAGCCTAAACTCAACACGAAGAATATCAGCAACTCTCTTTTTTTGTTTCAAGAAAATTATTGAGGATTGATTTTCCCCCACACAAAATGCAGCAAGAAATTTTTCTGGTTGTTTCTTTATTTGAAAATCTGCGATATGAGCTGCAGCAATTTTTTTCCCATCAATACTTGTCATAGATAATGATTTCACTTTACGTGAAAAATAAAAAAGTCGCCATTTCTACATGGCGACTTTTCAAAAACTACTGAGTGGGTCCCAAGAAGAGAAGAGGTACATATACCATCACAAAACTTAAAATAAGAATTGAAATGAGTACAATCACTAATATTCTTTTTCCTTTTGCATTCATAGTTTTATTATAACAGTTGCGCAGGCGGAGGAATTATTTCTACGTAATCCTCAAACGATATTTTTTTCATCTCGGTTGTATTGCGCTGAGGAATATAAAGGAACTTCTTCTCTTTAATCTGATCGTAAATACGTTTTGTTATTTTAACATCTTGAAGACAATAATCCTTTAACTTTTGTATTTCTCCATCTCGATAAAACTCGATAGCCTGAAGCCCATGGGCGCTTTTCCCTTCGCCAAGGTTCGCCTCTGCAAGGACTCCCAATCCAACACGACGTCCCATACGTTTTTCGATTTCTTCTAAAATATCAAAATGAGCAATCTTTGCGATATTCGATTTAAAATACTTTTCAAGCACAGGCACGTCAAATTTCTTGCTATAAAAACCAATAATAAGATAAGCGCCCTTCAAATATGCTTCTATTTTGTCGAGTTCATTTTCATCGAAACAATGATAAGTGTCTTCGTTATATGAATAAAGACCCGTTACTGACATTTCGAGTTTTGCAATATTCTCTTGCCCTCCTACATCAGCAAATGTATTTTTTGTCTCAATATCAAATACGATTATATCTTTCATAATATTTATGTGTGCCTGTCTGCGACGCTCGATGCCGCATAGCTTTCTGGTTTTGTTTTTGCTTCAAAATTATTTGCACGAATCATTCCTACCACCTCCTGAATAAGTTCGTTCGTCGGACCATTTGCTCCCACGTCGGCGTGAATTTCAAATTCCCAGTGCGGAATAAGAGCAATTTCTTCTTGTCGCTTTAACTCCTCAAGAAGAACGTGTGCGGCCTCAAGAGAAATCATTACCTCACGGATAATACGATCGCGAAGGGTATAAAATTTCCCCACATCAAATTGACGCCAAAAATATCTCCCTCCGTTGCCTACGCGATGAACCACGATTGCGGTCACAAAATCTGCCTTGTTG
>JBAYJE010000007.1:0-46346 GCA_041665265.1 Minisyncoccota bacterium | reverse complement strand
CTTGAATCTGTGGGCAGTGCGCCGTTAGGCATTTTAAAACCTTTTTTAAATTTAGCTTAAAAAAGGGACGAATATTTCCGAGGAGTAATCCAGCCGGAGCCAAACAATCCTTAATTCTAGGAAAAAATCCGCTTGCCCACAGGTTCCAATTCGTGATTTTTCTATTGAAACTATAGCATACTTATTTTATTTTGTCAATAGCTAGACAACCTCTTGTTGTTCTTGGTTTTTTGAAGGACAATACCCTCTAGAGGAGGTGAAATCACCCAAAAGTATGCAAGAGCCTAATAATACACAAGCTGAAATTGATGTCAACCTAGACCTTTCCCTCCGTCCTTCTCGTTGGGAGGACTATATCGGGCAAGAAAAGGTAAAAACGAACCTCCGCCTCATTATTGATGCAGCAAAGGGTCGCGGTGAAAGTTGTGATCATCTTCTTTTTTATGGCCCTCCTGGGCTTGGCAAAACCACACTCGCCTACCTTATTGCGCATGAAATGGGCGCCTCTGTTAAATCTACCTCGGGTCCGGCACTTGAAAAAGCAGGAGATGTGGCCGCACTCCTTACCAACCTTGAGCCTCATGAAATTCTTTTTATTGATGAAGCTCATCGTGTAAACACTACCATTGAAGAAATTCTCTATCCCGCAATGGAAAGCAGGAAGCTTCACCTTATTGTAGGAAAAGGGCCTTCTGCGCGTACCTTCTCTCTTGATTTGCCTCCTTTTACAGTGATTGCAGCAACTACAAAAGCAAATATGCTCTCCGCTCCCCTTCGCTCTCGTTTCGGCGCAACCTTCCGTCTCGACTACTATGCGCCAACCGATCTGGAACGCATTGTTAAGCGCTCTGCAAAACTTTTAAATATTAAGATATCACCTGAGGCAGCAGCAAAAATTGCTGAAGCGTCTCGCTTTACTCCACGCGCCGCGAATCGTCTTTTAAAGCGTGTGCGCGATTATGCACAAGTATATCTTGGAAACGTAATAAACGAGGAAGCGGTTATGAAAACACTCGAACTTCTTGAGATAGATTCGCTTGGCCTTGATAACACCGACCGACAACTTCTTCTTGCAATTGTAAATAACTTTAACGGAGGACCTGTGGGATTGAAGTCGCTTGGTGCAGCACTCAATGAAGAGCCGGGCACCATTGAAGACGTGTACGAGCCCTTTCTTATGAAGTTGGGTCTTTTAAATCGCACCTCAGCAGGGCGCACTATTACTGACGCGGCTTATACACATTTAGGACTTCACACAAAAAAGAAGCTTGTCTAATGGTTTTTAAAAGCACTTCGGCAAACAACACAAAACAATTTGCAGTTCAAATTGCAAAGAAGATTAAAAAACTCCCTAAGAAAAATGAAGGGGCGTGTATTGTGGCCTTGATTGGTGACTTGGGCGCGGGCAAGACCACTTTTATCCAGGGTTTTGTAAAAGAATTTGGGATTACGCGTCGCATTACAAGTCCCACATTTCTTCTTATGAAGCGATATGCGTTAAAAAATGAAATGTTTAAAAATCTCTATCATCTTGATGCATATCGCGTAGCAGAATTGCAGGAACTATCCCCACTTGGTATTGAAGCCATATTAGAAAATCCTCAAAATCTCGTCCTTGTTGAGTGGGCCGATAACATCAAAGGAAAACAACTTCGTCACGCAATTCAACTCGTCTTTAAACATGGAAAAAAGGAAAATGAGCGATCGATTCTTATACACGACGCATAACTACTCGCCCACACTGGGCGAGTATTTTTGTGTATACAAATGCATAGTACAATAAGAGATATGAAGTCATTACTCCTTATTGATGCAAACGCCCTCATTCATCGTTCTTTTCATGCGCTTCCCCCCCTTACCACTCCCAAAGGTGAGCCCATTGGTGCAATTTATGGGCTCGCGCGAGCACTCATGAAAACAATGAAAGAGCGCAAACCAGATTATGTGGCGGCAGCATTCGATCGGCCAGAGCCAACTTTTCGTAAAAAAATGTTTGCGGACTATAAAGCGCACCGCCCCCCTGCCGCAGACGAGCTTATTTCTCAAATTATAAAAGCGCATGAACTTTTTGAAAAATTAAACATTAAAACATTTGAGCTTCCTGGATTTGAAGCAGACGATATTATTGGAACCTTCGCCACAAAATTCAGTTCGCGTGACATGCGCGTCACTATTCTTACAGGAGATATGGACACACTCCAACTTGTGAAAGGAGATGAGATAGTGGTACTTGCGCCAAAAAAAGGGATTGCAGAAACGATTGAATACAATGAGAATGCGGTACGAGAACGTTTTCACCTTGGACCAGATCAGATGACTGACTATAAGGGACTTGTGGGAGACCCCTCAGATAATATTCCTGGCGTTCCTGGAGTGGGGCCAAAAACCGCAGAACTCGCTCTTCTTGAATTTGGCTCAATTGAAGGAATTTATAAAAAAATGAGTGAGTCTCACAAGCTCGCAAAAAAATTACTTCCTTTCAAAAAAGAGGCCTTCTTTTCTAAAGAACTCTCCATAATACACAAAGAAGTTCCTCTTAAGATTCCTCTTGCTGATATTGCCTACACAAAACCCTCTGACACACTTCTCGATCCTTATTTCTTTGAACTCGGGTTTCAAACCCTTTTAAGTGCTGAAGCAAAACAAAAAGAAGTAAAAGAATATAACACACCTCTTGAACTTCCATTCTCGTCTACAAAAATTCTTGTCGTACCTGATATTGTATTTGCAAAAAAACACTCAAAAGAACTACAAGGAAAAGAAACGAAAGTGGCGTTCGATTGGAAAACTATTTTAAAAGGGTTGGAAGAAGATGCAAAATCAATACACCCACTTTTTGACATTATGATTGCGGCATGGCTTCTCCATCCCGACGAAGAAGAATTGTCGCTTGAGAAGATAACAAGAGAAGTACTTCACAGAGATGTAGGAATCACCGAAGAGGAAAAAAAATCGATACTCGCCTCTTTGTTTTCATTTTTCGAAAAAAACCTGAAAGAACATGGCCTCGTGCACGTGTTTGAAGACATCGAGCTACCTCTTATTCCTGTGCTTGCTTCAATGGAAGAGAGAGGGATTGCCGCAGATACAAAAACTCTTTCTTTTATAGGAACAACAATGGAGGGCGAACTTAATATCCTTCAACAAAAAATATACAAAGAAGCGCGTGGCCCTTTTAATATTAATTCGCCTCAACAGCTCGCGGATGTTCTTTTTAATCGACTTAATATTGAGACAGAAACAAAACGAAAAACTGCAACTGGGCAGAGAAAAACTGGAAAAGATATTCTTCTCGAACTTACCAATAGCCACCCAGTGATTCCTCTTATTCTCGAATATCGTGAAACGTTTAAAGTTCGTTCTGGGTTTGTAGAACCGCTTCGCGCTGCTGCAGAACTTGATGGCCGCGTGCACACCACCTATCTTCAAACAGGCACTGGTACCGGTCGTCTCTCTTCTGAAAAACCGAACCTCCAAAATATTCCTCAAGGATCAAAATGGGCCGAACCTCTTCGGAATACATTCCTCGCTTCAAAAGGGTTTACTCTTCTTTCATTTGATTATGCACAACTTGAATTAAGACTTCTCGCACACATTACACAAGATGAGGCGCTTCTTTCCGCCTTTGCAAAAAATGATGATATTCACTCAATAACCGCTTCAAAAGTTTTTGGAGTTCCTGTTGCTCAAGTTGATTCAAAAATGCGCCGCATTGGAAAAACGCTTAATTTTGGCGTGGTCTATGGTATGGGCGCGCGAGCATTTAGTAAAACAAGTGGTATTCCTTATGCGGATGCACAAAAATTTATTACAGAATACTTCCGCGCGTTTCCTCGAGTAAAACAGTGGCAAGACATTACAAAAGAAGAGGTGAAGAAAAAAGGTTTTATAGAAAACGTGAATGGCCGAAAACGTTGGTTTGCACAAAATGCTGCTCCTGGAGAATTTGAGCGAGCCGCAATTAACATGCCTCTCCAAAGCCTGGGTGCGGACATCTTAAAGCTTGCCATGATTAAAAGTGCGCACACTATTACTCAAAATCTCACAATGAAAAAAAATGTTTTTCTTCTTCTTTCTATTCACGATGAACTTCTTTTTGAGGTCCGTGATGGAGCAATTCCCACTGTTGCTCTAGTACTAAAATCTATTATGGAATCTATTTACCCTCTTTCTGTCCCCCTCCACACAGAAATGAAAGAAGGGAAAAAATGGGGTACAATGAAGCGAATATGAAGAAATCAAATGGTTCGTTTTTAAAAGATTTTATACACTACTGGCACACCCCTGAAATTCTCTCTCTTCTTGTAATGCTTGGGCTTATGGGGGGACTCTTCGCTTACGGGGCATACTATACCCCTCTTTTTCTCACCATAACTGCATTTGTTGTTTTTTTTGGTATTGTAATAATTCTCATTCGTTCTTTTGTTTCGTTTGCTCGCATGAATGCAGAAGAACAATTTGTTATTCGTGAGCGCAATGCTTTAATTCAATACTTAAAAGATGGGGTCATTATTTATGACACTAATTTTAAAATAAAAACATTCAACCGCGCCGCAGAACAAATATTTCACGTTTCCACAGAAGAGGTTGTGGGAAAACAGATAGACCCGAGTATGGTGAAAACGAGTCATTTTCGCGTTCTTACTCAAACACTCTTTCCTTCTCTTGCTCCTTCAGTAAGTCAGCTTTCTGAAACAAACATATGGCCCCAAGTAGTCAATCTTTCTTTTGAAGAACCTAAACAAGAGCTTCACACTACTCTCAACCCTCTCGTAAATGAACAAGGAGAAGTGGAGTGGTTTATTAAAATTGTACGTGACACCACACGAGAAAAGAACGTGCTCCAAACAAAAAGTGATTTTATTAACGTGGCGGCTCACCAACTTCGCACTCCCCTTACTGCGCTTCATTGGGCCCTTGAAAATATTGTAAAGTTTTCTGAAGGAACTCCCGACGTCCACTCGGTTGCGATTGAGGCGCTCGGCGTCTCTGAGCGCTCACTTAAAATTACCAACGACCTTCTTGATGTCTCAAAAATTGAAGAAGGGAAATTTGGCTACACATTCACATCAGTTCCTATTACTCCTTTTGTCGAGTCTATTACAAAAGAAATGAAAACGCTTGCTGATCAATACTCGATTACTCTTTCACTTACTCCTCCCCAAGAACAATTCCCTGATATATATCTTGATCAAAACCGTATAAGTGCCGTTCTTTTCAACCTTATTGATAATGCGATTCGCTACAACACAAAAAATGGAAAAGTTACTCTTTCTATTACTCGAGAGGAAGCAAAACCGTTTATAAGAATTTCTATTGCGGATACGGGCGTAGGCATTCCTCCTGATGAAATAAATAAACTTTTCCAAAAACTCCATCGCGGATCCAATGTGGTGCAACTCGAACCAAACGGAAGTGGATTAGGACTTTACATTGCAAAAAATATTGTTCTTCGTCATGGTGGTGAACTCGGTGTCTCCTCAGAACTAAATAGAGGGTCAACGTTTTGGATTACCCTTCCCCTTGACGCAAGTCTTGTCCCTCAACGAGAAATTGCTGACAATATGCTCGCGTTTTAATACACGATGATTATTTTAGGAATTGACCCAGGAACCGTGCGTGTGGGATATGGCGTCATTGAAACAGAAAAAAATACTTTGTGTCATCTCGCAAGCGGTATTCTCCTCCTTCCTCCTCATTTAGGAATAATGCGCCTTTCTGCGATTGAAAAAGAATTACGAAATCTTATTGCTCGTTATCGCCCTCAAAAAGTTGGTGTGGAAAAGCTCTTTTTTTCAAAAAACAAGAAGACCGCGCTCGCGGTTGCGGAAGCGCGGGGAGTAATTATAAATACCATTCTTTCTTATCACCTTCCTCTTTCTGAATTTACCCCAAATGAAGTGAAGGTTGCAGCCACAGGATCTGGAAATGCTTCAAAACAAGCAGTCGCAAAAATGGTTTCTCTTCTCCTTCATATATCAACCTCAAAACTACTCGACGACACAACTGATGCGCTCGCAATTGCCATTGCGGCCGCAAACAAAACCGCCCCTTCTTTATAAGGTGTTGACAGGAAAGTGTCTCTCGTTATATCCTTTCACATCATTAGGCAAAAAGAGGCTTGTAAAAACAAAATACACCAGGTAAAGTGATGCGGGTGTTTTTATTAAAAACGTCGAAATACAATAACCACGATATAATCTATGCGATCATTACAAGATGACGGGATTTATACGAGCGATGAAGGAGATGTACTTGAAGAAGGGGTACAAGAACCTACGTTCGATCCATTGCTTGCTACAGAAACTGAAGGAGATTTAGAAAGCGGGAAAGCAGAACTAGAAGAATCCGAAGAAAACGCTTTTTAATTTAATCCAAAAAGAATCCCGCGAATACTAGGAAACGCGGGATTTTTTTATCCCTCTTTGCTACGATGAAAAGAGTTATGAAACTACCATTCTTACACCATAAAGAAAAAAAGATGAAAACAAGGAAAAAAAGTATTTTCTTCCTCTCCTCGTTAACGATTGCCACGTTCGTGCTTAGTATTGCGGCTATTGGGGTTCTTTATTTTGCTCTCATCATTCGAAGCCTTCCTTCGCCTGACCAATTCAATAAGCGGGAGGTGAGTCAATCTACAAAACTTTATGACAAAACAGGGAAAATTCTTCTTTATGAAATTCACGGCGAAGAAAAACGCACCGTCGTTCCCTTTTCCGAAATTCCAACTACAGTAAAAAACGCGACTCTCGCTGCAGAAGATGCGAACTTTTATAATCAACCAGCTTTTGACTGGAGAGGTATTCTACGTGCGTTTTATGTAAACTTAAGCCAAGGAAAAATTACTCAGGGAGGGTCGACTATTACCCAACAACTAGTAAAACAAACCCTCCTTACTTCTGAAAGAACCATCTCTCGCAAAATAAAAGAGCTTATTCTCGCAACTGAGCTCGAGTCGTCTTATTCAAAAGAAGACATCTTCTTTTTTTACCTCAATCAAATTCCTTATGGATCAAATGCGTATGGTGTTGAGGCGGCAAGTCAAATTTATTTTAATAAACACGTAAAAGACCTTACCCTTCGCGAGGCGACTATTCTCGCGAGTATGTTAAAGGCGCCAAGTTACTACTCTCCTTGGGGCTCTCACACTGTGGAACTTTTTGATCGTAGTAATTATGTGCTTGATCGAATGGTAGAGTTAAAATTTATTTCTGAAAAGGAAAAAGAAGAGGCAAAAAAGCAAAAACTTTCTTTTGCTCCCGCTTCTCTTGGTGCAATTATTGCTCCTCATTTTTCCCTTGCGGTAAAAGATCTTCTTGTTAGTAAATATGGGGAGCACACAGTCACCAATGGGGGGTTGCGTGTTATCACTACCCTTGATTTAAAGCTTCAAGAAATTGCTGAGCGTGCAGTAAAGGAAGGCTCAATACGCAATACTGAACTATATGACGGAAGAAATGCTGCGATGGTTGCGGAAGACCCTAAAACAGGCCAAATTCTCGCTCTTGTAGGCTCTAAAGACTACTTCGGGAAGAAAGAGCCGGAGAACTGCGCTTCGGGCGCAGACTGTCTTTTTGAGGGTAATTTTACTGTTCCTCTCCAAGGGCTTCGCCAACCAGGTTCCGCGTTAAAACCATTTGTATATCTTTCTGCGTTTCAAAAAGGTTTTTCCCCAAAAACGATTCTCTATGATGTTTCTACAGAATTCGACACGCGCAACGATCCGGAAACAAGTTATAAGCCGGGTAATTTTGACAACTTGTTTCGCGGTCCCGTTCGCATGGAACAGGCGCTTGCTCAATCACTCAACGTCCCTGCAGTAAAAACACTTTATCTCTCGGGTCTTGATGTTGTATTAAAGAACTTACACTCGTTTGGTATTACTACTCTAAAAGAGAGGTGGCGTTATGGTCTTTCTCTCACATTAGGAGGAGGAGAAATTAAATTAATTGATTTGTTAAAAGCATATTCAGTCCTCTCACAAAATGGGGTTGTCCATGAGCAAGTTTTTATTTTAAAAGTAGAGGATAGCGATGGAAATAGTATTGATGAATACCACGATGAAAGTCAGCGCGTTGTTGATTCTCAATACCCTCGTCTTATTAACCAAATTCTTTCTAGTAAAGAGTTGAGGTCTCCTGTTTTTCAAGCAAGCCTTCCTCTTACTATGTTTGATGGATACGAAGTAGCGCTTAAAACAGGGACCACTCAAGACTATCGGGATGCGTGGACATTCGGGTATACGCCGAATCTTGCGGTGGGGTTTTGGGCAGGGAATAATAATAATGTTGCAATGAAAAGTCGCGGGAGTAGTATTCTCGCTGCAGTCCCTATGTGGAACGCATTTCTCAAAGAAGCGCTTCCTCTTTTTCCTTCTGAGCCTTTTGAACGTCCCGACGAATATACACTTCCTACAAAACCTTTTTTAAACGGAGAATCTGAGTTTGTTCCTGTAATAAACGGCGTTTCTTACCCGCAACTCCACACTATTCTTTATTATATCGACAAAACAAATATTCTTGGTCCTGTCCCAAGTGACCCCTCTATTGATTATCAGTTTGCGAATTGGGAAGAAGGAATCGCCTTGTGGGCAAAAGAAAATATTCCAAATTTTTCCCGCTATAATACACTCCTTCCTCGCAATATTCCTTTTACACAACAAGGAACAAAAACATCCTCAATAGGGTCTGCTTCGGTCTCAATCTCTGAACCAAAAAATGGGGTCTTCTTAAACAGTCCGCTACAGATAAAAGCGCTTGTGTCTTCGTCTGGCGACGAACTTGATAGAGTTGAGCTTTATTACAATAAAAGACTTATTAATGCGTTTAGTATAAGCGGAACTACTTATAACTATACTTACAACTTCTCGCTTCCTCTTGATCCACAAAATCTTTTTGAGATACGAGCAACTACAAAATCAGGAGTAAAAACTTCTGCTTCAGTTATAGTGTATCACTAGCTCTTGATTGGCATTACTACGTAGGTAAGGTGCGGTTGAAGGGGATCTTTTAATACTGCGGGACGGTCAGCAGAATTTACTCCGAGAGTAATATCTCGATTTGAAAATATTTTTAACCCATCAAGAAAATAGCGCCAATTAAACACGATTGAGAATGTCTCTCCTTTAAGTTTTACTGGAATTTTGTAATGATTTTCTCCAAGAGTGGAGTCGGCACAGAAAAGATCTATATATTTTTTATTTTCTCCTACCGAGATAGTAATATCGTTTGCGCGTCCCGCAAAAGAACTTGCGAGTTTTACTGCACTCACAAATTCTTCCCGGTTTACGAGAATCTCATTTTGTGTTTGTTTAGGAATAATTGGGTTATATTCAGGAAAAACTCCATCTACGAGGCGAGATATAAGCTCCTTTGTTTCTGTTTTAAAAAGAATTTGATTTGCATCAATAAAAATATCTACATTTCCTTTTTCGGAAGCAAGAAAACGAAGTAATTCTTCTGCGGTACGAAATGGAACGATGACTGCACATTCTTCGAGAGTGGATGTCGCCTCGCCTGATTCGAGTATACTTTCCGAGAGACGGAAGCTGTCTGTTGCAACCAAGAAAAGACGGTCTTCGGAAAATTTCAAAAGAAATCCACTAATTTCTGGACGAATTTCCGAATATTGAGTCGCTACAAAAACTGCGCGCAATGTTTCTAAAAACAAAGGTGCAGAAATTTTAAGAGTTTGCGTGGTGTTGTGAATCGTAGGAATAATCGGAAATTCTTTTGCGGATTGTGTTTGCAACGTTGCTTCATAATTATCGGTGGTTATTACAAGATGTTTATCTTTTTGCTCGAGAGTAACGCGTTCTGCAGTTAGGTTTTTAGCAAGAGAAAGAAAAAGAGAAAAAGGTACAGTAATTTCGCCATTGTCCACTATTTTCCCTGAAACGCTGCACGTAATTGCAAGTTCTAAATTCGTTGCAATAAAATAAATTTTCGCTTTTTCCACGCGAATCAACACGTTTTTAAGAATAGGGAGATTTGTATTTATTCCTATCGCTCGTTCAAGAGCAATGAGTGCTTCTGTTAAGTTATTCTTTAATAAGATTAATTTAGTAGTCATAGTAGGGGGTGTGGATATGGGGATAAAGTGGAAAAAATGAGGAAGAATCGTTATTGTTTTAGTTTTTATCTGTGGAGAGAAACGGGAGAAAAAGGAAAAGGTGTGGATATTTTTTATTTTTTATTTACTTTTTTCTGAATTACTCGAGTTTTATACATACCCCTTCTCTTGATTGTCCCCTTCTTATCCTTATGTTGTTTTAAATAATCGTTCTTTTATAAGGAGTATTTTTTGGTTGAGTGCAGAATTTTGAGTCATTTCTTTTGATATTTTCTCGTATGCATGAATTACTGTAGTGTGATCCCTTTTTCCTAATTTTTCTCCGATATTAGGATAAGAAAGCTTAAGAATTTCCCTAAGAAGATACATAACAACCTGTCGCGGCTCTACCACTTCTTGTTTTCTTCCTCTGTCGGTAAGCTCGTTTTGAGAAACCTCATAAAACTCAGCTACGGTGCGTATTACTTCAGCGGCAGTAATATTTTTTGGAGAAATATGAGCCGTTTCGCTGATAATCTCATCGAGTTTCTTTTGATCAATACCACCATTCTTCATGTTTTGATAAAAAAGAACCTTATTAAGCACCCCTTCAATCTCGCGAATGTTTCGTTGCATTTTAGTCGCGATATACTCGAGTGTTTTGTCGTCTATTGAGGCGTGATGTGCTTGAGCCTTTGTTTTTAGAATAGCGAGACGCATCTCGTAGTCCGGATACCCTACATCTGCTATCATTCCTCCTTCAAAACGAGAGCGTAATCGTTCTTCGAGAGTAGGAATCGCTGCAGGGGGTCTATCAGAAGAAATGATAATTTGTTTGTTGTTTTCGTAGAGAGTATTAAACGTATAAAAAAATTCAAGTTCAGTGGTCGGTTTTCCTCCAATAAACTGAATGTCATCGATAATCAACATATCAATATCACGATATCTTTTTTTCACATCATCCATGCGTTTATTGCGCACTGCCCACACTACATCATTAATAAATTTTTCTGAAGTAGTATAAAGCACCGTAACTTTATTATTATATTTTTTTATTACTGCATTTCCCGCAGCCTGAAGAAGATGAGTTTTTCCAAGACCTACCCCCCCGTAGATAAAAAGAGGATTATATTTTTTTCCTACATCATTGATGACCGCTTGAATGGCAGCACACGCAAGCTCATTTGAAGAACCAACCACATATGAATCAAAAGTATATTTAGGATTAAGATTTGTTTTCGGATCTGTTTTTAATTCAGAGATAGAAAGATCCGCCTTCTCATCAGTAAGCTCAGGGGTTTTCGAGTGTTTTGTTTGTTTCAATACTACCGCAGGAGCAGTGTGGCTCACTACCGCGTAGTTCACGTATTTAATTGACCCATCGATATTTCTAAGAGAACCAAGAATAATCTTATGATAGCGGTTTTTTACCCATTCCTTGGCAAAGTTATTTGGAAGTCCTACAAGTGCTATTCCTTCACGTGCATCTCTCTCGATTAGCTGACTATTTTTTAACCACGTAAGAAAATTTGGTTTAGAAATTTGAAGTTCTATTTCTCCTAATACTGTTTTCCAAATTTCTTGATGGTCCATAAATAATTAGCAAACTTTCCTTTCTTGTCCCTCCATCATAAACGCATTATAAAAACTTTCAATACCAAAACAAGCGGGACCTAATGTCTTAATTGTGTATTATTTGTTGATAACAAAATAGAAAAACAAAATTGCACTTCTCGAAAGCCTGTGGTACTATGTTGGGGAAATAAAAAAGACATGAGCGTTACCTACCAACCAAAAAAGAAGAAAAGACGAAACACCCACGGCTTTTTACGGAGGAAAAACAGCCCTGGAGGCCGCGCTATCCTTAAACGAAGGAGACAAAAAGGAAGAAAAAGGCTTACAGTAAAGGTTGCTTAGTGTGAATTACAACAAAAACACCATCTTCTCTGTTCGAGAAAACCCTCCCGGCTTCCAAAAGAAGCCGCTTCTTGTCGTTGTAGGGAAAAAAGTGGCAGCTCAAGCGACAAAACGCAATTTAATACGGCGGAGAATTATTGCAGCACTCCGTTCTATAAGGCCAACTCCCATGAAAGACATCACTGTTATTGCAAAACCCCCCATTACAACCACTTCATTCGAAACAATTCTTCAAGAGATAAAAAATTTATTTATCACAAAATAAAAAACATTATTTTTGCAAGTAAATTGCGAAAAGGAGTAAAACCACGTACAATGTACGCATGTCAGCTTTTTTCCACTCATATTTATACGAGCCAATTCTCGCAATTCTTTTGTTTATCTATAACAATCTCGCATTTCACGACCTAGGAATTGCTATTATTTTTCTTACTGTGTTGGTACGGGTAGTCCTTTTCCCCGTGTTTTATAAAAGTGCCAAAGATCAGGCGCTCATGCAGCATCTTCAACCACACATTAAAAAAATTCAACTTGACCACAAAGACGACAAAGAGCGCCAAGCAAAAGAATTATTAGAGCTCTATAAACAATACAAGCTAAACCCTTTCTCCGGATTTCTCCTTCTTCTTATCCAACTCCCGATATTTATTGTTCTTTTTCAGGTGTTTTCAAAAGAACTTTCTACGGGTGTGTTTATAACCACCTCATTTCTTGGATTAATAGCGCTTGAAGCAACAAATTATTTTCTCCCCGTGTTTGCAGCGGCGGCACAATATTTTCAAGGTAAGCTTTCACTTCCCACAACTCCAACGAAAAATCAAGAAAACAACCCACTTGCCTCAATGGGGAAAACTATGGTGATTATGGGACCAATATTTACCTTCTTCATTCTTTTAAGCCTGCCCTCAGCACTTAGTGTGTATTGGGTAGTATCAACCGCGTTCTCGATAGTACAACAACTTTATATCAATAAACGATTGCCAAAGTTCGAAAACGAGTAGTATACTATACAGCGAGCCATCTATGGATAAAATTATTGAAAAAACAAAACAATTAATGGTGCTTATGGGCTTCCCTGATGTGGAGGTAGCACTTGATGAGGAGCGACGGAAGGTAATCATTCTTATTCAGAATCGTTTTGTTGAAGAGAATGTAGAAACAATCCTTCCCGCACTCGATCATCTTATTAACCTCATTATTAGAAAAGAAGGTCTTATTCCTTATGTAGTTGACCTTAACTACTATAGAAAAGAGCGAGAAAGGCTTATTGTGGAGCTTGCGCGCGCAGCGGCGAGGAAGGCGGTAGTTATGAAGCAAAATATCGATCTACCCCCTATGAATGGCTATGAGAGACGTTTAGTGCATATGGAAATCACTACCCACCCAGAATTAAAAACGGAAAGCGCGGGAGTAGGAAAAGATAGACACGTTATTATTAAGCAAGTAGAAGAAATAAAAAACACCCCATAAAGGGTGTTTTTATTCAGTTGCTTTCGGGAATTCTATTTTATAAATATAGCGATTGTATTTATTGATGAAGTAGAGCGTCGAATCTATAAGTTGAGGATGTTCTGCGTCGAGTGCGGGAAGTGCGTTTGTGTTGCCTTCTATAATTTTATCAGCGACCTCTTCTTTCATATCCACCGCATAAAGATCATCAACGGTAAAAAACTTATTTTGAAGATAATCATCAGGCAGTCTTACATCAAGCGTAGGGAGTGATGTTATTTGAGGGACAAAACAATATACAGTACTTGTGGCACTCCCCTCACACTTTCCTGGGAAGGTTGAGAAGAAAACAGGAGCAAGAGTAGAGAAATTAGGGGTGATAAGCGAGAAAGAAGTTGGAGGAATAAAACGGAAACCTACTGTTTTATCACTCGACCACGCAAGAGAGAAGCCATTTTGAGGAGAAGAAAGGAGAGTAACTAAAAGTGTTTTTGTGTTTACTTGCCATGCACGTCCCGCATATCCCAAAGAAGGTTTTTCCCAAAAAAGAAGAATATCAGGAGTTTTCATAGAAAGCGTCACATCATTAAATCGAAAATCTTTTACAAGAGTCTTATATGTAAATGGTGTCTTTGTAAGATCGAGAGAAGCAAGACTTATCCCATCTTTGGTTTTGATTGTTGCAATAAGCTCACGTTCATTTCCGCCCCAAGTAGCAGATAAAATGTCGGCAGGAAGAGGGCGCCAAACTGTATCGATTGAATCAAATATACCCCATTGTAAGGCAAGTGGATTTCCGAACGATACAAGAACCTTTTCCCCTTTTATAGAAGACTCGATTGAATTTAACGCATCTACGGTCTGGCTTGAAATATCGAGATCAGGTCCTTCTTTTGCACTAAATATTTTTCCATCAAGTCCAAGATAGTATATTTCTTTTGTGCCCTTTTCAATCCAAAAATCAAACGCAGGATTTTTCGAGAACTTTTGTGCTTGTAAGGCTTTCTGTTCTCCAGAGATAGGGGTTTCAGGAGTTGTGGTTGTGGCGACCCCCCCTGATTCAGGAAGCGGCGTTCCAAGAGGAAGCTCTACTTCTCCAGATGGTATTTGGGGGGTGGGGCCTGTAAGAGAATTCCAAATAAAATAAACAATAATCCCAACAAGGACAGTGATACCAATAATAGAAAGAATTTTATAAAGAGGCTTCATTTTTAACAAGGTCGTGCGTCGTCTGGTATTGGCAATTTTATAGGAGTACTTGAAGACTGTTCTCTATATGCATATATAACACACTGCACAGAAAAACCAGATTTATCATTTATATAATAAGGGTGTCTCCATATTTTAGTTGCTTGCGCAGTACCAGTACAAGGGGGCGCGACATATAAACCCCTTGAAAAACCTTTTTTAAGAAAATTTGAAACATCCTCCCATGTGGTACAAATGCCGGGCACAGTTAAATTAGCACCAGACACCACTCGAGGACACGTTGAAGAAGAAGCATTAGAATTTCCTTCACAAATAGAAGCTGTTGAAATTGTTGTGCTGGTTGCGTTTAGAATGCCCGAAGGATTAGGAATGTCCATATTCGTTACTAATTTTGGGTTTATTGTATTTAAAATTAACCAAGAACCAAGAAGAAGAGCGAGACCAAAAAGTGCTTGGGTAATCATATCTTTTCCTTCGCTTTTCTTGTCAACACTTCCTGAAACGCTAATATAGATGCCACCAATCACGATCATACCAACTGCAACTATTCCTGAGATGCCAACCGCAAACTGATAAAGCGTAGAAATGTATCCAGGAATAGTAGTCATATCTGGACAAGCCCCAAAAACGCTTCGAAGAACGCAAGGGATTTGATATGTAGGAGCGGGTATTGTGGTTATAGCAAAACTATACACAGGAAGGAGTATAAAAATCGAAAAGACAAGAAGAGTGAAACATTTCTTCATCATTTTATTATAGTCAATTGAGTGCGTGAGGTTGCAAGCTCGTATATTCCTTTTGTATTTTGTATATAAGAGACGATTTCTAATAACCTATCCGTAGCTAATTGAGGAGAACCAGTTTCAAAAGTAAGTTGGTTGTCACTTCCTGCATTTTTATTAAAACTATTTACACGCCAACTAAAGAGAAGATCTGAAATAGAGGTAATATTAAAGAAATAAGGAATTGCCTGAATGTTTCCTTTTATATTTTCAGAAACCTTTTTCATTGGGAAAGGGGCCTCAATAACTGTTTGGGGGACAGTAAGGGGAATAGTAATAGCTCCTGTGATTGTTTCCATCCCACTTTTTATTGAGACTTGTACAAAATGCGATTTGCTGTCTTTTTTTGTGGCAACGAAAGAATATTCTTTTTTGCCAACACCAGTAAGCGCAGATCTCCCGTCAACACTCCATGAAAAAGTTGCGGTAGAAGAATCAAACAATTTCCCACTTTTTATTACCTCTGCAGCAATAATAATAGTCGTTCCTGGTGTGGGGAGCGCTTTTCCTTTAAATCCCGCAGGATAAAAATTGTTTGCACGCCATGTGATATAAGTCGTTGGGGAAGTCTGTGCAAAAGAAGAAAGTGGAAGAGCCACAAGAAGAAAGAGTAAAAAAGAAAGGAATGGATATTTCATTAAGATGTTTTGTGAGATTTTACTGGACCAGCAAGATCTGCTTTAAACGTACCAAATTTTTCAAGAAATTTTTCTGGGTTATTTTCTATATACACACGAACTAAAAATGTGGCAGCAACAGTAGGAATGACGGGGACGAGCTGTACGAGAAGTGGAACGAAGAATTGTCCCGCAGGACTATTCACTACCTCAGCTCTCTTTATTTTAAAGTAAAATGTGAGTACAAGCCATGTGAGGCTCTGCACAAAGAAACCGAGAATACCAAAAGAGAAAATATCAGCAACCACAGCAAGAAGGTCAATAAGAAGACAAAAAAGGAACCCTATGAATAACTCGGTTGTTGAAAATTTCTTTTCGTTCATGTGGGTTATTTCTTTAATCCTTTAATTTCAAGCATCTGCTCAGGATTAGTAGTAATAATCTGGTCTTCGGTGTATGAAGCAACAATCTTTATAGCAACGTGTTTTGCTCCTGCAAAGAAAAGGCCTTCTCCAACCCCCGCCTCAATAAGAAACGCTCGCTCCCCTTCAGTAAGGTCAAATGCCTTTGCAACCGCCTCGATAGACGTAGGAGACTGTTTCATCAATATTTGCATTGATGAGTTAGTGACAATAGGCTTCCCATATTCCGATTTCAAAAAATCTTCTACATCTTGAGTAATAGTAGTAATACCTAAGAAATACTTTCGAGCACGCTTTACTAATCCGAAAAGGAAAGTAGCACTATCTTTATATTTCATCATAATCCACGCTTCATCAATCATAAGAAGGCGTGGACGAAGTTGTGCACGAATAAGGCTCCATACGAAGCTCAACACGATATACATTGCAATTGGGCGAAGCTCTTCCTCGAGGTCGCGAATTGAAAAAACAATCAAACGATTTTTAATATCGACATTCGTGGGTGCATTCGTGAAGCCAGCATAAGAACCATGAGTATATTTATCAAGTCGTTGAGCAAGTTGTTGTCCACCTGAGGTGTTTTGTAGAATTACTTGAAGGTCTTCAAGAAGTGGTGCGGCTACATCTTTTAACGTGCCAAAGTTTTCTGCAGTGATGTCGCGCGAAGAGTAGGTGTTTGAAATGGCGCGGTCAAGAAGTGCATCTTCTTCGGGGCTCACCGTGCCCAACATGAGCTTTACGAGTCCTGTAAGGCTTAAAATATGCGATTTAAAAACATCCGAAGGTTCTTCCCCTTCTGGAATAATAGGAATATCGAAAGGATTAATGTGACTTGGTGAGGTAAGGGAGATTTTAAAATAACTTCCCCCAATGGCATTTGCAAGGTTTTGATACTCATTTTCAGGATCAATCACAATTACATTGGTGCCCATCATCATTGAGCGCAAAATCTGAAGTTTCGTGGCATATGATTTTCCCGCGCCAGACTTTGCAAAAATTACCTGATTTGCATTTTCAAGAGAGAAGCGTTCAAAAATGATAAGGCTATTATTATGCATGTTTACTCCGTATAAAATCCCCTTTTCTGAAGTAAGGTCGGGTGACACAAAAGGGAAGAGAGATGAGGCAGGACCGGAATTTAGTGGCGTATGAATCATAAGTTGGTCCTGGCAGAGAGGAAGTGCAGAATTAAGTCCCTCCATTTGTTTGAAGAGCGCAGGCTTTATATATACCAACTTCCCTTCTAAGATATTTTCTACTCGATTCTCAAGCTTGCTTAAGGCTTCAAGGCTTTGGCCGTAGATTGTAATATATACCCCTACCTTGAAGAGTCGTTCTCGCGCTTGAAGGAGTGCGTCGCGCAAATTCTCAATATCTTGAAAAGCGGTTTCAAGCATAGGGTCGCGCACAATTCCTTTCGATTGTTTTTCATTAATTTCCGCTTCAATTTGAGCAACTTTTTTTCGCAAATTACGAAGTGCAAGTCCTGTATCCATAGGGTGCATAAATATGGAAATATCCATCATTTCTGCAAGATTAATAATCGGAGAAAACCACCCACTCGACACGTACCGAGGATAGGTGAATACAAAAAGCGTTTTTGCGTAATAGTCCCCTATTTTGAGGTAGTTGGTTTCTACTTCGAGTCCTGAGGGGGCAATAATATTAGGAAGATCTTCTGCAGAAGGCTTATAAAGTTGTGGTATTTTAATTTTCATTCTGTTAGATTTTTTATCTCTAATTTATTGTTTTGCAATTTCTAATCCTTTTTTTTCTACTAACTGAGGATTATAAAGATTATAAAAAAGCTCAATAATCTCCTCATCAGAAAGTGGTGAGACGTGAAGTCCGATTTGTTCTAACCCTTCCGCAACTTGAGAGACGCGATGATCAAGTTGTTCTAGAGTTGCTTGGTCACTTTGTATTTTTGCGGCGGAAGTCTGTGGTTTGAAAAGTCCTAAAAATCCCCCCGCGGAGGCGCCTACTAACACAGATTCATAAGGGACAACCGCAAAAAAAGTTTTATTAATAATCGCATTTTGTTCTACAAAAGAACGAATAAATTCAATGTAGTCATCAATCTGTATTTTTAAAAGCCCATTGTCTTCTTGCGCCTGTCTCTGGCGCATAAAATCAAGATATGCATTAATATTCGTTTTACGAGAATGGATAAAAAATTGGATTCCAAAATCGAGTGTATTAATAAAGTTTTGGAAAGTATTAAGAATGAGGTTCTGCTCGTCCTCTGACTTTAGGTCAAAGTTAATACCACTCACCATAAGAATTTTTCGAATGCCGCCGTGTTTAAGGTAGATAACGCCATTCTTAACCTCTTTTATATTGACGAATTGTTGTGTAGGAGGACTTACTTCAGCCATATGTATTAGTTTACCGTATTCCAAGAAGAGAGGGAACCTGTGTTTTTTCTCCTCTCTTAGTAATCAACGCGCCGCGCTGTCTTTTTCTCACCTGTGAGAAAAGTAACCACTTCAAATTTATCCCCACCCCCAATCCCCGATTCACGAGAGGAGAGAAGTTTCCCAGTCATTACACCAACCGCAAGAGATTTTAATTTATCCTGAATACTCATACTTTTTCTTAATGTTTCAATTTTTTCAACGTCCGCAATATCAAGGGTTGTTTGTGCCATAGCACGTTGCCATGTATAACGATGAGGTTTCCAGAGAAAGGAGAGTCCCGAAGCAAGAATAGAAGGAAGTTCTTGTCCGTTCACTTTTACAAAAGCCAACGTGATCGCACCACCTCCAAGAACAAGACTTATAAGAAGCCACAGAAAGAAAGTAAAAAGATAGAAAGAAACAAAACTACCAATGGCAGCAACCCCAATATAAAGAAATTGAGGTAAGGTAAGAGGACCAATAATTTTTGATCGTTCTTCAATAAATTGTGGAATTTGGAATGTTGCCATAAGAAAAATCTTTTGAGTATTACTTAAGATGCACTACGTTCCCCTCAATTTCTGGTTGCTTGCGTTCCAAAGGAGAAATATTGAGAGAAATACCGAACGTTTCTTGGTTGGTTTCGCTTGGTTGGAGCTGTTGAGTTATTATCGGAGAAGAAAAAATGGCTTCTTGTGGTAGAGAGGGTGGGATTGGTAGGCTCCCTGATTTAGACTCTTCTTTTTTTTCTTTAAAAAGTTTAAGAGGCCACGAAAATCTTTTTTTTTCTGGCATTGTTGTTGGTACCGATTGTGGCAATAAGCCCTTTGTCTCTATAGGCGGTGTTGAAAGTTGAGAAGGCTCAGTTTTTATCACAGGGGGCAACTCTTCAGAGGGTGCCGAACGCATTTTTTCTAGTGCTTCAATGCTAATAAACTCTTCAGGAGAAGATCCGAGAGGAGAGAGAGGAGAACGTGACTCACTATAATGAACAACCTTTTTCTCTGAGGGCGTCTCCACTTTTACCCGTAACGAAGGAGTTGTTTCTGATGATTCGGGAGAGGTAGCAAAAAAAGGAAAAAACGATTTAGTGGACTTGGGGCGCTCTTTTTGAAAGAATGAAGATTCTTCATGAAGAACGAGAGGTGCACCTTCTTTTAATTCCACTGAGATAGGTTTTTCTGAGTTATCAAGTGATTCAGCATCAATTTTTACTCCCCCTTCATTCATTTCTTCTGTTTCTCTATCTCCTTCAATTGGATTATAAAAACTCTCAAGTTCTTCAAGGATTGGTTCAAAAACCCTTTCACTTACTTCATTTGCAAGTATACGTGAGTGTTCATGGTTTAAATAGAGATGCTCCCCTATTTCTCGCGCAAGGTCGCGCGGCGCAATATATCCAAGGAGCACAAACCCTACTAGTTGTTCAAACGCCTCGGTTTTTTGAGGATTTAAATAATGAGCGCGGCAAAGATTCAGAATGGTTTTGCGTGCCTCTTCTGAATCAAGGGCATCACGAATCTCATCTGGCGCATTTGTATACCGTTCGAAAAATTCTTCTTCAGTAAGTTGAGGGAGTTTCATGGTTTTAAGATATTATTTTCGGGCCCTCTCCCCCTCTTCTTTCCCCTTCTTTTTTTGCGTCTTCTATAGATGAATACTCTGAGGCGAGTTTAATACGTGGCTCTGTTGGTTGAGTTGTTGCCACTCGAGGGGCAGGAGGCGGAGGATTATTTTTTATATTCAATGCTTCAACTGCGGCTATTTTCATCCCTTCGAGCTCTGCTTCGTAATTTTCTATGTATTTTTTCACATTTTCATCAGTTGCAGCACCCGCAGCAGCAGTAGCAGTGACTATTGCATCATTAAGCGCGGTAATATGACGCTCAAGCTCAGGCACACGCATCTTTCCTGGTTCTCGTTCAGTTGACTTATCAAAGCCTTTTTCAAGAGTTTTAATTTGGTCATCATAATAAGAGAGGTCTTCTTTGTTAATTTTCCCTTCGCCTTTGGTTATAAGATCCTCCCTTTTCTTCTTGAGTTCCGCAAGTTCCTCAACAAAACCGGAGACGGTTTCTGGTTTTTCATATTCTTTATGCATCGCATTTTCTGTTTTCTCTAACTCGTCATTAATCCCTTTCATTTCTTCGTCTTTAATTTTTGGATTTGCAATGCGCATCTGTTTCTTTTCTTCAAGAAGTTTATCATGTTCCTTTTCTAACTCTTCATATGTTTTTTCTTCTTTTTTCTTTTCCTCTTCCTTTATTCCAGCGCCCTTCTTTATTGATTTCCACATTGTACCCGCAATACCCTCCTCTTTAATTCTAGGACTTCCCGCAACTTTTTTAGCCCCTTTCCCTATTGTTTCGGCTGCTCCACTTACTGCTTTAAGGTTCATTCCAACACCGGTTGCATTTAAAATGCCCTTGCCAGCTTTTGTATACCACTTGTCGGTTTTTTGAATTTCAAGTTTTTTACCAAGTGCTCCAGCTTTTGCAAGTCCCCCAGCAAGTTTTTGGGCACTTGGTCTTTGTAAGATTGACTGACCTATTCTTGCTCCTCTATTTTTAGCAATATTTTTTGCTCCAGTTACCACACCCATCGCGGCTCCCTTAAATGCGGTCGCTCCAGAAATGCCCATTTTTTCTGCAGCAATAAGACCAAGAATAAGCATAAAAGAGACAACTACCATCTGTGCGCCTTGATTCACGATAGTTCCCATAATACCCGCACTAAAATAGCTTTCTGAATTTTGTAACTTTCCCATTCCATCCACACTGATAAGAGTTATATAGAGACAGAAGGAGACCGCAGGCGCGAAGAAAACCCATTTTATAAAATTATCCCACCATTTAGAGTAGAGATTTCCAAGTCCTGGGAATACCCAGAAGAGCCACACAAGAGGAGAAGCCACAAGAAGAAGAGAGAGTTGTACATAGCGCACAATAAGCATTGCGGCGAGCGCGAGAAGAACAATAGTGGCGATGAGGGTAAATATAACAATAAATGCAAGTGAGGTAACAGACGTAAGAAACGCGGTTCCTATCTCACCAATAAGCCCCATTTCCTCCTCAGGATTTGGAGGAAGAGGATCTTCTGCTGGCGTCATAAAGCGTTGAGGACCAAACGCATTCGCAAGTCTAGCGGTAATACCTTCTTCACCACTACCGCTCGCACCAGACTTTTCAAGGAAGAAGGAGGTAACAACGTTTGAAAAATCAATAAAAACTCCCGCAATAGCAAGACTGAAATTAACAATAATAGCAGCGGCAATAAGCTTTGGAAGAAGTTTCTTTGCGCCATAAGATTCAATACGAATAATGGTGGTAAAAGCAATAATGACAATGGTAAGCACAAAACCGAGATTCGCGACATCGCGTGCAATTGCCCAACCCACGTGGACAATGGAATTTTGCACATCCATAATTTTGAAATTCAAATCATAAAGTGCAAATTTCACAAGATAATTTGCAAAAGTGAACGCAAGACCACCAATAAAATTAAAGATATATGCAATAATTTTAAATCCACCAGTAACTGCCTCGCTAATCGTAGGAAGACCCATAAAACCAGATCCCGCATGTGCAAAAAGCGGAGACACTCCAAAAATAAGGAGAGTAAGAAGGGTTATAGCAAAGAATGTTTTTTTATTATGCAATTTCATTATTAAGGGCAGGTAGCTGTGGGGGTGGTGGGTATTTTACAAAGCTGAAGGAGAGATGTAGTTTGTGTAAATTCGGCTTGAATTGTATTTGCAAGCTGTGCTACCCCCCCTATCCTACTTACCAAGTCCGCGTTAAAGGAAGTAATTTCTGAAGTAAGATTTCGAGCTTCTGTATCGCTACTTATTGTGGTTGCACGAGATTCAAATGTTGCAATTTTGTTTTGAAGTATTTTTATTTGGGTAACAGAAGAATCAATAGTGGTTGCACGAGCGACTACACTTGATTTGAGAGCGTTGTCGTACGATGAACAAGTTGCAGGATGGAGAGCACTGTTTGTTGTACACCATGTTTGAAAATCACCAATAGTTAAAACGAGTTGAGTATTTGTAGAGCTTGCTACAAGAAGATCATTATGAGCTCTGGAGAGAGAAGACGATGCACCAATAAGTTGATTTGAAATACCTCGTTTTGCAGTTGAGTAGCGAATATCATTTTGAGCGTTAGTATAATTAGTGCCAAGATTACTAAGTCCAGGATTGCTAGTTGGTGAAATGTATCCACCCTGACTAATTGTTGCTGCGCCATCAGGCGTTTTCCTTTCCGACATTCCTTTTATTCCCTTTACCCCCTCTTTGATAAGGCGATTAATACCCGCATCAATAATTGCAGCTGCGTAGTCAGTGAGATCGTCAGAATTAATAATATAATCAAAATTTACTCCCAACGCCTTGCTAGTTGTGTCCGCAATAGAGCGACCAGGAGTCGAAATTTTTACATTTGCACAACGCCAAACGCCATTAGGATCAACCGAAGGAGGTGGTTTGTTGGGATCATTTGCCTCGGGAGTAAAAGCATCAGCAGCCACACTAAAATTTTGCAGTTTAGACCTACCATCAAGGGAGTAGATATCCCACTCAATACATTGTTTTGTGCTTAAGAACCCTGCACCCGTGGTAACTTCAAAACTTTTTGATTCTTTTTGTTGTGCTTGCTTTTTTTCAAGTTCGCTCATTGCCATAATTTCAAGCCCCCAACGATTGTTTTGTGGTTTGAGAAGTTCATTATATCCAATCCAACCACCATTATTGAAATCGGTCCTAAAAGAATTAATATTTCCTACCATTTGATCAAATGTACAACGAAATTTATTACTAAAGTCGGGTCGTTGAAGATTAAGTTGTAGTTGAAGTCCAAGTCCTGAAGAACAGAGTCGTTCCAAACCAATTTCTCTGGCAACATCTCCTGCAGCAAGTTGAAGCGTTTCATCTACAAAGCCGCCCCAATCATCAACAAATTTTGGCCCTGTAGAAAGATCCCCATTCTGAATCCATTCAATAGTTTGATCGACGAGAGTATCAAGGATGCGCTTTTTAAGTACCGCTCGCGCTGCACGAAGTGCAACTTCTTTAAGTGCGAGGAGCATTGTTTCACATTGATTGTTGATAATTGCGCTCTTTGTTTTTGCGTCGAATGTGGGTATTTCTCCTGTTACTGCTTCGAGCGCACCGGCTGCTCTTTCAAATAAGTCGTCGGTTGAAAAGCCTAATTTTCCTGCAAGACACTCATATCCCGCAAGAAGTCCGTCATCCTCACCCACCGCGCGTGCTTCAAGAAATGGATAAAAGGTAAGAGGAAGCACAAGGACGAAAGCAAGTATTCCGGTAAAAAATTGTATATGGCGAAGGCGCATAAGTTAAATGTGTTTACTGATTTCTACTGAGATGTCTTTTATTTCACCGGCTATTTTAGGAATCTCGTCTATAGCAACCACCGTTTTTACGGGGTCGATATTTATATTGCTGATTGCATTGTATACTTCAAGTTTCTTTTGAAATGTATTAAGTGCTTGAAGGTGAAATAGTACGAGTTCCGAAGGGACCCTCATTTTTAATAAATCATTTACACTTTTGTTGAGCGTTCCCAAAAATTGAGCAAGAAGAGAACCGTCTTGTTTTGAAAAAAAGACAGTCAATGCATCGATTTCCTTTTTTGAGTTTTTCATTTGTGAAGATACTGTTGTTTGAAGTGTAAGAAAATATGCACGCTTTGCTGAGAGCGAATTATCAGAAGAGATGGCTACATCATTTTTAGTAAATGAGGCAAAGGTCAGTGGTTCTTGGAGAATGGTGTTGAAAGTGGTATCGAATATGTCCTGAGAAGGAAGAGTAAGTGTGCCACTATTTTTTATTGAGGCGGAGTCATTTTTATTTACCTTTACAATTTCGCCTGTATAAAGATTAGCTACGCGATCGGTGAGATTTTTACTAACTTTTTCTTCCACAATTCCAGGTATAGAGGTAGGAAGGGTTTCCGCTAGATTATCGCGCGTAAACTGAAACCGAGAACCGTTATTATTTTCTTCCGAAACAACAATTTTTGTATTCAGGGCTTCAAGAGAGGGCGTTGCAAATAACGAATAGGAGAAAAATCCTACGCCAATTAAGAGAACAAACATCGCGATGATTTTTCTCTTCTGCATCATCGTTTATTATACATCATTTTTGCGTGAAATCTGAATTTAAAGTGTGGGAAGTGATGATCCAAAACGCAAAATAGTAAATGCAGGAACAGGAACTGGGGGAATGCTTGTGGTGGCACATGTTCCTGGGATAGGAATAGTCGAATATATTCCTATAATCCACGATCCAGGAGAAACAGTTTTATAAAGATGTCTCACTGAGGCAAGAGTAATTACATAAGGTCCAAAAGGAGCGAGACCAATAGGTTTAATGGTAATGGGTCCCTCACCAACACAAAGAACGCCAGGGGTAAATACAGTTATTACCTTCCCCGCGAAAGGAAGAAAGATTGCTGAGGCCTGATGAGTAGGTGCAAAAAAAGATATTGCGACAAGAAGTGCAGGAAAAAAGAAAAGGAAACGTTTCATATTACTCATTTAGTATACAGGAATGCGACAAGTTTTTTTATAATTCCTATAGAAAGCGCTTGCGGCCTATCATTTTCTTCAATCCCCTCCGTGTTTAAAAAAGCCACAACTTTTTTAAACACCACGGTATCTGTTTCCTTGTATTTTTTTAGGTTATTAAGAATGGTTTTTCTTGGCTGTTGAAAAAGGATTTTGAGAAAGGAATAAAAATGAGGGTCGCTCCGGATGTCGTGGTTGGTGTGTGTGGTAAGACGAAGTATTGCAGAATCAACAAGAGGAGGAGGAGAAAAATCTTTTTTCGGTATTACATCAATTAGTTCCGTGTCGGCCCAGTTTTGGACGCTCGCAGCAAAGAGGTTCATGTGGGGCGGAAGGGCCGAAGCGCGCAACGCCACTTCTTTTTGGACGGTAAACACACACAGTATTGGCTTTGGGATGAGGTCGCTGATGATACGGAAGAGAAAGCCAGTAAGATAATAAGGGATATTTCCAATTATTTTATAGGGCGCCCCCTGAAGTGAGACAACAATCCGAGGAAGCTCTTCACGGACATCCCCTTCTATAACTTCTAAAGTGCGAGACGCGACAAAAGACGAGAATGTACTTTTGAGAATAGGAACAAGTTCCGCATCTTTTTCTATTACAATGAGTCGTTTTTTTTCATATTTTGCGAGCAAGAGGAGAATTTCTTTGGTAAGTTCTCCTCGTCCGGGGCCTATTTCAATCACCACATCCCCTTCTTGAGGATTGAGGGACTTAGCAATAGTAATGAGTTTACCCTCGTTTATAAGAAAGTGTTGTCCGAGTCGTTTTTTTGGTCGTGGAAGCATGTGGATGGATAATATAAAAGAACTATACCACACGATTTCTTCTTTGGGGCACCAAAAAGAGAAAAATATACACGAAAAACTAAGTTTTTGTAATAACAACAATCACCACATTTTTTATAAAAAGTGGTTGAAAAATAGCCCCCTTTTTGCTATATTCAGGGTATTCCCATATTAAGGACAGCTACAAGCAAAATATCGTTGCTTTTCAAGGATGTCTCAAAAACGACTAGTCTATGGTCGTTATTTTTCGTAGTATCCGCATTAACCCTGAACTTTATCCCTGAATCGCGCCAACATGCGATTTTTTATTCCGGCGATGAGGAGTGGAGTAAGGGAGGTCCCGTGGTGAGAGAAATCTCTCCGCTTGTTTCGTCTGGTCTTCCTATTCGTCCAATAAGCGCGTCAGAAGCGCAAAATTCCTCTATTGATGAAGAAAATGGAGCCGCAATCGGAGTATCTAATCCGCTTACTAATCTTTTTCCTGCGCGGGACGGTCTTAAACGGTACAAGGTGAGACAGGGAGATACAATCGCAAATATCGCAGTACAGTTTGGCATCACCCAAGACACCATTAAATGGGCAAACCAAGCCGTGCGTTCTCCACTCCGTCTTAATCAAGAACTCATCATTCTTCCTATCTCAGGAATCCTTTATACTGTGCGTAGTGGAGATACCCTCGAATCAATTGCGGATCGTTATCAAATAACCACAGAAGGAATTAAGAAAAGTAATATGGAATATCAAAAAATAGTGGCAGCAGGAAAGGGAACAATCATTCTTCCTTTGGCAAAACCGCTTTCAAAAAACACCTACACACAACCCATAGAAAAACTCCCCGATCTTAAAAATTATTTTGTGCTTCCTGTAGCGGGATATAATTGGGCAGAACTTCATGCAGAAAATGCAGTAGATATTGCGAATAAATGTGGAACTCCAATATATGCTGCTGCTGATGGACTTATGGTTGCAGATAGTGAATATGGAGATGGATCGGGTGAGTGGAATGGAGGGTACGGACAATTTATTCTCCTTGAGCACACCAACGGGACAAAAACCCGCTATACACATCTTTCAAAAACGCTTATAAGCGTAGGTGATCAGGTAACACGGGGAAGCGAAATAGGGCTTATGGGAAACACAGGGAATACTGATGGACCCACAGGGTGCCATCTTCATTTTGAGGTGTACGGCGCAAAGAATCCATTTGCAACACGATAAGAAAAAATCTCCCACGAAAAGGAGATTTTTTATGCTTCAGCGCGGATTCTGTATTGAAACGCCTCAGCGAGGTGTTCTTTTTTTATTTCGTGAGACGAAGCGAGATCGGCGATGGTGCGCGCAACTTTAAGGGTTCGGTAGTATCCACGCGTAGAGAGAAAATTTTTTTCAAGTATTTGTTTGAGAAATGATTCTGCACTTTCATCAAAGTGCGTAAATTGTTCAATGTCACGAGAACTCATTTCGGCGTTTGCGTGAATGAGTGATGTGGGAAGCTGTGCAAAGCGACGTCGTTGAATGGCGCGTGCTTTTGCAACCTCACTGCGAACTACGTCGTCGTTTTGTGGCTCACGCGGTTTACGAAGTTCTTCAATTGGGATTTTTTGAACCTCTATCTGAATATCGAATCTATCAAGAAGAGGTCCAGAAAGTTTCCGTTGATAACGAAAGACATCATGTGCGGTGCAGGTACACTCCCTTTCTTCATTATTATAATAACCACACGGACATGGATTCATTGCAGCAGCTAACATAAAACGCGCAGGAAAAGAAATGGTTTTTCGTGCTCGGGCAATATGCACGCGGCCGTCTTCAAGGGGCTGACGAAGACCTTCAAGAATATCTCGGTTAAATTCAGGGAGCTCATCAAAAAAGAGGACCCCTCGATGGGCAAGACTAATCTCCCCAGGTCGTGGATTTTGTCCACCACCCAAAATTGATACAAGAGAGGCGCTGTGATGTGGCGCACGAAAAGGACGCCACGCAATAAATGGCGTATCGTGCATCATGCCAGCGGCGCTATATACACGCGTCATTTCAATCGATTCCTCTGTTGAAGGGAGGGAGAGTATTGAAGGAAGGGCTTGTGCGAGCATGGTTTTTCCTGTTCCAGGAGGTCCTGACATAAGAACGTTGTGTCCACCAGCAGCGGCAATAAGAAGCGCGCGTTTTGCAGCGTCTTGTCCTCGAATCTCACTTAAAGTTACCGAAGATCGTGTGTGTCCTGGCTGTATTATCGTGAGGGGTTGTGGAGGAATTATTATTTTCCCCTCAAGATGTGCAATAAGATCATTAATAGTATTCACCGGAATAATAGAAATGCCTTTAACAACTGCAGCTTCTGCTGCATTCGTAGCAGGGACAAAAAGGAAACGAATATTGCGACGTTTCGCAAAAATAGAAATATTTAAAATTCCGCTTATTGCGCGGAGCGAACCATCAAGAGAAAGTTCACCTACAAACATTTTGTCGTGAGTATCGAAGGGTGTTAACTGCTCACTTGCAAGAAGATACGCAATTGCGATAGGGAGATCAAATCGAGAACCAACTTTTTTTGTGTCAGCAGGCGCAAGATTGATAGTAATTTTTCTATTCTCTCGTGTAGGGGGTTTAATACCCGAATTTTTAAGTGCAGAACTTACTCGTTCTTTTGCCTCACTTACTGCTTTATCAGCAAGACCAACAATAGTAAATGAATGGAGACCGACATGTAAGTCGGCCTCCACTTCAACGAGCTCGGCATCAATTCCTTCAAGTTCTGCGGAAAAGAGCTTAGGTACTGACCCCATTAGTTAGTTACTTCGATTTACACTCTTTGCAAAGACGAGATTCAGGATCTACTAAAAGCACTTCGTAAGAGATTGGGGAACCACATTCTTCACAAATACCATATCCTCCTTTTTCTAATTTGAGAATTGCACTCTCTACTTCTTTTGTCCTCTCATTAATTAAGCGCTCTACTCCGAGTTTATTTGAAAATTCTTCTGCTTCATCGGCCTCTTCTTCGAAGCTGTCTACATCATCTCCAAAATCAACTCGCTCTCGCGCTTCTTTTAGTCGCGCCTCAAGTTTGTCCTTTTCTTCTAAAAGCATTTTTTCGAGCGTGACTAATTGTTCTTTCGTAAGCATATTCAAAAATTAGGATAAATTATTTTCTTTGTCAAACAGAAGATGTATATATCTATTCTGCACGAACAATGAGGAGTGGAGGAATTTCTGCAAGAAGTTTTTTTGCGTTACTCTTCCTAAGAACATCTTGAGCATCAAATACAGGTTCATGAAACTCAGTTATGGACCAACCATACTCAGAAAGTTTATTTATATAAAATTCGAGAGGTCTATGATACACAATTGTTTCATGTGAGGTTTCGGGAATATGCCAAGGGATGGTATGGGGAGTATGATAACGTTTTAATTCATAATGAGGAAGTTCTTTCTTTATTATTTCTCGTATGTTTTTCCCAACCTTCCCCACTGTGAAGAAAGGATGAAGAATTGAGAAAACAAAAAACCCATGAGGACGGACCACCCTTCTTAATTCTTGGAGAAAAGTATCAATTTTCGGAATATCCATAAGTACCATGTTTGCAAGCGCGCCATCAAATGAAGCATTAGGAAAGGGAAGGGGTTTTGTAATGTCTATAACCTCAAAGGTAAGTTCTGCAGATTTAGGATAGCGCTCTTGTGCACGAAGAATCATCTCGGGCGCTCCATCAACCCCTGTTATAGTTGCACCACGTGTAGAAAGGAGATGAGAAAAGTATCCCTGACCACAACCCGCGTCGAGTATAGTTTTTCCGGCAACATTTCCAAGACACGAGAGTACTTCTGGATCGAGAAGATGGGTTCGAAAAAAATCACCGCGAGTAATGAGGATATCATACTCGCGGGCAATTTTATTCCACATTTCCGTTGGGGAGGAAGTGTTAAAATCCGAGTTTTTTTGATGCTGCTTGTGCGCCCGCATAACTTGTACTTACTATAAGATTATTTTCAAACCACACATAGCTGAAAGCAATTCCTGTTTTTGAGAAAGGCGCATACCGTGCAGTAGTAGTGCCCACCTTTCCGTCTTTCCATGCTTGGCCCGTTCCTGGGTCTGTAAGGAAGAAAGACGCAAACTCATTTCCTACTTCAAGTTTTTTGATGTCTGTTTTTGCAACCGTGCTATCGGCACCCGTGGCAAGCCTTAAAACAAAGCCAGGCCATACCCCCTTACTATCCGCATAAGTGAAAAAGGTGGCATCAGGTGCGAAGAGTGCGTTAGTACTCGTAGTAAAGGTGCTTGATGAAAAGAGAGGAAGGAGCGCAGAGAGCGCATATACTTTTCCAGTTGAGTTTTTAAATACAATTTCACGAAGTACAGGAACTTCAACCACACTTGCTTCAAGAGACTTTTTAACCGAATCCATTGTTACTTCTGTAAGAGTTACCTCAGAAGTAAGATCAGCAGAATTTTTGAAAAGTGATGAATGTGTGTCAACTGTGGGAAGCTGTGAAGATTCGGAAGTGGGTGGCACAGGAGGAATAATAGGCTCTTGTTCGGTAGTGGTAGCAGTTTCGATGATCTCAGGTACTTCAATAGGAGGAATTACTGGCGTGGCTGTTGGGGTTTCTACTGGTGTCGTAGTGAATTTAGGAATAACGAAGAAGTAGACAATTGCAGCAAGACCGACAAGAGTAACGAATACCGCAATACCAATAAAAATTCCTGACTTTGACTTTCCCTTTCCAGATTCTCCTGAGGTTCCTTGAGGTGTAGGAATAGAGACTGCCCCCATTTCTTGCGGAGGAACAAATGCGGGGATAACAGGAGGAACAACAAAATCTTTCTTTGGTGTGACTGGTTGAGACATATCTGGGAATGAAGGAGGAATCTCCTTTGGAATATAAGGGCGAGGTTCGCCACCTCCCGTTTCTTTTATAGATGCAACATCCGATGCCATTGTACGCATCGTCGGTTCTGTGGGAATTTTTGCGAGCGGTACCTCGCCTTCCCCTGTTCCGATAACGGGATTTTGGTTCGACCACTGTTGTCCCGGAAATTGAAAGTCAGCCATATTACTTATAGTATACATTATTCCATTTTTTACGATGTGGATAAAAGCAAAAAGAATAAAAATCCCTCGTTTTAACGAGGGATTTTTACTACTAATTCTTATTGGGGCAATATGAGGCCCTTCATCGCCTTAAGGGAGAGGCCTACCCTTCCCTCTTCTACGCGTACTACTTTTGCGGTAACGTGATCGCCGAGGTTAACCACTTCTTCCACTTTCTTCACGAAACCATCTTTTAATTCAGATACATGGATCATGCCGTCTTGTCCGCCTCCTAAGTCTACGATTGCACCGAAGTCCATTATCTTTATAATAGGACCTTCAACTACTTCACCTATTTTGAATTCATGCACGAGGCCACGAACAATGCCGAGCGCACGTAAGACCATTTCTTTGTCGGTACCTGAAACAAACACCCTCCCTTCTTCTTCAATATCAATTGCAACTTTGTCATAGCAATCCGCAATAATACCATTAATCGTTTTTCCTCCAGGACCAATTACTAGCCCAATTTTGCTAGGGTCGATTTCAAGGGTCATGATGGTTGGCGCATACGAAGAAACAGAAGTGCGTGGTGCAGCAAGTGTTTTCGTAATGGTCTCAAGAATATGTTTGCGTGCTTTTTCTCCTGCTTGTAATGCGTCCACAAAAATATCTTTTGTAATACCACCAATTTTTACATCCATTTGAATAGCGGCGAGGCCACGAGCAGTTCCTGCAACTTTGAAATCCATATCACCATAGTGATCTTCAGGACCTTGGATGTCGGTAAGTAATTTATAAGTTCCATGTTCTCCTGTCATAAGTCCGATTGCAATGCCGGCAACTGGTGCAAGAATTGGAACGCCCGCATCCATAAGAGAAAGCGACGCGGCACAAATTGATGCCTGAGAAGATGAGCCATTTGAGGAAAGTGTTTCCGCAACTACACGAATTGCATATGGGAAGACATCCTTTCCTGGGAGAATTTGCTCAACTGCCTTCTCAGCAAGCGCACCATGGCCAATTTCGCGGCGTCCAGGACCACGTGATGAGCGTCCCACTTCTCCTGTAGAAAATTTAGGAAAATTATAATGAAGCATGAAACGCTTTTTTGTGGTGCCTTCAATGCTCTCTACAAGTTGTTCTCCTGCGGGAGAACCAAGTGTAGTAATCGCGAGTACCTGGGTATCACCGCGAATAAAGAGGCCTGAGCCATGGGTGCGCTCGAGAAGTTTCACTTCTCCATAAAGATCACGCACTTCATCGAGCTTCCTTCCATCCACGCGCTTTCCTTCTTTTAATGCATAGGTATGTACAAACGCATCAACTTCTAATTCAAAAACATATTCAGCATAACGAAGTGCTTCTTCTGCGTGTTCGCTCGTTTTCACGTATTCAAAAAGTGCATCCTTTACCTCATGAATTTTTTTCGTACGAAGTGCATCTTCAAGTTTTCCTTGTAGAAAGCCCACAATAAGTTCTTTTACTGCAGGAGAAGGTTCTGGAATTATTATTTCTGCTTTTTTCTTTCCAATCTCCTTAATAATATTTTTTTGAAATTCAACAAGACGTTTTATTTCTGTCTGGCCTGTTTCAAAAAGCTCGGTTGCTTTTGCTTCAGAGATTTCTTTTCCTTCGAATTCAATCATATTAATGAATTCATCGGTGCCCGCAAAAAACGAAAGATATTCTTTCCCATTCGCAGCCTCTTTTACTTCTGTGCGCACTCCTGCAACTGGCCCTCCCCAAGGAATATCGGAAATACCAAGTGCAGTTGAGATAGCAAGGAGCGCAATTGTACTAGGACTATGAATTTCATCATACGAAAGAACAGAAATAACTACTTGTATCTCTCTCCTAAGGCGTTGATCGAAAAGAGGGCGGATAGTGCGATCAATAATACGTCCTGTAAGAATCGCGGCATCGGTTGGTTTTCCCTCGCGGCGCACAAAGCGACCGCCCATAATTTTTCCTGCTGCATAAAAGCGCTCTTCGAAATCTACCGTAAGAGGAAAATAGTCGAGCGTTACTTCTTTTGTTCCCATAACTACTGTCGCAAGTACTACAGTGTCGCCAAAACGGCCAATAACTGCAGCATTTGCTTGGTGGGCGAGTTCTGAGACTTCAATTTCTACCTTTGCTCCCTGAAGCTCTGTCGTATATATTTTTCTGTTTAAGTTCATGTTGTTTGTCTATTTTATTATTATTTTCGTTTCTCTTTTCGTTACTGTCGGGGCGAAAATGGTTTTTTTGTTTTGATGTTCGCAGGATGTACCTTGATGGGGATGAGGAGTTTTGAAACGTTCTCAAGGTCGGTGAAGTGGTCAGTAGATTCCTTAAGGCGCCCCGAAGAAGTTCTTCCAAATCCCGCAACCTCTACATGTTTCCCGAGTCCTATGCGTAGATATTCGACAAGAGGGACAAAATCGCCATCGCCAGTGACCAGCACAATCGTATCAAGGGAGCTCGCCATTCTAATAGAATCTACCGCCATGCCGATATCCCAGTCCGCTTTTTTTGAACCATCGGGATAAATTTGAATATCTTTTGAACGAAGTTCAAATCCTGTTTTGCGAAGCGCATCAAAGAAAGATTCTTCGCCGAGTGCGGTCTCACTTTTGACTACGTAGGCAATAGCGCGAACAAGAGTGCGGTCGCGAACCAGCGTTTTTACCAACTCTTGAAAGTTAACTCGTGCACGATGAAGATTCTTTGCTGAGTGATAGATATTTTGAATATCAAGAAAAATGCCGACACGCTGATTGTTGAACGCGCGCGGCATTTCCTCAGAACTATTAAGCTTCGATTTCGAGTTTTTTGACCAACTTCTCATACTTCTTCTCGTCTTCTCTCTTCAAATATTGAAGGAATCGACGTCGTTTTCCCACCATCATAAGAAGACCCCTCCTTGAGTGGTGATCTTTTGTGTGTTTTTTCAAGTGATCTGCAAGCGCCTTGATCTGCTTAGTAAGAAGGCCAACTTGCACCACTGCGGAGCCAGTATCGGTCGCGTGTGTCTGGAAATCCTTGATTGCCGACTGTTTCTTTCTCTTCGTGAGCATGAGGTGATGTTACTATGAAAGGAGAATTATGTCAAAAATCTGGCTCTTTTCTTGTGTCGCACAATATCAATGATGGTACAATGAAGGAAATGAGTGAAATTCAGACATTGTTTAAGGAATATCTCGATTATTTAGAAATTGAGAAAAATCGCTCACCAAAAACGAGAGAAAATTACGAGCGGTATCTTACTAAATTTTTTTTGAAAACGGGTGTGAATGCAGTAGATGAGATTACCGACTCCAAAGTGCGTGAATTTCGGGTAACGCTTGCGCGCGGAGGCACGAAGAAGATTACGCAGAGTTATTATGTAATCGCACTTCGAAACTTTCTTAAGTACTTAGTAAGACGAGGTATCAAGGTCTTGCCTCCAGAAACTATAGAATTACCAAAAATTGCACGGCGCGACATTGAGGTTTTGAATTATGAGGAGCTTGAGCGACTTCTTGCGGCACCCAAAGGTGATTCTTTGCGAGCAATTCGAGACAGAGCAATTCTTGAGGTCCTTTTCTCAACCGGACTTCGTGTATCAGAGATATGTGGTCTTTCTCGTTATCTCGATCTCGAGCGCGGCGAACTTTCCGTGCGTGGAAAGGGAGAGAAAATTCGCGTGGTATTTCTCTCAGAGAGAGCAAAGAAAACATTAAAAGAGTATTTGAAAAAACGTACTGATCCCGACGAAGCACTTTTTATAAGCATTGCGAAGAGCGGAAAAGTATTGAGACAGATTATTCCGCGTACTGTGCAGCGTCTTGTGGATCATTATGCAAAACTTGCGGGAATTCCTAAGCGGGTGCATCCTCATGAGTTGCGTCATTCGTTTGCGACCGACCTCTTAATGAATGGTGCCGACCTACGCTCAGTACAAGAGCTTTTAGGTCACGCAAATATTGCAACAACACAGGTCTATACTCACATCACCAATAAAGAACTCCGTGAGGTACACGAAGCATTTCACGGGAGACGAAGAAGAACTACTAAAAATTAGAAGGCATAGATAAAAGGCGCTGCAAATGCGAATCCAAGAAGTACTCCCCCTACCACAAGTGCGAGTACTCTTTTTTTTCTTTTTGTATCGAGTGTCTCGAAGTGCTCATAAATATAGACCGCCGCAAGACAGATACTAAAGATGAGCGCAGGAAAATAGTGATAAAGAAATGTTGAGCGATGGAGAAGCGCAAAGGGAAGAAGTGAGGAAAAATAACCCACAAGAAGAACTGATTTTGTGATATTTCCTGTTACCCATATTCTAAAACGCTTAAGTGCTAAAACACAGAGAGAAAAAATAACAGATAGCGTACCAAGCATCCATACAAAAGGATTTCCAAGAAGAATTAAATCAATTATTGTGTCATGAAAATAAGTAAAAGGGACAATCATAAATGGCCATAAATACCACGAACTTTGTACGACGTGAAATTTTCCTGTGGTATAACCGCTCACTGTTGCAGAAAGTTCTATAAAAAATGCTTTAATTGTTGGCAAAGATTGAAATGAGAAAAAAAAGTTGTTGGTGTCAATACCAAACATAGACTCTTTAGAAGAAGAGTTATAGAAAGCGAGACGCTCCCCGGTCGGCAAAAGTATATTACTGAGAAAGATCCATAAGAAAACAAACAGAAAGAAAGAAAGAAGACATATATAAACAAAAGATTTTTTTGAAGAAGAAAAGCGTTTTGAAAAAAAATAAAAAAGAATTGGACCCAAAAAAACAATCGCAACAAGTTTTATTGAGAGCGCAAGTCCTAAAAATATTCCGGTAAGCGTGAAATTCGGCTTTTCCTTGTATAAAAATCCAAGAGCAAGGAAGCCGAATGCAAGAAACATACCATTTAATAAGATAAGGCGTGTTTCAAGAAGGAGTGCGGACTCAAATACCATAAAAAACATACCAATGAGCGCAATAGTATTATTTCGCGTGAGAGAGCGCAGAAAAAAGAAAACAGAAGAAACAAGAAGAAGGCCAAAAAGAGCACTTATAGCGCGTAGTAGTTGGTATGGGAAAGTGTTAAAAGTAACAAGAGTAGAGGCCCGAATACTTTCTTTTGTTTGTTTTAAAAAATCCGAATTATTAAGATTTTCTTTGTTGGTAAAAAAAAGCGGTATTGCATAAACAACCTTTCCTAAGGGTGGGTGTATATCGAAAAAGGCTATTTTGTTTGTATAGTCGGCAGCATAAGTTGAAAATGAATTCTCGTCGAATACGGGCTTATTAGGAATATCAATTCTCCAAAAATGAAGAATAAAACTAATACCAAGCAATAAACTGACAAAAATCCAAGTTCGACTAAGTGATACATGCATAAGAATAAGAGTGCCTCCGAGAGGATTTGAACCTCTAACCCGTTAGGGACGGCGTCCTAAGCGCCGCGCGTATGCCAGTTCCGCCACGGAGGCTCTAGCATTCATTAAAACAAAAACCCCCACTTAAAGAAAGTGGGAGGCTTAAGAAATAACTAATCAAAGAAACTAATTATTATGTAGGATTACTTACCGTAGTTACACCAAGGAAGCTGACTACAATTTTAGGGAGTGCATATGCAAGTCCTGCAACCACGATGCCAACCACTGCATAGATAAGCATATTTTGAGCTTCTTTTACTTCTTCCGCATCTCCTTTTGCCATAAGATACTTATAGGCGGCCATAAGAATATAGACAGTAGAAAGAAGGAAGAAAATAGCAGCTATCCAGTTTATTACTCTTTCAACAACACCATAAAGACCAGCAACGGTAGCAGTAGGTCCTCCAGTTACCTGCGCAAACATTACTAAAGGAAGGGCTGCTGATGCAATTGAGAACAATGAGATAATTTTTTTCATAAAAATAAATAATTAAATGATACCTTTCGACCTTTCCGGTGCTACGACGTGAGAAAATCTTTTATAATCAACGCAATAGCCTTTGCAAGAAGAATTATAGCATACCCAATAACGGCGTACAAAATAGCATTTTTCCCCTGAGTCACCTTGTCTGGTTCTCCTCCTGAGGAAGTAAGGGTAAATGCAGCCCAGAGAATAACACCAGTGACGATAGGTGCCCCAAGGTAAATAAGAATATTAATAATGGAGTCTAATAAAACCGCGAAGCTTGTAGTGCCAGAACCAAGCGGATTGGGAAGGTCAACCGCAGATGAAAATGCGAAAGGCACGAGGACACCAAGGAGAATAAAGAAGAATAAGAATTTTGTTTGTTTCATAAAATAAATTATGTGCAGGAAATAGTGGCCCAAGGAAGAGGTGAGCTACCACCAAGGAGATTGAGGAAAACGTTTACGATAAGCCAAGAACCAAGGGCAATCGCAAGCCCGAGCGCTGCATCTGTAATAGTTGCTTTTGCGTCGGTGATTTTTCCTTCGTCCCCTCCCGCAATTACCATTTGAAGTGCTCCCCACACCATCATACCAACGGCTATCAGAAATGCGAATTGGAAAAGTATTTGTACGATATTCTTTGCGACAACGATTGCATCACAAAGACCACATTCTCCCGTGGGTACGTCTCCTGTTGCGCACGCAGCACCTCTCCAAATACTTGTGACAATAGTTTGAGCAGAGGCAGAGTGAAGAGAAGAAGAAAAACCAACGACAACGATTAAGCCTATAAAAAGAAAAAGCATTATTTTCTTCATGAGTGTATTATAACTTACTTTTTGTAAAAAGCTCATTTATCTGACTTTCGGCCTGAGGAAGCGCTTCTTTCGGAACCAATTTTCCTGAGTTTATAGTTTCTATTAATGTTGAAAATATACGAGTAATTTCTGAGGGGTTAATTTGTGGCCACGACTTAGCAGTAAGTGCTTGTCGGGCAAAGACACTCATACGCACATCGCCAAGAGCATTTCTGATGAGAGCATTTAATGCAGGAGGCACTTGAAGAGCATCAGAATATGTTTTTGCAGTGATTGAATTAGTAGCACTTGTCACAATAAAATCCCATGCAATGGTTTTATTTTGTGATTGGCGAGAAACAGCGTACCCCGCATACGAAGGGTAAGATACCGACCTTGTTGCTTCTTTTGGTTGTGGCATTGGAGCAATACCAAAATTCAAAAATGCATTTCGCGATTCAATCTCTTTAATATCACTTAAATACCCGAACATCATCCCCACTTTTCCTTGGCTAAAAAAATCAATGGAGTAAGGAAGTGAGTCGTTCCAGGTATATGTCTCTTTTTTTATGTCTGCAAACTGAGCGTAAAACTCAACTGCATTCAGCCCCTCTTTTGATGAAAACATGGCTTTGGTAAATTCAGAATCAACCATTTTTGTTCCAGACTGAATCATAAGCAAGTTTAAAATATCTGTAGCATTTCTTATGTTTTTTTCAGAGCCACCAAACGCAGCTCCTACCTGAAGAATGTTCCCCGCCTTATCCTTCTTGGTAAGCTGAGGAACAAGTTCTTTAAATAGTTCCCATGTTTCTGGTGGGGTAGTGATGCTGGCAGTATTAAAAATATCTCTATTATAAACAAGAACGAGTGAGTCAATTGAAAAGGGCAGCGCATAGGTTAGCCCTTTTTGTACAAATGTTTGTTCCACAACTTGTGGGAAGGCGCTTCTTAATTGGAGAAGAGAAAATGTTTGTGAAGGGATAGGGGAGATTTTATTAATAAAACGTGGAAATTCCTTATCACTTACCATGAAAATATCCGGGCTTTTTGAAGATGCAAAAGCTTCAAGAAGGGCATTTTCATAGTCGTCTTGAGTATTAAATTTTTTATAACTAATTCTTACACCAGGATATTTTTCAGAAAACGATGTAAAAAGACCAGCATACGCATTGTCGGGGTCTGTCCCCCACATAGAGAGCTCCGCTTTAATTGCTTCGGGCTCTTTTGTCTGGAGACCGGGAATAATTCCTGAAAACAAAAGAACAAAAAAAAGAATAATAATCGCAATGCCTCCGAGAAATAAAAGCTGAGGTTTTGTCATTCCCCTTATTATACACTCTACAATTTCAATCGGAAAAGACTATCCCGTTAGAGCTTTACCAACACACTAAAGGGCAAATATTATTTAGTAAAAATTAGAAAAGAATAAGTAAAAACTCTAACGGGACTTAGAGGCACACAATACCAATAAGATCATCCCCTTTCTCAAGATTCATTATTTTTACGCCTTGAGTAGCGCGTCCTACCACGCGAATATCGGAGAGTTTTGTGCGAAGCACCTGGCCCTTCGAAGAGAATGCAATCGCCTCCTCAATGCCCTCTCGGATAACATGTGCGGCAATAACATTTCCAGTTTTGTCGGTAATTTTTGCGGTCTTGATACCTCCTCCACCACGTTTCTGTGTTTTGTAATCTTTAAGCGGTGTTTGTTTTGCAAACCCGTGTGCCATAACCACAAAGAATTGAGTTTTTCCCTCAGTACCTTTTGGAATAATGTCGAAGCCGGCCACATGATCACCTTTCTTGAGGCGCACCGCTTTGGTTCCTGCGGCTGTTCTTCCCATAGGACGCACATCTTTTTCTTTGAATCGAATGGATTGACCATTCGAAGTGACAAGAATTATTTCATCATCTCCTGATGAAAAGGCGGCCCACTGAAGTGAATCCTCTCCTTTGAGTTTGAGCGCAATAATGCCGCTACGCCTTACATTCGCAAAATCAGAAAGCGGTGTCTTTTTAATAATGCCGTCTTGTGTTGCCATAACAAGGAACTTCATGGCAGCCCCCTTCTCTTTATCCGCCTTATCGGCATAACTCACAATAGAACAGATTCGCTCGGTAGGAGGAATAGTAAGGAAGTTGTGTACAGACTTTCCCTTTGAAGTACGTGAAGCAACAGGAACCTCATATGCTTTTGTTTGGAAGACGCGTCCTCTATCAGTAAAGAAGAGTACATTATCGTGGGTATTAGCAGCAATAATCTGAGAGACGAGATCTTCTTCTTTGAGTTCGGAGCCAATAAGTCCCTTTCCGCCCCTCTTTTGGGTTTTGAAAGTACCAGGCGCCATGCGCTTAATGTAACCATCCTGGCTCATGGTAATAATCGCCTCTTCTTGTGGCACGAGGTCTTCTTCTCTAAATTCAGTAAGACCTGAGGCAATAACCTTTGTTCTTCGTTCGCTTGGGTATGCTTTTCTTAAACCGTTTAATTCTTCTTGCACAATTTCAAGCATCTTTTTTACCGATTTCAAAATTGCCTGGCATTCTGCAATGAAGTTTTTCTTTTCTTTTAATTCGTCCTCGAGTTTAATGCGCTCAAGCGCAGCAAGTGCCTGGAGCTTCATCTCGAGAATCGCGTTTGCTTGAATCTCAGAAAGTTTGAATTGCTTCATGAGGTTCTCACGCGCCGCATCTTTGTCTTTTGATTTTTTAATTGTCGTAATAATTTTATCGATAACATCGAGTGCGGTAACAAGACCAATCAAGATGTGTGCACGCTCCTCCGCTTTTTTAAGGTCAAATTCGGTGCGGCGGCGAATAATAATTTTTCGGTGTGCAAGATATTCACTAAGCACCTCTTTTAATGAAAGCACCTGTGGTTGAATGCCATTCACGAGCGCCAACATATTAAAATAGAAATTTTTCTGAAGCTCGGTGTATTGGTAAAGTTGATTCAATACTTTTTGTGGCGAGGAGTCATTTTTTAATTCAATCACAATGCGCACTTTATCTTCACGATCAGATTCGTCGCGTAAGTCACGAATTCCCTCAATCCTTTTTTCTTGAGCGAGTTCCGCAATCTTTGTAATAAGATCAGATTTATTTACCTGATAAGGAATTTCAGAAACAATAATTTGAAAACTTCCCGATTTACGCTCTTCGATTTCGGCAACTGCGCGCATGGTGATGGAGCCACGCCCTGTGGAGTATGCTTCTTCGATTCCCTTTCGATCATAAATGATGCCACCGGTTGGAAAATCTGGTCCAGGAATAAACTGGAGAAGATCGCGGGTGGTTGCGTCAGGATTTTTTGAAAGATAAACAACCGCGTCGATTACCTCCGTGAGATTGTGAGGAGGAATAGAGGTTGCCATACCTACCGCGATACCTACCGCACCATTCAAAAGAAGGTGAGGAAGTTTTGCGGGAAGGTATGCAGGCTCCACACGTGAGTTGTCGTAGTTTGGATTCCAGCCGACAGTATCTTTTTCAATGTCCTCAAGAAGCTCTGCGGAGATTTTAGTAAGTCTGGCTTCGGTATACCTCATTGCGGCGGGTGCGTCGCCGTCAATTGAACCCCAGTTTCCCTGCCCATCAATTAAGGGATAGCGGAGAGAAAAGTCTTGTGCCATACGCGCCAACGCATCGTAAATAGCAGAGTCACCATGAGGGTGATACTTACCCATTACTTCACCAACGACGTTTGCTGATTTTTTAAATTTTGCTGAGTGGAGAAGTCCCATGTCCCACATAGACCAGAGGATGCGGCGTTGCACAGGTTTTAATCCATCACGAACATCAGGAAGTGCGCGGGAAACAATCACGGACATCGCATAACTTAAATACGACTCCTTGAGTTCCGAAGTAATCTCCTGCGGCTCAATATGTGCAGTTCTTTGTGGAATTTCTGGTTCGGATGGTTTATTTTTTTTAGGCATAGATGAAAAATTATGGAAGTTTTGTGGGAGGTACTGGTTCTGATGAGGTGCTTGGAGTGAATTGTAAAACGTCTCCTTGAATTATCATCTCACTTCCTTTAAGTCCCTCTCCTATTCCTGATATACTTTCTGTGGTTTTATCCGAAAACGATTTCCATTTTGTCCGAATGTCTTTCGATACCACACTCCATCCTTCCATAAAAGTTCCGAATGGGGAAGTCTTTTTTGGCGCAACAGTTGCTACTGGGATTGTGCTTGTACTTACAGGCGTATCAATAGAAGGAAGTGTGATGTTAAGGTAGAGCACCCAAAGAAAGACAATAATAATCATACTAATAGCAGACGCTCCTACAACCCACCATTTTTTTGTCTCCTCGTCCTTCGTTCTTAACTGTTCAATAAAGTCCGTGATACGGAATTTCATGTATAAGATTATCCTTGGAGCCACACCACCTTCATCGCCTTCGCTTCAATATCTTTTTTCTTTACGACTAATTTCTCTTCTTTTATTATTTCCATTTTACCCAACTCTTTAAAGAAAGGCTTGGGGTCGTTCGCATACGAAGGAATAATAATGCCTGGTTCAAGTTGACGCACCATTTTTGCGGCAGCACTTTGTGAAAGACATGGTTTTCCTCCTGCAGGAATAATTGCAATATCGGTATCGGCAAGTTCAGAAATAAGCTCGGTACTTGGTTCTGTAGTGAGGCCCCCTAGTACCGCAATAGTCATTTCATCAAAGAGAATTCGATACACCGTTCTCTCTTTTTTTTCTTTTTCGTCATATCCCGCACTCCATCCTTGGACGCGGATGCCCTGAACCTCATATTCTCCTTGATTATCAATCCAAATGGGTACTCCTTCTCCAGACTCAGGGGTCTCAAGTAATGCTGGTTTCACCGTGTTTAACACGATATGAGTGCCTCGAAAAGAGCGTTGATTTTCTGGATCAATAAGAATAGCAAAATCCCCCGATTGAATTTTAAAATAATTGCCCCCTTGATAGGTAATAATCATATGTGTACAAGAATTATACGGCACTTCAACCTATTTTTCAACGGAAAAGTATCGCGGAAGACCATTTTTCGCGTGGGCAGGACCGACCTCGTTAGAGGTAACTTCTTACGAATAGCCGAAAATTATGAATAGTGAATGAAAACCTTGTTTTTTACCTCTCACGGGATTGACGACTCGACCAAAACACCCTATTCTTAGACTCGATATGAATACTGTAAAGAATGGAACACTCATTCTCGCACAGCTTGTGAAAACAAACCCACAAGCCTTCTCCTCATTAAAAATAGGAGATTTAGTTGAGGGAACAGTGATGGAGAAAGGATCGCGTATGATTTTGGTTGACCTCGGACGCCACGGCACGGGTGTCGTATATCGCGGTGAATTACAAAATGCACGTGAACTAGTAAAAGGACTTGAAATGGGAGGTAAGATGCACGCAAAAGTTCTTGAGATTGATAATAAAGATGGTTACGTAGAACTTTCACTTGCAGAGGCAGGACGCCAAAAATCATGGGGAGAGATTGATGAGTTAAAAGGGAAGGACGAACCATTTTCGATTAAGATTACTGGATCAAACAAAGGTGGACTTATGGCAAATGTGCGTGGCGTGTCTGCGTTTTTGCCAGTATCTCAGCTCGCAAACGAGCATTATCCAAAAATAACTTCAGCAGAAAAAATTGAAGTGACGAGCGCGCTCCAGAAATTAGTGGGTCAAGAGCTCATGGTAAAAATTATTGATGCAAATCCTCGTACAGGGAAATTGATCCTCTCTGAAAAGGAAGCAACAGAAGTATCTTCAAAAGAGCTTGTAAAAAATTATGAGGCAGGACAAGTGATTGAAGGAATTGTATCCGGAGTCGCAGATTTTGGTGTTTTTGTGAAATTTACCGACAACCCCGCAGTAGAAGGTCTTATTCACGTATCAGAGCTTGATTATCGCATTATAGAAAATCCAAAGGATGTAGTAGCAGTAGACGAGGTAGTGAAAGCAAAGATTGTGGATATTAAGGACGGAAAGATTTCTCTTTCTCTTAAAGCCCTTAAGGAAGATCCATGGCCAGAAGTAGAAAAGCATTTTAAAGAGGGTCAGGAAGTAATGGGTAAGGTATATCTCTTTAATCCTTTTGGCGCCATTATTAATCTTGACTCAACATTTCAAGGATATGTGCACGTCACCGAGTTTGGCGGCGCAGAGGAGATGAAAAAACGTCTGAGCATTGGAAAAGAATTCCCGTTTGTGATTGAAAGCATCAAGCCACAAGACAGACGTATTTCATTAAAACCAAAGAAATAAAGAGAAATAATCCTCGCAAATTGCGGGGATTATTTTTATTTGCGTGACCCCCCTCATTCGGCTATATTTGATACGTACACAAATAAATTATGAAACCATTAGGAAAAAATGTTATCTGGGTTGTGCTCTCACTTCTTGTTACCGCACTCCTTTTCTCCGCACTTATGGGGCTTGAGACAAAAGAACCAACCGTATTGAGCATCGATCAAGTGGCTAAAAAAATTGAAACAAAGGAAGTAAAAAATATTTTAGTAAATGGAAATGAGTTGCAACTTACTCTCGTAAATGGAGAGTCCGCGATTTCACGCAAAGAATCAGAAGCGGGGTTTTTAGAGACATTAAAAAGTTACGGAGTAACTTCTGAACAGTTACAAGCGGTTGAATTTAAAATTCAAGATGAGAGTGGTTCGAAATATTGGCTTAGTATTCTCTTGCCAATTCTCTTGCCAATTCTTGTGATGGCACTTATTTTTTGGTGGATTTTCCGCCAGGCGAAAGGAGGGGCGAATCAGGCGTTCTCATTCGGAAAAGTAAATATTCGTCTCTTTTCTCCTTCACGCGACAAAATTACATTCAAGGATGTTGCAGGATTAAAAGAAGCAAAAGAAGAGCTTTTGGAAGTGGTTGAGTTTTTGAAAAGTCCAAAAAAATTCGTAGCTATTGGTGCAAAAATTCCTCGCGGTGTATTGCTTATGGGTTCCCCAGGTACAGGAAAAACACTTCTTGCACGCGCAGTTGCAGGTGAAGCGGGCGTCCCCTTCTTTCATATTTCCGCGTCAGAATTTGTAGAAATGTTTGTGGGTGTGGGCGCATCACGCGTGCGCGATTTGTTCCAGGTAGCAAAACGTTCTGCTCCTTCAATTATTTTTATTGATGAGATTGATGCGGTAGGACGAGAACGTGGGACAGGTATGGGCGGTGGACACGATGAACGCGAACAGACCTTGAACCAAATTCTTGTAGAAATGGATGGCTTCGAGCGTGACACAAGCACAATTGTAATTGCAGCCACGAATAGACCAGACGTATTAGACCAGGCACTTCTTCGTCCAGGACGTTTTGATCGCAGAGTGATTCTTGATATGCCAGATTTAAAAGATCGTGAAGAGATTTTAAAGATTCATACCAAAGGGAAGCCCCTTGATGCAGGAGTAGATATGCGTATGGTAGCAAAACGAACGCCAGGATTTGCAGGAGCAGATCTTTCAAACCTTGCAAACGAAGCAGCGATTCTTGCGGCGCGTCACAATCGTAAAGTAGTGATGCAGGAAGATTTTCTAAACTCCATTGAGAAGGTACTTTTGGGTCCTGCACGAAAGAGTCGTGTCATTAATCAGAAAGATAAAGAAATTACTGCCTATCACGAAGCGGGTCACGCACTTATTTCTGCAGCACTTAAGGATGCCGACCCCGTACATAAAGTTTCAATAATAAGTCGCGGTATGGCAGGCGGGTATACCATGAAACTCCCTCTTGAAGAGTCACGACTTCGCACAAAAGCGCAATTTGTTGCAGATCTTGCGGTAGCATTTGGTGGATTTGCCGCAGAGCAGACCGTGTTTAAAGACGTGACAACTGGTTCCTCAAGCGATATTCAAAATGCAACAGATATTGCACACCGATTAGTAACGCAATATGGCATGAGTGAGAAGCTTGGTCCCCGTTCATTTGGAAAAGTAAAAGAGATGGTTTTCTTGGGCCGCGAAATCGCAACTGAGAAAGATTATTCGGAAGCGGTAAGTACTGTTATTGATGAAGAAATAGATAGTTATATTCAGAAAGCACTTACACTTGCGAAAGGAATAATGGTAAAACATAGAAAGGTACTTGATGGTATCGCAGAGGCGCTTATGGAAAAAGAAACACTCGAACAAGAGGAATTTTATACACTTGTGAAAAAGTTCGGATTGAAGCCTCAAATATTTCGTTTAGAAGAAGAGGTGGTGTCGGTCGTGAGTAAATAAGTTGATTATTAGGTTCCTCCTGCGGTACTATAAAGTTTAGATTCTGCAGGATGAACACGGTCCGTAGCTCAATGGCAGAGCAGACGTCTTATACACGTCCGGTTGCAGGTTCGAGTCCTGCCGGACCGACAGGTTTGAGAATTTCGGGCGCTTAGCTCAGCGGTAGAGCGACTCGTTTACACCGAGTAGGTCGGGGGTT
>JBAYJE010000006.1:0-47891 GCA_041665265.1 Minisyncoccota bacterium | reverse complement strand
TCTTGGGTCGCCATCTTCTGCTGCGATGAAGGTGATTTGTATATCTCCTCGTGAGAGAGTGAGCATCACGCGTCCTGCCATCGTGTAAGAAAGCATCTTTACGCTTCCAAACATTCCTGACATGCCCTTGCTTTTGGATTTGTCTATGCGTGAGCGAAGCCCCTTGTTGTACACCCCATCAACAAAGCGTTTCGCGAGTATATTGAGTGTTTCGCTTACTTCTTTGAATTCTTGTTCGTCTCGGACGAGTCCTTCAGTGAGGTCATGCGTAGAAAGAATTACATTTTCATCAAGTCGTGCTCTTTCTATAATACGTGCTATACCACCTTTCATTTTGCTCGGTGTTCGGTAGATGACCACCTCTTTTTCAACGGATTCGAGTTTGCCGAAGCGCTCGAATCCTACATGTGACTTGTCATGCGCATACCAGGCAGTTCGAGAAAGCACGATAATGTAGCGCACAAGATTGGGATCTTTTCCAATAATATCTTTTACGCGAACAAACGATTTTCCGTCGCTTCCCCGTTCCTTGCCTGAGGTAGAACCGATAATTTTATTATCCGCTCCATAGACGAAGATTCGCTCGAGTCTTTTTCCTGCGAGAGCGTCTCCTTTTTGAGAAAGATAACTTCGTTCGCCGTCGATATGACTCCCATGAAAATAGAGGAGTGTTTCATCAATGCGAGCAATTCGTATTGCAACGAGTCTCGGTACCTCTTCTTTCAGTGCTCGATGGTCGTCTAAAACCAAAAGCGCTTCAAGTGGGGGATAGTGTTTTACAAATTCTGCAATTTGCGATTCGGTGAGCCATATCATAACACCTCCTTACAGCATTCCGCTGTAGTATGAGAATCCGGCATTCCGCCAAGGGATTCATAGATGAATAAATAAGAATCAATTGTAAATGAACTGTAACAGATACTATGCAAGAATTAAGTAAGAAAGTCAATAAAACTGGATGAAATTACAGCAATTGAATTATTCTGTTATACTCTACAAAAGAACATTTTTTGGAAAATGCAGACATGAAAATAATAATTAAATTTTTTATTTCAACAATTATCACCGTCATTCTTTTAGAGGTGGGCACTCGAATACTTGTAGACAATGATCGTTCTTTAAAAATTCTCGCATACAATCCTCATGAAAAAATCGATTTTGATAAAATTGTTGACTGGGTGTCTCTTCAAAAAAGCACGCCATGCTCTTTAAAACCGGGATCCCGTTTTAGGAATTTTATTGTCAATTCTCATGGTTTTGTGAGCGAAGAGTCGTCATATGCAAAGCCAAATAATACATATCGTACTTTGTTACTTGGCGATTCTTTTGCGGTTGGAGTTGTTCCTTACAAATTAAACTTTTTTAAAAAATTTGATGACAATCTCAAAGATTTTCTATCTTCTAAATACAATCTCAAGATTCAAGGAATTAACCTCGGCATCTCTTGTGTGGGTCCCGCTATTTATAAGAAAGCTATGGATGTTGAAGGTGTTTTGTATAAACCCAATCTTGTTATTTTGAGTTTTTTTGTTGGTAATGATTTTACCGACGACAGTTCAAATCTTAGAGATGTACAAAATAACACAATAAGCACTAGTAAGTACCCGTCTATTTTTTATAAAAGCACCTTTTTGTCGGTTCTTATAAACAGTGTAAAAATGCGAGAATATTTAGCAAGTAGCGAATATAAAAAATCACAAGCAGTTGCAAATATATATGGAGCGTTCGATTATGCCATTGATTCAAAATATGACCCCTTCCTACCAAGTTTCGATAATAAGAAATTTTTGGAAATAGAGTCCGGACGTCTTAATGTGTATGGCGCCAATCTTGGGGCGTATAATGACTTTAATAAAGTTATTCAAAGAATCTTGGATGTTAAAAAAACTGCTGAATCTATTAACGCAAGATTTCTTGTTGTAATTATTCCCGATGAACTTCAGGTTAATAACAGCTTGTTTCAGGTGGTAACTAAGCATGCTGGCCTTTCTGCGACCACTCTTGATATACATTTGCCACAAAAACTACTTAAAGAGGTTTTTGAAAAAAATGGAATAAGGTTTTTAGATCCCCTCACTCCTTTAAGAGAAAAAAATAAAGAAATCGCTGTTTTTCAACCACGCGACACTCATCTTAATTCATTTGGCAATGAGGTAGTAGCCAATACTCTTACGGAATATTTTCATAATAATATTAATTTCCTTTTACCTAGTTTTACTACTATCATGAATACTCAAGGCAATGAATAGCATAAAGAAGACATTGATTTCATTAAGCGTGCGATTTTCTATTTTGAAAAGCCTACTCTCTTTTTTTTGGCGGAATCGAATGTGGTGGATAATACCAATGCTCATTGTTTTGAGTATTTTCTTCTTTCTGATGATTTTCGCTCAGAGTTCTCCTCTTGGGCCACTTATTTATACTATTTTTTAAGCATCTTAGTACAAGGAAATACTACAAGTGGTCAAAAAAATTTTGTACAAATTTAAAAGAATTACGTATCATGTGGGCAACATCATAACCATCATGATACTTGGTTTTTTTTATTTTACTATTTTTCCGCTATTCGTCGTGCTATTTAGAGCTTTTATGTATAAACAATTTTTTCCCCACAAACGAGACTCGAAGTGGGTTTTGAAGGAGAAAACGCTAAATGTTTTTTCTGATTTTAAAACTGAATAGCAGACTTCAAGATGAAAATATTAGGATTATCATTTTATTACCACGATTCAGCAGCAGCGCTTCTTGTGGATGGCCTTCCTATAGCGATGGCCGAAGAAGAGCGTTTTTCTGGCAAAAAACACGATTCTGGTTTTCCTGCTCACGCAATAAAGTTTGTGTTACAAGAGGGCAAGATAAATATAAAAGACCTCGACTATATAGTATTTTATGAAAAACCATTTCTTAAATTCGAGAGAATTTTAAAAACAAATTTATTAACCTTTCCAAGAGCTCCGGGCGTGTTCGTAGAATCTATGAAACACTCTTTTCTTGATACTCTTTGGATAAGACTCCTTATTAGCAAAGAATTAGACGTCGATGCAGATAATATTCTTTTTTCCGAGCACCATCTTTCTCATGCTGCTTCCGCATTTTTCTGCTCACCATATAAAAAAGCCGCCATCCTTACTGTAGATGGAGTAGGGGAATGGGCGGTTACTACAATTGGCATTGGTGATGGAAACAAAATAAAAATTATCAAAGAAATCAATTTCCCCCATTCTCTTGGCTTGTTATATTCAGCATTCACCACTTTTCTTGGTTTTGAGGTGAACGAAGGAGAGTATAAGGTTATGGGCATGGCTTCTTATGGGAAACCGAAATATGTGAATAAAGTAAAAGAACTCATCACCTTTTTTAAAGATGGTTCGTATGAGTTAGACCTTTCATATTTTAGTTTTCACAAGTCTCTTTCGAATACATATTCAGGAAAGTTTGTGCGTTTGTTTGGGAAGCCGAGAAGTTCGGAATCAAAATTTTTTACCCGCGAAACGGGGTGGCCACATTATTTTGGAGAAAAACCAAAAAATGGTGAATATAATACGTTAGCACTTGAGCAGGAGCATTATGCAGATATTGCAGCCTCAATTCAGGTGGTTTTAGAGGAGGCCCTCGTCCACTTAGCAAAGGAGACTTACGACGTTACTGGGTGTGAGAACTTGTGTATCGCGGGAGGCGTTGGTTTAAATTCAGCAGCTAATTGGAAAATAAAAAAACACGCACCATTTAAAAACATATTTATACAACCCGCAGCAGGAGATGCGGGCGCCGCATTAGGTGCCGCACTGCTTATTGAGCATCAAGTATTTGATACACCACGTAACTATGTAATGAATCACGCGTATTATGGTGCAGAATATAGTAATAGAGAAATAAAAAAATTTTTAGACGAAAAGAATATCCAATATCGTTATTTTGAAGACGAAGACAAGTTGATAGATGTTATTTCTCAAAATTTAGTAATGGGTAAGGTGGTTGGCTGGTTTCATGGAAAATTTGAATGGGGACCAAGATCCCTTGGAAATCGTTCCATTTTAGCCGATCCACGACGCGCTGATATGAAAGACATTATTAATACTAAAATAAAGTTCCGTGAGCCTTATCGTCCGTTTGCACCATCGGTACTAGCAGATAAAGCACACGCGTTCTTCGATTTACCGAATGGACAAACTAATTTTCCTGCGCGATTTATGTTGTATGTCACTAACGTACGCAATAATAAAAAGGAACTCATTCCTGCTATCACTCATGTAGATGGTACGGCCCGTCCTCAAATGGTTTTCAAAGAAGAGTCACCAAGATTTTATAAATTAATTGAACGGTTTTATAACACAACCGATATTCCGATGCTTTTAAACACCTCCTTTAATTTAAAAGGAGAGCCTATTGTGAATACCCCCAATGACGCATATTCAACCTTTGTAAGGAGTGATATTGATATTCTAGTACTTAATGATTTTGTAATCTTTAAATAGCGGAAAATAAAGAATAATACCTAGCTTAGCGGAGACGAGGATGACCGCCTGTGCGGTTTGCGCTCACAAACCCCTCGGTTTATGTGTTCCGCCACGGGAAAACTCACGTTTTCCCGACCCCTTTCCTTGTTCAACTCCGATCATGCTTACTAAATGAAAACAGAAAGACTCCGCAAATAGCGAAGTCTTTCTGTTTTTAGTGGACATACTGCCTGAGAATTGGAACCAACTAGAGAGCTATGTTTTTGAAGCATACGAACTGATCAAAGGCGCTAATTTAGGCAATTCCAGTAAGGAATTAGTGGCCGTGTAGGTCACATAGTGGGCATGAAGTAGGAGAAGTATTAACGAGCGGCGCCGGCCGTTAGAAACATATCGACTAATTTTTTCCTATTTAGAAGCTCGTTACAAAATCCCTTTTTGCAGGAATTTCACGATAAGCTACCTCGTCACAAATAATCGTTTTAAAGAAGTTAAAATCAACATCAACCTTATGCGTTGCCATTGGATTTGGAACATAGAAAATACCGCTATTAGACCATCCCCACCCACCCGGAATCAGTCCTATTGAGCTTTGGGATGTATAGATAACGCCGCTAACGTGCTTGTAATTTGGATCTCTGAAACGAGCAACCGGAAAAATGCCCCCGTTTGGTTTCTTCAGATCATTTTTTTGCTGTAAGCCCGTTTGATGAGACCCGTCAGGTTTGCGCGTAATTGTCACGCATCCTAAACCAAGCAGGACACGTCTGATTATGAAATCATCGAGAGATACTATACCCACAACCTTGCTCGTGTTTATTGCAATAATAAATGGTTGGTCTTTCTTGTACGCCTTGTTGGCTTTTTGATCAAAGGCATGAGTGCATCTCAGCAGTATTGGATTCTCCATATCTTCTATATTTCCACCAGAGGAAAACATGTTGCCTTTAGAATAATCTGGCCTTTCAGCACGAAGACCCTCATCCTCAGCTTCATCTGGTGCAATCGCTTCAATCTGGATAAGTTGCCCTTTTGGTGTTTCGAGAATCAAATCCGCACCAGCGGCCGACTTGGGTATTAACTTCCCAGAAGCAGAGAGAGTGTCACACAATATCATCTCCCACATATGCGACTCAAACCTATTTATAGCCGATAGTTTTTTGGGAAATCCTGAATCCAAGCATTGATGGAATTTTTTATAATTCGCCTCAATATATCGTTGAGTGTCAGGTGAATGTTCCTGCGAGTAGGCCAAAAGCCACAAAAACGTTTTATCGTATTGTGGGTATTGGCTCTGAATCTCCTTAAAACGCTCGGCTATTTTTTCCTTACCCATATTCATGGTAATACAGCCAACAAGCGCATGAAGTCCCGGATCATTTATGTTTTTAAGTATTGAATCCATATATATTTATTTAGATCCTTTTCTTTATAGTTATGTCTAGTTATTAGAGAATTCTAATAAACCCAAAAGCCGGTTTTTCTTAATGTCAGCCACGTTAACGGGAAAGCCAAAGCGTGGATCATGTAAGGCCAGACATGTTCTAAATAGATATTATCTCCGAAAACGAAGTGAATGAAAGCATAGAAAATCGCTGAATAAAGCGCGAACACACCGCTGCCCACCAAGCGGTTAAACCCAGGCGAAAACCCGTTGCGCGAGTTGTAGTGCCACCTACCATTCCACGTTAGCAATTCGTAGACGACGATCACGACGAGGATGAGAATGATCCACGGCCAGTAACCGGACCAGAGCATTGTCACTGCTTGCCAAAACATTCCCGCGACGGACTTTCCGGTCATCGCCACGAGTTGTATTAAAAAATCATTTGGTAAAATTGAAAATATAGTAGAAGTTCCCATGATAATTAAATCCACCCCTCCTTAATTTTCCAATCGGATTTTGGAAACATCGAAAGGTTTGAAGTCACCATTGTGTGTCGAGGGTCGTCCATATTGAGTACGATAGTGAAAGAACCATCATCATTAGGTTCAACATCATTATCACTAGGACTACTGTACAGTTGGTATTTCAATCGCCAACGAAGTTTGCCGTCTTTTAATTTGAATCCTGCAATCAATTTCTCTATTTCATCCAGAGCTGCGCGTACCGTTGCTGGGTCGTCTTTGTCTAAATGAAAAGTGGCATCATAAACAAATTTACCGCTTGGAGTTTCTGCAACCTTATGTACAGTTATCCTTTTCTTTTTACTCGAAAGTGGCAACGACAAGGTATCTCCATCAAAAAGAGCGGCTTCAGATTTAATTACAAACTCAATAGCCATATGACCTGTTGCGTATATATAGAACAAGCAACCTTGCACGACTTTATCTGTTGTTGCTTGGTGAGCTCTAGTTTGCAGGGGTTGTGAATCTCTGTGAAATACAATTGGGTACCAGTGTCCTACACGATTGTATCTTGTACCGAGCTGCACAAACGGTTTTCCGTCGACGAACCAACCTGTCGCGTTTCGGTAGCTACTTAGTTCGCCTACATTCAAACTTATGCCTTCCTCCTCAATCATAAAATTCACACCTGTAGTGCCTTCATACTTTTTACGTTCAAACATTGCATGGCCTCCATTTGGAAAATGGATCTTGAATCCCGTTAGTCCTTCATCCTTGCGTGACAGTAGCTCAAGTACTTCGTAATTAGGCATTCGCTGGTAGCGCTGACCTTCAGCTAGACCCCTTCGAATCCGGTTGTAGGTTATAAAAAACGCAGAGTAAAAGGCAAAACATCGCGCAAGGATTTCCGATATATCTTCAAGTGAAATTACTTCTTTACCGATCTCGCCACCTTGAATTATTCTGAACTCATCATCGGTAATTGTGTAGTCAGAATGATAGAAAGCATTCCTTACATCGTTGCGGAAGAAACTGTCAAAAATCTCACCGATTTTTTCTTCGCCGGCAGTGGCAGCTAACTCCTTAATGTGTTTAATTTTTTGCTTTGGGTAGGGCAAATGACGCTTCGCAAATAAGCTAGTTTTTGCTTTCTCCATCCTGATAAGGTGAGCAAACGGGTACATCTTGTAAGGTTGGTCCATTGATACACGTAAAAGGTTCGCAATTACTTCATAAGGCACCGACATTTCGGTAGAATGGCAGTATAAAAACAGAGCCATCCTAATTTTCCTCTTTTCCTCTTTCTTTCCCATTTTCCGGAGAAGTTTGCTAAAATCCATGGCCGTATCTTCCGCTTCGACAAACGCGTCCCAGTGACCGCTTGTCATACCTTCCACGCGTAAAATTGTGTACAGATAATTAAAGCCGTTCGCATTTGCTGCGCGACTAAACAAATGGTCGAAGTACTCCAAATACTCCTTGGTGTAAAGTTGAAGTGCGGTTTTATCTTCCTTTTTTAGGAAATTTTTGATCCAAGTTATTAAATCTGAAATGCTCATCTTGAGCTTCATTCTACTCGCGTCGGTATTGTAATGTCAACAAAAGTAAAGTATGATTTATAGACACAAAAGCCATGAAAAAAGAACCGCAAGCATACTACACGCCAACGGAACTGGCCGAGCTCCTGTCGGTCAACGTGATGACCATTTACCGGTACATCAAAGCCGGCCGGCTAGTCGCTCACAAGATCGGCAAGGAATACCGGATTGATCGTACTGAGTTTGAGAGGTTTATGGCTAAGACCAAGACAAAATAAATTTTATGAACGAAGCATATTCACGAATCATTATCGATAAGAAGCTCCGGGAGGCCGGATGGGACATTGAAAACTCCTCTCAGTGTATTTTCGAAGATCACGGAGACGCCGGCAGAGCTGACTACGTACTCAAGGATACTTCGGGGCACGCTATCGCTCTCATTGAGGCGAAGCGACCTGACATAGATCCATATAGCGCAAAGAAACAAGCGTTTGATTACATACAAGCGCAGTATCCAAAGGTCCGGTTCATTTACCTCGCCAACGATAAGCTGGTTTACCTATGGGATCTAGACGGCGGAGGCGATGCCACTGTTGTACCGGCATTTTTTTCGCAAGAAGACCTAATGCGTCGCCAGAGCTCGCGCGCAATGAATCTCGCAAAGAAGTTTAGCGAAGATCCGGTCACAGAGAATTATTTTAGCGACGTCACAGACAACGTTACGCTTCGCCCATATCAAATTGATGCATGGAACTCAATTTCTGAAAACTTTGACGGAGGCAAGCATGCTTTTCTTTTAGAGATGGCCACGGGGACCGGCAAAACAGTGTTGGCCTCACTGATAATCTCGCGCTTTTTGCGTTCCAATAACGCACAGAACGTCCTCTTTTTGGTGGATCGTAAATCACTTGCAATTCAAACAAAGAACACATTTGAGAGATTACTTCGCGGTGTTTCGTCTGTGGGTACTTACTGGGGATCAAACAGAAAAAATCTCGTCGGCTCAAATGTCGTTGTTGCAACCATTCAGTCGCTCACCCTTCACGGAGCGCGCGATTTCTCCCCGGGATACTTCGACCTCATCATTCATGACGAGGCGCATCGTAGTATTTACTCTCCTGAAGCACGTGCGGCAGTTGATCACTTTGTTGGTGCAACCAAGATCGGTCTTACCGCCACACCTCGTGATTTCTTGAAGAACATCGACATAGATAAGCTCGCGGAAAAGGATCCGCGCAAACTCGAGCGCCGAGTTCAGCGAGATACCTATCGATACTTTGGTTGTGATGATGGTGTGGCAACTTTCCGCTACACGATTCAAGACGGTGTTACTGCAAAGTTTTTGATACCACCGAAGTATCACAAGATGAACACTTCGATCACACAGCAAGCACTCTCCGAGGAGGGCATCACTGAGCTTAATGATGTTGAACTCGAGGAGGGTGAAAGCATCAAGATCCGCGACCTCGAGAAAAAGGTGCACTTTCCGGTCCGCAATCGTCGCATGATGGAGGAGTTTCTCGAACATGCACTGCGCACTCCGGACGGAGAAATCGGTAAGACACTTGTTTTCGCTGTCTCACAGGATCACGCACTCGCTCTTGAGAAGATCCTTAATGAGCTCAAACCTGAATACGGCGGTCGTTTTGCAATGACCATCACATCTCGCATCCCAGCTGCTCACGACATTGCAAAGGACTTCGCAAAAGACACTAACAAACTTCCACGCATCGGTGTGACAGTGGATATGCTCGCTACAGGTTTTGACTGTCCTGAACTCCTAAACATCCTGCTTGCGCGTCCGATTTTCGACCCGATCACATATCAGCAGATCAAAGGACGAGGTACACGTCTTTGTCCGGAAATCGGCAAAAAGGAGTTCGTGGTTTTCGACTTTTGTGGCGTCGTTGCTTACTTTGACGAAAAGTACGACTGGGAAGCTCCCGCAAAATTGGCCCGTGAGGGAGGTTTGACCACCAGTTCGATACTTACCACGGGTTCTGAAAGTGTGGACCACGTTGAGGAAGATAAGGGGCTTTCCGGGCCTCGTGTGTCCCAAACTCCGGACGTAGTTCTGACTCGGGACGTAATTACCCTCCCTGAGGGCGATACTGTGGACCGAAATATGTACCGAGACGAGTGGACTAAGGCGGTCCAAACTTTCATGAGTAAAAAGACCGACATGGTGTCCGGCGCACTTGAGGATCCGGACAAAGTCGAAGAACTTATCGAAGAAATTAACTCAACGCTCCTCAACAAACCAAAACTTTATTTTAACGAAGAAAACTTACAGGTGTCACATCGCATCGTCGCCGGTGTTCGCGAGTTCTTCTTGTCTGCCCTCGGCAAAGAACCTCTCCCAACGCGAGACGAACAGCTTGCTTCGTTCAAGGAGGCGTTGGTAAATAAGTTTGCTCAATCCGACAAACCAGAAAGTTCGTTCAAGCGAGCAGTCATGGTGGAGTTTATTGCCGATCAAGCGATCACAAATGATAAGTTCCGCACGACGGTCCAGGCGAATCCGACGCTCGACTTCCTCCGATGGGACGAGTTCGCACAGGCCTACTCTGTAACCGAGTGGCTGGATATTTTCTCAAAAGAGGAGCTTACTGAGCTTGTGTCGGATATTTCAAACGCGAAGATATTAGCGCTATAAAACTATGGACATTATTTCACTCTACAAAAATCGAATAGATGCACTGATGGATATTCTCTTCGGTGCGGGAGTGTCTAATCCGCAGACAATCATTGAGCAGTTGAACTATCTGCTCTTTTTGCGTGCACTTTCAATAAAGGACGACGAAGCAGAACTACTCGGAATCACAGATGAAAGCGAGAAGATCTTCTCCGGAGACCTCGCAAAGTATCGATGGCAGAATTTGCTTGCGCTCAATGCGGAAGACCTTTTCAAAACATTAGAAACTTCCTTTGACCTTTTGCAAAAGAAATCGAAAAATCCTACCGTCAAACTTCTTTTTCGTAATGCTCACATCAAGATATTCGACAAGCCAACTCTACGCCGTGTTCTACATGAGATCGAAACGTTCTCGAAGGAGCTCGATGCGATTGCTCACGAAGGAAACAAAGACGTATTCGGTGACATGTATGAGTACCTTCTTTCGAAACTCTCCTCGGCCGGAACAAACGGCCAGTTCCGGACACCCCGTCACATCATCGACTTCATGGTTAAAGTTGTTGATCCAAAGAAAAACGAAACGATGCTCGACCCTGCATGTGGCACCGCCGGCTTCCTTGTTGCTGCGTATCGTTACATTGCTGGTGAGTACACCAGTGACAAGCTAAAGAAAGCTGGTAGTCCTCGAGCGATGGATAAATTATCTGCAGATGAGAAAAACTTCCTATTCAGCCACATGTTCACCGGCTTCGATAGCGATGAGGACATGATTAAGTTTGGAATGATGAACCTCCACCTCCACGGTCTGACAAAGTCGCGACTGATACGTCAAAACTCACTCACCGATACCACGGGAATGAAAGACAAGTTTGATGTCATTCTCGCTAACCCTCCTTTTGCCGGAAAAATTGACGAGGAAAGTGTATCGGAGGATTTGCGCATGGGAACAAAAGCAACCGAGCTCCTATTCCTACGCTTTATGATGGATCGACTTTCCATCAAAGGTAAACTAGCAGTGATTGTTCCAGAGGGGGTTGTTTTCAACACTTCTAAAGCCCACACAAAAATTAGGCAGATGATGATCGAAAAAGGATTGTGGGCAGTAGTATCGCTACCTTCTGGCGTCTTCAATCCTTATGCTGGAGTGAAAACAAGTCTGCTTTTTCTCGATCACGAGATTGCCAAAACAAAAAAGGAATTGCTGTTCGTAAAAATTGAAAGCGACGGTTTTGATTTAGGTGCTCAGCGACGACCTGTCGAAAGTAACGATCTTCCGGTAGCGCTAGAGGTACTCCACAAATGGAAGATCGAAGGGAAAGCGGATAGTGATATTGCGTCCCGTGTCCCGAAGGAAGACATCTTGAAAGACCCTGATCTTAGTTTGTCAGCTGATCGTTATCGAGTAACGACAGATCTTGGTAATGGCAAATGGCCAATGGTTGAATTAGGAGATCAAAACTTTTTTGATGTTGTGTCTGGAGGTACACCATCGACAAGCGTACCAGGTTATTGGGGAGGAGATGTAATGTGGGCTACCCTTGTAGATCTACCAGCCGATCAACTTGTTTCAGATCTAAAAGAAACCAAAAGAAAAATCACAGAGAGCGGTCTAAAAAACTCCTCCGCTATCTTACTGCCACCTAACTCAGTCATTGTCTCGACGAGAGCCACAATCGGTAGAATAGCGATCAATCAAGTTCCTGTTGCTACCAACCAGGGTTTCAAAAACGTAATTTTGAAGTCGAAGGAAGTAGATCCTTCGTATGTAGCTTTTATGCTCACAAAACTCGTTCCCCAAATGCAGATGCAAGCAACGGGAGGAACTTTTAAGGAATTGTCGGGTTCGAAGTTTAAAAAACTTTCTATTCCACTTCCTTCACTTGAAGAGCAAAAACAAATTGTAGCCGAACTTGATGGATATCAAAAAATTATTGGTGGAGCCAAGCAAGTGGTTGAAAACTGGAAGCCACGGGTTGAAGTTGATCCGCTATGGGAGAAAGTTAAGTTGGGTAACATCTGCGAAATCAATCCCAAGAAGGGCGAGATAAAAAAATTGAGTGTTGAAACAGAGGTATCCTTCGTTCCTATGGCTGACCTTGGACAACATGCTACCTATTTCGACGCAAAACAAACAAAAAAACTTGCTGACGTCGTAGGTAGTTACACTTATTTCGCTGAAGGCGATGTTCTTCTTGCTCGCGTAACACCATGTTTTGAAAATGGAAAAGCCGGCATTGCAAGACACCTAAGAAATAAAATCGGTTTCGGGTCTAGTGAATACATTGTTTTAAGAGCAACAGAGAAAATACTCCCAGAGATTATATATGCTTTCGTTACAGACAACGACTTTATGGATAGAGGTAAGTCAATGATGACAGGTACTGGTGGTCTTCAGCGCATCCCTGTTAGCTTTGTCGAAAACTGGGAAGTCCATCTCCCACCCTTGGAGATCCAAAACCAGATCGCAGAAAAAATAAATGCTGAACGTGTATCGATAGAGACAACGGCAAAATTAATTCCTATTTTCGAACAAAAAACTAAGGACCGGCTAGCGAAGTTGTGGAATTAATCTCTATAACCCAAAAACCGTAAAAGTCGGGACAGTAAAAGTGATAAAAGTCGGATCCAGTTTTCTAGAAAGTTGTTATTTTACAACGTATATTAGAAAAACACTTCCGACTTTTCTACCATAAAACACAGCGACTTTTACGGGATAAAACACGGTATATGGACCGCATCTGGCGTAGTAGAGATAGGGCTATGTGTGCCCTAGAACAAACCAGAGCGCCAAAATATGGATGGTACAAAAGTCGTAAAGGAAAAAGTATAAAGTTCGGGCACTAATATATCTAAAAATGGCTTAAAATCAATGTATTTTGAAATCTCCCTCCGAACTTTACACCATAAACGCGCCTACTTTTGTACCATAAAACATATAACTTCGGCACGATGTGCAAAAACACCTATGGTGTAAAAGTCGGAAAAGTAAAAAGGTATAATTCGGAGCCCAATTTATTAAAATAACCCTTATTATCAATGTTTTCTGGAAACAGTTTCAGAATTGTACACCATAAGGCACGCCGACTTTTACACCATAAAAACGGGCTTTTTAGTTCGGAGTTTTTGGTGTTGCCTGCTTCGGTTCATCAGTGGCTACGGACCAAACCAGAGCAACGACCCAACCGATCAACGTCCATCCAAGAAACAGATTGAGTACGAAGATCGCCATTGTGTTTGTGCGTTTTCGAATGATCGCGATCGTTGTCGGAAGTAAATAACCAACAGTAAATATGCTGAGTAGCACAGCCAAAGCTACGCGTATAAATTTCATAATTTTCTAGCGGGTTTTAATTGACGGAGTAAGCCCAGATAATCAAAGGGCTCCTGGCCATCGCGATCCGACCTTTCGGCCGAACCCATATCCGTTTCCAGATATGACCCGCTAGAGTGACTCTGACCAGGAGTCCTTTGATCTCTAGCGGGTATTTAGTGCCATGCCTGCCGGAGTGAACCGACAAGTTTAGGCGTTGTGACTAACGTTTTCAATTATTGCATTTTTTGTGCGGATTTGGAAGTAATTTTAGCTCAGAGAGGATTGGTAATTTATATGAAAAAACATAATAATATAAATATGAAAGACGTCGACTCAATGGAAAAGCACGTCGAGCGGAAACTGCTCATTGCGCAACTCGCGCAACGCTTTTTTAATGAGAGCCCGGGCAGCAAAGACGTAATTATTTGGGAGTTTCAGATCACGGATTTCGATCCTCTACTGAAGGATAAAAACACTTTTTTGATTGCAATGGAGCGTGTCGTAGAAGAACTCGTCCCTGGTTTTGAAGTAATTACCACGGAGTATTTTCATGACGACGGCCTCATATCCATCACGATGGATGATCCCAAGAGATTATATAAATACATTGCAGAAAAAGAAGTGGAACTCGCAGAAATTAAGAGAAAGACCAGTCGCCACGCTTTTGTTCTGGATGCGGAAGCTAAGTTGTACCTGGCAAATAGCAAACTACCACCGTATCCGATTGAGCGTGGTTCACTGAGGCATAAATTGATTTATTATCTTGCGAAGCACGAAGGATACATGTCGGCCGCACAGCTTGCGAAGAAAATTGGCTCGAGTCCTGTGAAGGTACGCAAAACTGTTGGGCAAATAAGAGATCAAATTATTGATCGTTTTAACGTTCCTGGTGCAGACCTGATCTACAGTAGGGATACCGGATCATACCGAGCAGATACGGTTACTGTGCGGGTACCGAAGGGGTACACCCCTTAATATCTGCGATTACTGTACCCGTTAATAACTTGGAAATAATTCTAAAAAACAGGCCCACCCCGGGCTTTTTTCTTTTGCAGAAAGTGTAGCGGGTAGATGCAGAGTATACGGGCTCTACGATTTGATTAATGGGTGGAACGAATTTCAATCGACAAATGCAGAGAGATCATCGGCAAAGAAGCCGAACTTATGTCTGACACACAGATTGAGGCCTTTCGTGACGCTTTGTACACAGTTGTCGAAAGTGTACTAGATAATTTAGACCAATTGAGTAATGTTGTGTGTTAACCATGAGTAACGAACAAAAAATACTAGCTTTGCCTTATTGTCGTGTTTCCTCAGACCGCCAGGCGAAAGAAGGACACGGCCTCGACAGCCAAGAACATCGTTGCCGCGAGTATGCTCGAAGTAAGGGGTATGAAGTCGACAGAGTATTTCGAGACAGCGTCACTGGAGGCGGTGACTTTATGTGTCGACCAGGAATGGTTGCGTTACTTGATCATGTTGACAAGCATGCACATAAATCGTTCGTGGTTATTATTGATGATCTGAGTCGTTTTGCTCGCGATGTTCAATTTCATTTCAAACTTAGACAGGCATTCCAAAAGCGCGCGATAAAACTCGAATGTCTGAACTTCAATTTTGAGGATTCTCCCGAGGGAGAATTAGTTGAAAGTATGATGGCTGCTCAACATCAATACCATAGAAAAAATAATCGTCGACAAGTCATCCAAAAAATGAAAGCGCGACTTGAGAAGGGGTATTGGCCTCATTATCCACCTCCGGGCTATGAGCAAGCTAAGGATCCTGTGCATGGGAAAATACTCAAACCAATCGAGCCAAAGGTAAGCATTATACGTGAGGCCTTTGAAGGGTTTGCATCAGATCGTTTTTTGAGCGTAGCAGACGTAGTCAGATTTTTGCACGATGCTGGATATGCAAACGGAAAGCCGGTTTATCAGGAAGGAACGAGGCGACTACTGAGACGGGTCGTGTATGCAGGATATGTAGAGCGAGAGGAGTGGGGCGTATCGCGCAGAAAAGGACAACACGAAGCTATCATCAGTTTAGAGGTATACCAAAAGGTACAGGAGAAACTAAATGGCAAGTATAAAGTCCATAAACGTGTCAGCGATTCGTTGAATTTTTCGCTACGAGGTTTTATTCTGTGCCCGTTCTGCCAACACCCGATGACTGGGAGCTGGAGTAGAGGACGAACAAAAATGTATCGATTCTATCGCTGCAACACGCAATCATGCGTGCGTCACAACAAGAGCGTCAGCGGTGATCGCCTGGACGAGGAATTCGAAAAGCTCCTAAGGACCGTTTATCCGAAACCAGGGGCGGTCCGGCTCGCCAAGGCCATCGTGTTGGAACAGTGGAATAAGAAATTACAGACGCTCGATGGGCAGCAAGGCCGACTCGAGAAACAGCTCACCGATACCAGGAAGCAAATTGATGTTCTATCAGGCCGTGTCGTGAGAGCGATGGATGAGAACTTGGTGCGTGTATACGAGGAGCAGATCATTAAGTGTAGAAACGAAAGCAACGCATTACAAGAAAAACTCCGGACTCTAGGCGTCTCATCGGTGAGCTTTGAAACCGCCTTGGAGATAGTCCTTGGATTCCTAGAAAACCCCGTAGTTATTTGGGAAAAACAGGAAATCAACGCAAAAAAACTGGTCCTGAAGTTGGTCTTTGCGGAGAAGTTGGTGTTCCATCCTCAATTCGGATTTGAAACCACGCAAAAAGCCCCACTTATAGGGCTTTTTGAGCAGATTTCTGCTAACAATTCTCAAGATGTGGAGATGACCGGAGTTGAACCGGTGTCCAAAATACTTCCCAAAGACCGTCTACAAGCTTAGTTTCGATAAATCGCAACAATTTGGTTCTTTATTGAACGATAACCTACGAACCACTCGTTATCGCGAGCCTCAAGTATTACACCAGCACCCCTCTATGAGACGTCGAGGACTGATGCCTTACCAATAAATTAGGCAAGGACACCTGCATTATGCCGCGAAGGCAAATGAAGGCGCTGCAACGCGTTGGTTGTCAGTTAGATTTTTTGAATGGTTTATACGAGGCGTTCAGCTCGGCTTGCAAATCTTTGGGTGGGTACTCTGTCAAAGCCCAACATCCCCATGGGGAAGATTACATATTTTCAAATAACTAGATATTCCTTCGGATTTCGCGTTCAGTTTCCCGTTTCTTGATCGTCTCGCGCTTATCGCTCTTTTTCTTTCCGCGACCTAATCCAAGTTCAATCTTTACAAACCCACGTATATTATACGATTTCAATGGCACTATTGTCAATCCTTCATTTAATTTCCCCGCAAGATGGCGTATTTCTTCTTTATTAAGGAGAAGCTTGCGCGTGCGGGTTGCGTCATAGTCCGCAGGCGAGTTTTTCACTTGGAAGGGGTGGATGGTGGCGCCCACGAGATATGCTTCATCGCCACGGATAATGGCATGACTTCCTGATAAATCAAAACGGCCCAGTTTCACTGATTTCGCTTCGTGTCCTTGAAGCTCAATGCCTGCTACGATTTTCTCTAGTATTTCGTAGTTGAATAAAGCCTTTTTATTGACAGAGAATGGTTCCATGAGTACTTTTAAAGTAGCATTTTAATTCTATTCACAAAAGGAGGTTTCTCATGAAAATTTCCGATTTAGAGCGTATCAATCGATTAACACTTTCCTCTCTTGAAGATGGGGCGATTACTCAAGCACTTCATGCGAGTCGAAACGTAGATGCACCACGTGCTTCAAAAAGAGATGGCGTTGCGATTATTGCAACGAATAATTCAATATTTGTTGGTGCAAGTTTTGATAATCATGTATTTTCGACACCGTATGCAGGAATGTACGCGTGTATTGCTATGCAGGAAGTGGGAGGGAAGCTACAATTTCACACGCTCATATGTGTGATGGATGAATTGCACGTTCCCTGTAGTCTGTGCTTTCGAAATATACAGCGATGGGCGGTTGCAGACACATCAAAAGTAAAAGTAATCCTGATAAGCACCAAAGATCCATATACTGTTTTTCGTTGTACGTTCGAAGATGTTCTTAAAACATCAAATGAATTCTGTTTGGAGCACCTGGCATAGTCTAGCCCCGTTTAATTACGGGGCTTTTGTATTTTCTAAGCATTTGCTTTAATGGAGTCATGAGAGAGATGGTGATTAAAACACTTCGCGCAATAATTTCCGAAGAAGTTTCTATAGAGGCGATTACTCCAGAAAATGAAACATTCGGACATTACAGTACGAATGTAGCATTTCGACTTGCAAAAATAAGAGGCACTTCCCCACGTGTGATTGCGGAAGACCTTGCAAAAATACTTCTTGCTAAAAAAATATTTCCGAGAGTTGAGGTGGCAGGAAACGGATTTTTAAATATCTGGCTTTCCCACGAGACCCTTGAAGGGGTAGTGAAAGAAATTATAAAAAAGAAAAAGAATTTTGGAAAAAAGAAATTGCCACGTGCCATACAGCAGAAAATTCAAGTTGAGTTTATTTCTGCAAATCCAACGGGGCCCCTTACGCTCGCAAACGGTCGCGGGGGATTCTTAGGAGATGCGCTCTCGAACGTGCTCGAAGCTGCGGGGCATCAGGTGGAGCGTGAGTATTATGTAAATGACACGGGTAATCAGGTGCGTACGCTTGGATTATCACTTCTTGCTGCACAAGGAACCATTTCTAACGAGGAAAATTTTTATCAAGGGGAGTATGTAAAGGAGTGGGCTAAAAAAAATGCAACGATTGTAAAAAAATACGCAAACAAACCAGAAGTACTTGGAACAAAAGCAGCAACTTATTTTTTGAAACTTATTAAGAGCGCAGTAGAGAAGAAAGCGGGGATTCATTTTGATCGTTACACGTCTGAGGCGAAAGATATTCATGTAAAGCATTTTGCTGAGAAAGCACTTACCTTGTTTAAAAAGAAGGGATTTGTATATGAGAGCGAAGGCGCGGAGTGGTTGAAGACTACCGAATTTGGCGACGATAAAGATAGAGTTCTTATTACACGTGAAAAACTACCAACATATTTTCTTGTGGATGCAGGACATTATCTTGAAACAAAAGAGCGAAAATTTACCACGAAGATTATCATCTTAGGGCCAGATCATTATGGGTATGTGAAGCGTATTCAAGCGGCCGCATCTATCCTTGAACTTGGGCACTCAGAGGTGCTTATTACTCAGGCCGTCCGTCTTGTGCGCGGGGGAGAGGAAGTAAAAATGTCAAAACGAAGTGGTACTTTTGTGACCTTCGAAGATCTTGTAGAAGACGTAGGAGGGGATGTGGCACGTTTTTTCTTTCTTATGATTTCTCCAGATACACATATGGATTTTGACCTTGACCTTGCAAAAGAGCAGTCACTCAAGAACCCTGTGTTTTATGCACAATACGCGGTGGTGCGCACCGCGGGCATTATTAAAAAAGCACGCGTGCCAAAAGGAAAAATAGAACTCAACCTTCTTACTTCAGATGAAGATATTCGTCTTATTACAAAACTCGCAGCATTTCCTGAGGTGATTGAAGATACCGCCAAAGATTTTGCTGTGCATCGTATGACGCGCTATGCTCTCGACCTTGCAAAAGCGTTTCACACTTTTTATGAGAAAGAGCGTGTTGGAGGAGTAGAGCCTAATATTGCACGCGCGCGTCTTGAGCTTGTGAAAGCGACACAGATTGTAATAAGTAACCTCTTTTTGCTTCTCGGTATTTCTACTCCTAAGAAAATGTAAAAGAAGAAATCTAATAAAAAACTTCTCTGCTTGCAGCAGAGAAGTTTTTTGGTTATATCCGTGGATTTAATGTTTCGTTTACTTTTTCGATAACATCTTCTAATTTCCAATCCGCTTTTACAAGGTAGAATGTTGGTTCTGTTTCTACTACTTCTTTCATAATCTTATCATTTGGATTGAGATTAGTAAGAATAATCACAGGAACTTTTTTTCCAAACTCACTTTCTTTTCGTAATTTCTCAAGCATTTCCATGCCGCCAAGACGGGGCATAATAAGATCAAGAAGAATAAGATCAGGTTTTTGTGCTCCAGCGACCTCAAGACCTTCCTCACCATCTTTTGCTTCAATTGCTCTGTAACCGTGTTTTGTAAGTTTTTCTACGAGCGCAAGACGCACTGGAATGTGGTCTTCTACTACAAGAATCGTTTTTTGGTCCATATGAGTGATATATATAGAATATTCGACCCTTTTACATTGGTATAAGCCCTCGCATTCCTTCTTTTGACTTCATACCCTTTAATGGAATTGTAACATAAAACGATGTACCCTTTCCCTCTTTTGATTCAAACCATATTTTTCCTCCAGCATTTTCTACAACCGCTTTTACAATGTAAAGGCCAAGCCCAGTACCATCTGGTTTTGTCTCGTGAGCATTGTCAGCGCGATAAAGCTTGGTAAATATTTTGTCTTGAGATGCTTGAGGGATACCAATACCAGTATCAGTTATCTCAATACGTATTGACTCATTATTTTTTCCGATACTTATGCTCACCTTACCTCCCTCGGGGGTGTAACCCACCGCATTTGAGAGAAGATTTTGGAAAATCATATGCATGAGTTTTTCATCAATATTGAGAGGAGGTATAGATTCTGCAAATGACTGTGTAAATATAATTTTTCTTTCTGCTATTTGAGGCTCTAACTCTTTTATTGCTGACTTACATACCCCCACAATATCTGAAACAGTTGGCTCAATAGCAAAAGTTCCAAGTTCGATGCGAGAGACATTAAGAAGTGAATTCACGAGATCGACAAGACGACGCCCCCCGTTTAATATTTCCTGGAGGTAATTTTTTTGTTTTTCGTTTATGGGCCCTTCGTCCTCGTCTTTTAACATTTCTGCATACCAATTAATTGCGGTAAGTGGTGTGCGAAGTTGATGAGAGGCGAGCGAGACGAATTCTGATTTTGCGCGATCTATTTCTCGTTCTCGTGTCACATCGCGTTCAATAGCAACAAAAAGCTTCTCATTTCCCTGCTCGTCAAAAATAGGTGAAATAGAAAGTTCAGCAGTATAATCTTCCCCATTTTTTCTTTTGTTTTCAACTTCTCCATGAAAGGGCCTTTTTTCTATTTTTAGGGTGTCCCAAAGATTCTTGTAATAGTCGCTTGGCATGTGGTGTCCCCATAATTTTCCCACCTTAGTTCCCACCATTTCTTTTATAGAATAACCAGTAGTTATCTCAGCCGCCTTATTTGCGTACTGAATAATACCCTCAGTATCTGTAATTAAAATATGATCCGAAGTGCTCTCTACTGCCCATTGAAACTTTTGAAGATCAAGGAAGTGCCGTTTTAATTCTTCTTCTCTTTTTATTTTTTCTAAGAATTGATTGAATTGTTCTCCTACCGCTTCAAGTGTTTCAAAAAGTTTAAGGCCTGGTTCTTGTACTTTTTCTCCGTCAAAAAATTCGAAAATACCCACTACCTCTCCTTTTGTTTTTATTGGAAATGCAAGACCTCCTTGAAGACCAAGTATTTTTCCCTCTTCTTTTCTTATAAAGTCCTTGTGTTTCAAGATATTAGAAATCCACAACGGTTTTTTACTTTCCCAAACCTCTCTTAAAAATACACCTCCTCCCGCCCCTTTTTGGAGAGATAGTTTTTCTGTCGATTGGTTGTAAATATCGAAATTTATTTCGTCTGGCGCATGCCATGAATGAGTAGCGACAAGCTTCTCTTCGTTTTCAATTTTAAAAAATGAACCATAGCGCCATCTAAAAATAGTGCCAATATTTTCGAGTGTTTTTTGAATTGCTTCAGATGTGGTAGTAGATTCTGCCATCGCTTTTGTAATCGCAAGTTGGAGCGCAATTTGTTGCTGCGCCTCTTTTGATGTAGTAACATCGGTCACAATACCTAGTATGGCGCGTTCTCCTTCGTAACGAATAAGTCTTGTACTTTGCACTACAGAAATACGTTTTCCATCTTTTTTAAGAAGCTCATATTCAACAGGAGGCACATCTTTTCCTTGCATGTGCAGCTCAAAATCTTTTTGCGTTTTCTCGCGATATTCAGGAGCAATAAGTGTTCTAAAATCAAAAGAGTGGGCGTAGAATTCTTCTTTGGTATATCCAAGCGTTTCCTCTGATTTTTTGTTGGTATAGACCACGTGTCCACGCTTATTAATAAAAATCATTGCGGGAAGTTGTTCAGAAAGAATTCTAAATTTTTCCTCCGATTCTTTTAAGGCTTCCTCCACTTTTTTGCGAGTTGTGATGTCGCGGAAAATGACCTGGATACCCGTTACCACATCGTTTTCTTTTATAATGGATGCGTGCGCTTCAATATCTTTTATTTCACCTTTTTGTGTAGCAATCGTAAGTTCGAAAGCCTCTCTTCGTTCGCCTCGAAGCACGCGCATAAATTCATCAGTCGCAATTCTGAGAGGCTCATTTTCGAGTGCGCCGATTGATGCAAAATGCTTTCCTTTAATTTGTTCGAAAGGGTATCCAAAAAATGATTGTGCTTCATCATTTGCTGAAATAAACCTCCCTTCTTTATCGAGAACAATAATCATATCAGGCGCGGTCTCGATAAGACGCTTTTCGGTTTTCCTCAATTTTTCTAAAAGTATTTCCGCAAAATGAAGTGCTTGATTGCGAGAATTGGTCACAAAGAAAATGAAAAGAGAAATAAGGGCTCCCAATAAAGTAATACCTATGCTTAGAATTTCTGGGTAGAGCTGCCGAATTTTTGAAATACCCACATTAGAAGGAGTAGAGACGCGTATTATCCATTTTACTCCGTTGGCACCAAAAGGAATTGTGTCAGTAAGGAATCCATTATTAGTCTGGAACATTTCTTTTGATTGGGGCATTCCAATCTCATAGATAAGATTTTTTCCTGAGAGACTCACATCTTGAGAAATATCAAATAGTTCAATGCGCCCAGTACTTTTTAGTTCTTCTGTTTCTGTAAAGATTGGATTGAAAAGAGCCCCAATATCTATGGTGACTGCGGCAATTCCTTGAATTGTATTGCGGCGCTCTTCAACGGTGGTGGGATGTGCGTTGTTGCGATAAAGAGGAAGATAAATTGAAAAATAAGATCTTCCTTCAATAAAAAATGGTTTTGTGGTGGCAAATTTCCCCGTATCTCGCGCAAGTTCAATTGCGGTACGTCGTAACGAGTCAGCAAAGCGATTGGCCCCTAGTGTCTCATAGAGATACTGTTGGGGCTCTACGTAGGTAACTACATATGCCTCTTCATCATTTTTTTCTGGGGTAATAGTAAATTCAGGGTATCCTTTTGGGTTTATGCTTGTGTCTTTTCTCACGTTTTCAACAAAACCACTTCTCTCATTTGGAAGCACATGCTTTAAGAATGAAAAAGTACGAGAGGCAGGATATGTTTCTTGTACGCGAGTAGATTGAATAAATGTTGACCACTCATCGCGCTCTACTGATACACTTGCCATAAAAAGTCCGTGAATACTTTGAAGGCTTTCTACGTATTCTCGAAATCCTTGATCAATAAGACTCTGTTGAATATTCCGTGTCATTTCAACAAAATGAGAGTTTTCTTGGACTTTTAAGTCATTTAAGGAAAATTGATAGATAAAAAAACTCGCCACTCCAAAAAAAATAAGAAAGGCGAGAGGGGTAATAAGTTTGAGAAAAGTGCGCATAGTAAAAGAGGAATACCCTAGGTGACACTCCCTCGCAATTTCCTTACGTGTGTTACTTACCAGAAATACGAATGTTTTTTACCTTATCAATAATCTCGTTAATAGGGTGTTGCGATTTTACAAAATAATCTTTTGCACCAAGCGCAAATGCTTTTTTAAGATTTTCGTCTTCCCCAAGATTTGAAAGGACAATTACGGGGATAGTCGCAAGGGTGGGACTCGCTTTTAACTCTTTTAATACCTCAAATCCATCTTTTTTAGGAAGAATAAGATCAAGAAGAATCATCTCGGGCTTAAATACTCCTGCAGCATAGAGTGCGGCTTCGCCGTCGCCCGCAATTTTTACCTCAAATCCTGATTTTATAAGCTTTTCTTCAAGCACTTTTGCAAGCGCTTGCTCATCTTCTACAATAAGTATTCTCATAGATTTCTATTTCTATAAGAATAGTATATCACATTAATTACGTGCAATATACCAATAATTATTCAATTTCCGAGATGTTTTCACTTACGTATTTCTGTGTTTTTGCGATGGTGCCTGACACGCGAGTGAGAAGGAAAGCTATTTCATCTGCTTCCTCTTCTGTGATTTTGTGATCGGCATAGTTCGTGAGAGCTTTTTCAACGTCTTTTTGTATCATAGCAAACGCATTTACTACATCGCGCTGTGCCACGATTACTTTTCTTCTGCGCTGTAATTTCGCTTCGCGCTCATAAAACCATCCTCCTACAAACCCGAGAATAAGCACCAAGGTAATAAGAAGAAAGAAAATGGATTGAGTAATTTCTATCCCCCCAAGGGTGAGAAGGGGACGCTCGCGTACGGGGATTGGTGTAGAAATGGTAGGAAGGCTTAATGCACCTCGCTTATCTTTTGCAACCACCGAAAGAGCATAAGTGTCTTTTTTGAGAGGTTTATCAATTACGATTGTCCAATTTCCATCTGCGCCCGTGTCTGCAAAAGCAGTTGCGGCAATTGCTTTGTTTCCATCACGTAAGGTTGCTTCGATAGTGGCATCTGGAAGGCTTGTTCCTGTTGCACTTAACTCGCCTTCGTTTACGTATGCAGTTTTTGAAACTGAGGTAATAAGAGGGGAGACGATAGGGATAATTTCGAGTTCGGCAATGTTTTCGGTAATATTACCCGCGAGATCTTCCGCACTTATTCTAACTCGATGCTTTCCTGGTGTCTGGGAAAGTATTGAGAGTGTTGTACTCGTGGTTATTATTCCACTTTGATTGTCCACACGGATGGTATAGGAAGCAATTCCAGAAAGCTGATCTGCACTCTCATAAGAAAAAATGGGAGTTGGATTATCAGTCGAGAAACTAGGATCGGCGGTAATTTTAAACGAAAGAGGAGGCATCGTGTCGAGTGCAATACGATAGTGATGTATAGGTCCCCAGCCGATATTATTTTTAAATTGCACGTGGAGATACCAGATGCCATCGGCAAGTGCGGGAAAGGCTTTATTATCAAAAAGTCCCTCTGATTTTGTCGGTATAGAACGAGGGTCCTTGGTAATAAGAGTTGCAACATCACTTACATCTGAAGGTAATGTCCAATTTGCAGCAAAGGGTGCAGAGCGATTATACCAATGAGTTGGATCAGGATAGAGTGCAACAGAAACCGCAGGTGTTACAGGAAGTTTTTGTGCTATGGTGGCTGGTCGAGTGATGGGTGGTGGAATTGTTACAATTTCTCCCTTGCTTATGCTTGTAATATTTACTCCTTTGGTTGCGGTGAGCACATTGGTGCCGCTACCATCACTTGCGGTAATTGCACCATCGGTAAGGGTGATGTCTGACTTTCCTATTCCTTTTATCTTGAAGGTAACTTTAAATACTTTGAGTGAAGATCCAGTGAAGCCACTTGTAGAACCACCAAGGAAAGTAATTTTCCCCGTGTCATTAGAAAAGGTTGGTTCTTGAATCCAAAAATTAAAAACGGATTCTGCGCGGTCTATTTTTATGACCGAAAGAACATCAGACGAAAATGAGATTGTACCTTGTGCGGCATTTACTCCCATACTTTCGGAATCAATCGCCACCGTGGCAATGAATTCATCGCCAGTTGCAAATATCTGTTTATCAAGCGAGAAGGAGAATGTGGCCGCATTCGTTGCGCACGGAAGTGCAAACGCAATAAGTGCAACCGTGATAATTTTGCGGAGGGAGAAATTGAAGAGCATATTAATCATTGTTTTTATTATACATTTATCGAGGAAGCGTTCTGGCAAAGATACTTAAATCTTGAATATCGACTTTCCCATCAGTATTAAAGTCTAAACCACGACGTGTCGTTGCATCTTTTGAGAGCCATTTTGCAAGGAAGATGCTGAGGTCGCTCGCATTTAATGTGCCATCACCATTAAGGTCGGTTTGTGGTACAAGAAGATTGGTAACAAGAAAGGTACGTTCAATTGATGAATCGCTTCGTGTTCCGTTTTCATTTATTTGTATAGCTCGCGCAGTATGAGTGCCGAGCGCGAGATCAATAGTGTTAAATGGTAATAAATATTCTCCAGTATTCTTTGCTACTGCTTGCGCTATTATTTCATTTCCATCAATCGCAGTTATAATTGTGGCTCCTGGAGTAGCAAACCCTTTTATACCAAGGAACCCACCTTTCAAAACCGCAGGTTGAGCAAATCCAATAGTAGGGGGAAGGAATACATTTTGTACAATAAGTGGTTGATTAATATCCATCGAATAAACTTTTGTTTGTGTAAGACGCCCTTCATTATCGGTTACCGAAAGGAAGTAAGAACGAATACCCGGAGTGAGGTCGTTAAAACGAATAGAGAACGAACCATTCGCTTGCGCAGTAGTTCCTCGGCGCATAGGAATGTCACCATTCATGGTACCTACGATAGTAAGCTTCGCTCCTGGAAAAGCAGTTCCTGAGAAGATAACCGTTGAGCGTATTGGGCCTATTGGCACTAAACTGCCACCGCCTATACCTGCTACGGGTTGAATAGAGAAAGTTATATCCTGGGTTGAGGAGAAGTCGAGTGTGGTTGATGCGGTATTAAGAAGTGAGAGGAGGACGGTTTCTGCAACGGTATTAGAAATTGTTTTAGTACCTACACCATTTTGTATAGTAACTACCCCACCACCCGTCGCAGATCCGGATGTCACGAGAGTCACACCATTATTAAAGGTGGTATCAAGATTTCCTGCATTGTCTTCTGCGCGGATTGTTACTGTGCTATTTACACCAATGAATACATCAGATGGGTCTATTATTGCAAATCGTGTAGCTACAATAGGAATACTTGAAACAATAACTGAGACAGACGTATCCGCAATTCCTACTGCATCGGGTGCAGAACTATTATCAGATGCAGTGATAGTCCATGTGCCTGCTTGTTCATCGTAATACCAAAAGTTTGCAGTTGAGGCAGCGCTTGCAATTGTGCGTGAAGTTACTACACTTCCCCCACTTGCTGCATTGTAGAAAGCGCTCGAGGTGCTGTTTGAGCTCGAATACATATAGAACGTGGTGTTGCCCGCAGTGACTAAATTTCCAAATTGATCTTTGCGTGTCACGGTATACCCAAGTCGTGTACCTGCTGTCATGTCACCTGGATTATTAATAATAAATTGTGACGTAGCGGCAGGGGATACTATTGTTGAACGTGAGGCATCAGTAATACCCGTTGCATCATCGGGTGCAGAACTATTATCAGATGCAGTGATAGTCCATGTGCCTGCCTTCCCCTCGTAGTACCAGAATTCAGCAGTGGAAGAAGCACTATCGGTAATTGTGACAGAGGTGATTGTGGTTCCATTATTTCCCGCATTGTAGAATTCGCTTAATCCTCCGGTTGCGTTCGAATAGAGATAAATAATATCAGAGCCTAAAGTAACAAGATTTCCAAATTGATCTTTACGCGTCACGGTATACCCGAGTCGTGTACCTGCTGTCATATCACCCGGATTATTTAAGGTGAATTGTGCGGTAGGTCCAACAGTGAACGTAACTGTTTTTGTTGAAGAGACATCAAGTGTACTCGATGCAGTTGCGGTCATCGAAAGAGTTACCGTTTCTGCAACGGTGTCAGTAATATTTACACTTCCCACACCATTTACAATGGTTAGCACCACTCCATTTTGTGGCGTTGCTGAACCAGAAGTACGAAGGGTAATATCTGAACTATTATTGAAGGTGGTATCAAGATTTCCTGCATTATCTTCTGCGCGTACCGTGACGGGAATTGTGGAACCCACTACATCATTTGTGGGTTGCACAATAGTAATACGCGTTGCCACGATTGGTGCGGTATTTACTGTTACATTATCAGTTCCATCCGCAATTCCTACTGCATCGGGTGCTGAACTATTATCAGACGCAGTGATAGTCCATGTGCCTGCTTGTTCATCGTAATACCAAAAGTTTGCGGTTGAGGCACCATTTCCAATAGTTGCAAAGAGAGTAGTGTTGCCATCAGTTGCCGCATCATAGAATATTTTAGTTCCTCCTGTTGAATTGGAATAGAGATACACCGTATCACTTCCCGTAGTTACTGCATTACCAAAATTATCTTGTCTTGTTGCGGTATACCCGAGTCGTGTACCTGCTGTCATATCACCCGGATTGTTTAGAAGAAATCTTCCCGTTGTTCCTGGAGTTATTGTAATTGCACTTGTGGCGTCAATAATTCCTGTATTACCATCTTGTGTTGGTGTGCTATCTGAAACTGTGATGTTGGCTGAGCCCGCAAGTTCATCATAGTACCAGAAGTTCGTGGCGGAGGTACCCTCGGTCAAAATTACTGAGGTGATAATAGTTCCATCGGTTGCCGCATCGTAGAATTTTTTTGCAGCACTTAATGAATCACTATAAAGATATGCGGTACTTGTGCCGAGTGTGGTGTTGTTTCCGAAACTATCTTTACGCGTCACGGTATACCCAAGCCGCGTACCTGCTGTCATTGTAGTTTGGGTATTGAGAGAAAACTGAGCGGGGGATGCAGGTGTTATTGTAATTGCACTTGTGGCGTCAATAATTCCTGTATTACCATCTTGTGTTGGTGTGCTATCTGAAACTGTGATGTTGGCTGAGCCCGCAAGTTCATCGTAGTACCAGAACTGTCCCGTAGAGGAACCATTTTGAATTGTTATTTCAGTGATTATATTACCGCCACTTGCTGCGTCGTAAAATCTTTTTGCAACTCCCAAAGAATCACTGTAGAGATAGAATGTTTCACTTCCGATTGTTTTTAGATTTCCATATTGATCCTTTCTTGTCACAGTGAACATTGAACGTGTCCCGGCTGTTGTGGTGCTTATCCCAGAGAGAAAGAGTTGTGAAGTTGCACCCGCAGCAAATACAACATCTTGTGTCGAATCAATATTCAAACCAGTTCCCTGCGAGTCTGAAAGCGAAAGTATTATTGTTTCTGTAACAGTGTTCGAGATTGTTGTGGTACCAACGCCATTTATAATATTTACAAGTCCGCCTCCAGTCGCTGAACCAGATTTAAGAAGGGTAACGTCTTGTGCGTAGGTTGTAGCTACTACTCCTGCAGCATTTTGTGCTTCTATAGTAACCACGATTGGGGCATCAACGGTTCCATCTGTTGGATTTAAAATGACAAATTTTGTAGGTGTGATTGCGGTGGTAGTGAATGTCTGCGCGTTTGAGGTGCCACCGCCAGGGGTTGGATTCACTACTGTAATTGACGAAGTTCCTGCGGTTGCAATGTCATTTGCAAGAATCGTTGCGGTGAGTTGTGTTGCAGAAATAAAAGCAGTTGTGCGCACAGAACCATTCCAATATACCGATGAGTTGGCTATGAAATTTGTACCATTTACCGTAAGTGTGAATTGTGATCCATTTTCGGTTGTTGAGGTGGGGGAGATTGAAGTAGTAGTCGGTACAGGATTTGCGGTAGATACACTTACCGTTAAGATTCCCGTAGTTGCCGCAAAATAAGTATTATTTTTATTTGTTGCAGAAGAGCTTGTGGAACCCCAGGTACCGCTTACTGTTCCAACTCCACCGAGTGTAAGAGTGTTCACAGTAAGATTCTGGCCTGTAGCGATACTTGCGGTTGCGCTTCCTGTGGGTGCAATACTTAAATCGCCACTTATTGAAGTTCCCGCAGTCATGGATTTCGCCCCGGAACCAGAAAAAATTAAATTGTTGTACGCGTATACACCAACTGTTTGTGCACCTCCCGTATAATTAATTGTTCCGGTGGATGGCGTAAGCGTTCCCCTGGTACCACTCAAGAATGTGCCACCCGCATTTAATGTACCCGCTCCTGAAAAAATTATTTGAGAGGCGGTACCCGCTGAAGTAATATTACCAGTAACAGTTACCGTTCCTGTAGAAATATTAAGAATAGAGGTGCGGGTCCCTGTAGTGCCAGAGAGTGTAAGTGTTCCACCGATAGTGAGGGTTCCTGCACCAACGGTAATATTATTAAAATTATTACTACCAGGTCTTTGAATGGTTACATTTCCACTAACTGCTAAGAGAACCCCGCTATTAAGAGTGATACTTGCTGTTGTTCCACTAGTTCCAGTAGTAAATGCTACAGTAGAACATGCTGCATCTGTAGTGACTGTTACAGTAATACCTGAATTAATAGTGACACTATCCCCGGCAACTGGAACAGATAGTCCTCCCCATGTGGCTGTATTATCCCAGTTTCCAGAAACTGAAGCAGTTCTTGGAGCTGCTAGTACTAGGTTAGGTAATAGTAGAAATGCGAGAAACGCCCCCAAGATAATATTTTTTAGAAATGATATCTTTCTCGACAAAAGCAAGAGATTTCTTATTAGTGTCATATACTTTTATTATACAAAGTATATATATGCGAAAGAGTGCATAAATGAGACATCTATAAAAGAAGGTGGGGAGACAGATAAAAATCATTATTAAATAAAGGAAAAGTAGGATTTTTGAAAACAAGGAGTAGGAAAATAATTATTTTCCTACTCCTCTCGTATTTTAAAGGAACAACAAGCGTTACAGCGTGTTACAAATGCAATTTTAGTAGTAATAATGAGAAGTTCTAGAGGTATTAATGAATTCACAAAAAAGATACCCCATTCCAATATGCTTTATTTGTTTATTTTCTTAGTATTTTAAATTAAGAAATTTCTCTATTTTTATTAGAACCTTCATTTTTCTTTAGGAATAATGAAAGAAAGAATATAGATTGGTGAGAGAGCGAGGTGTTAAATATGTTTTAAAAAAATGAAGAAAAGAGAATTGTAAAACTATTTTGTAAAAACGTCGCATATTCATTAGAATGTCTTTATGCTTAAGGATGACAAATTATTTTCTCTCCCTGATATCGAGGAGAGGATTCTCACTTTTTGGAAGAAGCAAGACGTTTTTAAACAAACACTAGAGAAGAATAAGAAAAAGAGCACTCGAGGAAAAAAGAAAAAATTTATTTTTTATGAAGGACCTCCGACTGCAAATGGTCGCCCGGGGATTCATCATGTGCTTGCACGTTCATTTAAAGATGTGGTGCCTCGCTATAAGACAATGCAGGGGTATGAGGTTCCTCGCAAAGGTGGATGGGATACCCACGGACTTCCTGTAGAAATCGAAGTGGAAAAAGCGCTCGGATTAAAATCAAAAAAAGAAGTTGAACAGTATGGGGTCGCCGCATTTAATGCAAAGTGTAAAGAGTCGGTATGGAAATACAAAGATGAGTGGGAGCGCCTTACGGAGCGCATGGGTTTTTGGCTCGACATGGAGCATCCTTATATTACGTATGAGAACAAGTATATGGAATCGCTCTGGTGGATTTTTTCTGAGATTTTTAAAAAAGGACTTCTTTATCAAGGACATAAAGTGGTGCCATGGTGCACGCGGTGTGGGACCACTCTTTCTTCACATGAGCTTGCTCTCGGGTATAAAGAAGTAGAAGACACCTCAGTCTATATAAAATTTAAAGTGAAGAAGGGTGAGAAGATTGGCGCATCATTTATTGCAGATAATGCGACTTATATCTTGTCGTGGACGACGACGCCCTGGACACTCCCAGGAAATGTAGCACTCGCGGTAGGAGAAAAAATTGAATATGCGCGCGTAACGGTAGGTGAGACAAAAAAGAAAGAGACATATATTCTTGCGGAGTCTCGTCTCAGCATTCTTGAAGGCGCACATAAAACTGAAGAGATCATACAAGGGAAAGAGTTAGTAGGAGTCTCTTATGAGCCACTTTTCCCAATTGCGGCATTTGTTACTGGGACAGCAAAAAATACCTCTTATAAGGTGTATCCCGCAGATTTTGTAACCACAAGTGATGGTACGGGAGTGGTGCACACTGCGGTGATGTATGGAGAAGATGATTATAATCTTGGAAAGAAAGTAGGACTTCCTGAACTACATACCGTGAATGAACAGGGAAAATTTGTAGAAGGAGTGCCGGAACTTGCGGGCATGTATGTAAAAGCAAAAGAAGTTGAAGAAAAAATATTTGCAGCCCTTGCTGCGAAGAAAAACCTTCTTCGTACCGAGCCCTACACTCATGAGTATCCGTTTTGTTGGCGCTGCAGTTCACCACTTCTCTATTATGCGAGACACTCATGGTTTATTAAGATGAGTCTTTTGCGCGATGTACTTACCAAAGAAAATAAAAGTATTCATTGGACTCCGGAGAATCTTAAAGAAGGACGCTTTGGCGAGTGGATTCGTGAGGTAAAAGATTGGGCAATTTCTCGTGAGCGCTACTGGGGAACGCCGTTACCGATTTGGGAATGTGGAGAATGTAAGACCACGACCACGATTGGAAGTGTTGAAGAATTAGAGAAGGCACAGAAAGCGAGTGGGAATCGATATATTTTTGTGCGTCATGGTGGTGCAGAAAGCAATCTTAAAAATATTCTGAGTTCGTGGCCAGAAACTACCAAATCGCACCTCACGCTGAAGGGTACCATCCAAGTGGGAAAGGCAGCGCGAAAACTTTTGAATGAGAAGATTGATTTTATTTTTTCATCGGACATCACCCGTGCCCGAGAGACCGCACATATCATCAGCCAGAAATTAAATGTGCCAGTGATTTACGACGAACGTCTTCGCGAGATTAATGTGGGGGATATGAATGGGCTCCCAATAAAAAACTACACTGACTTTTTTACAACTCCTATGGAGAAGTTCACGAAAGCACCTTTTCACGGAGAGACACTTACTGAGCTTCGTGCACGTATGTTGGATTTCATCACAAGCATTGAGGCGAAATATGGAAAGAAGACAATACTTATTGTGGGACACGATGACCCACTTTGGATGTTAGAGAGCACTATGCAAGGGTGGCTTCCTCAAGAATCACTTAAGGTGAAAGAGGAGAGGGGTGGTGTTTCAATTAAAAATGCAGAGATGCGGGAAGTGCCGTTTCGTATGATTCCACGCGATACCACGGGGGCATTTGATATGCATAAGCCCTATATTGATTCTGTAACGTTTAAATGCACGAAATGTGAAGGTGTGATGAAACGTATTCCTGAGGTGGCAGATGTATGGTTTGATTCGGGAGCAATGCCATTTGCGCAGGCACATTATCCATTTGAACACGGGAAGGGAAGTAAAAATGAACTCGATTTTCCTGCTGATTATATTTCAGAAGGCATCGACCAGACGCGAGGATGGTTTTATACCCTTCTTGCAATCTCAGTGCTTCTTGGGCGTACCGCACCGTATAAGAATGTTATTTCTCTTGGGTTGGTACTTGATAAGAATGGACAGAAGATGTCGAAGTCAAAGGGAAATATCGTAAGTCCATGGGATATGATACAGAAATATGGAGTTGATGTAATTCGATGGTATTTCTATACCGTAAATGGCCCTGGAGAAGCGAAGAAGTTTGATGAGGCAGAGCTCGGAAAAGTTTCGCGTCAGTTTTTTGCGCTCGCATATAATTCGTTCGTCTTCTTTAATATGTATGGAGATCCACGTGCTGTGGGAAAATCAATTTCAGGCACTCCTCATATTTTGGATAAATGGATTCTTGCGCGACTCAATGAAACAATTCTTACCGCCACAGAACAATTTGAGGCATATGAGATCGGGAATGCAGCTCGTGCTATTGAGGCGTTTACTGATGATATGTCGCGATGGTATATTCGCCGTTCGCGCAGAAGGTTGCAGAAGCCGGAATCGAAAAAGGAACTTGAAACAGTGTCACGCGTCTACGGACACGTACTTCTTGAGTTCAGTAAACTTCTCGCGCCGTTTTCACCATTTTTTGCGGAGGCACTTTATAAATCACTTATTACCAAAGAGAAGGCTTCGGTGCATTTAGAAGATTGGCCACTCGCTGACAAGAAATTAATTGATATAGACCTCATTGTTGCGATGAAGGAGGTGCGCATTCTCGCAAATCTTGGTCTTGCGAAGCGCGCAGAGAAAGCAATTAAGGTGAGACAGCCACTCGCAGCTCTTAAAGTAAAGAGTCAAATATTAAAAGGAAAAGACGAGCTTCTTGAAATCTTAAAAGATGAGGTGAATGTAAAAGAAATTATCTTTGATAAAACACTTGTTGACGATGCAGAACTCACGACAGAGGTGACCCAGGCACTTCGCGAAGAGGGATGGTTGCGCGAGATTGTGCGTTTTGTGCAAGGATTACGACAGGATGCGAGCTGCTCTCCCAAGAATACTATTACTGTGCACATGGAAGTTCCTCAAGAATTTTCTGATGTAATTAGAAAAAATGAAGCATGGATAAGGAAAGAGGTGAACGCAACAAAAGTGGAGTGCAAACGCGCGGATAGATTTAGTGCAGAACTAGAAACAAAACTTGATGGTCAGAACATTTGGCTCTGTATCCGCAAGAAGTAATAGGAAGGATAGTAATAAAAACCCACCTTAGAAAGGTGGGTTTTTAATTAGAGTGTAAGGCCTACTTTCTTTTGTATCTCTTCTATTTTCTTTTCTGCTATCACATTTGCTTTCTTGTTTCCTTCCTCAAGTATTTTCTTTACCTCATTTATTTTTAATTCCTTTTTTCTCTTTTGGAATGGTGCGAGCGCTTCAATGACTATATCCGCAAGCCCGCGTTTAAAATCAGCATACCCCTTTCCTTCGTAGCTTTTCACTATCTCTGGAATTGAAGTAGTACTCATCGCAGAGTAGAGAAGTAAGAGATTCGCCATTGCAGGGCGTTTCTCTTCGTCATAGCCTACCTCGCTCATAGAGTCGGTAACCGCACTCATTATTTTCTTTCGAATTACTTCTGGTGCATCATCAATGAAGACGCATCCCGCAGGACGCGACTTTGACATTTTCTTTTCTGGGTCATCGAGACTCATAAGACGTGGTACTTCGGTCATGAGAGACTTTGGTTCAATGAAGGTCTTCCCAAATTTTGCATTAAATTTTCTTGCAAGTGTACGTGCAAGTTCCAAGTGTTGTAACTGGTCGTGACCTACAGGCACCACACTTGCGCCATAGAGGAGTATGTCGGCTGCCATAAGGACAGGGTAGTCGAAGAGACCGTTATTATCTTTAAGTTCTTCTTGTTTTTCTCCAGGAGTTAATAAACCACCACCTCCAGGCTGGAGCAATCCCTTGCGAAAATTTGCTGACTTTTCTTTAAATTGTGTCATTCTGGAAAGTTCTCCCATCGGTGTAATTGTGTTCAAAATCCACATAAGCTCAGTGTGGGCGGGGATTGAGGATTGCTGGAAGATAATACACTTTTTTGGGTCGAGACCGGCAGCAAGATAGTCTTCAGCTAAATTTAAAATCTGCTTTTGCTTTTCTTTTGGGTTGTAGTCCTCTGTGATTGAATGAAGATCAGCAATAAAGAAATAACACTCGTAGTTATTTGAATTTTGGAGTGCAATAAAATTGGTAAGTGCACCAAGGTAATTGCCAAGGTGGAGATTGCCAGAAGGCTGTATTCCTGAGACAAGCACTGGTTTCATATAAAAGTAAGTATACTATGTGCGGGATAGCGAGGCAAAAAATAACAAAGAGTACAATATCTCTTGTTTTGAGGAACATCGCGCAGACCACGAAGGTAGTTGAGCGGGAAGAAAATTTTTAGCAAAAAATTATTCTGGTTCCGAAAAAGAGGAGATATTATGCTGGACATTTCTTATTGTTGTAATTAAAAACCCTCCGCGTAATGCGGAGGGTTTTTAGTGTTATACCTCGATAATAACGGGAAGTATCATTGGACGGCGCTTCGTCTTGTTAAAGAGGAAGATGCCAATTTGATCGCGAATCAATCCTTTCACATAATCGGGGTCGAGGTCCTCACGATGAGGAATGCGTCCGACAAGCGCGCGAATGCGCTTTCTAATCTCCTCAAGAATTTCTTGATTTTCTTTGAGGTAGATAAAACCGCGTGAAATGATATCGGGATTTTTTACGATTTTCCCTGTTTGTTTACTCATGGTAGTAATAATTACCACCATACCTTCTTGGGAGAGGGTAATACGATCACGAAGCACTACCTCGCCTACGTCACCGACGCCCAAGCCGTCCACCATCACATAATCTGCGGGCACACGTTCATCAGATTCATAAACAGTGTCAGGATAGAGTTCGAGTACGTGGCCATTATCAGTTAAGACTGTATCTTCTGGTTTGAGGCCTAATGCTTCTTGTGCGAGCTTTGCATTTCTCCAGCGCATAAAGTAATAACCGTGGATAGGAAGGAAGTGTTTCGGTCTGATAAGTTCCATGACTGCGCGCAATTCTCCTTGTGGTGCATGACCAGATGAGTGAATGTCGAGCATTTTATGATGGAAAATGATTGCACCTTGGCGTGCAAAACTATCTCTCAAATTTTGTACACTTCTTTCATTGCCTGGCACGATTGAAGAAGAAAGCACTATTGTGTCTCCTTTTTTAATTTGCACATTACGGTTTTCACCGTTTGCAATACGCATAAAGCTTCCTTTTGGTTCACCCTGTGCGCCTGTACAAAGAATGAGTATTTTGTCATCTTTATGGCGACCAATTTCTTCAATCGGAATGATGGTGTCTTTTCTGAAGTTGAGATACCCAAGATTTTGTGCAATCTGAATATTCGTTTTCATAGAAAGGCCGCTAATTGCAACTTTTCTTCCAATCTTTTCTGAAATCTTTACGATTTCACCAAGGCGATCAAGAAGGGAGGCAAAGGTACCTACCAGGATCCTTCCTTCTGCGGCACGAAAGAGTTTTTCAAGCTCTGCTTCTACTACACGCTCTGAGAGTGAGAATCCTGGTGTTTCTGCACCTGTGGAATCCATCATGAGAGTATGAATACCCTCATCGCCGACGCGCTTCCACACATCCATATTGCGTGGCTTTCCATTTTCATCGTAATCGAATTTGAATTCTCCTGGATGAACCACATTACCAACAGGAGTGCGGAAAATAATGCCGACGCCTTCAGGAATGTTGTGAATCACATCAAAGAAGGTTGCCGAAAAGTGGCGTCCAAATTGATGTGTCTCACCACCTTTAATAATTTGAAAGTGTGGCTTTGGTGAATTTGGAAAATCTTCTTGGCGTTTCATAATCACCTCGCGCGAAAGAGGTGTGGTGTAAATTGGCGGATTGCCAAGTTTATCGAGGACGTACGGAATACCACCGATATGGTCGTAGTGTCCGTGCGTAATAATAATTGCCTTGATATTTTTCTTTTTCTTTTCGAGATAAGAAACGTTCGGGATGATGTAATCAATACCTGGCGTTTCCATTTCAGGAAATTGAAGACCGATATCAATCACAATAATCTCATCCTTATATTCAAGGAGCATGCAATTGCGGCCAATTTCTTCAAGGCCACCAAGTGCAATAAAGCGCAATGGTTCCTCGCCCGGACGATGAGGTGCGCGTTGAGGTTCGGGTGTTGCTGCATGCGTGGCATGCGGGCGCGCACTCGGTGCCCCACGGGAACTTCTTCGTGGATGAGCGGGCCGTTGTGATGATGGATGTCCTTGTGCGACCTTTGACTGAGGGGTTCGCGTAAATCGCGTAACCATACTGTTTAAAGTTTTCACCTTACCTCCCTCAATTTCCTTTACACCGAAATGGAGAAACTGATTGAGGGGATACTGTCGAAAACTGGTTCATTTATAAAAGCAAAACTAAAATACTAATGCTTTTGGGTGGGCAGGGCGGGACTTGAACCCGCAAGCTCTTGCGAGCACAGCGATCTGAACGCTGCGTGTCTGCCATTTCACCACCTGCCCGGGAATAATTAATTAATTTTTAAATACTAAGAACTAGACTGGACATACCTTCTTCGCCAAAATTTCTTCGAGATGCCTGCTAGAGGAGGGGGATACACTAGAAAAAAGGAGTAAGAACGTTATGTGTATACTATCCGTAAATCTCCTATTTGTCAATAGCCTCGTTTTTTAATACCCGCGCTTTTGTAACATACCAGGACTCTACATTACGGAATCTATCTGATGGTGTGGTGATAAAACCTGGGGTAAAACCACCAAGATTAGTAGTGTGAGTATAGAAATAAGGGGTCGAGAAGAGGAAGGTTGCGGGTGCGTCGCTCATGATAAGTCCGTTAAGGCGCCTTAAACTTTCCTGTTGTGCTCCTATGTCGTTTTTTTGACGTACCGCCTCAATAAGTTTATCTGCTTCTGTGCTTTGATAAAGAGATAGGTTGAGACCTGGATAGAAGCGTTGGGACGAGTGCCAGAAAGGAAAGAGATCTCCTGGATTCTCGTAGATATTACCAAAAAGAAGAAGATCATAATTTCTCGTTTTTATTGCATCATTGGTTAATACGGTAATATCAAGAGGGAAAATATTTACTTCCTGAATTCCGGCAGCAAGCCAATCTTCTTTAATAGATTCAGCAGTTTTCTCGAGGAAGGGAATTTCTGGTATTACAAGATTTAATACAATGTTTTTAGTCTTAAGTGACGCAATGGTGCGCGCCGCAGTTTCTGGGTCATAGAGAATTCCTTGAGGAGAACTTGTAGCTTGTTGAGAAGCCTGTTCGAGTGAAGTGAGTTCGGAAAATACAGGAGAGGTTATTGCACGCGCATTCCCACGGAACACTTCTTTAATAATTTTTTCCTTATCAATTGTCATTGCGAGCGCCATACGAAGGTTTTTGTCTTTAAGAATTGGATTATTAACCGCATTCATAAAGATTGCGTAATAGCGCGGCATTGCCACTGCTTCTGTGATAGTTCGAGGAAGATTTTCAATTTCGGTGCTTACAGGAAGTGTGTTGCCAAATCCTTGTACGCGCCGAAGTTTTAAATCCTTTGCCAATTCTTCGAGAGTAGTATAAAAACGGAACGAGAAGCGTTCTATATATGAAGGAGTACCTGAAAAGAGAGGATTCGGGATGAGATTATATTCCGTGATAAATCCATCTTTACGTTTTGAAAAGCTTTCGAATTTGTAAGGTCCATTTCCGATGGGCTCTAAGTTGTAACTAGAAAGAGTTATATTTTCTACGGGGACAGCACCAAAAATATGTTTTGGAATTATTCGTGTACGTTTTAAATTTTCTATAAAAAAGACATACGGAGTAGGAAGGGAGAAATTAACCTGGAGCTGACTTACTCGTTCTACACTTACTCCTTGCCAGTCTTTTGCAAGAGGAGAGCGCGAGGCAGGGTTTTGAATAGTTTGGATAGTAAAGAGGAGATCATCGCTTGTGAGAGATTTTCCATCATCCCACATAAGGTCTTGCTTGAGTTTTACGGTGTATTCTCGTCCATCTTCTGAGGGTTTAGTATCGGAAAGGAGGTCAAAAATATTTGAAAAAAGGAGCGCACTTAAATCCTGATCGGTTTGATTGTCCGAAAGGACGGGATTTATCATGATAGGTTGTCCAATAACCCCTTCGGCATATACGCCACCTTGCACAGGAACATATACACTTTTTTCCTGAATAGTAAGGGCGCTTATTGCAATGAGTGTAATAAGGAAGAAAGAGGAGAAGACAGAAAGAAGAAACCGCTCACGCGGGGAGAATGCTTTAAGAATCAGTTTAATGCTTTGCATAGAGGTTCCGGCGCAACATTTTTTAGAAAAGAAATTACCGCGGTGTAGTAAGACTAAGAATTGCGAGAATCGCAAAAATTGCTGCTGCGCCGATAGTTCCAAAGTAAATAAATTTTTCTACTCCACGTCGTGTTTGAAATGAAGAATCTCCACCACCCGCTCCAAAAAGGCCACCTGTACCCGAAGAACGCTCTTGAATAACAATGAGCGCGATGAGAATAAGTGATACTACGATTTGTGCAATGGCGAGCATAAAATTAATTTTTATAGATTTGTCTTCCTGCAATAGCAAGGACAATATTTACCGCGGTTACGATGAGCGTCCCATAGATGAGAGGGACATACCCTTGGATTGTAAGGGGAGCGGAGAAAAAGTCAAGAATGAAAAGCGTAATCGCATTAATAACAAGAGAGAAGAGACCAAACGTAAGAAGAATGAGAGGGCCTAAAAAAAGTTTTAAAATAGGCTTAATAAGTGTATTGATTCCTGTGAGAATTATTGCGGTAATAGCAATCGCGGCAATATCGCCTTGTAGAGAAAACCCAACGACGAAATACGCGGCAACAATAAGGGCAACTGTATTTGAAAAAATATGAAAGGCGACTTTTGAAATCAATCTAAGCATATGTTTAGTATACCGCCTTTTATCGGAGTTGGTCTAAGAGACTTTGTCCTGTCATCTCCTCTGGTTTTTTGATATGCATAAGCTCAAGAATGGTGGGCGCTACGTCAGAAAGGAGGCCAATAGTAGTAAGTTTTGGTGCTTTCGTAAGAGGTACCTTCTTTTTGTATTCTTTTCCTATGAGGTACACGGGGACAGGACTTGTGTCATGGCGCGTTTCTGGCTCTCCCGTTTTATTGTCGAGAAGCACCTCCGCATTTCCGTGGTCAGAAGTAATAAGAAGAATATGATTACCGTCGAGTACGGTGGAAACAAGTTTTGCGAGTTCGCGATCGATTGTTTGAATTGCTTCAATCGTCGCGTTGTAGTTTCCTGTATGCGCAATAATATCGGCGTTCGCATAATTCACTACAATAAAATCAAAGGTGTTTTCGTGAAGTGCAATAATTGCGCGCTCGGTAAGCTCTGCGGCTCTCATTTCTGGCTTCCCTTCAGGGTGAGGAAGGTCGAGGGAGGGAATGAGCACACGATATTCATTAGAAAATGCCTGTTCGCGGAGTCCATTGAAGAAGTAGGTAACATGGGCATATTTTTGTGTTTCTGCAAGACGTAATTGCATTTTTCCATTATCAGCCAGCACTCTTCCTAGGGGGTATTCAACGGACTCATTAGGGAAGGCAACGTGTGCAGGAAATGCATCGTGGTACTGTGTCATTGTTGCTACATAGAGATTTTCAAAATGAGTGACAGGAAACTTATCAAATGCAGGATCAAGAAACGCCTGTGTAATCTGACGCATGCTATCTTCGCGGAAATTAAAAAAGATAACCGCATCATTTGAGCGAATTGGGTGCGCAGTGCTTACAATTGAGGGATCAATAAATTCATCATTCATATTGCGCACATAGGTGCGCTTTGCAACATCTTCAAATTTTTGAGGAGGAATATTTTCTCGAGTAAAAAGTGTGTATGCTTTTGCAGTACGATCCCAATGTTCATCGCGATTCATTGCAAAATAACGTCCAACAACACTCACTATTTCTCCTGCACTAAATTCCTCAATCATTTTTTGCACGTGCTGAAGAAGGTCTCCTGAAGATTCTGGGGGACTGTCGCGTCCATCAGTAATAAGATGAAGATAAAGTTTGGTGCAACGTTCTTTTGCCGCCATCTGGATGAGTGCAGAGAGATGAGGAAGTGAGGCGTGCACATTTCCTTTGGTGAGAAGTCCTATAAGATGTACCGCCCCATCTTTTTCGCGCGCATGAGAAAACGCACCTGTAAGTGCTTCATTCGAAAAGAAATCTCCTGATTGAATATTGAGCGAGATTTTTGGAAAATGTTGATATATAATTTTCCCTGCACCAATAGTAAGGTGACCCACCTCACTATTACCCTCTTCTTCCCAAGGAAGACCAATCATAATACCCGAGGCATGAAGTGCGCCCGCAGGAAAATTTTTTTCAATCTCATCAATTGTTTTTGGATGAGTGATATAGATTGGATTTGATTCATCGGGTTGGCCAATGCCCCAACCATCGAGAATTGCGAGTATAATCGTTTGTTTCATCTCGTTAGAGTTTTTATAGATTTATTATTTTTTTTATCGACAGTCTACTATTTTTTTATAATCCCCATTAATTATACTTGTCTTCCTTCGGTAGATGTCCCGTAGGGACATAAAACTTTAACGGGATTCATATCAATACTTCTATTATACGGGAAGTAATTCGTTCTCGCATCACCTCCTTGTGAACTTTTATTTTTTTGACACTCATCGTCTTCGCGATTTATACTAAAGAGGCATAAAGTCGATGCAATATAATCGAACAATATTAGTAAATCATTATGAACATCAGCCCCATAATCGCAGGGGGTTTGGTGGTTTTGGCACTTGCGGGAGGGTATCTCATTCGTGTCTGGATCGCAAAGCGTTCCAAGACATCTATAGAACAACTAGTACACGCAGAGCTCGAATCCGCCAAATCTGAGGCGAAGGTTATCGTTGTAGAAGCAAAAGAGAGGGCAGCCACTCTTATTAGTGAAGCACAGAAAGAAGAACGAGATCGCAAAGTAGAATTGCGACGCATTGAGGAACGCCTTCAAAAGAAGGAGGACTCTCTCGATACCGATAGAAGAAATGCTGAAGCAGAAGTGAAGCGTACTCGCGACGAAATGACGCGTGTGCAAGCACTTGAAGTCGAGGTAAAGAATGAACACGAGAAAGCACTTAAAGAGCTTGAGCGCGTTGCGGGACTTACTCGTGAAGATGCGCGCACCGCCGTGATGAAAGAGTTCGAAGACTCGCATCGTAATGAACTTGCTGTACTTATGGCACGTTTGGAACATGAGAAACACAGCGAGATAGAAGCAAAGACTTCTGAAATTATCACCACCGCGATTCAGCGTTATGCGCGTGAGAGTATTAATGATGTAACCACAAGTATGGTGCCTTTGCCGAATGAAGAGATAAAGGGAAAAATCATTGGTCGCGAAGGACGCAACATTCGCACCTTTGAGCGTCTTACAGGTGTAGAGGTGATTATTGATGAAACACCAGATAATTTGGTCGTGTCTTCGTTTGATCCTATGCGTCGCGAACTCGCAAAAATGGCCCTTGAAAAACTTATTAAGGATGGAAGAATTCAACCTGCAAAAATTGAGGAAAAAGTTGAAGAGGCTCGTCGCGAACTTGATGAGCGCATTCGCAAGATTGGCGAAGAGGCAGCATTTGAAGTCGGAGTACTCGACCTTCCCAAGGAAATTATTCCTGTACTTGGTCGTCTTAACTTCCGGACAAGTTATGGACAGAATGTACTTCAGCACTCTATTGAGATGACACACATTGCTGCAGCGATTGCCGCAGAACTTCACTTGAATGTGGCAGTGACGAAGAAAGCATCACTTCTTCATGACATCGGAAAAGCAATTGATTACGAAGTAGAAGGAACTCATGTAGAAATCGGGAGGAAACTTCTTAAAAAGTATAATGTGGAAGATGCTGTCATTAAAGGAATGGAAGCACATCATGAGGAATATCCGTTTTCGACACCAGAGTCCTATATCGTGGCAGCAGCAGATGCTATCTCTGCGGCACGCCCTGGCGCACGTCGCGATACTCTCGAGAAGTACTTGAAGCGACTTGAAGATATTGAGCGCGTAGTAAAGACATTTGAAGGAATTAAGCAGGCATATGCAATTGCAGCAGGAAGAGAGGTACGCGTATTTGTAGTTCCTGAGAAGATTGATGACTTTGGTGCCTTTCAGATTGCAAAGCAGATCGCAGCAAAGCTTAAGTCTGAGGTGCAATTCCCTGGCGAGATTAAAGTAACCGTGATTCGTGAGGTGAAGTCGGTTGAGTACGCGCGCTAAAAAATTATCTATTTGCCAGAGTTTACAAAATAGTGCGTAATAATTAGACAAATTTGAGACGGCTATTCAAGAAAGGGAAATCTGATATAATAAACACGAAAAGAAAAGGTCGAGTTGCAGTCAGCAAAATAGCAAAAGACATTATCTTATGAAAAAAGATGGACTTATAGAAGCAGTAATGACCGGAGCAGGAATTGAAACAAAGAAACAGGCACAAGCAGCTGTTGAAGCGATATTTGATACAATCGTGAAGACCTTGGGCCGTGGCGAAGAGGTGGCATACACTGGATTCGGCACTTTCAAAGTTGTAAAGCGTGCCGCGCGTATGGGCGTAAACCCGAAGACGGGTGAGAAGATCCAGATCAAAGCATCTACAAAGCCAAAATTCAGAGCTGGAAAGCTTTTGAAGGAGGCAGTAATGTAAGTTTTTAAGAGATCTCTTAATAACTCAGCTCAAAAAGAAAGAGCACAAAAGACAAATAAAAATCCCCTTAAAAAAGGGGGTTTTTATTTCCTTACGAGATGTAAGGTTTATCTAAGCAACTTCCTCACCAAATTGCTCATTTCAATAAAGACTTTGTAGGTGTCTTTGATTTTACTCAAAGATTCATTCACAAGGTCTCGTATTGACGCAGAGGGAAGAGAAATATTCTTATCGTTCGCATCTGTGCTTGAAGAAATTTGAGAAGAAGTAGCTGTTTCTATAAGTGAAGATGACTCAGCTTCCTTCTTTTCTTGAAAAAGAAGTTCATCTGTTGAAGTACTCATACTCTTCGTCGAAGTTGCTTCTGTGCTTGTTGAAACCATATAGCGATCTACAAATAACGTTTTTGCTTCTTGGTTTAATGATTCGCTTTCTGCAATAAGGAAATCAGCATTTTTTAAAAGTTTTCTTACGCTTTCTATGTTTTTTACTTTTGCTTTTTCAAGCTTTTTAATATCTTCATCAATTTTTTGCCATCGTGTCTTTGCGGTCTGAATCGTCTTATCTTCTTGCATGGTAAGGAAGTAGTCTCGAATCTGATTTAACGCAGGAAGATAGGTGGCATCGCGCCACTCTTTAAAGGTTTTTGCAGTATCTTTTACGTCAGTAATTGAGAAAGATTTCTCATTGCTTTCAATAATCTTTTTTATTCCCGTGGCATATTCCGCATTTTTCCTCATTTCTTCGGCCATCCCATCGCGCCAGACTGTTGCATTTTTCTCAAGGTCTTCAAGCGAGAGGAGTTTTACTCGCATGTCTTTTGCTTCTGCAATAGAGAGATCGATTACTTTTTTGAGAGTCTCAATACGAAGTCCTAACTCCATTGGTTGTTTTTCGTCTTTTGCAGTAACAAGGCTATCAAGCTTATCTTTCACATTCTCAAGTGCTTTCTGTACTCCTTCTGATTGTGCAAATGCAGAATGCGTACTTGGGAGGACAAGTGTCGTAAGGAGTGTGAGAGTAATAAAAGAAAGAGGGAGTTTTTTCATATTATTGAAGTAATGTTTCAAGGAGCGAGTCTATTTGTGTGCTGTTTGTTTCGGTTAATGTCGCGCCTTTTTCTTCGGTTTGAAGAAGCTCAGTATTTAAATGTTGTGTTTTGGTGTCGCTCACTTCTGAAATTGCTGATGCAACTGCTTGGTTCATTGATTGCTCATATTTTATCTCTTTAAGCTGAATATTAATAGGAAGGCTTCCATATTCAGTTGCGAGCGTGTTCATATTTAATGAGGCGGAGAATGCAGGGCGAGGGAACATCATAGGCACAATAAATGATACACCTACAAGAAGTGCAGTAAGCGCTGCACCTGACAAGGCCCACATAGGAATTGCAAACGTAGGCATTCGTGAAGGCATTGAAAAAGCTGGTTTTGAACCTGCAAAAATCTCGTTGCGTGCACGTAACACAAATCCGTGATCGGGTTCGATGTATTTAAGCTTCTTTAGTTGTTCTATTGTGGCGTTCTTCATCAGTGTCTATTAATGTCTTTAACTGTTTGAGGGCTCGGTGTTGAATGACTCGTATCGCCCCTTCCGTTTTTCCTAGTGACTCCGCAATCTCTTTATTGGAAAGGTCACTTACGAATTTCATGATGACGACGTTTTGTTGATCAGGTTCGAGTTTTGCAATCGCGGTCCTTACTCGTGTAATATCGAAGTTGTCATCTATTCGTCCCTCCTCATTCATCGATTCTGAGAAATATTCTTCAGGAACTAAATCGATACTTATATTTCCTTTCCATGTTCGGTAGTAATCAATGACGGCGTTCGAGGCGATGCGGTATAACCAGCTTGAGAAGGGGAATCCTTTGAATTCAAATCCTTTTAGATTTTGCCATGCGTTTACAAATACTTTTTGGGTAATATCTTCCGCATCCTCTTTTCTCCCAATTTTTAAGAAAACAAATCGGTAAATTGAGGGGAGATAGGTATCATAAAGTTTCCCAAATGAAATATCGTCTCCCTGCTTGGCTTTTTGAATGAGCAATTCTTCTTCTTTCATAGATAGAACGAATGAAATATCAATTTGTTTCGCTTCACGCCTATATAAAAGGCATATCTCGTGTGTTACATGTAACGAGCTGTAACAACTCCTCTATTTAGGACTTTATCCTAACAGAGCATATTTTGAAAGTCGAGGACTGTTGTATCCCGGTGTTTGCTTAATATGTTGCTATGAGTCACTTTTTAGATTTTTGTTGTATGTGAGTGCGGGTTTTAATTTTGAAAAAAAATCTCCATTTTTGGAGATTTTTTCCTTGAGCGGGTAAGGGGAATCGAACCCCTGGCGCCAGTTTGGAAAACTGGGGTATTACCACTATACGATACCCGCACTTCTAAAGAGAAGAATACTAAACCGCGTGCTTGCATGCAAGTATGTGCCTCGCATTTGAAGAAATAAGTTCTTTTCGCTATGATGTGGTGGTACTTATATGAGAGAGAAGCGAGCACGAATCATGTGGTTAACTATTGTAGCAATCCTTGTGATTGTGGGCTCTTTCTATTTTTTGAGGAGCGGACAAAACACTACGGGTGCTATGAATCTTCCACAGGATTTTATTATTGCCAGGCAAAATGCAGCGGTAGTGAGTCAGCGCATCGTCGATCTTACGAGTGCGACACGTGACAAGATTAATGCTGCAAATATTTCAGAACTCGCAGGTGATAACAATAAAACCCAACAATTTATTGGAGAGGCGCGCACGACAAATAATGAGGCATATCAAAGCGCATCAAATCTTGCCGAATTCTTGAAAAATCTTGCGGGATCGCTTTCAACACTCCAATCAACTGCAAGTCAACGTATTGCTTATCAGGCGATTGCAACCGAGCTTTCATTGGTGTCGGAATTCATTGTATACACGCAAAATCTTAATTCATTTCTTGATGCACTTTCTGCGGCAGGGGAGGGCAATACCCCCGCACGTAAAACGGCAATTGAGGCAACGCTCAAAAAGACGAATAATAGTGCGCGCATTATTAATGACCTAAATAAAGAATTTCTTAGTCGTATGGCAAGTTTCGATAAATCACTTTAAAAAAATTCCCCGCGATGAGCGGGGGATTTGTTACTTTCTTTTTGTTTCGTTTTGTTCTTGGCACGACGCACAGTGGTTTGTCCACGGTAAGGCCTCTAAACGATCAGAAGCAATGCGTTCTTTGCACGAGGTGCATATTCCTTGATATGTTCCCATGTGAATGCGTCGTTCTGCGTCGCGGAGATTCCTAAGCAATTTCCTTTCATTCGAAAGTTGAATAGTGGAACATTCGAGAGCTTGTGTTTCGCTTGCTACTTCTGCAGGTGATGAAGTAAAAAAATTAGGTCGTTCAGCATCTTCATCCAGCTTCATCGATTCAAGCGTTTCCACAGTTTCGGCAATCCGCATAGATATAATAAGATGCAACTTTCTTATTTCTTTTTGAGAAAGTCTTTTAAAACTTCTTTTCTTTCGTGGAACAGCACTTTTCATTTGGTTCCCTTTCGTAAGTGATGACTATTATGTTGTGAAATAGCAGTACCTTCTTTTACCACAGAAGAAGAGAGAGTGTCAATTGAATGAAACCTTCCTCTTTTATTGAATTTTAATTATGGTGTAGTGCAATCGTTATTCTTTCTTTTGGTGGGGTTGCGGGTCGTATGGTATGCGACACTGCTATTTTCTAAATTCATTTCATTCGTTAAGAAAAGAGGGAGCCCGCGGTTCAATTCCCTAGTCCAATAAAAAATACCCTCACGGGTATTTTTTCTAGTCGGGCCGCAGGGAATCGAACCCTGTCTATCTGTTCCCAAAACAGACGTACTACCGGTATACTACGGCCCGAGTGAAGTAGAATCGTATAATTTTATTATGCGATTTCTACGTAATGATGGGACGCAAGCAGTCTTCTGCTTACGGCCCTCATACCTAGAACCTTTAAATTACTTCATTTTTGATTTAGAATCAAATTTGATATCTATTACCCCTCGTAGCTTAATGGATAAAGCAGGACTCTTCTAAGGTCTTGATGGGGGTTCGATTCCCTC
>JBAYJE010000005.1:0-55040 GCA_041665265.1 Minisyncoccota bacterium | reverse complement strand
TTTTTCATACTCGGTGTTGTGTCAACTTTTGTAAGCTTGCGGACTCTGGTGCCGCGTACCTCGACCTTCGACGAGCAGTGTTAATTTTTCGAGATCGGGATTTTGGCATAGAAAAACCCCGTGCTCATTGCACGGGGTTTTTCCCTTTATCCGCAGTTTGCGGACGGAAACGGCTCTATTTGTCAGCTCCTACTTCCCATGACACTTCTTATACTTCTTTCCAGAACCACACCAACAAGGATCGTTACGGCCAATCTCCTTTGCAGAAGGAGGTGGTGGTGTTTTTGGTTTTGCCACTTCGTGTGTTTTTATTTTTGACATATCCATTTCAAAAAGTTGAAACACAGAATTAAATACAAGCTGTTCAAATGTCTGCTGTAAACGCTGATAAAGTCCGTGTGCTTCACGTCGGTACTCCACGAGTGGTTCGTGCTGACCATAGGCTCGAATATTCACTGATTCTCGAAGTGAATCGAGGCTCTCAAGATGATCAACCCAAAGCATATCTAAAATACGCACAAGGTGCTGACCAATTACTATTGCGCGATCAGCTTCGACTTTCTCTGGAATATGACTTACTTTCTCTTTTGCTTCTGCAACAAGTTTCTCCTGTTCTGCAGAATACTCTCCTTGTGCATACGCATGTGCATAAGTGTTCTCAAAACGCTCAAGTAATTCTTTTACTTCGGGCATAATCTCATTTTTTTCTCCTAGCTCAAGATATTTAAAACGTTTCGCATATACTGCGGTACGCTGTTTATTTAAAATATCATCGTACTCCAATAAATGATGGCGAATATCAAAATTATTTCCTTCTACCCGCTGCTGGGCCTGGTTCACTGCTTTTGAAACCATCTTTGATTCAATAGGCACCTCCTCGGGAAAATTAACTGCCTGCATAAGATTCTTAATGCGATCGCCACCAAAGATACGCATCAGATCATCCTCAAGCGAAAGAAAGAAACGCGATGAACCAGGATCTCCCTGTCGTCCTGCGCGGCCTCGCAACTGATTATCAATGCGTCGCGCCTCATGACGCTCCGTACCAATCACATGAAGTCCTCCTAATTTTAAAACCTCTTCAGCTTCCACAGAATCTCGTGGATTACCACCCAGGATGATGTCAACGCCCCTTCCCGCCATATTGGTGGCCACCGTGACTGCTCCTTTTCGTCCTGCTTGCGCAATAATTGAACCCTCTCGTTCATTATTTTTTGCATTCAATACCTCATGAGGAACATGTGCGCTTGCAAGGTATTCCGAAACAATCTCATTGTTTGCAATGGAGGTAGTACCAATAAGTACGGGGTGCCCCTCGTTATGTAGCTTCTTTACCTCTTCCGCGATAGCACGATACTTTGCCTCTTTCGATTTATATACCAAATCAGGAAGGTCATCTCTCACCATTGGCCTGTTAGGAGGAATACTTACTACCTCGAGTCCATATACCTTATGAAATTCTTCGGCGGATGTTTGTGCGGTACCTGTCATACCACCAATTTTCTTATAAAGTCTAAAATAATTCTGAATCGTAATCTGCGCAAATGTTCGATTTTCTTGATTTACATAAAGTCCCTCTTTTGCCTCAATGGCCTGATGAAGACCTCCTGAATAACGGCGTCCTTGAAGCATGCGCCCTGTAAACTCATCAACAATAAGTACCTCGTTATTTTTTACGAGATACTCCTTGTCACGACGAAATAATGCTTTTGCTTTAATACTCTCCTGGAGAAAATGCACGAGACGTGAATGTTCTGGAGAAAATATGTTTTCAATATTAAGTGCCTTTTCTACCTTTTCAATGCCCGCATCAGTTACATTTGCGGTGCGAAGTTTTTCATCAACCAAATAATCTTCTTCTGGCTGAAGCTTCTCAGTAATACGTGCAAAAACTTTATAGTATTCGCTCGATTCTGAATCAGGTGCCGCAATAATAAGTGGGGTGCGCGCCTCATCGATAAGAATGGAGTCAACTTCATCAATAATGACAAAATAGTGTGGACGCTGCACCTTATCATTAAGACGCAAGGTTAAATTATCTCGCAAAAAATCAAAACCAAATTCGTGATTGGTTCCATAGGTAATATCACATGCATATGCCTCCTTGCGTGCAATAGGTCGTAAAAAGTTTTCTACCACACGAAATCCACCTACGAGATCACGTTCCTTATCGAGTGTTGTTGCATCAAACTTTGGGTCATATTGATATGCCGCATCGTGCACAATACACGCAACAGAAAGCCCAAGAGCATGATAAATCTGTCCCATCCATATTGCATCGCGACGCGCAAGATAATCATTCACCGTAACCACGTGCACTCCTTTTCCGGTAAGCGCGTTTAAATACACTGCCGCAGTTGCGGTAAGCGTCTTCCCCTCACCCGTTAACATTTCTACAATCTTTCCTTCGTGAAGCACCATACCTCCCATAAGTTGCACATCGAAATGACGTTGTTTTAAATTGCGTTTCCCCGCTTCTCGAATAAGTGAAAATGCTTGTGGGAGCGCCTCTTGAAGAACCTCTTCGGTCGCTTCTTTTTCAATAATCTCTGTTTTTAATGTTAATGAGGCCGCACGAAGCTCATCATTGGAAAGCGAACGCACACTATCCTCAAGTTTATTCACGTGCAAAACAACGCCTCGAAGGCGCTCTAAAGTACGATCCGGAAATAAATTGGACAGAAAATCAAACATAATGATGCACTATTCGGTGGCAGGAGTGGCTATGGCGGTGACCTCCTATTTTTATTGTTGAGAGAGTGCTCTATCCATAACCACTCTTCCCACCCAATAATGCTTGCGATTATTGTAGCATAGGTTTGAAAAAACAAGAATATACACCTCTCTCCACTTCATCAAAAAAATAAGTCTCTTTTTTCCAAAAGAACCCTTGAAGCGAGGGAATAAAATATAGGAATCCAAATGGCTGAAGTGAAACTTGGCATACTAAAAAAGTGGGTAAGACTTGGCCTAACGGCCCGGAGTACACACTTTTTTGGTATGCCGGATTTCACGAAAATAGTATAAAAATGAGACTTATTTATAAAAAACATCTCCCCGCCGAAGCAGGGAGATGAATAGGATAATACTTTCCTTAATTTTTTCCGTAAACCGAAGCTTATGGAGATAGGGAAAACATTACTCTCAACACCAACAATGTAGCACACTTCTCTAAAAAATGCAAGTGCCTCGCGATTCTTCATGCTATTGGTCGAGCTCCTCCATTCCAGTATATTGCTCTACCAATCATCTTTATATGTTCAGATTTGTAATACTATTGACAAAAATGCTAATATTGTGCTATTATACACTCAGATATTTACCTTTTTACTCACCTTTTCTAAAGGAATCTTTATGACGGAGTATATGATTTTTTTAATTTGGCTTGGTCTAGGAGTTATTGGATTTATTTTCCAAACACTTCCTACGCTTCTAAAAAATTGGTATATTTCGAAAAGCTTTAAAGAAATGGATATTACTGTTGGTAGTAATTGGAATCCGATAGAATATTCTTCTATTATACCCTGTCTTATCACAGGACCCTTTTCTCTTATTCTTGGAGTCACATCTTTTTTCTCAGAAGACGGTGTCTCCTTGAGTAAGGATTTTATTAAAGAGAAAATTGTTCAGTTATTCTAAATACAAATAACGGCTCGCGGGCCGTTTTTTATTTATGCAAAAAATTATGCGGTGAGCACCTCGAATCCTTCTTCGGTAATTACTACCGTATGCTCGAAATGAGCACTTAGGCTTCCGTCTTTTGTTGCAAAGCTATCATCTTTTTTCTGTTGAATATAAGGCGATTTTACAGAGAACATTGGCTCAATTGCAATCACAAGTCCAGGCACTAATTTCATCCCCTCACCCCGTTTTCCATAGTTAAATACAGACGGGTCCTCATGGAGCGCGAACCCCACGCCATGCCCTGTAAGGCCCTGAATTACGCGAAATTTGCCTATTTGAGCAGTCTTTTCGATGGCATAACCAATATCACCCAAGTGTTTTCCAGGTATACATTCTTCAATCCCATTTTGAAGCGCTTCGTGAGTTACGCGCAAAAGCGCTCTTGCTTCCTCGGATATATTTCCTACTCCAACCGTTACCGCGCCATCGGTTACATACCCTTTATACGTTACTCCTAAATCTATTGAAATAATGTCACCTTCTTTCAGAATATATTTTCCAGGAAGTCCATGTACAATAGTTTCATTTACCGATGCACAGATTGAAGCAGCGTAGGCCTTAGTTGCTCCTTCAGGGGTATATCCTAAAAATGTAGGCGTAGCACCTTCCTTCAAAATTAATTCCTTTGCCTTTTTATCGAGATTAGAAAGTATCACTCCCGCCTTCACTTCTTTCGAAAGTGCGCGAAGCGTGGCCGCAAGGATGCGCCCAGAAATACGTAACAATTCTAAATCTTTTTCACTCTTCAACCTGACCATAATTTATTTAAGTTTTAATGCGGTGACTACTTTCTCTGAAACTTTATACGGCAATGGCTCCCCATTTACTTTTACAATATTGAATTTCAAATTTTTCATACCCGCCACGATTGGATACGTTCGCTCTCTATATTGCTGGAGACGTACCTTTATCACGTCTGCATTATCAAGCGAGCGAGTACGCATTGGTCCCGCACATAACGGACAATGAGGAAGCTTTGCACTTTCAAGTTTGGGAAGTCCACACACTGAACACACTAATCGATGACTGTTTCGCTTGATTGAGGTTGCGTCCCGCACACCAAGAAGTACTACCGCCATATTTTTTACTCCATAAAGTGCAGCGAGTGTTTCCACGAGTCCTTTTGTGTTTTTATCACCGAATGCCTCAAAAAGCGTGCGAGGAGAACCACTAAACACGATGTTGTATCCCGCCCTTGCAATGCGTGTTGCTTCTTCTCGTACCACTTTTAAAACCCATTCTGGAGTGCAAAGTATTCCCGAATCAAAAAGCTTCTTTTCTCTTCTCAAAATTGCGTCCTTCTTGGCATCAGGAGAACGAAGAAGTGACTCAATATACCGCCCCGTATCGAAGTGAATAAAACTAAACTTTCGTACCAAAAGATCTGCTTGTGTTCCCTTCCCCGACCCAGGAGGTCCGTAAATAATGACTGCTTTTTGTTGCATGGATTTATTGTACCCCAAAATAAAAACTCCGCCATTCGACGGAGTAATTTCTCGCTAAAACTGTTTTTCTTTTTTCGCAGCTTTATTTAGTTCTCGATTTATCTGCCACAACGGACCAAAAAGCCCTCCGAAAAAGACAAGTACTACTTCGCTTAATCTCGCCCAGGTATCCAAGAATTGAGATGAGAAAGATAAAGATGAAAGAGGTATCTGAGTTATTGTTTCAATAAAAGATACAAATGTGAAAAAGATAAATGCACCTGCCACCGCAGAAGTTATTGCTCCAAGCGCAGAAAAAAATACCACAAACAATATCGATTTCTGTTGAAAATATTTATATCTAAGACATAAAAGATATGCAAGCACAAGAATCCAGATACCGAAACAAATGATATGTATCATTTTTTCCTCCTACAAATTTGTGAATACAAATACTACCGCGATTATGCAATAAACCGCAAATGAAAGCAAGGAATACTGATTCTATTAAGAACGACACTCCTGAGATTCAGAAGTGTCGTTCAAAATATAACTTATCTTTTAAAATATTCCTTCGTATTCGCGAACCGTAAGTTGAGACTCAATCTGCTTCATTGATTCAAGTGCCACCGACACCACAATAAGAAGTGCGGTGCCACCAATAGTAAGCATCTGGATACCTGTTACTGATTGAGTAATATTTGGCAAGATAGCAATAACACCAAGAAACATTGCACCAAAAAGTGTAGTGCGGTGAACTGTCTTTGCAATCACTTCTGCGGTCGCTTGCCCCGGACGAATACCGGGAATAAAACCGCCACTTTGCTGAAGATTTTTTGCAATTTCTTTTGGATCAAACGTTACTGCGGTATAGAAGTAGGTGAAAAGAACTACGAGTACAAAGTAGAGTGAACTATAAATAAATTGATTATTAAAAACTCTTGTAACAAATGCATTTAGTGTAAGTGAGAAAGATGGAGAGATGATTGAAGACGCCTGTGCAATGAACTGAGGAAAGAGAAGAATGGATATTGCAAAAATAATTGGAATCACACCTGCCTGATTCACTTTAAGAGGAAGATAGGTTGAAACACCGCCGTACATCTTCATACCACGCACTTGTTTTGCATAAGACACAGGAATTTTTCGCTCCCCTTCGTTTACAAATACCACTGCTGCAATAACCACAATACTAAGAACGAGGAAAACAAGATAAGTAGGAATCACTGCGGGTGTATAGTTCAAAAATGCAGTAGTCACCGCGCTCGGAAGGCCACTTATGATACCCGCAAAAATAAGAAGTGAGATACCATTCCCAATCTTATATTCGGAGATAAGTTCCCCAATCCACATAAGAAGCATACTTCCTGCAGTAATAATAAGTACGTTCGTTGCGGTATCAAGAAACGATAAACGCTGAATAATGTTTTGTGATGCAAGAAGATTCAAAAATCCATATCCCTGAAGTGCTGCGAGCGGCACGGTAATATAACGAGAAATACGATTAAATTTTGCCCGTCCCGCAGCTCCCTCTTCGTAGTAAGCCTTCTTTAAATTAGGGAAAATAATAGTAAGAAGCTGCATGATAATGGTAGCCGTAATATAAGGACCTACGCCAAGCATCATGATAGAAAGATTTGAAAGGCCACCACCAGAAAAAATGTTTAAGAAACCAAATAATTGGTTTGAACTAAAAAATTGCTGTAATTTTGATGCATCAATTCCAGGAATAGGAATAGCGGCGAGAAGACGAAACACAAAAAGAAGAAGGAGAACCATGAGTACCTTCTTGCGAAGATCGGGGGATTTAAAGATAAGAAGTAATTTATTCATCCCGTTAGATTTTTATAGTATTGGTCATTTCTTCTAATTGACGATTATGTATCTTTGATAATAAATTCTGTTTTGACTATTTTGGCGAAATTCTAACGGGATTCATCTTATAAGAAGGTTATCCGAATACCGTAAGAGAGTCTACTTGATAGTACCGCCAGCCGCTTCAATCTTTTTGCGTGCTTCCTTTGATACTTCGCATCCCTCTATTACAAATGCTTTTTTCAATTCTCCATCACTAAGAATCTTTACACGTGCGCGAAGATTAGGAATTAATCCTTTTACTAAGAAATGCTTCTTTGAAATCTCCCCTCCAGGGAAGAGACGTACTAAATCACCTACATTTACTACAGTTGATTTTGGAAATACTACGCGATTCTTTACACCACGCAATTTAGGAATGCGAATCAAAAGATCGCGCTGTGCGGGGCGAATTCTATGACCAGAGCGAGCTCTCTGTCCTTTCTGTCCACGTCCAGAAGTCGTGCCACGTTTACCGCCACGGCCTACGCGCTTCTGACTTTTTCGTACTGCTTTTTTAGGTCTTAAATCGTTTAATTGCATATGGCTATTAATTAACTACAGAAACAGCGGGGGCTTTTACAATAGGACGAATCATGCGCAACGCCTCAATGCCTGCCTGAGCGTTTGCAATTTTGTTCTTTGTGCGACCTAATATTTTTGCTGACACATCTTTTATTCCTACGAGTTCAAGTACTACACGAAGAGAACCTCCTGCAATAAGGCCATGCCCTTTTTTCGCTGGCTTAATACGTACTCGAGCTGCATCATATTTTGCTTCTACTTCATAAGGAACTGTTCGGCTCTCAACAAGTGCAATTGTTACTACACTCTTTTCTGCTTGACGCTGTGCTTTTTGCACTGCGGCTGCAAAATCCAGTCCTTTTGCAATACCAATTCCCACACGTCCTTTCATGTCACCTACTACTACTGTTGCACGGAAACTAAAACGCTTTCCTCCTGCAACCACACGAGTTACGCGACGCACTTCAAGTACGCGCTCTTTGAATTCGGTAACGCGCTTTACAAATGGTCTTCGTGGACCTCTTCCTTCATTTTTTTGCCCTCGTGAATTAAACATATATTTAAATTTGAAGACCTCCCTTACGTGCCGCTTCGACAAGCGCTTTAACGCGACCATGGTAGCGATATGAACCACGATCAAATACTACTGCAGACACGCCTAACGCTTTTGCGCGCTCTGCAATTGTCGTTCCTACAAATTCTGCTCCTTCGGTCTTTGTCATTTTCTTCTTTGATTCTCGTGAAGATGCTTGTGCGAGTGTCTTACCGCTCACATCATTAATAAGCTGCACGGCAGTAAATTTATTGCTTCGAAATACAGAAAGACGTGGGCGTACCTCAGAACCACGCACCGTCGCTCGTACGCGATTTGCCCTTCTGCCTCTTTTTTGAATTAATTGCTTTCGTGCGTTCATACTTTTATTTTATTTAAGCTGATGCTGCTCCTGCTTTCTTTCCTGCTTTTCTCTTAATAATCTCAGTAGAATAACGGAATCCCTTTCCTTTGTATGGCTCTGGTTTTTTAAGCTCTCGAATTTCTGCAGCAACCTGTCCTACGAGTGCTTTATCAAAACCTTTAATTTTTAAAATGGTGTTCTTCTCAACTTCAAAGGTAACATGCTCTGGTGCTTTATATTTCACCGGATGTGAAAATCCAAGGTTTAATAGCAAATCATTACCATCCTTTGCAATCTTATATCCCACACCCTCAAGCAAAAGTGTTTTTCCGTATCCAGTCACAAGACCATCAATGGCATTTTGAATAAGTGAACGAAGTGTTCCCCAATTGCTACGCACCTGCTTTGAAGTAGCAACAGTGGTAAGGATAACCTCATTTTCTACTACCTTTACCTCGACACCTGAGAGACGTGGAATGGAAAGGGTTCGTGTTGCATCTTTTACTATCACAAGTCCACCGTCAACACTTACGGTTATCCCACTCGGAATTGTTATAGGTTTTTTTCCAATTTTTGACATATATGTATTACCACAATTCGAAAAGAAGTTGACCTCCTACTTTTTCCCTTCGTGCATCGGTACCAGTCATGATTCCTTTTGAAGTTGATACGACGAGAATGCCGTGTCCACTCTTCACTCTTCGAAATTCTTCATACCCTGCATAACGTCGAAGTGAAGGCTTACTCAAAAGTTTCAAACCGCGAATAGGACGATGAGGATCAAGTTCCATTTCCATTACTTTTTTTATTGACTTCCCTTTTACTTCTACCTTTTTCAAAAATCCAAAGCGCACTAATACGTCCGCAACGGCGTTATCCATCTTGGTGTAGCGTGTCTTCACGGTGCTCTTTTCTGCAGCCTGTGAATTTTTTAATTTTATAAGTAAGTCAATATACATGTCTTCAATTACCAAGATCCTTTCTTCACTCCCGGAATCTCTCCTTTGCTCGCTAATTCTCTAAAACAGATTCTGCAAAGATTAAAATCGCGCATAAACCCACGCTTTCTTCCACAACGGAAACAGCGTCGCACAATACGAGTGGAATACTTCGGTTTCTTTTTTGCCCGCGCGACGACTGATGTCTTTGCCATAATTATTTTTCAGAACGCATTAATGGTACCCCAAGCGACCTGTAAAGTGCAATTGCTTTTTCGCGATCTCGAATTTTAGGAACAACCGTTACCTGAATACCAAAAGCTACTTTTGATTTTTCCGGATTGATTTCAGGAAATACGAGTTGGTCACGAAATCCAAAATTTAAATTACCATCATGATCCACATTCGAAAGCGCCAACCCACGAAAATCTTTTACGCGAGGCAATACAATATGTACCACTTTCGTGAAAAAATCATGCATGCGCTGCTTACGAAGAGTCACCTGCAATCCCACAACCTCTCCTTCACGCACTTTAAATGTTGCAATTGATTTCTTCGCTTTGCGTTCAGCTGGCTTCTGGCCAGTAATAGTGGCAATTTCTTTCTGAATCTCAGGAAGTACCTTGTCATCAAATTGCTGCATTGAGCGCAACTTGCCGACGCCGGCATTTACCACGATTTTCAAGAGTCCTGTTTTTTCAATTGTGGACATATCCTTTTTCATACTTAAATTGTTCCTTTGCATTTCACGCAAAATCGAATTTTGGTTTCTCCATCTTTGCGATGGCCAACGCGTGTTTGTTTATTGCAATTCGGACATATGATTGCTACATTCGACGCATTAATTGGACGCGCTACAGAAACGATTTCTCCTTTCTCTCCCTGCTTCCGTGGACGCACATGTTTCTTGTAAAGATTTAAACCCTCAAGATGAACCTGGTTTTTTTTAGCATCAACACTAACAACCTTACCGGTTTTCCCGTTATCTTTTCCCAACAAAACTTTAATTGTATCGCCTTTTTTAATATTCATGACTCTAGGTTATACAAGTTCTTCAGCAAGTGATGCAATTGTATCGTATCCTTTTTCCTTTATTTCGCGAGGAATAGGGCCGAAAATACGAGTTCCTTTTGGTTCCCCTTTCTCAAGAATAACTACTGCATTGTCATCGAAACGGATGTATGAACCATCTTTTCTACGAGTTGGTGCATGTTGGCGAACCACAAGACAACGCACTACGTCTTTCTTTTTTACCTGCTTGCGAGGCTCAGCAATTTGCACTGAAGCAACGATAATATCGCCAAGAGTAGCGTATCTCTTTCGGCTTCCACCAAGAACACGAAAACAGCGCACTACCTTTGCACCGCTGTTGTCTGCTACTTTTAATATTGATCGTTCTTGTATCATTGAATTAGTACCGAGTACCTAGAATACTATGCTTTACCGACTATTGTCCAGCGTTTACCGCGAGAAAGTGGTCGAGACTCCTGAATTACCACCTTATCTCCCGTATGATATTCGCCCATTTCATCATGCGCTTTGAATTTCGTCGTTATTCTATAAAATTTTTCATATCGAGGGTGCTTTCTCATGCGCTCTACCGATACTACGCATGTCTTTTGCATCTTGTCAGATACGACTGTTCCTTGAAGTTTTCTCATATGATTAGTTGCTTTTTACTTCTTTTAAAGACCTTTCCTTTTTCACGGTAAGAATTTGTGCAATTCCCTTCTTTGCATTCTTCACCTCCTGAATATTTTTCACCTTGCCGGCAGCCAAATCAAATTTAAGACTGCTCACCCGTGTGCGCAAATTATAGAGCTCTTTGTCGAGTTCTGCGACTGGCTTATTTTTCATTATGGCAAAGTCTTTCTTTTTCATAGACGTAATTATCGTGAAATTATTTTTGTCTTAAATGGCATCTTAAATCCAGCCATTTTAAGTGCGCGTTCCGCAACTGTTTTCGACACACCATCAACTTCATAAATAATGCGTCCTGGTTTCACAGGAAACACATAATGATCTACTTCTCCCTTTCCACCTCCCAAAGTGACTTCTGGAGGAAGTTTCGTAACGGGCTTATCAGGGAAAATACGAATCCAAAGTCTTCCTTCACGATTCATTGAATGCGCGATTGCCTTTCTTCCTGCTTCAATTTGGTTTGCGGTCATCCATGAAGCACCCATTGCACGAAGTCCAAAGTTGCCATACGAAAGCATAATACCCCGCGTTTCCACGAGTCGCTTGCGAGAGCGTCCTTTTTGCATTTTTCTATGTTTTTGTTTCTTTGGCTGTAACATATGGGGTAATTACTTATTTACGTGCTGCTCTCTTCTCATCAAAAACCTCGCCTTTATAAATCCATACTTTTACGCCAATCGTACCATAACTATTGAACGAAGTTGCCTCAGCATAATCAATAATTGCACGAAGTGTCTGAAGAGGCATGCGTCCTTTTGCAAGCCAATCAACACGAGAAATTTCAGCACCATTCAAACGCCCGGAAAGTTTAATTTTAATTCCCTTCACATCACGATTCTGCATCGTGCTTTCAATTGCACGCTTCATAAGTTTGCGATAAGGCTGACGCTTCTCAAGATCTGTCGCAATTTGCTGAGCAAGCACACCCGAAGAAACATCTGTGCGCTTTAATTCCTCAACATTAAGGTTAAACGAGAAAATAAGAGGAACTTTGTTTTCTACACGAAGCTTCTTTACGATCTTCAAAAGTTTTTCGCGAAGTTCCTCAATTCCCTTTCCTCCTCTACCAATAATAAGACCTGGACGAGCAGCTTGAACATTAACCCTCACTACGTCGCTCGTGCGCTCAATAGAAAGACCTGCAATCCCTGCATCCTTAATCTTCTCGCGAATGAACGTACGAATAGCATGGTCTTCTTCAAGAAAGTAGCGAGATTTTCGGGTGAAAAACCAACGACTTGCCCAAGGAAGTGTGATGCCTAATCGATATGTATTTGGGTTAATTTTCTGTGCCATGTATGTTATTAAATCACCTTCCTATTAAATGAGCCTGGAACTGTTACTATCTTACCTTTCGGTTCACGCTTTTCACTTGATGTCTTCTTTGAAACTTTCGAAGGAATTACATGTTCTTTTGGTGACTTTGCTGCTGCAGGAGCTTCTTTATTACCATGCTCTCCCTTCTTTGATTGTACATCCTTCTTTTTCTTCGCAATGATTGTAAATCGGCTTTTCTTCGCCTCATCCCGAACACCTAGTTCAAGAGTGACGTGACATGTTTTTTTCTCAATCTGACTCATGCTACCGCGAGCACGAGGTACAAAACGCTTTTGGGAAGGACCCTTATCAACACGAACGTCCTTCACATAAAGTTTTTCTACGTCCATCTTGTTGTTATTTTTTGCATTCGCTACTGCACTACGTAAAAGACGCAAAAGATAATCGCGACTACGACGAGGAGAAAGAATAAGTTGTCCCTCTGCTTCATTCACAGAAAGTCCTTTAATTATGTTTGCGGAAAGACGCACCTTTCTCTGCGATAATCTCAAGTAATTCAATTTTGCGACAATTGCGTTTTCCATATAATACTATTATTTCTTTGCGGCAGGTGCTGCAGCTGCAGGTGTAGGACCTTTCTCAATATCACGCTGCATCTTACCACCATGCTTAATGAACTTCCTTGTGGGAGAAAACTCACCAAAACGATGCCCAATCATATCTTCACTTATCGTTACTTCGATAAATGCCTTGCCGTTGTGAATACCAAAAGTGAAACCGACCATTTCTGGTGCAATTTCAGAATCACGTGACCAAATCTTAATAGGAGTGTGGTCACCCTGTGTTGCCTTTGCAACTTTCTTTACAATTTTTGGGTCAACCCAAGTACCTTTTTTTATTGAACGACTCATAATTTATTTAATAGGTGAAACGGACATTAGTATACACGATTTTTCTCTTTCTTCAATGAATGACTATTATTTTCGAATCCGAGAAGGTCTTCGACTTACAATCATTTCAGTCGACCACTTCTTTTTGTTACGAGTCTTCCTACCACCGGTAATCTTACCCCACTTGGTCTTCGGGCGTTTCGTACCACGTTGTGTTCTTCCTTCACCACCACCGTATGGATGGTCGCGTGGGTTCATGACCTTTCCACGAACAGTCGGACGAATGCCGAGCCAACGTGAACGGCCTGCTTTCCCACTTACTACGAGGTTGTGTTCCATGTTGGAAACTTTTCCAATAGTCGCGAAACAATCCCAAAGTACCTTACGTACTTCACCTGAAGACATCTTTAAATGAGTATACCCATCTTCGTTTGCGAGCACCTGAACTGATGTACCTGCAGAGCGTGCAAACTGCCCACCTTTTCCTGGGGTAATTTCTACGCTATGTACGAACATACCAACAGGAATTCTCTTCAATGAAGTGCGATTGCCTGGAGTAAATAATGAAGTCTCAGAGGAAATAATTTTATCACCTACTTTCATACCATCTGGAGCAAGAATATAACGACGGTCTCCGTCCTTATAGCATACAAGTGCAATAAATCCTGTTCGATAAGGATCGTATTCAATCGTCTCAATTGCTCCTAAAATACCATGCTTCTTCTGCACAAAATCAATCTCACGGTATAATTTCTTACTTCCACCTCCTTGATGGCGAACCGTAATACGGCCTTGTGAGTTGCGGCCTGCGCGATTTACCAATCGTGAGGTGAACTTCTTCAAAGGACGAACGCCAGGAGTCAACGAGCCGTAATCTACGACTGTCATGTGCCTGCGTGATGGAGTTGTCGGTTTATACTGCTTCATAATTATTATTCAAGCTCAATTTTATCACCTTCTTGTAAGGTCACGTACGCCTTTTTAAATTTGGAAGCCTTTCCTGGTCTTCCACGATAATTTTTTACCTTTCCTTTATTCACCAAAATACCAACATCAACAACTTTCACGTTATACCGACGCTGCACTTCCTCCTTTACCATTATTTTATTTGCAGACATCTCCACGAGAAATACGTACTGATTCTGTTTATGAAGTCCGTACGCTTTTTCACTTGCGTGTGGCTTCTTTAAAATACTTCGTTCCACACCAGATGAAAGTGCAACAACCACGTCTTTCTTTTCTACCTCCTTTTTTGGTTTTGTGGTGCCTAAAATACCCATATTATTTATTCATAACAAATTCATCAAGCGCGGCCTTTTCAAAGATGATGTTCTTATGTCGTAATCCTGTAAATGCGGTAAGTCCAGTTACCCGTACAATGTCTACATTAGGAATGTTTCGTCCTGTGCGTACTAATGTACCATTCCCCTTTTCTGAAACGAAAAGCACATTCGGCTTTGTCGTGAAAAAACGAGTGAGCATTGAAGCAACTTCTTTTGTCTTTCCTTTTTCAAATGAAAGTGAATCTACCACAAACACCTCACCCTCATGCAATTTTCTAGAAAGCACCGAGAAGAGTGCGCTCTGTCTCATTTTTTTATTAACTTTTTTTGAAAAATTTCTCTCGGCCGTAGGTCCATGAGTCACACCACCACCTTTCCAAATTGGGGAGCGTGTTGAACCCTGACGTGCGCGACCAGTATGCTTTTGCGCATATGGCTTCTTTCCTCCTCCGCTTACTTCTGCGCGTCCTTTCACATGAGCGAGAGGCTTGCGCAAATTTGCTTCATAAGCGACTACTACTTGATGCACGAGATCTGCATTCCATGGTGAATTGAAAACTGGCTCAGGTAAGGTGACTGTGCCTACTTTCTTATGTTCTTGATTGTAGAGATCAGTAGTCATGGTTATTTATTTCGAATTTCAATCTTCCCTCCCTTATTACCAGGAACTGCACCACGTACCATGACAATCTTTTCCTCTGGCTGAATTTTTGCAACCACAAGATTCTTTACCGTCACACGTTTATTGCCAGTGTGTCCTGCCATTTTCCTGCCCTTTACCACACGCTGTGGTGCAGTAGGACCAAGAGAACCAGGAGCACGTAGTCTATCTTTTTGACCGTGAGTTTTTGGACCACCATGAAAACCATGACGCTTTACTACACCCTGAAAACCTTTACCACGACTTGTTCCAGAAACCGCAACCATCTCCCCTTCCTTAAGGGATGAGAGGAATGCGTCAATATCGCCCGTTTGGCAAAGAAGCGGTGTTACAGGAACGACGTTCCCGTCTTTCCAAATCTGCGCCATTTTCATTTTTTTTGCGATTATTTTTTCCATGGAACGATTTCTTATGAAAACAACAGAGGTGAGCCCTGTTGTTTTTCGTAGATGAAATGTGGCTGAACCCTAACTATCCTATTATATTTCACGCACGAAAGTCAATTCTTTCCTGAAATCTGGGGTCGATGCCAGAATCATTCAAGAAATAACTTGTTATCCCATCTTAATCTCAACATCCACACCAGCAGGGAGATTCAAATCAGTAAGCGATTCAATAATCTTTTGCTGAGGATTCAAGATATCTATGAGGCGTTTGTGCACGCGCAGCTCGAACTGATCGACTGACTTTTTATGCACAAAGGTTGAACGATTAACTGAGTATTTTTTGAACTCAGTCGGCAACGGGATGGGACCTACCACGTCCCCACCCTGTCGCTTTATCGCTTCAATAATCTGCCTCACAGAGTTATCAATGAGTTTTGCATCGTACGATTTTATACGAAGGCGTAATTTTTCTTTTTGAAGTTGCTCGTCTTTTTTTGCCATAGCATAATGCGCTTTCGCGCGAGACCGTCCTTATTTCAAGATTTTTACTACTGCACCCGCACCCACCGTCTTGCCACCCTCACGGATTGCAAAGCGTTGCTTCTCTTCGAGAGCTACTGGTGCAATAAGCTTTACGGTAATAGAAACGGTATCACCTGGCATAACCATTTCAACACCTGCAGGAAGAATCACTTCTCCTGTCACGTCCGTAGTACGAATGTAGAACTGAGGCTTATATCCCTTAAAGAATGGGGTATGTCGTCCGCCTTCCTCTTTTGAAAGTACATAAACTTCTGCTTCAAATTCGGTATGAGGTGTTACTGAGCCTGGTTTTACAATAACCTGACCACGCTCCACATCTTCTTTCTTAAGTCCACGGAGAAGAATACCAACATTGTCTCCTGCGCGTGCTTCATCAAGAAGCTTCTGGAACATTTCGATTCCTGTTGCGGTGCTCTTTACGGTAGGCTTCAATCCTACGATTTCTACTTCTTCGTTCACCTTAAGAATTCCACGTTCTGCACGGCCAGTACACACAGTACCGCGGCCTTCAATCGAGAAGATATCTTCGATAGGCATAAGGAAAGGCTTGTCAGTTGCACGAACTGGCTCAGGAATAAAGTTATCCAAGGCCTCGATAAGATCGAGAATTGGCTTTGCTTCAGGGCTATCTGCAGACTTTGTCTCAAGTGCCTTCAACGCTGAACCACGAATGACGGGTGTGTTATCACCGTCATAGTGATACTTCTTCAAGAGCTCACGAACTTCTGACTCAACAAGATCGATGAGTTCAGGATCATCCACCATATCGCATTTATTCAAGAATACTACGACGTTTGGTACACCAACTTGGTATGCCAAAAGGATGTGCTCACGTGTCTGAGGCATAGGGCCGTCAGTCGCTGCCACCACAAGAATTGCGCCATCCATCTGCGCAGCTCCCGTAATCATGTTCTTAATGTAGTCTGCGTGTCCTGGTGCATCAATGTGTGCATAATGACGTTTTGCAGACTCATACTCTGAGTGATGGAGTGCGATGGTAATACCACGCGCTTTTTCCTCAGGAGCATTGTCGATGTTATCGACACCCTCTTCCTTCTTTGCAAGACCTTTCATAAAAAGGACGTGCGTCATTGCCGCGGTAAGAGTTGTCTTCCCGTGGTCAACGTGTCCAATAGTTCCCACGTTTACGTGAGGCTTCGAACGAACAAATTTTTCTTTTTCTGCCATATAACTAGTTTTTTGCTTGGTTTTTTATTTTTTTCGACCTAGTTAGGGTTTTCCAAAAGCAGTGATAATTCTTACTTATTCCTTTAAAAAAGTCAACCCTGTATACAACCCGCTATTGAACAACTCTTACACTCTTGGAATAAATTTAAAGGTGTCAAGAATTGACTTCGCAAAATCAGCTTTTCCGAATGGAATATCTCCCAAACTTGCGGTAAAAACAATAATTTCATTCTCCGAAAGAGGAATAATTGCGTGCATATAATGAGTTGAGCTTATAACGCCTTCTTCGCCGCGACACTTTTCATGTTCTGCGATATCAATCGTCTTCCCATCAATCACAAGTTCGGAATGTGCAAATAACTTACACGCTGACGCCTCTGTATATTGCGTAAATGTTCCTTTCTCATACACTTTGAATTCTATTAATTTTCCAATATTTGCCGCAGCAATATTTTCTGCTTGTACTACAATAGCCACTGCATTTGCCATTGAGTTACTTGAGGATGAGAAAAGTAATTTTGATGCAGCAGGATATTGAAACGAAAATCCATAGCTTGGATCTGCGTATGTCTTCCACGCTATTGGTTTTGGTGCGCTCTCATTTTTTACCGTCGATGTTGGTGCAAAAGGAAGTATCGAAGTTGAAATAGCTACGTCAGAAGTCGAAGTTGCAGCAATATTTTCTTGTTGCTCTTCGTTCTTCGGTACATTTTTCTCAGAAAATGCTACATACGCAATTATCACACCAAAAATAAATGCTCCTGCTGCTATTTTAGTTACTGCGGAATGTTTTTTATCCATTGCGCCATTATATCCTTCAACTGATTATTTTCAAACCAAAGGACGCGTTTGTTGCCAAAACCAATTACATTGCATCATTGCGCGGCCCGGAAGAGGAGAAGTATTTTCACAACGCTTCAAAATTGAATTCGTAATTGCAGAATAAATAAAGAGAGCAACAATCAAAGCCACAATAATAATTGCGATACTAAGTAAAATCTTTTTCATGAAATTTTTTATTGATACCCTCCCTTTGCAACTGGTAAATTCTTATATTCTTCTTTTGATTCAATAAGAGAAACAACAAAATTACTAAATTGTTGAAACTCGTCACTAATTTTCCCACGACAATTATTCCAAGATAATTCTTTCTGATCAGTATTTTCCTGCACTTTCAAAGAATAACTGGAGCAAGGAGTAACAAACGCATTAGCCTGAGAAGATTCGGGGCTTTTACTAAACAATCTTAGTTCATTTATTTTCTCATAAATATTATTAAGTTCATTCTCAGATAATTTTAAGTTTACTTTTATTGGGGACCCCATAATCATGTCCTTTGTGAAGGTTTTATCAAAAGTATTCAATTCATTTATTGCTCCAACACCATATTTAAAAGTGAAATTGAAACGAGAAGTAGTTGAGACGGAAGTTGAAGTTGATTCTTCATTTTCGCTCTTATCTTTTTCTTGAATTTTCTCAATTCCTTTTCTTGAAGCTTCAAGTGCTCGTTCCAGTCCTTGTTTTGCACCTTCAGATGCTTTTGCAAAATTTTCTTGAAGAATCCGAACATGCTTTGTAGAGACCTCTTCTATTTTAGCTCTTACATTGTTTGCTTTCTCATTGCTCTTTGTTTTAAGCTCCTCTGCCTTTTCCAATGCGCGAGTTAATTGATTCTCGTACTTCGTCAACGTTTTTTCCGCAATCGCTTGTTTTCCCTTCTCAATCATTTTTTGATACTCGGCTAATCTCACATCAGCAAGGTGTAAATATTGTTCAGCTTTCTTTTCCATATCAAACGTGAAAAAAAGTTGGATTTGTTCTTTCCACGATTTTAAAAAATAAAAAGAACTATCTGGCAAAGTGCCAAGATTGGAAAATGTAGAAGTAGAAACAGAAGTAGAAACCTGAGCCGAAGCAATCGACGATGCTCCGAAAACCAAAATAACCATGCATACTGCAAGGAATTGAGTTAGGTTTTTCATATCATAATTATACTACAAACAAAACACCGCTTGAAGCGGCGTTTTGCAAAAATATAATGCTTTTTATTTCTTTGCCTTTCCTTCGATGATGGTCTGAGCAACATTGTTTGGCACTTCCTCATAATGAGAAAATTCCATGTTAAAGCTTCCACGTCCCTGCGTAATTGAACGAAGGTTTGTGACATACCCGAACATTTCTGCCAAAGGAACAGTCGCATCAATAATACGCAAATTACCACGCTCCCCCATTGCTGAAATTCTTGCACGACGTGAACTCAAATCTCCTGTAATATCTCCAAGAAAATTGGTTGGTGCGATTGCTTGAATTTTCATAACTGGCTCCAAAATAATTGGCTTTGCTTGTCGTACTGCTTCTTGGAATGCCATGGAACCGGCAATCTTAAACGCGAATTCAGAAGAGTCCACTTCATGGAACGATCCATCATAAAGAGTCACTTTAATGTCTACCACTGGATATCCCGCAACCACGCCACGTTGCGCAGCTTCTTCAACACCCTTTTCAATAGGTTTAATAAATTCCTGAGGAACAGAACCTCCTTTAATTTCATCTACGAATTCAAATCCGGTACCGCGTTCCATAGGTTCAATTCTCAATTTCGCGTGACCATACTGACCCTTACCACCAGACTGACGAATATATTTTCCTTCTGCATCACCCTTTCCTTTAATGGTTTCTTTATACGCAACTTGTGGACGGCCTACGTTTGCCTCCACTTTAAATTCGCGCTTCATACGCTCTACAAGTACTTCAAGCTGAAGCTCTCCCATACCAGAAATAATAGTTTCTCCCGTTTCCACATCACCCGCCACGCGGAAGGTTGGATCTTCTTCCGCAAGTTTATGGAGTGCGATACCCATCTTCTCCTGGTCAGCTTTTGTTTTAGGCTCAATACGCATTGAGATAACAGGCTCTGGGAAAACAATGCGCTCCAAAATAGTTGGGTGCTCTGGGTCAGTTAAAGTGTCTCCTGTTGTCGTATCTTTCAATCCCACAAGTGCACCAATATCACCTGCATAAATTTCTTCCACCTCTTCGCGATGGTTCGCGTGCATACGCACGATGCGGCCAATGCGTTCCTGGGTATTTTTTGTTGCATTCAAAATATAACTGCCACGTTTCAAAGTTCCTGAATACACACGGAAGAATGTGAGTGAACCCACGAAAGGATCGGTTGCGATTTTAAAGGCAAGTGCAGTCAAAGGCTCATTGTCATCAGGGTGATGAAATGCTTCTGCATGCGTGTCAGCATTAATACTCTTTGTAGGAGGAAGATCGATAGGAGATGGAAGATAATCAATAACTGCATCCAACATAAATTGCACGCCTTTATTTTTCAATGCAGAACCACAAAGTACGGGCACTAATTTTACTTTTAATGTGGCCGCGCGAAGTGCTTTCTTAAGTTCAGGAATGGTTGGCTCTACTCCATCCAAAAATTTAGAAATAAGCTCATCATCAGTTTCTGCAATCTTCTCTACAATCTCATGACGCTTCTTGCTCACCATCTCCTTCATATCATCAGGAATTGGGGTTTCAATAATTTTTTCTCCGCGCTCTCCTTCAAAAAGGTATGCCTTGTTACCAATGAGATCCACCACACCTTTTAAGTGTTCCTCGAGTCCAATCGGGAGCTGTATCGGAATTGCATTAGGGGTAAGACGCTCAATAATCGAATTAAAACTATTTTCAAAACTCGCACCCATACGATCAAGTTTATTAATAAAACAAATACGCGGTACATTATACTCGTCCGCATAACGCCAGTTTGTTTCTGACTGTGGCTCTACACCAGACACTCCATCAAATACCACCACTGCTCCATCGAGTACACGAAGTGAACGCTTTACCTCAACGGTAAAATCAATATGTCCTGGAGTATCAATAAGATTGATGCGATATCCAAATTCTTTTTTCTTTTCTAAAGGAACGTACGAAGGCGTCCAGAAGCAAGTTGTGGCCGCTGAGGTAATCGTAATACCACGCTCACGCTCCTGATCCATCCAGTCCATAACCGCCTCACCTTCATGCACTTCACCAATTTTGTGAGAGACACCAGTATAAAAAAGAACACGCTCCGATACAGTGGTTTTGCCTGCATCGATGTGCGCGATAATACCGATATCTCTTACGTTTTCAATAGGATATTCCCGTGGCATAAAATAATAATTTATAAAAATCGGCCCTCGTATGAGCCGATGTACTTCGACTCTTAGGAGGACGAGCGCATAAGTGATGCAAACGCGCGGTTTGCCTCTGCCATACGATGAGTGTCCTGTTTCTTTTTAATGGCGCTTCCTTCGTTCTTTGCGGCCATAAGAAGCTCTTCTGCGAGTCTCTCGCCCATTGGCTTTCCCTTTTTTCCTTTCGCGGCATTAATAATCCAATGAGTTGCAAGGAAAAACTGTCTCTCAGGACGTACTTCGCGAGGAATCTGGTAGTTTGCACCACCGATACGCTTTGATACTACCTCAAGAAGAGGGTTTGCATTCTCGAGTGCCTTTTCAAAAGTCTTGATAGGATCTTCTTTGGTTACCTCTTCAATCTTCGCAAATGCTTCATAAATAACCTGTTCTGCCGCATTCTTCTTGCCACCCATCATCATATAATTAATAAATCGGCCGACGTCAGTACGATTATATTTTGTGTCAGGTAAAAATTCTCTTTTTTTGAAATATCCTCTTTTCCTCATGATTTATTTTGCCTTCTTTTTCTTTGCGCCATACTTTGACCTCTGTGCAGTGCGATCTACGCCAGACGTATCGAGAACACCACGAACGATGTGATAACGTACACCCGGAAGATCTTTTACACGGCCGCCACGAATCATTACTACGGAGTGCTCTTGAAGGTTATGCCCTTCTCCAGGAATATAAGCAGTGACTTCCATACCGTTGGTAAGTCGGATACGTGCCACCTTACGAAGTGCGGAGTTTGGCTTCTTTGGTGTGGTCGTGAATACTTTGAGACATACGCCACGTTTAAATGGCGATGCGGAATTCACGGGGCGATTTTTTAAATAGTTAAAATAATAACCAAGACCAGGGGTCTTGTCTTTACCTTTTTTACTCGTACGTCCGGTTCTTATAAGTTGTCCAATGGTTGGCATAAAACAGAAATTAGTATAGAGGGCATCGTAAAAATCGTCAACCCCGTTAGAAGCAGGGTGCTTATGGCACCCGTTGTTCATTTACTCTACATAACATTTATAAACAAAACAACAAAATAATTAAAACATTTCATGATTGCAATATGACACCTCTAACGGGGTCAACCCCACCATCCCCACAAAGAGACTAGAGACCAAAAAATAATTTATAGAAGAAAAAGATAACAGGACTAATAAGTTCAATACCAAAGAAAATGAATCCAAGAAGAAGAAAAAAACCATACTGAGTAAGAAATGCGCGTACCTCGTGTGCAGATTTTGGCAAGAGTGCAAAGAGCACATTTGAACCATCGAGTGGCGGAATCGGCACTAAATTGAAAATCGCAAGCGAGATGTTCGTAATTGCGATAAGGCTGAAAAAATCACCAAGTACCATTGTGTAGGTCGTAGGCAAAAAAAAGACTAAAAGTGCACGATACAAAAGAGCAAACACAAGCGCGAGGGTAAGGTTACTCAAAGGTCCTGCTGCTGCAATGTATGCCATATCGCGCTCTGGGTTTTTAAGACTTGTAGTATTTACTGGCACAGGCTTTGCCCATCCAAACACTACTCCTCCAGGCACAAGTGCCATAAGAAGCGGCAAGATAATAGAACCAAATGGATCAATGTGTTTTAAGGGGTTCAACGTAAGTCGTCCCATACGTCGTGCGGTTGAATCTCCAAATTTTTCTGCAACAAATCCATGAGACACCTCATGAATAATAACCGAGAACACAAGCACAATCATCTGAAAAATAAATAAAACTGGATTCATAGATATTTCCACTATACCACACTCATAAGCAATCGAAGTGTATAATAAAGTCATGCGCAACGAAAAAATAATCTATGTTATTCTCATTCTCTTTGCATTCCTCGTAATGACGGGGTTCTATATTGTCTTTGATAAGATGTCCATGCTTTCGAGTAGTGTAAAAAATGTTGAACTCACTCTTGAAATGAAGAATCAGGCTGTCACAACACCTCAAACACCGGGCACGGAGACAATTTCCTCACCTATCCCAACTTCAACTCCTCCTGCCGAACCAGAAGAAGGCGGTATTGTAATATCCTCTGCAATTCTCTTTGAAACTCCTTCAAGTTCAGCACTTTCTCCTCAATCACCTCTTACGGTTACCATAGAACGCGCCACAAAACTTTCGGATGGCACCATACGTATTGGAGTAAAGATATTTACCGCACAAGCATCATCCTATACCGCCATTTCCTTTGATGACCTTATTCAAGTATTAAACCTCGATGGTAATAACCAAAAAAGCTCGCAAGTGATTGGCTCATTTTCTTCTATGCCACCTAAGAGTGCAGTAAGTGGGGCTCTTCTCTTTAAGCTCCCTACCGATAAAAACACATTCATTCTTCAGGTGGGCTCGGGAGACACTATGAAATTTTATGAGTTCGATTTTGGGAAGAAAATATATAAAGAAACAGTGATTGGATAAAAAATAAAAGCGACTCGTAATGAGTCGCTTTTTTATTATTCAACACTAGCTGTTTTACTTCTTCACTTTCATCTTCACCTAAATAAGGTGCGAGAATTGTGCATATGCGAACAAGAGGTCTGAGTGCCTGTTTCATCTCTCTCATTGCACTCAACAATAGATTCTTTCGAACATCGAAGTCCAAGGAGTCGGGAAAGGCACCAGCAATCATCAGTGCACTGCTATCAAGCATCTGACGATTTTCCAAAAAGAGACTATCAACTATTTTCCGTTCATATCTACTCATTCTTTCTTTCACTTTCGTGTAATTTTCATTTATCTCCCCTCTCAAATCACATTGTTCGTTGTAAAATATCTGCACGCGCACAATACCCTCTTCCAATGTTGGTCGTGTCTCACGTGAAGAGAAAAATGGAATAATATATCCCGTAATGAGAAGTGATAAAAAAATACCGACAATACTGAAACGCGTACTATTACACTTCATAACTGCCTCCAATCAAAAGATGATTAAATAATTGTGAATATTACTGACTCCAGTAAACAACTTTTTGATGTTTTTGTCAAAATAAAATCCCCTCATTGCTGAGGGGATAAAAAATAAATCTATTTCTGAAGAACCATTCGCCGCGTCATAACAAACTCCCCTGCGTTCATCTTATAAAGATAGACACCAGATGCGAGATGCGAAGCATCGAATGGAACAGAATGCATGCCTGCGGATTGTTCACTTCCTTCCATAAGCGTTGCGACTTCCTGACCAAGAAGGTTGTATACCTTTAGGGTCACGCGCGACGCATAAGGAACAGAGAATGCAATCACTGTTGTCGGATTAAACGGGTTCGGATAGTTCTGCTCAAGTGAAAAAATGTGCGGAATGATTGTCTTTCCTTCCACTCCTGTTGCGCGCTCTATGATCGGATCAATTAGATTTCCTCGATTGACCTTCCCACATACCGCAATCTGTTCAGGTGATGCATTGCGTATGGTAAAAAGCGCACCGGTCATAGAAACACCTTTTGCAAACCGTACTTTCACAACACCATTCGATCCATATGCAATATCAGAAAGAGATCCTGAGAACGCGCTCGTAGGTTCAAGGGTCGCTCCTTGCGGTATCCTAAACTCGAGTTCTCCGTTCGTTATCTCGTTAGTCCCAAAAGAGATTGCGGTAGCGCTGCCAAATGGAACCATAATAAGAGGAACTTTTTCCGTAACCATTCCTTTTCCTTCTGTATTATATCCCTCGACGGGAAATCCCGAACGCTGCCCCAAAATATACGAGAGACAGAGATATAAATCGTACCATCCAATTTTGTAATTACCATCAAGATCCGAAGTAAGTAATTGCTTTACAGTGATAGTCGCACCATTTTCCACAAGAAAGCGGTAGATAAGTGCAGCATCCATTCCTGTCACAAGTGAATCTCCGTTCAAATCCGCATAAACTACGCGAGGATGAACATATAATTCTGCTTTATGTCGTTCAACTTCTCTGTCGTTAATTGCAAACAGATGCTCAATGACGATAGTGTCACCAGGAATAGCATCCCTGTCCACTTGTGCCATAAATGAACCGACTTCGACTTCACCTGCGCCGATGTGAGGATATCCCACAACGATTACTCTAAATCGATCTGATTTAAAATCAGGCTGCGAACTGACCGAAGACGGACAGAAATTCCACTGATTGAACCACCATCCCCATTGCGGCATAATCCATCGATTGAATACAGCCGATGCGTCTGCAACGAGTACGGTGTCAGATGGCGGAAGACCGAACATCATAGGAACTTGGATAAATGATCCCGGGATTACATACTCCCGATTCACCCACATACGATAATCCGCATGAGGCCAAATCATTGAAGAACACGTTTCCCTTGGGGGTTCTGTTTGAGAGAACGCCGAAAATGGAAGCATAAAAAATGCACATACGATGATACATAAACGTACAAAGAACTTCATAACAAACCTCCAAAAAGTGATTGGTTATATAAATTAATGTGAAAGAGCATGTGTATATATTACACGAGAAAAATACTACGATAAAATCATTAATAAGTCAATATATTCTTACAACCGCTTGTTTTCCCCTCTTTTGGAGTTGACGAGTGTTCTATTACCCTTTAGAATACAAAAACTATGCGAGCATGTGAACGATGTGTAAAAACCGGCAAAATGGGAGGAACAAGACAGTTACTCCGCGGTAAATATAATCCAACGGGATGGAATAAAAAAAGAGCTAACCTTCAATGGACTAGCCTTTTAACATTAGGAAAACGATCCAAAGTTTGCACCAAGTGTCTAAGAACCTTAAGTAAAGTAAAATAAAGAAAAACCCCGCTTAATGCGGGATTTTTTATTTCACAAGAAAATATATGTATGTATACTAAGTCAGTGAGAAATTATTTTGCTCCTCACTACAGGCTGTAAGCGCAGACGCTTGCATCCCAACAGACAGAGTTCACTACGGGCTGTAGTATACCGGTAGTACGCATGCATGGGGTGCATGTAGACCGGGTTCAATTCCCGGCAGCCCGACTAAAAAACAAAAGGCCTTTGAGAGGCTTTTTGTTTTAGGGCTGCTGGGAATTGAACGGGAAAGGGGTCGGGAAAACGGAAGTTTTCCCGTAGCGGAAGAATTGAAACCGATGGGTTTCAAAAATTTTGCATTCGCAAAATTTGTTCGCTTCCCGGCAGTACACAGTAGTGTTTGTGTGCAAGACTAGAAAAATACCCGTAAGGGTATTTTTGTCGGGATGAGGAATCGAACCGCGGGCTCCCTGTTTTCTTAGTGAATGCGAATGAGCTTAGAAAACAGCAGTGTCGCATCCTATGCAACCCGCAGTTCCTAAGAAAGCAAAAAAATACCTCACTAATCAGCGAGGTATTTTTCTAAAATTGATATCTTTCCAATCCTTCCAGTTGCAGGACACTCAAGTCTCGCCTGTCCTCCAATAGGCAGTGTCATATTCGGCACATCATGACCGAAATCTACACCATAAATAATTGGAAAATTAAATCCCTCTGTCGCTTTTAAAATAACGTCCTCAATAGTGAGCGCTCTGTCCATACTCGTCCATGGCTCTCCATCATCTTCGATTGATTCAAGATTTGTTATCTTCCCAACAACCATACCCTCTATTTTTTTAAATACTTTTGCAATCCGGAGACGCCATAACATATTATCAATGGTTTCGATGGTTGCACCCACTTCTTCCCAAAAAAGGATTTTCCCATCCCATCTTGGTTCGTACGGTGTTCCTATAAGACTCGCGACCACATCCAAATTACCACCCAAAAGTTGTCCTTCGGCACGTCCTGGTTTTAAAACTTTCCATTCTGTATATTCTTTTAATTTTCCGGTCTCTCCCTTCATAAGGGTTGATTTAAAACTATTCAACGTGAATTTCTTTCCTTTGCTCATGCTTCCACCAACATCAGATGCAAGTCCTGCTTCTACTGTCGGTCCATGAAAAGTAACGAGTCCAGTTTTTTCAGTAATTGCATTTAAAAGAATACTTACATCAGAATAACCAACAAAAATTTTAGGATTTTTTTGAATCGCTTCCCAATCAAGGTCTGGCAAAAGTTGTATTGCAGAATAACCTCCTCCCGTGCAAAAAATAGCTTTTACCTCATCATCCAAAAACATAGTATGCAAATCCTGAAGCCTATCTTCTCGTGTGCCCGCAAGATAACCGCCTCGTACCTCAAGTGCCTTAGGACCAAGTTTTGGTTTAAAACCGAAGGATTCGAGTGTTTTCATTCCACTCGCAAGGTTTTTCTTCGAAAATACAGGCGTTGAAGGAGAAATAACCCCAACAACATCGCCAGATTTCAATTTTGCTGGTTTTATGAGATTCTTCGGTTCCATAGCATCCCCATTCTGGCCGTGCCCCCCGATAATGTCAAACTTGACTGTATGCTATAAATTATGGTGAGATTTTTAATCTGAAAACTAAAAGATCCCGCTCTAAAGAATTATCCCGGCTGAAAGTCAGGTGGGTTTCCTCTGTGTTGCAGTTCCGGACGAACCAGCAATGCAATACAATATGGAATCCCTTGGTAAGTAATTCGAGCCGAAATCTAGAAAGCAGGATCTACCTATAGTATAGCACTCTCCACATATAGTTTCTTTCAACAAAGTGGATAAGTTATACCAAAAACCCACATCGTATGTGGGTTTTTTAACTCTACTCTTCTTTCCCTAAAATATGACTTAAGTCTTTCTCATAGAGAATGGCCTCGTTAATGTGATGGTACTTAAGAATTTCATCATCACGAAACCAAAGTTTAATTTCTCTCTCTGCCTCAGCTGGCACATCAGAACAATGCACAAGGTTCCTTACACATCGGCTATCAAGTCCCGCCATTGCGTATGAATCAATAGTAAAGTCACTTCGAATAGTACCCACATCAGAAGTAAGAGGTTCTGTACCTCCTACAATTTTTTTAACAATACCTACCGCCTGATTACCTTCGAGCACCATCGCGAGCACGGGACCAGAAGTCAAAAAGGTCACATTACCCTCAAGGATATCTTTACCATAATCAATAACTGATTTCTCAACAGAAAATCCTTTCTCTTTTCTCTCATTTGCAATACGTGCACCAACTTTTTCAAACCATGCATCATCTTTGTTGTAATGTGCAAGACATACTTCGCGTGAAGGAACTAAAAATTTAAACGCCACAAATTTCAAGCCCGTCCTCTCTAAGCGTTGAATAATTTCTCCAATAAGTGAACGCTGGATGCCATCAGGTTTTACGATTACAAATGTTTTTTCTTCTTTTTGATGTGCCATATTATTTCTTTTTTTCTTTAATCGTTATGTGTAATTCTCGAAGTTGTTCTGGCGCTACATCAGATGGTGCATCCATCATAAGATCGCTTCCATCTCCCGTCTTCGGAAATGCAATGACTTCACGAATGTTCGCCTCCTGCTCTAATATCATCATCAAGCGATCCATACCCCACGCAATACCACCATGAGGAGGCGCTCCGAAATCGAACGCTTCAAGCATATGACCAAAATTTTTATAGATACGTTCGTCCTCAAATCCCATAATACTAAACACCGCTTTCAATGCCTCTGAACGATGATTGCGAACACTTCCCCCACCAATCTCCCATCCATTCAATGCAATATCATATTGTGTGGTAAGTATTTCGCCCACATTTTTCTTTGCAAGGAGATCCGCCATAAACTCTGGTTTAGGCGCTGAAAAAGGATTGTGAGTGAATGTCCACCCTGTTTCTGTCTTTTCAAAAAATGGAAAATCTATTACCCAGCAAAATGAAAGAAGATTCGGGTCATTTTTGTCTTTGCGCATATCAGGTCTATCAGTACCATACTTTTCAAGTGCGTCTTTATACGTAATGCGCGGAAAAGGAATTTCCTGAATTTTCTTCTCGGGATAAAGTTCAGTGACAATTTTAATAAGTAACTCCTCGTTCACCGCCATCACGTCCTCACGTGCCACAAAACTCATCTCTAGATCGAGTTGAGTAAATTCAGGTTGACGATCGCCGCGTGTATCTTCATCGCGGAAACAGCGTGCAAGCTGAAAATACCTATCCATACCTGCCACCATGAATAATTGTTTGTATTGCTGAGGTGACTGTGGGAGTGCATAAAACTTACCCTCATGGATACGAGAAGGTACCAAATAATCGCGCGCTCCTTCTGGTGTTGATTTGGAAAGCACAGGAGTCTCTATTTCCACAAAATCTTTTGATGCAAGAAACGTACGAATATGCTGAAAAACCTTTGCACGATTACGTAAATTCTTCTGCATGCGTGCACGTCTCAAATCGAGGTAACGATATTTCATACGTGATTCCTCACCTATAGCAAGCCCGTCAGTACCAATATCAAATGGTGGTGTTTTTGCTTCAGAAAGAATTATAAGGTCAGTTGCAAGCAACTCATATGCACCCGAGGCCATCTTTTCGTTTACTAATCCCGGAGGACGTTTTTGTACTTTCCCTTTAAGCTCGATGACCCATTCGGAGCGTAAGACGCTCGCTTTTTCATGAAGTTCCTTATTATTCGGAAGAAAAACTACCTGTGCAAGTCCAGTCCAATCACGAAAATCGATAAAAATAAGCTTCCCATGATCGCGGCGTGTATCCACCCATCCTCGAAGCGTTATTTCTTTATCAACATGCATACCGACATCTCGTGTAAGTGTTCTCATAACAAAAAAATGATAGCACAAAAAAATAAGAAGAAAAAGAAATTCTCTACCTTTCTCTCGAAAGATGGACGCTGCTTCGTGTCCCTTCACTGATTATTTCAGTTGCGCCATTCAAATCGGTCCGAAGAATACGAGCTCCAATTGCACTCAAACGGGTGAGCACTTCTTGTGTAGGATGACCATAACTATTTTTTCCCACCTCAATAATTGCTAGCTTCGGGCTTACTTCATGAAGAAACTTATCAGTTGATGAGAAGCGCGAACCATGGTGAGGAACCTTGAGAATATCTGTCTGTATGTCAAAATTGCGGACAAGATATTCTTCAACGTTTGCACCGATATCACCCACAAAAAGTGCGGTGGTACTTGCCGAACTCACACGGATTACTAATGATGAATTGTTTAAATCCTTATCATTCAAAAATTTCACGTGAGGAGAAAGAATAGATATGTCATTCTTTTCATTGTGAATACTATCCCCCGCACTAAGTGAAATTATATGTGCATTCTGACCACGCAATTCTTTTTTTAATTCCTGAAATGCAGGCGCATCGCTTTCGCGTCCGCTCCAAATAAATGTACCAATAGTATATTGTTTTGCCACATCAATAAGTCCACCGAAATGATCGAGTTGCGGATGAGTCATAAGTACAAGATCAATATAGCGGTCCCCCTGACTCATAGATCGTGCAAGTTCATTCATAACCCGCCCGTTTGTGGGGCCTCCATCAATAAGCATCTTTACACCACCTGGTAACACCACAAATTCCGAATCACCCTGACCCACATCAAAAAAATGAAGCACTAATTTATTTTGTACTCCCAGATCAGAAAAAATACCCAAAAAGAGAGTGACGTCGAGTATTATAAGTGCAGACACAATAAGAATCGCCTGTTTTTTATTGGTTTTGAGCCAATTGAATATTTCGTCCGGCATCTTGTATAGTATAGCGCCATACCAATACCCCAAGTCCTACATACCATACAATAGTGAATACCACGCCTGCTTTAAACGACACGGGAATTGGTATATGAGCAAAAAATGAAATGAGAAAAAGCTCTATTTTTAAAAATAGAGAAACGAAAAATCCAAGGCCTTGTGCAATTGTATGAGACAAAAAAGATACTCCCGCGATAAGAAATCCAAGACCCATCGTAATTGGAATGAATTCTAAGATAGCAACATTAGCAAAAAGAGAGATCAAAGAGACGAATCCAAAATTTGCAATAAGAATTGGTGTCACTGCAAGTTGTGCTGCGAGTGTAGTCAATATATTTTCCCTCCACGAAAAAATGGTAGTGCTCTCCGCAATACTCAGAAAACGTTGCAATGCGGGATGAAGATACACGATACCGAGAAGTGCAAGGAAAGAGAGTTGAAATCCAATATCAAATGCAAGCACTTTTGGATTTATAAGAACCATTACAAGTGCTGCACATAAGACCGCATTGCGAATATCATACACGCGCCCAATTTCAGATGCGAGAAGTGCTAAAAATCCTACGATTGCAGCACGTACCACGGATGCTTCTGCGCCAGTCATAACCACAAATGCAACAATAAGAAGTATTGTAAAAATAAATGCAGTACGTCTCGAGAACAAAAATAATAAAAAGCTCATAGCTACTGAAACAAGAATAGTAATGTTGTACCCCGAAAGTGCCACAAGATGTGTGGTGCCACTCTTCTGCATATTGTCTTTTAATTCCTTAGAAAAACTACCACGCGCACCAATAGTAAGCCCACTCAAAAAAGTTGCCTCTTCAGGAGGTAGTACGCTTACAAACGCATTCATAATTCTGTGTTTTATTGCAAAAAGTGCAGTGCGAAATGAGAAACCACCTCCTTGTCCAACTTTTTTTACGCTTGCAAAACTCATCGTGCCACGAATACGTTCCTTCTCGAGGTAATGTGCGTATGAACTCGTTGAAGGCTTCTGTATTTTCCCCTTTCCGTGAATCACATCTCCATACGCAAATCGAGGATATGCGGGTAAACGCACAAGAATACGTGCATGATACGGCACAGTAATACCTACTACTATTTCCTGGCCACTTTCTTTAATAACAGGATCTTCTTCAACTACACCTGAAAAAGTTATTGAGGTTTCAAACACCACAGGTGACGCAAAAAATCGCGTATTATCGATTCGATAATAAAGTGAGCCCACAACAAGAAAAAGGATAAGTCCTGCATACCACGATATGCGTGTATTTTTCGTACGAATTCGTAGAACAACACAAAGAATGCTTACTATCATTCCAAATGTGGTAACAAAAAAAGGTGGTATCCCTGCGCTTGCAGCAAGAACACCACCCAGAAAAAATATTACTCCAAAGAAGAAAATCTCATACGGAAGCATACCATGTCTCGTTATACTGAATTCTGAGACGGGGCACGAATCTTAATATCAAGACTTCCATCATTCAATTTCAACTCATCCCATATTCCATTTCCAATAGTAAGCCACTCATTAAGTGACTTACGCTTCATAATAAAATTACCGGTCCTCTCCACAAATGATGTGGGAACAGGGAAATAGCCATACTTTGCAGAAAGAACCTTAAGACGGGCCTCTCCATCACGCACTTCAACAGCACCTCTTACCACCATATTCCCTTTTATAGGACGAAGTACTCTTGCAGTCACTTCAACCGAATCTTCCATAATTTTTATAGATGCCTTTTCTACAAACCACTTCATCTTAAGTGAGACAAGCTCACTTTCAAAAAAATCGTTCAATTCTTGCTCTGAAAACGACGCCTCATATGTTGTATCAGGAGCAAATTTCCCGCGCTGCATAAGGCGAATAATATCCCACTTTGTGAAAGGGGTTGAGGTTGCAGTCGTTGTGGTTGCTATTTCCTCCATTTCCGCAAATACAGGGCTAAAAGCTCCCAAAAGCATTATAAAACCAATGAAAAACCCAATGGTCTTTTTCATATGTCCCTATTCTACACTATTATGCCCCCGCCGACCAGACCTCCTGCATTTGTATAAAACACGGCTGATTGACCCTCTGCTACGAACTTTTGTGGTTGATTAAAGGTGAGTTTATACATTTCAGCTTTTTTCGAGCTCTTTACTCTCTCCAAAATCGCCTCTGAAACCGACTGACGATACCTTACGCGCGCAACCACAGAGATTTTTTTCTTTATATCAACTGGCATCATTATATTTACACCTATAAGAATAATTTCTTTTCTAAAAAGAATGGGGTTCTCACTTCCTTCAGCAACCACAAGAATATTCCTCTTCACATCTTTTGCCGCCACATAATGCGCCGCAGTATCGTGAGCTCCACGAACTTTTGTTTCGATATGTAATCCGTGCCGCTGCCCTATCGTATAAAATGCAGCTCCGTCGTGTGTGCCAATCACCTCTCCTTCCATATTAAGTACTTTTCCCTTCTTTGCCCGAATATACTTCTTTAAAAAATCTTTTATATCCACCATTCCCAAAAAGCAGATTCCTTGAGAATCTTTCTTTTCTGCGGTCGGTAATCCCGCCTTTTTTGCAATTGCACGCACCTCAGGCTTTATATAATCACCTATCGGAAAAAGACAATATTGAAGTTCATTTTGAGTTAGTGTCCACAAAAAATACGATTGATCCTTGTTCTTATCCTCCGCCTCTCGAAGGAAAAAACTTGGCGAAATCCGATGCTTCCGCGAAAGGTAAGACTTGGAGCGTCCCTGCCTGCCGGCAGGCAGGGCCCCGGAGACACCCTGAGCGGAGGTGCCGGATGAGCGTACTCTCACGTAATGTCCTGTCGCCACATAGTCTGCCCCAAGTGAAAGTGCTTTTTTAAGGAAAAGACCAAACTTTATCTCACGATTACACATCACATCAGGATTTGGCGTAAGTCCTGCCCGATATCCTTCAATCATATATTCCACTACTTTTTTCTTATATTCCTTCTCGAAATCGAATACATAGAAGGGAATACCAATATGCTCCGCAACGCGTCGCGCATCTTCTGCATCGCGTTCCGCACATCCATCAATGTTATAGCATTTAATAAAAACTCCAGTCACCTCGTATCCCTGTTTGTTGAGCAATAATGCCGCAACAGACGAATCAACGCCGCCGCTCATACCCACAAAAACTTTCTTTTTTTTCTTTATAATTCTTGACATGTAAGCTCGAATATTATATAAATATTTCAGTAATTAATCAACTAAATATCACTTATGCTTGGAGGTTTGTATGGCAAAAGAAAGTCGCACAATTGCTTTTGTTACAAAACATTTTTTTGAAATTCTTTTACTCCTTGTTGTTCTCATTGCGGGAGCTTTCATATTTGCTATCTTTACCACGAATCAGGAACGGGATAAAATGCGCGCGGATTTCAAACCTGGGGTTCCATGTGAAGTTATTCGCGATATCAAAGTAGTAGTAAACAGAAATGTGTACTCAATCTTCTGGATTGATGATTCCAAAACTCTTTGCACAAGATCATCTAATGATGGCGTTAATTCTGGACGCGCATATCATTACACCATAAAGCAGGATTGTCCTGAAAACAGTTCTCTTTATGTCGAATATTTTAACACTAATATTGGATTCCCCGATTCGGCGATTATACATATTCACTCACTGAATGAATTAAATTTTGGTGTCTATACTACACCATAATTAACAACCATTTTTTAGGAGGTGTTACATGACAAAATCTCAAAAGATTTTTCTCATCATCATTGCAGCAACAGTTTATCTCAATATTGGCTGGGCAATCGGCTCATATTGGGTGAGTCTCGAAGGAACAGTACCTCAGACAACGTTCGGGAAATTCCTTTCTGGACCTATAAATGTACTCGCTGGAGAAAAAGCAGCCATCGAAGCTGTTAATCATAGTATGTGGATATTCTGCTATTCCTTCATCTGGTTCATCGATTTCATCTGGCTCTCTGTCACTTGGATTATTTATTTCATCTTGTGGTTCATTTTCTGGGGAGGACTTGCTCGCCTTATGGGCGCCGTCTGATTATTCCTCCTTTATTATCTTTTCTCCCCTCAATGGGGAGAATTTTTTTACTTGACTTTCTTGCACAAATATACTGAGATGTAAGCAGAAACTTTTATCTAAATAATTCTTTTATTCACAACATAAGGAGATTCACATGAAAAAAATCATGGAAATCCTATTTTGCATCGTGATACTCACGGTCTATCTAAATATCGGCTGGTCCGTCGGAACATTCGTTCATGATAATTTGATTCAATCCGACCCCGCAAAGATGAACACACCTGCGCGAATTCTCTCTGGTGGATGGAACATACTCTTACTTAACCCTCATGAAAAAACGAGTCATGAGATTGCTATTGAAAACGATAGGATTCCCCTCTCCAACGGGGAACACAAAGACTCTCTCGGCGCTCTTCGGATGATTTCTTCCATTTTTTGGCCTCTTTTCTTTATAGTCTCTGCACTCTCATGGATAGCTTATGGGATTTGGTATCTCGTTTCTTTTCTTGTTTCTTTTCTTGCAACATTCATATTTGCAGGAGGACTCGCTGAACTTGTGGGTGTTTACGGGATGATTGCAATTGTCTGGGTCATTCTCGGTATAGCCATAATCCTCACCATGGAAAAAGCTGATAAGATGAGGATGAGTGATAAATCTGGAACCTTTACCGGTGGCAATTATTGGATTGATAGAAATCCAAATGAACGAGTTCCTGAATATGCGTTGATAATTCTTATTTCGCCGATAGTTTCTATTTTTGGAATAGGAGCATTACTTGAAATCCTCGCCATAAAAAAGAAACAAAGAAGGAATCGTCGAATAGAAAACTGGGTAGAATAGCACAAAATCCCGGAATTATTTCCGGGATTTTTTAATTTGCAAAATTCCTTATTATTCAATAAAATAGGAAGCGTTATGGCACAACTCTCATATAACGAATTGAAAATCGGGACGCGGTTCACCAAGAATGATGACCCAGACCCGTATGAAGTGAAGGAATATGCCTTCATCCGTATGCAGCAAAGAAAACCTGTGGCCCAGCTTAAAATCAAGAATCTTCTCACAGGGAAGGTGCTTGAGTATGCCGCACACCAAAATGAGGATTTTAGAGAGGCGGAAATTGATATGGTCCCTGTTACTTTTCTCTATTCAAATCGCGGAGAATATTGGTTCACTGAAGTGAAAAATCCGAAAAACCGCTTCTCTCTTAAAGAGGAAACGCTTGGCGATATCGCCGGATTTTTGAAACCAAACACAGAGGTAAAATCATTTAAGTACGGCGAGAAACTCATCAACGTTGAAGTGCCTGTGAAAATGGATTTCAAGGTAACCGAGGCACCTCCCGCAATTAAAGGAGATACTGCTCAGGGTGGAACGAAATCAGTCACGATCGAGACGGGTGCAAAAGTGAATGTGCCCCTCTTCATTAATGAAGGAGACACCATCAAGGTAAGTACCCTTACCGGACAATACGTAGAGCGCGTAGAAAAAAGTTAAATAAAATCCCCCACTTCGGGGGATTTTTTATTCTTTCATTTTCTTTAGTGCTGCACCAAGTGCCGCACGCAATTCATCTACATGACTATCATCGTGCACGTGTTTCGATTCCTTTTTTTCCATCGGCTTCAATTCTGAAAGACTCAACGATGATTTTTGTTCTGGAGGTTTTGGTGCAACAGGCGCAGGCCTCTCACGAATTATCGATGGGCGTCGCTCTGGTCGTGCAGATCCTCTCGACGCGCTCCCATGCTCACTACTCCTTGGAGGAAGATGTGGGGTTAACGATGGACGAGGCCTATATTCTTCGCGTCGCGCAGGACGAGCCTCTCTTATTTCTTCTCTTGCTGTGGGATGAGAAGGCTCTTCTTCAGATGCGCCTCGTGGTTTAAATTCAATACCAAGGCTCGCAAGCTCATCTACACTTCTCGAAGAAGGTTTTCGTTGAAATGCGCCTCCCTCTGGCATTACACGTGCGGGCGCCACTTCTCCTGATTTCACTTTTGCATAACACTCAGGACAGTAGACAGGACGCCCCGGAATTGGAGTAAACGGCAATTTAATATGCTTCCCGCAATTCATACAATCAGCCTCATTTTCTGCACTCTGCCCCATGCCGCTCCACACATTAATTTCGTCTTCAACGGCCCATCGTGGTCGCGCATACCGCTTCCGTGAATTCTGAATAACCTTCTCCTCGGTATCTTCTGACGATTTCATCTTGAGTGGTGGAAGTGTAGTTGCAGAAAAAGGTCTGCTTCGTTGTCCTTGCGACAACAATTTGAGATAAATATGATAGTTCGGCAAATTCACCATATCTTGAACTCCAATCTCTGGTTCAAATTCTTTTTCTAGAAAATCTGCGTCCGTTGCTCCCACACGAAACACAATCATGGTACCCACGTTACCAAACACCGCATCACGCACTTTCGTTGAAGTATCCGTGATAAGCTGACCCACATATTGATGTGCAAGCACAAGATTCAAACCATACTTACGTGCCTCAGAGAGAATGTTTGCAAATGAATCAGTGGAAAAATTTTGAAATTCGTCGACATAAAGATAGAAATCGAGACGCTCCGCCTCAGGAATTCTCACACGTTCCATCGCCGCAAGCTGAATTTTAGTAATAAGCATAGCACCAAGTAATGCTGAATTATCTTCGCCAATGCGTCCCTTAGAAACATTCACAAGAAAAATCTTGCCCGAGTTCATTATCTCAGGAATATCAATAGTACTTTTTGATTGCCCCACAATATTTCTTACGAGTGCGGTCGAAAGAAATTGACCCACTTTATTTTGAATAGGTGCGATAGCTTCATTACGAAATTGATCCTTCCATTCTTCAAATTCATTTATCCAGAATGCTTTCACCACTGGGTCTTTTACGTTTCCCACAATTTTCTGGCGATACTCCTTATCCACAAGAATGCGGGTAATACCAAGAAGTGTGGTTCCTGGAGTATCTAAAAGTGCCAAAACTGCATTATTCATAATGTACTCCATACGCGCAGACCAAACCCCTGACCAAATCTTTGTGAAAATTCCCATAAGACCTGACGCCACGAGATGTTTATATTTTGGATCGGGTAATTCAAGTACATTAAATCCGATATTAAAATCTGCATCAGCAGGGTTGAAATACACCACATCATTCATGCGATTTTCAGGAATCTTTGAAAGAAGTCCTTCTACATTTTCACCATGGGGGTCCACAAGACACACGCCCTCGCCATTAGCGATATCTTGCATAATCATGTTGTGAATCATCGCAGACTTCCCAGTACCGGTCTGTCCTATGACATACATGTGCTGTCTCCTATCTCTTCGGCGTATACCAAATAACTGCTCCCGATTACGGAAATTGGTACGGCCGAAATATACTACATCGCGTGGATCCTCTGCCATTTATGTTTATTATACCTTAATAGTAAAAAAAATCTCTGAATATACCGTAGTACATCCAGAGATTATATATTAATAACCAAATTTGCGAGCAAACTTGGCACCACATTTTCTTACCGCTTCCTTGTGTGACATACGCCGTGTACGCTGCACTGCAATTTCATTCATTCCTGATGTATGCATTGAAATGCGTGCATTCGCTTCGCTCAAGAAACGCGAAATTGCAACACTAAGCGGTACTCGCGTTTCTTCGCGATAACTGCCGTATCCAACAAAACTTTTTTCACTGACAACCATATGTAGCCTCCAAAAATAGATTTGAAAATCAATGAACTATGCTAACATGATAGCATATTATATATAATTTGTCAATAGGTGCTTTTAGCTTACAATAGCCTTAATTCTTCGCACTCCTGCCGAAACCGCCTCTTCTTTTTGTATTTTAAAATGCCCAAGAACACCCGTATGTTCTACATGAGGCCCGCCACAAATTTCTTTTGAATAATCCCCTACAAAATACGCCTTTACCTTACTCCCTAGTTGCGCATACTTATCTTCAAAAATACCAATCGCCCCCTTCTCTTTTGCCTCATCTACAGTAAGTAATTCAAAGTGCACTGGTAGGTCTTCTTGGATTCTCTTATTTACAATTTCTTCAACTTTTACAATTTCTTCCGGCGTTACCTTACGTGAACATTCAAAATCAAATCGTAATCGCTCCGCAGTGATGTTCGATCCTTTTTGATTCGCAGGAATATGAAGTACATCAATAAGTGCCTGATGTAATAAGTGTGTTGCCGTATGAAGCTTCACCACATTCTCCGAACTATCTGCAAGACCACCTTTAAATTGACCCGCGGAAGCAGTACGAGAAAGCTCTTGATGCTTCTTAAACTCTGCAATAAATACTTCCTTATCTATAGCAAGACCACGCTCGTGAGAAAGTTCTTCAGTAAGCTCCAAAGGAAATCCGTAGGATTGATAAAGATCAAATGCAACCTTTCCGTCTATGTGTGCAATTTTCTCAAACTCAGCAAGACCACGTTTTAGTGCCAAACCGAATTTGTCTTCTTCTCTTTCTACTTCTTCAAGAATTTTATCACTATTGGTTATAAGTTCTGGGTAATACTCGCCAAATATACCAATCACTTTTATTGCAATATTTTTTGCGAACATATGCTCAATTTCCAATACTTTTCCATATCTTACCGCACGACGAATAAGTCTTCGTAATACATATCCCTGACCCGTATTACTCGGCACCACTCCTCGCTCATCGCCCACAATAAATACTGCCGCACGAAGATGATCAGCAATAATTCGCATTGCACGGGTATCCTCCGCGTTTACTCCATACTTTTTACCAGACAATGTTTCTATCTCCTCAATAATTGGTTTAAACGTATCAATCTGATACACATCGCACTTATTCAAGACCGCAACCGTGCGCTCGAGTCCCATACCAGTATCAACATTTTTTTGCTTCAACGGTTCAAATGTTCCATCCGCACGCTTGTTGTACTGCATGAAAACATCATTCCAAATCTCTACCCAAAGTGGATTATCATCATTAAATGAATCAGGAATTTCTTCCGGTTTCCCCGTCCAATAAAACATCTCAGTATCAGGTCCACAAGGCCCCGTCTCGCCTGCTGGCCCCCACCAATTATTTTTCTTCGGCAATTTTGCAATGCGTTCTTCGGGAATACCAAGTGACTTCCAAATAGTAAATGCCTCTTCATCAAATGACGCATCATTATCTCCTTCGAATACAGAAACTGCCAAAAATTTCTTATCAAATCCAAGCCACTCTTTTGAAGTGAGAAATTCAAAACTATATTCTATCGCTTCCTTTTTAAAATAATCACCGAGTGACCAATTTCCTAACATCTCAAAAAAAGTAAGATGTGTGGCATCGCCCACCTCATCAATATCTCCGGTGCGAATACATTTTTGCGCATCCGCAAGTCGCACGCCACCTGGGTGTTTTTCACCAAGCAAAAAGGGAACCAAAGGATGCATACCTGCGGTTGTAAAAAGAACGGTAGGGTCATTCTCCGGAATAAGCGATGCGGAGGGAATGAGTGTATGTTGTTTTGTGCGGAAAAACGAAAGAAACTTCTCACGTATTTCATATGCCATCACCTTTGTCATGATTTTTCTATTCTACCCTACCTCACGCACGATTTCCATAAAAATAAAATCCCCACCAATGGTGGGGAAATGCATGTTTACTGTTTTTTCTCCTCTTCTTTTTTCAAAAAAATTGAAACTATGTCGGCAAGCCCTTTAATAAATTGGGGATTCCGCACAAGACGGGCAAGTTCCTCATGGGTACATTCACGCGCAACGACATACGCAGGATGAGCGGTGTTAGAAAGCGAATACAAACGCTTGCTCTCATATCCTATCATGCTACCTAAATGAGTGAGTGAATGCTCCACTTCGCTCGTATCTCCCGAATGGTGAGGAAGTCGCACATGAATCTGAGGAAAACAGTTTTCGTGTTCCCCAACGTAAGTAAGAAGCATGCGGACCTGTTCATCAATAAGTTTTTGGATATTCGTTTCGGTTTGCACCCAGATACCCCAAAATATGTTGTGCATAATAATCTCCTTTGTAGATAAGTGATATGAAAAAAACTATCCCTACATTACCGCAATTCATGAAGCTGTGTCAATAAAAATTCCGCTCATCCAGTTCGGATGAGCGGAATGTACCTAGTATCCTTCAAGTTTCTTAATATCTTTATGTCCTCGAATTTTTTCCAGTGCTTTTGCCTCAATCTGACGAATACGCTCACGAGTTACTCCAAACACCTTCCCTACTTCTTCCAGAGTGTGAGGAATATTATCCTCCAACCCAAAACGCATAGAAAGAATCTTGCGTTCCCGTTCGGTAAGATCGGTAAGTACTTCGCGAATCTGGTCGCGTAAGAGAGCGGCATTTGCGAGCTGATCGGGACTCATACTCGTCTCATCTTTAATGAAATCGGAAAGTGTTGAGTCCTCGTCATCGTCGCCAATTGGCGTTTCAAGAGAAATAACCTCTTGAGAAATCTTTTGAATGTAATGTACTTTTTCCACGTCCAAATTCATCTCAGTCGCAATTTCCTCAGGTAATGGCTCTCGGCCCAATTCCTGCATAAGACGACGTTTCGTCTGCGTATACTTTGTGATAGTTTCCACCATATGTACAGGAATACGAATAGTACGCGAATAATCTGCAAGCGCACGAGTCACCGCTTGGCGAATCCACCAAGTTGCATAGGTTGAAAACTTAAATCCTCTGCGATAATCAAATTTATCAACCGCACGTGAAAGACCGATATTTCCCTCTTGAATAAGATCAAGAATAGAAAGATGTGGACTTCTATTTACATAACGCTTTGCGATAGAGACCACAAGACGAAGGTTTGCCTGAATTAACTTCTGACGCGCCAACTCATCACCTGCCTCATTTCGTTTTGCGAGTTCTTTCTCTTCTTTTGAATTAAGGAGTGGGGTGCGGCCAATCTCTTTCAAATACATCTGTACTGCATCAGGAAGGTCCTGATCAATACGAGTAGAATCCTCAAGCTCTTTTACTGTTACCTCTTCACGGTCAGTCTGTGCCGCCTTCATAAGCGGGGATGTCTCGTGCACCTTAATACCCTCCTTATCAAGACGTGTATACACTTCCTCAAGGAAGGAGAGGTTTTTTTCAATATCGGGGAAATAGTTTAAAATTTCCGCGTCGTTTACGAATCCACGTACGCGACCGCGCTTTACGAGATCAATAAGGTGTTGTGCATATTCCTCGGGAATAACAATTGCTTTCTTCCCTTTCTTTGTTTTCTTTGCTGACTTTGCTACTGTCTTCTTTGCTACTGGATGCTTTGCGGTCTTTCCTTTTACTTTTGTTTGTTTTTTCTTCATTAAGATTTTAATTCATTCATTTTTTTCGAAAGTTCTTGAAATTTCCCCATCGCCTCGAGAAATTTCGCCTCATCGCCGCTTGCCTCCGCCGCATTGATAGACCTCTTCAGGTCTTCCTGCTCTCGCTTGAAATATTCAAGCTTTAATTGTTTTATGAGCTCATAACATTCGTTACGAACATCTTTTTCATCCGCCGTTCCAAATAAATAGCTTGATTGCATTTGAAACAATTCAGCGGATTCCGCCTCAGGATGTTCAAGCATTTGCGAGAAAACCTTTGGCATATATTCTTTATTTTCGGTGATTATACCCTTTAATGCCTCATTTGTAAATGCGAGCGCGAGAAGCCGTTTTGCAATACGGTTAGTGCGATCTTCATACAAAGAGCCTGCATCCCGCGAAGGTTCTTTCTCTTTCTCGGTATTTCCTTTTTTCTCCTCGAGTTTCTCAAATTCTTCGCGAAGTGCATTTTCCGAAACAGATGATGCGGATGCAAGTTCTCTCATCCATTCGCTTCGTTCTACTGAATTTTTTACTAGAAAGATAAGTTCCAGCATGTGCGCCACTATGCGCTTTTTTAGTGCCAAATCACTACGCACCATTTCTGCACTAAAATATTTTTTGAAAAGAAATTGGAATGCGGGCACTGCTTTTTCCAATGCACCTTGCATATACTCGGGCTCCTTCTGAAGTGCCTCGGCAGGATCCTTATATATTCCAAATTGGAGAACCTTCACATGAAAATCCTGTTGCGAAAGCATAGCGAGCATGCGCTCCATTGCTTTTACTCCTGCGGCGTCATTATCAAAACTCGCATACACCGTGTCAGCAAGCCGGCGCAATCGTTCTAAATGATACTCAGTAAATCCAGTACCAGAAACTGCCACTGCATTACGCACTCCACACTGCCACAACATTAGAAAATCCATCTGCCCCTCTACCACAACCACCGCTTTCGCGCGTGCAATTTCAATCTTTGATTTGTGCAATCCATAGAGCATGCGTGATTTATTAAATATAGGCGTTTCAGGACTATTCATATATTTAGGAATCTCTCCCTCAGGCATGGTCTGTGATCCAAAAATACGCCCGGTAAATGCTACCGTCTTCCCCACATGATTCGCAAGTGGAAACATTATTCTATGTTCAAATCGGTCACGGAATAATCCACGCGCAGTTTTGTACGCGAGTCCTGCACGCGCAATATCATTTACGTCAAATCCTTTTTTGATAAGCGCGAGTGTCATTGCATCTCCTCCTGGCGAAAACCCAAGAGAAAACTCTTTTATTGTTTCATTTGTTAATCCACGACTTGTAAAATATTCAAGCGCTGCAGAATTTTTCAAAAGCTCCGCAGTAAAAAAATCTTTTGCGGCTTCATTTGCATCATAAAGTACTCCGAACTCACGCTGATATTGAGGATTAAGTGAGGGCAAGGTAATACCTGCGCGCTCGGCAAGAAAGCGAAGCGCCTCAGGAAATTCGAGATTCTCATACTTCATTACAAAAGTAATGACATCTCCTCCTTCGCCACATCCAAAACAATGCCATCGCCCCCTATCAGGAGAAATAATAAATGAGGGTGTTTTTTCAGGATGAAAAGGACAGAGCGCTCTAAAATTCCTTCCTGCAGGAGTCACCGCAATATAGGAACGCAAAAAATCGAGTACGGGTAATTTTTCCTTAATAAGATCTACCTCCTTTGCCATTGCTCTTAGTGTACACGCTCCCCTCTATGCTTTGCAAAATGAACAAAATCTGTGTGTATCATAATAAAAATCCCACTCCGATTACTGGAGTGGGCTATTCTTTATTCTTCCTGATTTTTCTCATATACAGAGACGGTCTCACATTCATCACCGTTCGGAAAATGGGCAGGAATCTTCCGTCCACAAGGGAAATTCAACACAATAGGAATTTCTGATCTTTTCGGCAGATTGCTGTGCTCAGAAAAGAGTAAGAATTCATCAACCATCGACTTTTTATCGTTGTTACCAAATTGAACAAGCAATTCAATTTGATTTCCAAAATGACGAATCCATAACTTACGAACACCATCCTTTGTTTTAATAATGGCCTTTTCTCCCTCATTTTTGCTTTCCGCAAGCACTTCTACTTTTTCTTCCCTTGAGAGATTCAGATTCTGACACAGCACCTCTTCTATCTTCTTTGTAGTATTATGACGAGTTTGAATCGAGAAAATGTGCGCTAATCTATGAACAACTGTCATCATGGTGGTTTCCTATAGTTGTTATTAAAATGTGAACGAACGAATAGCCATACATTACAACCTTTTTATACTTTATGCAAGAATCTCCACAATCATTGACTTTTTAATAAATTAATGATAGAATATTCCCAGTTCACTAAAATTCATTCACGTCTGGAGATGTTATGTACGACATTAAAGAAATTTTTGGCGTACTTGCAGGACTCTTCTCAATCGCCTCATATGTGCCCTACATTCGCTCAATTCTGAATCCTGATCCTAATAAAAGAACTAAGCCGAATCGCGCATCATGGTTCATCTGGGCAGGTGTAAGCGGCATCATCGCAGTAAGTTCATATGCATCTGGTGCGCGAGAAACTATCTGGGTCCCAATCGGATATGTGATTGGCAGCTCCATAATCGCACTCTTCTCCATAAAATATGGAGAAGGGGGATGGACGCCATTTGATCAAAAATGCATATTCGTCGCGGCCTTAAGTCTCTTCTTTTGGTTCATCTTCGATTCTGCTCTTGTGGCACTCGTCACGACTACACTCGTCGATCTCTCTGCATCAATGCCGACCGTACGAAAAGTGTATTATGAACCACAAAAAGAAGATAAAACCGCATGGGCTCTTTTCTTCCTTGGCGCTATCGCAAATGTACTTGCAATCCGAGAATGGATATTTGCAATTGCTCTTTATCCAGTTGCAATGGTGCTAGTCATCGGATTTATTACCGGCTTACTCTTCTTGCCACGAAAAAGAGTTCTTCAATAAATTCCCGCTTCGGCGGGATTTTTTATACAATTGCAAAAAAAGAAGAAAATGAGCATAATAACGCCAGTCATTTTCATTCATTAATATACGGAGACAGCGATGAAGCAATTTCTTGAAAAATTAAAATTTCTTGCAGCGGTCTATGCTGTGATGCTTATCATGGGTCCACCAATACTTTGGCTGCGTATGCGCGGAAAAATACGTATTCATGGATTAGAAAAATTGTGGCATCACAAACAAGGGATGCTAATAATATCAAATCATCCATCCCTTTTTGAAACCGTATTACTCCCCTTCCTCTTTTTCCCTCGATGCATTTTGCAACCATTCAAATACATTCCTTGGAATACGCCTGATCGAGAAAATATTATGAAGTATTGGTATTTCAAAATATTTCGCCACGCACGCATGATTCTTATTGACCGCAATGCTGAAAATGCTTCTCAAAATGTTCTTGTGTTGCGAAAAATCATAAAGATTATACAAGATGAAAAGGGAACGGTAATACTCTTTCCTGAGGGCGGAAGAACCCACAAACGCAAGATAAAAGTTTTCTCACCTCGTGGAAGAGGAATTGGAAAATTCTCGGAAAGCGTTAAATTTATTTCAAAACATGTCGAACGCCCCATTATTATTCCTATATGGGTGGAAGGAGCTGAATTTGCTCTCGCGCCAGGACGCTTCATTCCCAATTTTAATTGTGGTCCGGTCGATATTTATATTGGGGACTCCATACATTACGTTTCATCCACTGAGGAATTGGAACAGGCAGTCCTTCGAGCAAGCGAAGAGCTTGCTAATATCCTTTACAATGAGTCATAAAAAATATCCCGCTTCGGCGGGATTTTTATTTGCCTTCACGCTTACTTCACCTCGTATTTTGAAATATCGTACCGATTCGATGGATTCCACATCATCCAACCAGTGGTCAGTCCTACGTCGCGCACCGCCTTTATTTCTGCCTGTATTTTTTCACGATTATATATTGCACCCATATTAAAGTCCTGAAGCCACGGCCGTATTATCGTATATTTCCCTTGTTCCTCCATAGCAAAAATTCCGTTTTGAAGTGTCGCAAGCACCACTTCATAGGGTTCTTCTGCAGGATTCTCGTATTCGAAATTACCAGGAGAAAAATGCGAAGGATACACCATTGGCGCAATTACATCGTACAAATCAATAAGGTCTGCAAAACGTTGACCAATGCCTAAATCGCCATCGATAAGAAAACTGTAAGCAAATATATCAAGTGAGAGTATTCGTTCAGGATATTGCTCCTTTATTTTATTTTTCATATATGCTGAAAAATCAGCAATAACTTTCCATTTTTTTGTCTTACCATCATATGCGGGATATACAATATCACCCAAATTACCATCCGCAGGAAAACGTACATAATCAAGGTTCACTTCTGAAAATCCGCTCTTGAATGTGCGCAGAGCAATCTCGGCGTTATACTCCCACACTTTCTGAATTGAAGGATCAACCCACGCATAACCATTTCCACGCCAAAGTGTACTACTCGCCGTTTTCAATGCAAACTCAAAATGCTGTTTTGCAAAATAATTATCTTGAAATACAACAATACGCGCAATTGAATATATATTTTCTTTTCTTAATCGCTCTGCAAACTCCTGCATACCACTTCCCAAATACACACCATCGCCATCTTTCACATTCACCACAATCGCGTTCATGCCACTTTTGTGTACAAACGTAATGAGCTCTTCAACACGTTTTTTACTTCCTGCAGTAGCTGCCGTTATGTATATCGCGCGAACCTCTTCGGGCATGGGGACTGGAGGTATTACCATAGCTATAGGAACTTCTGAAATAGACGCAAAAAAACCAGAAAATCCTGGTATGCCTTTTAATATATATCCGTAACGAAACCCCAAAAAACTAATTAAAAGTGCGCACACAACAAGTACTATCCTTTTTGCATATATACCCATCCTGACCAGTAAACCACAAAAAAGAAGCGCCACACAAGTTGTATGGCGCTATATATTATTTCTTCTTATTTACAAGAAGTTTTTTCTTCCAACGACGAACCTTAAAAAGTTTTGTCGCGTCTTTCATTGGATCTCTACCATAACGAACAAACACTCGAAAAAGGTCGATGAATTGATACTCGTCTCCGTTTTCTTTGCTCAGTATATTTACATACATCCGAAATTGCACCACAAAATCATAGTCACAACGATACACTTCGTCATGACGCCCTTCTTTGTAGTCCTTTATGTTGTGAAGAATATCCTCATCCAGCATATGCTTCTGAAATTCAGGATACCCATTGAGAACTTTTTCCGCGTTACTGTCTACCGCTTCAAGATACCAACGTGTTTTTACAGACATAAATTCCTCCAGAAAAATTGTGAAAGTATCTGGCTGAAGAATAATTCCATATCTTCTCTGCGTCAAGAGAATATATTCTCCTTACTGCAACTGAATGATATATGCCTTCCCGTCAGTAAAAAATCGATCGCGTCCTTGATTCATTCCCATCATTCTTGGAACAAGTTGAATTTCTGCAACACTCTGAATTGCGTTCGCGTTCTGTGTAATTTCCTCCTTAATAAAATCTCGCTCGGTATCTATGTCGGGACTTATTTTATGCGTTATATAATAGCGCAATCCATTATCATAACTTGCTGTTGCCACCCACACAGGAACTCCTCCATACTCAAAACTGGTAAGCCAAAAACGAGTATGGTGTCTCTCTACAATTGAATTTTTTTTCGTTGGTTTCTGAAATGCGAGCGTCTCCGTAATAGACTTCACAAATGAAGGGGTCACGGGTGCAGTAGAGTAAGGTCTGTTCAATACCGCCGCCAACGCAAGTTTAGTAAGAGAATTTGTACTTGGTTTCTCAGCAACAAACCATCCCGCATTATGAAAAACTTTTACAAGTTGATCTTGCCAACCAATTACAATAAAGCTTACTGGCTCCATCTTCTCTCCTCCTAACATCTCGCTGAATTTAGGAAACGCTTTGTCTAAAATCATGAACTGCACATCAGTACTTGTGCTATATGCAATATGTTCTAATTTTTTATTCTCAGGCAATGCGCCCAATGCCAACGGATGAGTAATAGTAAAACGGAATATAAAAAGTACCTCAACAAACACAATCATAAGCACCACGAATAATACGCGCATTCTTGAATGCCCATGATCTTTATCTCTATCAAATCGTTCACGCTCCTTAAAAAAAGTTATCCAAAAAACAAGAACAGAAAATCCAAGAAACCATCCCGCTACTACATCGGATATCCAATGCACGCCAAGATACACCCTCGAAAGACCAATAAGTACGACGAATGTGAGTGTAGCGAGTACCATGAGTATTTTAAGAAAACGATGTTTTACTACCCTCATCACAAAATAACCAAGCATACCATATAACGCGAAAGCGATAATGGCATGACCACTTGGAAACGAGTATCCTCCTTGTTCAATCATTGAAAACGCGATTCCAGGACGAATGCGGTGTACAATTAATTTAAGAAAATAAGTGAATCCAGCACCACTTATTACACTTCCCGCAAATACAAGTGCCGCATTTTTCTTCTTAAAAAGCAACAAGATAAGAAACGCTGCCATACTGAGACTTATCACTACTTCCCAATTACCAAGGGAGGTGAAAAAAAGAAAATTCTCTGCAGCAGGTATATTTCGTAATGCAGCAACAAGATTCATAATGCGCCTATCTGCATTCACAAACGGATCAAGAAAAAGCACATCAATTGCAATATCAAGAAAAGCTACAAACGAACAAAAAGAAAGAAACATTCCTAAAGTAAAACGAAATCCATATTTCCCTACCCAAGAAGTCCTCTTTGCTAACCACGCAAAAAGTGTGGGGAAATGATGCTGAAGCCTAAGACTATATTCATTTGTACGGACTGCATCAGCAAAAGATTTCAATACAGAAAGAATAAATCGTTTCATTATCTCTTTTAGAATATCATACAAGGCGCAACAAAACCTCACCGCATGGCGGCAGGTTTTTCATCATCTCTACCTCCATATAGAAAAGGTGGTAGAAAAAGTAAATACATCACATGTAATGGAGAATTATGGAAACGTATCAGGGACTCTGTTTCATAAGAAGTGCGCCCGACATCGTGGCACCGTTCGTCGCCTGATTTGTTTTTGTAAATGAACCTAGATAGACAAAATCTCGGCTATCTAGCCGAGATTGTCTTCAGATTCACATGTGTGCCTATAAGGTTATGGTGTGAATGCACACATTTTCGAGATATGAAAACCGCCTTGGCTAAAGAGTCTTGGTCCCATCCATACTGGATGAGTAGAACCCTGCGTCATATGAAGCGAAAGACAATTAAGGTAATTCATAGTAATTTTTTTCATAGTATCTCCTTTCATAAGGTATAACGATGCACGCGCACTTCTGTTGCAAACATGGTTTTATTACTATCTGTCATTCAATTGACAATAGTAGTTATAAATACTATAGTATGCAAAGCAATTTCACATCATAATTCTATCGAGCAAAGGGGGCATAAGAAAATGACATTCTTTTTTCTTGAAAAAGATTTAAACGTATTAAACGACGAAATCAAAAAACTCACAGAACAAATCAAGGAAGTGGCAAAAGAAGCCGCGGAGAGTTCTGAGGGAGGCAACGAATGGCATGATAATTTTTCATATGAAGAAGGTAGACGGATACAAGAAATGCTCTCCCTTCGACTTAAAGAACTCACAGAAATACGCCATAACGCGCGACTTATCCAACCGCCGAAACTAAAAGATCGAGCAATTGTAGGGTGCGTGGTCACTATCAAATATCTCGATACAGACGAAATCCAAACATTCGAAATCGGGGGATATATAGTATTTGATGATCGAAACGCTATTTCATATAATGCGCCTCTTGCACGAATGCTCATAGGAGCGCGTGTAAAAGAAATACGCGAAGCAGTTCTTGGTAAGATAACAAAAAGAATACAAATAATAGCTATCTCGTAATGCGAACCGCACCAAATCAGGTGCGGTTTTTTATTCTTTACTATCTACAATTGCAGTAAGATATCTCCCTTTTACTGTGTAAATTACGCCAAACTTAACACGCTCATGCGAAAAAAATCCTTTAATTATATTGTGAAATTGCTCCTGAGAAAGAAAAAATCCACCTTGGTCACCTAATATCTTCCGATAATACCAATTCCATACATATGCGGCCTTCGTTGATTGGCGTGGGTTTTCTATATCAACGATAACAAGTTTCCGAGAAACATTCTTCAATGACTCTAAAAGCAAAAACATCTCTTCTTTAGAGTTCATATGATGCATTGTATTTTTACAAAGGGTTACATCAAATTTTTCCACAAAAGGGAGGTGGGTTGCATTATGATTGGTAAACACAATAAACTCATCATCGTTTACTTGTTTTCTCAAAAATTCGGTTGTTCTAAAAGAGATATCATTTGCCACAAAAAATCCTTTTCTGCATTTCTTTGCAAGATGAATGATAAAATCATCATCCCCTACTGCAACATCAAGAAATGTTGTGGGACATCCGATTGCTTTAAAGAGAAAGGCGTCAATGATAGAAGAACTTAAATAATGCATAAGAGGGCTTACTACCCACTCATGAAACCAAATCAATATATGAAATTTATTTACTGAGTCTATCTCCTGAAGCGGCGTTCCTCCTTTCTTTTTATGCACTTCATGATGGGCAAGTTTCAAGATTGATTTATCAGATGCAAGCATGTGCGAAGGAATATTTGCAGAAAATTCCCCACGAAAATCATGAATGAGAGAAGGTGTTCCACGACACTCTGCCATAAACGCAATACCATAGTGAGTAACCGACTCTTCTCCATACACAAATATATTTTTTACCATAGCAATCGGTGTCATTTCACTCACTGCAAGACCACTCTCTCCCAGCACAATACGAAGTGCGGCGTGTTCAGGTTGCTCCTGTATTGCATCGTGAATAAATCCTCCCAAAAGTTCCCATCCCGCTCCACGAGAAAAATTGCGAATAGTAAGGAAATCACGCGCGTGGTCATATGCAGCAATCACCACAAAATTAATACCACGCTTCGCCTGAAGAAAAAATTTATAATCTACGGTCTCCCGTGTCTCAATAGTAGGAAGTCCATACAGACCTTGATATTTTTTAATAAGAAATTGCCCACGCTCCTCATTCGTTGCATGAAGTGCCTCAAGCGTAAGATTCATTTTATCTTCTTGGTGCGTCATTGCGAAAAATTGTTTGAAAGTATAAAAATAATTTTCTCAACTGCATGATGTACATCTCGTGTCGTATTATCAATCTCCACGGGAGAGAACTTTCTGTACTCGCGCAGAAATTTTCGATCCGAATGAAGCTTGATCTCTTGCTTATCATTATGGCTCATTCCTCGTATGCCGAGTCTACGCCGTCGTTCGCGTTCTTCGCAGGTGATAAGAAAGGTAATATCTGGTTTCTTTATTTTTTTAATAAAATCAGCTGGAGCCAAAGAAAAATCTGCCCCAATTGCCTTATGATAACAATAAGTAGTAAGAAAATAGCGATCGCATACCACAGTTCTTTTTTTGAGAAGTGTCTTAATTGCTTCTGATGAATCAAGAATTCCACCAAGGTAAAAAAATGCACGCGCGCTAGGAGAGATAGATGCGTTATCGATAATTTCGCGCACTACCGCAAAAGAACCAGACGGGGTTTTAAAAGATGCCGCATGAAGCTTTTTTGCAAGAAGTTTTGCAACAGTAGTTTTTCCTGAACCACTCAATCCCTCAAGCACAATAAATTTATTCTTTAATACTCGTGGTGAGGGTTTCATGCGTGAAATGTTATTGTACCGACGAAGCAATTATTTTTCGCACTATAACACTTATTACTTTCTCTCTAATTTTATATTCTCGAGTCTCCCCTTCTTTTGCGCCCATAAGTGCAACCCCCAGTGGGCTCATATACGAAATACTTCCCTTCGAAGGGTCTGCCTCTGCGGAACCAACAATGTGATATACGGATTTTTTTCCTCCAACAAATTCCACATCAACCTCGGAACCAATAGAAACTACCTTCGCCGCAGAAAGCGGTTCGTGTTCTACTACTACTGCATTGATAAGTGCGGTTTTTGCTTCATCAATACGAAATCCCAACATACGTTGTTTTTCCTCTACCTCGTCATACGCAGGATTATCGTGCCATAGATTTCCATCTTCGGCAGCCAGCATTTTTCCGCGGCTTACTTCCGCATACTCTTCTTCAAGTTTTTTTACTTTTTCCTTGAGAATCTGAAGTCCTTTTTTTGTTACAAATACTTGCTCCTTTTTCATATATTCAGCGAATTACTAATAAGGAAAGTATAGTACTAAGTTATTTATGTTTCAATTCTTCGCGTATTGCGCGAATAACACTTAGATAATATCTTTTTGTATGCGGTGCGTAGCGACGGAAAAGCCGCGGAGAATGTATTTCTGCTTCAAATTGGTAAAGTGGTATAAATCGCAGTCCTTCTACCTCGTTATAGTTTATCTTCAGTGTCTTCGGGTCTCCTTCAAAAGGATAAATGAAGATGTAATCAAATTCATTATTCGTCCAATGGGTTTTCTTATTCTCCTCGTGTGTACGAATAACCTCAATCTTCTTGAGATACATCGGGTCTATCATCAGGTGTATTTCCTCGAACGCTTCACGCACCGCGGTTTTTTTCGGCGTCTCATTTGCGGGCACGTGTCCTGCAGCAGACATATCGAATCGCGAGGGATACACATGCCTCGATTTAGCCCTTTGTTGAAGCAAAACGCGCCCATCAGGCGTGTATACCCAGACATGGGCTGAACGGTGCCAGAGTCCCTCTTTGTGGGCCTTCTCCGCAGTCGCTCTTCCTTTTTTTATGCCAAGTTTATTAAATATGGAAACCAATTCAGTGCGCATTACGATGTTCTACAAATAAAATTATTTTCTATTCTTTATGGTACGTAATTTCAGTATACCAAAAACCGTTCCGAAATTTCGGAACGGTTTCTTGTTTCGCGTGTTAGTTTTGGTTCGGAGCCTTGCAGGCAACATTCCAAAGCCATCCAAATACACATCCTGCGACATAACCCACAATCGAGGTCACGACAATGAGCATTATCGCATTACCAAACGAGAAGGAATTGATGGAATATTGGAAATTCAAAAAGTGAAGTCCAAATATCCAATCCAAGTATACTTGCGCGAGTCCAAGGAGCACCAAGAGTGCCCACATAGCGTGCAAGATACCAAACAATCCCCCGAACACTAATCCCGTCTTATGTATGCTTACTTTTATCATATGAATAAGGTGGTTTATTCGGCCTTTTGCCACTCATTTCGAAGAATGGCCATCTGAAACGTATTATAGTATTTTCCCTTCCAATACACTCTCTCACGTTTTTCTCCTTCTATTTTAAATCCTAAGCGACAATATAATTTTATTCCACGCACATTATATTCATAGACCTCAAGTTCAATGCGATGCAATCTCAATGTTCGAAATCCATAATCTATGATGCACTTCATTGCATCAGTGCCATAACCCTTCCCCCAATATCGCTTGTCTCCAATTGCGATTCCGAATACCGCATAATTATCCTTTCGATTAATATCATTGAATCCTACGCTTCCTATATGAACTCCCTCTCGTGTGTCTATCGCAAAATGCACTCCATCTTTCTTTTTTGGAAGTGAGCGAATCCACTTACGTTCTTCTTGAAGCGTAAGTTCTCGTCGTGCAAGAAAACGATGTACTGCAGGGTCATTAAACCAAGTCACAAATCGTGGTGCATCTGAAAGTGCGAGCGGCCGTAATATTACTTTTTCCCCTTTGAGCCTCATACAGTAATAGTATCACTCTCACAAATAAAAAACTCCGAATCTTTCGAAACGGAGTTGATAAAATGCTACTACAAATAACTACTAAAGATCACCATCGGCGCCGCCACCAGCAGTACCTCCGCCACCTGGCTCGAATGAGCTATCATCGTTATTACTTCGAGAACTTTCGTCATTATCAGATACAGAATGCCGAAAGGTCGGTTCATCATCTTCCGAAACGTGTTTTTGAGATGTACTCTCGTAATGACGTTCTGGAGGAGGAACTATCGGAAGAAGTGGTGATGAGTGGTGAACGTAGGGGTGCTCTGCGCGATATTTCTTGATATTCCTTATTTCCTCTTTTTCTTGTGCGAGTCGTTTACGCCGGGCTTGTAAAGCAATGGGAATTATAATGATGCAGAGAACACCGAAAAGCACGAGTGACCAAATCATGAAATTTTCAATCTCTTCATCGGCCTTCTGTCTTGCAATCTGTTTTTGCTGTGCATATTCATTTCTCTGCTCTTGGGTAAAATTGCCAAGTGTGGATTTTATATTCGCTACTATCACTTGAATAATCGCGGGATAATTTCCTTTGTGGCTCTTTACCGCTTCGCGGCCTATCTGACTTGCTTGTGCATCCGTAAGATAGCCTTCGACGCCATAGCCCGTACGAATAACCCATTTCTTCTCCGTAGGTGCAAGAAGGATGAGTACTCCGTTGTCCATTCCTTTTTTACCGATTCCCCATGCAGTGAAAAGATCATTGCCATAATCAGCTACGGTACGCTCACCAAGTGAGGAAACAGTAACAACCATGATCTCAATACTTGAAAGCTTTTCATACGCGCGAAGTTCCGCCTCAAGC
>JBAYJE010000004.1:0-65747 GCA_041665265.1 Minisyncoccota bacterium | reverse complement strand
CCTTTAAATTACTTCATTTTTGATTTAGAATCAAATTTGATATCTATTACCCCTCGTAGCTTAATGGATAAAGCAGGACTCTTCTAAGGTCTTGATGGGGGTTCGATTCCCTCCGAGGGGACAAATAAAATCTGCCGTTGAGGCAGATTTTTGGCACTGAGAGCGAGACGCCTGCGCGTCTCGTGTGAGGAATCGAACGGCCGGAGTATTACCCTCTACTTTTAAAAAGACTCAATCCAAAAAGAATCGAACTGACAAGCACCGCAGCTACTCCAGGATTTATTTCGTAGAAATGATTAATAATAATCCCTCCGGTAAGCGTGATAATTGCAAGAATAATAGAAGCTATCACGAACGCATTAAATCCGTGAGCGATGTTACGCGCAGTTGCGGCGGGAATAATAGAGAGCGCACTAATAAGGAGAACCCCGACAAAGCTGATGCCAATTGCAATTGTGAGTGCAATAAGAAACAAAATAAGAAGCTGCATTCTCGCAGGGGAGATTTTAATTGAAATACCAAGATCGGGTGCAATAGAGAAGAGGGTAAGCGCTTTCATGAAGTTAAGGGTGAGTACAATAATGCCAATTGCAATAATAGTTTGAAAAAGAAGCTGATTGAGTGTTATTTTTTCTACGCTTCCAAAAAATGCTTCTAAAAGATCTTGTTCAGGGATAAGAAGCGCACCGAGGGCAAGCGCAGTTACAAAAAGTACACCGGTTACTGATTCGGTTGCAAGTGTTGTTTTTGTCTCAATGAGCCAAATAATGACAACACCAAGGAAAAGTGCAACGAGTCCGCCCCAGAGGGGATTAAAACTAAAAACTATACCGAGGGCGATACCGGGAAGGGCCACATGAGAAAGCGCATCCGAGAGAAGCGTCATTTTGCGGAGAATAAGAAATGACCCCACAAGACCACTTGCGGTTGCTACAAAAATTCCAGAGATAAGGGTAAGGATAAAAATATCAGGCATGATGATCAAAATGGTGATGATGGAAGAATGCGCGGTCGCCATAAAGCTCAGAAAGTGTCTGTGTAGAGAGCACTTCTCGTGGTTCGCCGTGACAGGTCATTGCATGGTTTAAGCAGACAACCCAATTTGCATAGCGATAGACTACATTGAGATCATGAGAAATAATAACGAGAGAGATGCCAAGGGTATCTTGGAGATGATGAAGAAAGTCATAAATTGATTTTTGAGAAACCACATCTACGTTTTCGGTTGGCTCGTCGAAAAGAAGCACCTGAGGCTGATCAATAATTGCCCAGGCAAGGAGAATTTTCTGGAGTTGGCCACTAGAAAATTGAGATAAATTTTTATGAAGCCAGCTTCTTTCTATTTCAACAAGCTCGAGTACGGCGCTTAATGAATATTTTGGATTTGGTTTTAGTCTTAGAAATTCTTCTACGGTCATAGGGAGGTAATGGTCGATATGAAAACGTTGTGGGAGGTAGCCGTAAGTAACTCCTGGTGCCCATGTGAAGGAGCCATGAGAGAGAGGGAAGAGCCCAAGTAATGTTTTAAGGAGAATTGATTTCCCTGCGCCGTTTGGTCCGATAATCGCAAGCACTTGTTCTTTATGAAGTTCAAATGACACATTTTTTAGAATGTGGTTGGTGCCAATGGTCACTGCGAGATTATCAACTTTTAATAATGGTTCTGATTTCATTTTGACTATGCTATATAAATGATTATACTTGAATTGTTGGAAAAGCGAACATTGCCGCGGTAGCTCAGTGGTAGAGCGCAGCCCTAAACTCTTTGGGGCGCGATTCGGTAACGAATCGATGAAAATCGGGTGAACTCGGGGAAAACTTTCTTGATATAACAGAAAACAATCCCGAACCAAGCTCTGCAGGGCATTAGGTTGCAGAGAAGGCGTAGAGACTAGTGGGTGAGTCCCAACAATAACCCCGCACACAGCGCCCGACATCCTATAACAGGATGATGAGATAGTCCAAATTCAGCCTTGGAAGAGGCTGGCGTCGGGGGTTCAATTCCCTCCCGCGGCACAAAAAAATCCCCGAAGGGGGATTTTTATTTGCCGAGGGGAATCTCGCAATTTATTGCGAGATGTTCGGGAATTGAATGCCGGAAGACGCTTCGTCTCCCTTGTGAGGGCCAATGTTCCTGAGCAGTAGCGAAGGACGCGAGGCGGTGCCTAACCCGAGGCGAGCGACGGCGAGCCGAGAGGCGAAGGAAATTCCCTCCCGCGGCACAAAGAAAAATCGGGCATAACGCTGGATTTTTTGCGGGAGAGAATTAAACGACAAAATTTGAAAAAAATTATTTTTTTGTAATACCCTCTTCCTCGTCTTCGAGGAATGTGCTCATGTCCTCACCCTTTGTTTTAAATGGTATTCCTTTCTGTATGGATTTCTTTAGAAGAAATTCGAACCCAAAGATAAGAATGAAGACGAGCACGAGTCCATATTCTGCTTGTTTGAAGAGTTTTGCAGTTTTGAGATAATTTAATCCCGACATAAGGAAGTAGGCGAGCGTGGTCATACTAATAAACCAAAACGCAAGCCCTTTTATATAAGACTTCATAAAGATGCCGAATTTTGTTTTTGACCACCCCACAAGAAGAAGAATAAAAAGGTTTGCACCCACAAGAAATTTTGAAGCAACAAGAAGTTTTGTGAGATTCATTTTTAAGTAATAAAAATAAGGCTGGTATTTTTTATTCGGTTTAATCTTATTGCGGTATAATTTCCACCCAAAGCGAGTATTGCGAAGTGTGCGTCCTACAAAGTAGGCAAATGTTTCTCCTACAAGAAGTGCAGTAGGAGCAGTTAAAAGATATGCGCCCCACGTTAAGTTGCCACTTACGATAAGAAATACAGAAAGAAGAACCGCAAATTCTCCTTGAATGAGAATGATGGCGGCGATAATGACATTTGCCCAGGAGGGATAGTGAATGACGAGCTGACCTAAACTATCGAGTAGATTATCCATGCCTACTTGTTATACTATGAGGGAAGGTAAAATACCAACACTTATGCATATCTCACCATTTTTTCACAACGATGATGTACGAATGAAGACGTCGCGTGCGAGCGGTCCGGGCGGTATGAATGCGAGCAGACGTTCTACAAAAGTGCAGATTTGGGTACCCGTAGAAAAATTGATACTTACTGACGAGCAAAAAAAAGGATTGCGCGCAAAATATCAGAAATATATAAACAGCGAAGACGAACTTGAGGCATCGTGTGAGGAAGAGCGTTCTCAGGAGGAGAATATGGACAATGCGACACAGCACATGACCGATCTTATTGCAAAAGCGATTACAGTAAAGGCACCAAGAATTCCGACAGAAGTGCCTCGTCCTGCCATGCAAGAAGCCATTCATCAGCGACGACTGCGCTATATGAAGAGTAAGGATCGAAAGGACTCAAAACGAACCTCTGATACAGAAATACAGAAGCTTTTTGAAGAGGAAGGGAAGTAGAATTTTGGTTGTCATCTTAATATTTTTCCGTTAGTATGGTGCGCATGGTGCCTATGGTGTAAAGGTTAACACTGGAGTTTGTGGAACTCTCGATTCGGGTTCAATTCCCGATAGGCACCCACAAAAAAAGAAATTGCTCTTCTGGGCAATTTTTTAAGGTAATATATAAATTGACTAATATTGTTATTTGTATTACTCTATATTCAGTCATTTGCATATATTTATAACAAAGAGGGAGGCACGATATGCCTAACTATCTCTATTTTTTTATTACCGCAATACTTCTTTTGTGTGTAAGATTATTCTTTCACATTCGACTCGTACGAGAAGAAAAAAAGAAGGCGAAAGAATATGCGACGATTGCTATGGGAGAAGCCCAGGAGTGTTGTAGAGATGCAGAAAAAATGTTCGAGCTTTTTGAAAGAAATCTTTCTCGAGATTTCTCAAGAAAAACAGAAATTATTTTTGCATTCCGCAATGCAAGATGCCAACTTCCCAAGCTTATCTCGTTTTTTTATTCTGTGAATCCATCAGTAGAGGTGTGTCGCTGGATTGAAGATGAGTGTAATGAGCTCACTCTCACCATTCGACGCATGCGCGCCGAAGGAGAAAGAGAATTATTTCCTTCTGAGGGCGGTGTATATGAGGTAACTACCAATGGAAAATTGGAAAAAAATGAATCCCCGTGAAAGTACGGGGATTTTTATTTTGCGAGGACATTTTCATATGGTGTATACTATAAGTATAAAAGGTCTTCAAAAAACCAAATAATAAAAATGAAGAAACAAATAATTACATATGTGTGTGCAGCAGTTCTCGTCGTTCCAGGTCTTGTGATGGCGCAGGCTTCCGTAACTCTTCCGGGGCAGACCCCTCCAACACTTCCTTTGGGAGGAACTCGCGAAGGAGTAAATCCAATTCGCGGCATGAATACAGAAGCAATTAAAAATATTTTTCCAGGAAATATAAACAAAGAACAAGAGCAGCGAAATGAAGAGATGAAGCGGTTACAAGAGAATAAACGAGAAGAAGTGAAGCAGGTGCGCGAAAACGAAAAAGAAGAAACAAAGCAAGCTCGTGAAGTGAGACAGGAAGAGATGAAGCAGGTTCGTGAGATAAAACAGCAGGAAGTAAAACAACTTCGCGAGGGAAATCAGGAGGCGATGAAAAAAGCCCAAGAGTCCTTTCGTTCGGAGATAAAGAAGACTCAGGAAGATTTCCGCAATGAAATGGGAACTGTCCGTGCAAGTATTAAGGAAAGTGCCACAGGAACCATACGGGAATTACAACAACGTCGTGAAGAATTTAAAGCAACCGTTGAAATAAAGCGAGAAGGTTTTAAACAGGAACTCGAAACAAAGCGCGAAGAAGCAAAGAAGCAGATGGAGGTAAAGCGCGAAGAAGCAAAGAAGCAGATAGAAGCAATTAAAGACACAAACAAAAAAGAGGCAGTAAAGCGCGTTGATACAAATTTAAGTGACACGAACACAAGGATGACGAACCAGTTCACAAAAAATTTGGATCAGATGGACAGCGTGGTATTAAATATTATTTCTCGAGCTGATAAGGCTGAAGTACATGGTCTTGGTATTGAGTCAGTTCGTACTGCAATTGCGACCGCACAAAAAGCAATCACTGACGCTCGTGCATTAGTGATAGCTCAGGCATCAAAAACATATACGGTGACCATTCAGGACCCAAACGCACCACGAGTCGATGTTCAAAATATGCGTGATGCTTTAAAGAAGGATCTTAAGGCGGTTCAAGATGGAGTGCGTGCGGCACACGATGCAATTCGTGTGAGTGCGACCACCCTTGCACAGATTCCTCGCATTAACGAAACGGATGTAACTCCTACGAGTTCTCCAATTGTTCCTTCTGGAACGAGCACTCAGTAAAGGGCGAATTAATTAATTATTTATTATTACATTATGGACACTTCAACTATGCCAACTAACTCGAAAAAAAATACGCTTATCATTGTTGCAATACTTATCGTGCTTGCAATTGCTGTACTTGCGTGGTTGCAACAGCGAGGACCAAGAGAGAGCCCTCCTGCTTATGTCGGAGAACCTTCAACCACCTCCACACTACCCGCGGGAGTTTCTGCAGAGGATAAGCCACAGGCCATCAATGATTCATTGCAGAATATTGATATGGGAAATCTTGAACAAGAATTTCAGACCATTGATCAGGATATGAACGCATTGTAAGAAAAAATCCCCGCAAAAAATGCGGGGATTTTTGTTACACTAACATTATGAAGACGATGTTTTTTACTGGAAATGGTGATAAGGGGAAGAGTGGTTTTGGAAAAAAGAAATTTTTAAAAGATAATGTATTATTTTATGCGTTGGGTGCTCTTGATACTTTAAATTCTTTACTTGGGTGGTGTGTAGTTGAAGCAACACAACTACGAAAGAAGAAAGAAAGAGACGTTTTTACTGGCGCACTTCATGAGTTTCAAGAAATGCTTTTTATTGCACAGGCTGAGATTGCCTCAATTGGCTTTTGTGTTAAAAACACCAAAAAGGTAAATAACACACATATTAAGCGCCTTGAAGAAATTATTAAGGATGTCGATAAGAAACTTCCATCTATTACAAAATTCATTATTCCCGGTGGATGTGAACTCGCAACCCGACTCGACATCGCGCGTGCGAGTACGCGCGATGCAGAGCGAGCAATTATTTCTTTTAATCGCTCAAAAAAATGTTCTCCTGAACTTCTCGCATTTTTAAATCGTCTTTCGAGCGTGCTTTTTGCGCTCGCGCGTCTTAGTAATCATACTCTCGGTGTTTGTGAACAGCATCCTGTATATTAATAATAAAAGAGCAGTGATATACTATGCACACTATGTTTTCTGAACGATTTCAAAAACCTACCGCACAAGACGAAGCATCAATGGAGCAGCTCGTGGTTCATGCAAACGATATTATCGATGTTGAAAAAGAAGTGGTAGACGAAGGGAAAGAAATTTTATTTGAAGAGGTTGAACGAGAGAAAAAGTTTTTAGAAGAAAAATTTGATGAGCTATTAAGTGATGAAAATCAACGAGAACAGCTCTATACCCTTATGAAAGAGAAGTACAATCTGGATTTCACTCAGACGGATGCGATGGTAAATACACTCCGTCATGAGCTTCGTTCATTTTATGAGTATGGAGAGGCAATACGCACTCCTGATGAATTCGAACATTCTCGAGGTGTCGGATTAAAGCAGGAACTTCTCGATTTTATTACTCATGATTATGGAAGTGAGGTAGCAAAAAAAATAGACCCTTTTGTAGATTTATATCTTACGAAGGCGGCCGAGCTAATAAAAAATAAAAAAGAAGAATAGTCATATGTTAACTCTTGAGCAGATGATAATAAGACTTGTGGTCGCAGTAGTTCTCGGAGCTATTGTGGGATTCGAACGTGAGTGGATAGGGAAAGAAGCGGGGATACGCACGAATATTATGGTTGCCGCAGGGTCAGCCATTTTTGCCATTATCAGCATTAGTCTTCCTTATCTTATTACCACTTCTCCTGAAAATCTTTCAGAGGTGATTGCACGCAATAGTGGATTTTTAAGTGTGATTGCAAATGTGGTTGTGGGTGTCGGTTTTTTAGGTGCGGGTATCATTGTAAAACACGGGATGCATGTACGCGGTCTTACCACTGCAGCAACGGTATGGTTTGCATCAGCAATCGGAGTACTCGCGGGGATTGGTCTCACTTCATTTGCGGCTGTTGCAACATTGAGTATGGTGTTTCTTCTTGTGGTGCTTAGGAAACTTAGTCTTTTACCTCGAACAAGTACGGAGAGAGGGGAGTCAGTGGATGATTAATGAGAAGAATAAAAATTCCCCGCATGATGCGGGGAATATTATTTTATATCTCCTCTCCTTGGTGAGAATAGATATTTCCAAGATGAGAACGATATATTGGCTCTCCGTGCAAGAGAAATCCTGGACTCATTACCTCCTCCATTCCTGGAAGATCATGAAATGCAATCCAAAGACGGGAGATAACACCACCCGCGCTTCCGCCGGCAGGGTCTTTTACTGGTCCACTCATTAATAATTCATGGGGATCAATAATTCTTCCTACAAAGACAACCTTATATCTTTCTTTTCCTTCTTTTGCCTTTGCACCATGAATCGGAATTACCTCCACAGGAATCGGATTGATGCGAAATGTTTTTCGCATGTGATTTGTTTCCTGCTCCACTTCTCGGATTGCTCCTTCAAGTGGTGTTTCTCCTTCAGAAACGGCACCACCGGGATTGCCCCAGCCGCGAGGTTTCTCGTGAGTGATACCGCGACGCGTTTTTGTTCCGCCCTGATCGAGTACAAAACACACATGTGTATGTTCAATATCCCAGAGTTCTACTTGAACCGAAACGGTATAGTCGGCTCCCACGGGGGTTCGTGCAAAGTCGAACCAGTCTTTTCTTTCTTTTGGCATAAAAGCCTCCAGACGTAAATGTGATTAAATCAGTGAACTAGCATTAAAATATCACGAAATAGCATTATTGTCAATATGTCGAAAGGTGAGGGGGAATAAGCACTCGACAGTGACCCTCTACAGGGTGATGCAGCATCAGATGAAACATCGTATACTACTGCATATATGAAGCCTATTTATCTCGATTATGCAGCAACCGCACCAATGGACCTAAAAGTGGCAAAAGCGATGGCACATTATGCCGCAGAGAGCTTTGGCAATCCAAGCTCACTTCATTCTTTTGGGCAGGAGGCGATGGGGGCGGTTGATAAGGCGAGGGCACAAATCGCAACAATACTTGGCGCAGGTTTTCGCGAACTTCTTTTTACTGGTTCAGCAACGGAGGCGAACAACCTTGCTTTGCGTGGCGCGGTAAAAAAGTTTTGCGGAGAATTTCCCTCGGTGAAGCCGCGCATTGTGATATCTGCGATTGAACATGAGTCGGTGCTTGAGACCGCAAAAGATCTTGAGCGAGAAGGGGTAGAGTGCATAATAATTCCTGTTGATACGAGAGGCGTCATTGACATAAAGAAATTATACGAAGCAATTAATACGAACACAGTTCTTGTGTCGGTAATGTATGTAAATAATGAAGTGGGAAGTATTCAACCGATTAGAGAAATTGCATCAGTAATTGCGTCCCTACGGGACGTCTCCCGAAGGGAGAAGAATTCTTCCTATCCTTATCCCTTATTTCACACTGATGCCGTGCAGGCATTCCAATATTTCTCTTGTGACGTAACTACATTAGGGGTAGATCTCATGACGCTTTCAGCTCATAAATTATATGGACCAAAAGGAGTAGGAGTTTTATTCGTTAAAAATCAAAAAGATAAAATAGGTTGTGTTGCTCCACTTATTACAGGTGGTGGGCAAGAGTTTGGCATGCGTTCAGGCACGGAGAATGTGGCGGGCATTGTGGGGTTTGCGGAGGCAATTACACTTGCCACTGCACGACGCAAAAAAGAATTTGTACGCGCGCTTGGATTAAAACGTCTTTTGTGGAAAGGTATTAATAATTTATTTCCTGAAGCGATGGTGAATGGAAGTGGAGAGAGTGATTTTAAAGATGCCGCACCGCACATTTTAAACGTGGCATTTAACGAATTTCCTTCAGATGAGTTGCTCGCGCGATTTGATATAGCAGGTATCGCGGTCTCTACGGGTTCTGCGTGCGCATCTCGTGCCCCAACACATTCACACGTACTCTCGGCTCTTTTTAAAGGGGGTGCGAGGGGTATTCGATTTAGCTTAGGAAGGATAACCACACAAGAGGAAATAAGTGAGGTAATAAGAAGAATGGGGAAGATATCCCGAAGACAGGGTTGAAAGGATGATGCGCGCTCTATATCATTAAAGGTATGAACGATAATATAAAAAAATATTTTTGGGCGGCGGTAGGAGTGTCAGTTCTTTTATTAGGAAGTTCCGCATGGCGTTTTGCTTCCTCATATTCAGAGTCGATTCAACCAAGTTCGTTTCGTAGTTTCTCGGTGAACGCAGAAGGAAAATCAATTTCTATTCCTGATATTGCGGCGTTTACTTTTAGTGTATTAACACAAGGTGATAAAAATCTTGCGAATATTCAAAAGGAAAATTCAAACAAGATGAATAAAGCAATTTCGTTTGTAAAAGAGAATGGGGTACAGGATAAAGATATTAAAACGCAAAATTATAATTTACAGCCACGCTACCAGTATTTTAGTTGTCCAAAGGATGGTGGCGCGTGTCCTCCTCCTCAGATAGTGGGGTATGAGATTACTCAGACGGTATTAGTAAAAGTACGTGATTTCGCAAAGGTAGGCGATATTCTTGCAGGAGTAGTAAATAATGGCGCAAATACTGTGTCTGATTTTCAATTCACAATAGATGATCAAACTGCAGCACAAGATGTAGCTCGTGCGGAAGCAATACAAAAAGCAAAAGTAAAGGCACAATCAATTGCGAAAGCAGGAGGATTTTCACTTGGACGATTGCTTGGTATTTCGGAAAGTGGAAATTATCCTCGTCCTATGATGTATAACTATGCAACAAAAGGCATGGGGGGAGATGCAGAAATGTCCTCAGCACCTTCAATTGAGCCAGGCTCTCAGGAAACGACCGTGAATGTAACTCTTCAGTACGAAATAAGATAAAAGTCTTGTTTCATTCCTCGTTTGATGAAATAAAGTAAGTTGTTGAAACACAGCATAAAAGAGAATTATCAACACTATGACTACATATAAAAAAATAGTTTTCTTTGGTTTAGTAATCGCAGTGGTAGCATCGTTAGGAGTGGGATATCGTGTGGCACATGCGAGTTTCTTTGATACACTCAAAGACTTTTTGAAGCAAACACTTACTCCTTCCTCCTCTCCTCGGATTACCACTTCGACAGTGTCAGAGGTTTCAAAAGTAACTCCATTATATAAACCTGCATTTGATTATGAAGAGGCAGTAATTGCGGGCGTGGATAAAGCAGCACCTTCGGTGGTTTCTATTGTTATTTCGAAAGATGTTCCTCTTATTGAGGAGTGTCAGACCACAGATCCTTTCGGAAACCTTCCTCCAGAGTTCCAGCAGTTTTTTGGAAGAGGATTTCAATTCTCACAGCCATGTGAAAAAGGGACTACTAAAAAAGAAATAGGAGGGGGGAGTGGATTCGTAGTCTCAGAAGATGGGCTTATCTTTACCAACAAACATGTAGTGGTTGATACAAAAGCGGAATATACCGTATTTACGAATGACGGAAAGAAATACAATGCAAAGGTACTTGCACGAAGTCCAGTAAACGATATTGCAATCCTTAAAATTGAGGCATCAAAACTCACCCCCGCGATTCTTGGTGATTCTGATTCGGTGAAGTTGGGACAGACCGCAATTGCAATTGGAAATTCGCTTGGAGAATTTAGAAATACTGTTTCTGTAGGTGTTATTTCTGGGCTTGCGCGCACCGTTACTGCATCAGGTGCTGGCTTTGGCACGGAGACAATTCAGGGCGTGATTCAAACCGATGCCGCAATTAATCCTGGGAATTCTGGTGGACCACTTTTAAATCTTCGTGGAGAAGTGATTGGAGTGAATACTGCAATCGCATCAGATGCACAGAGTATTGGTTTTGCAATTCCTATTAATCAAGCAAAGAAGGCAATCAAGTCGGTAAAGGAAACGGGGAGTATTAAGGTCCCTTATCTTGGCGTTCGTTATTCTTTGGTAACTGAAGATGTTGCGAAGAAACAGAAGCTAGTGGCGTCTGAGGGTGCTCTTGTGCGCGGGACCGATGAAGGCCCTGGCGTCATTCTTGATTCTCCGGCCGCAAAAGCGGGAGTTCAGGCAGAAGATATTATTACAAAAATAAACGGAGAGAAGATAACCGTAGAGAATACGCTTGGACAGATTATTCAGAAGTTTGGTATCGGCGATAAAGTGACTCTTGAAATAAAACGAGGAGATAAAACACTCTCTCTTGAGGTAACTCTTGAAGAGCGTCCTGAGTTGTAACTGTAACAACCCGCTTCGGCGGGTTGTTAGGCGTGAGATGACGTATTAGCACTCGAGTGTTGAGTTTGCCAATTTGCGAAGGCCTGGTATAATAATCGTAAGGAATTTTTAAACCTTATGCCAAATTTTAATCGATTTACTATTAAAGCACAGGAAGCACTTCAGGGAGCACAGGAACTTGTAGCGCGTCAAAATCACGGAGAACTCAAGGGACTTCATCTCCTTTCGGCGCTTATTGAAGACGAGCAAACACTTGTGCGCCCCATGCTTATTCGTGCGAATGTAAATGTAGCAACGCTTGCTGAACAAGTAGGTACCACGCTTGCACGCCTTCCGCGCGTGTTTGCGGGAACGGGTGGGACGAATAATCAGCTTTATCTCTCTCAAGAACTTATGAAGATTTTGGATAAAGCAGGAGAGTTTGCAACAAAGCAAAAAGATGATTTTATTTCTTGCGAACATCTTCTTCTTGGGCTTGCTGACGCGCCCTCAATGGCACAAGAATTACTTACTCAGGCAGGTGCTCGCAGAGATGTGCTTTTGAAGGCGCTTGTTGATTTGCGTGGTACTTCACGAGTAACAGACGAGACACCAGAATCAAAATTTCAGGTGCTCGAAAAATATGCGATTAATATTACCGAGAAAGCACGACAGGGAAAACTTGATCCAGTGATTGGAAGAGAAGAGGAATTGCGTCGTCTTATGCAGATTCTCTCGCGACGTACCAAGAACAATCCCATCCTTATTGGCGAGCCTGGCGTAGGAAAGACCGCTATTGTGGAAGGTCTCGCACAGCGCATCGTCTCAGGCGATATCCCAGAACCCTTGAAAGGAAGAGAGGTAATTATGCTTGATTTAGGTTCACTTATTGCAGGCACGAAGTTTCGTGGAGAATTTGAAGATCGCCTCAAAGCATTCTTAAAGGAGATCCAGCGTTCTGAAGGGAAGCTTCTTTTATTTATTGATGAGATTCATATGATTGTGGGGGCAGGTGCCGCAGAAGGCGCAATCGATGCTTCTAATTTATTGAAGCCCGCACTTGCGCGTGGCGAACTTCACGCGATTGGTGCCACTACCCTTAAGGAGTATCAGAAACATATTGAGAAAGATGCGGCGCTTGAGCGCAGGTTTCAGCCTATTCTTGTTGATGAACCGACGATTGAAGATTCAATTTCTATTTTGCGCGGATTAAAGGAAAAATATGAGATGCATCATGGGCTTAAGATTTCCGATGAGGCAATCGTATCAGCAGTAAATCTCTCAGCGCGTTATATTACCGACCGATTTTTACCAGATAAAGCAGTCGATCTTATTGATGAGGCAGCTGCCGCAAGAAGGTTAGAATCAGAAAGTATTCCTAACGAACTTGATAAAGTACGTCGCGAACTTACCCGTCTTGAGATTGAGCGCTCTGCGCTGGTACAAGAGAAAAATAATAAAAAGAACGGTACACGCCTTAAGGAGGTTGATATGGCAATTTCAAAATTGAAGGGGGAAAATACCACGCTCTCAGGACAGTGGCACAATGAGAAAGTTACGTTTGAGAAGTTTCACAATTTAAGGAAGAAAATTGATGACTTGCGCCACGAGGCGGAAGTCGCAGAACGCGAAGGTAATTTTGAGCGCGTGGCTAAGATTCTCTACGGAGAACTTCCTTCTGCAGAAAAAGAGTATCAGGCATTTGAAAAGCGATATTTAAATCAGAAAATAGGAAAAGAGGGAAAGACGAAAAAAGAGAAAACTAAAGAAGATAAAAAGAAAGTAGAACTTCGTTTTATTAAAGAAACAGTTGATGAAGAGGATATTGCGGGCGTGGTCGCACGATGGACGGGGATTCCCGTGTCGCGTATGTTGGAACCTGAAATGAAGAAACTCTCTCGTCTTGAGGAGGATCTTGAAAATAGGGTAGTAGGACAACGTGAGGCAATTGAGGGGGTGTCTCGTGCGCTTCGTCGCTCACGCGCAGGTCTTGCTGAGGATGATCGTCCTTCGGGTTCTTTTATGTTCCTTGGTCCCACAGGCGTAGGAAAGACTGAGCTTGCAAAGGCACTTGCGGAGCTCATGTTTAATGACGAAAAGGCGCTTATTCGCATTGATATGTCCGAGTATATGGAGCGACATGCGGTTGCGCGTCTTATTGGTTCGCCTCCTGGGTATGTAGGTCACGATGAGGGAGGACAACTTACACAGATTGTGCGTCATAGGCCTTACAGCCTCATCTTGTTCGATGAGATAGAAAAAGCACACCCTGAGGTATTTAATATTCTCCTCCAGGTGCTTGATAATGGACGACTGACTGATGGAAAAGGGAAGACAATTAATTTCAAGAATACAATAATTATTCTTACTTCGAATGTGGGAAGCACCTACTTTAAGGAAATGTCTCATCTCGGGTTCGGTATGGGAGAGGAAAAAAAGAGTATTGCCGCAAAAGAAGAGAAGTTTAAGGAAGGAGTAAATGAAGCACTTCGTGAAACATTTAGACCTGAATTTTTAAACCGCTTAGATGAGATAGTTATCTTTAATACGTTGAATGCACAGGCGATTGAAAAAATCGTAGAGATTCAATTAAAGAAACTTGAAGAGAGACTAAAGCAGCGCAATATCCAGATTATGGTGAAGCCACAGATTAAAAAATATATTGCGGAAAAAGGATTTGATCCGGATTATGGCGCACGTCCTATTCGACGTCTTATTCAAAAGGTCATTGTGGACGCGCTTGCCGATAAGATAATTCGCGGCGAAGTAAAAGATGGCCAAAAAATTGCTATCTCTCTTAAGGGAGATCGAGTGGAAATCAGTCGTTAAAATAGCCCTTGTCGTCGCACTCCTCGTCTTTCTTTGGGTGGAGAATTCTTCGTGGTGGTCTATCATTTTCTTTTTGGTTGGTTTTTCCTTTATTTATTTCTCCGAATCGCACGAACGCGAGTCTTTTGTTGCTTCATCTTGGCTTCTCGCGTTGTTAAGTATTTTAGGAATTCGGTTTGCGGTTCAAAACGATATTTCATTTTATGTTCCTATCCTCATAGTAATAGTATTTACCACACTCCTTTCTGTTCTCTTGGGGCTTCTCCGTTTTTTCTTTCATGACCGCGTTGCAGTATATGGGGTGGTAAATACGGTTCTTCTTTTTGGATTTTTCCTTCATTTTTTCATTTTCCCACTTTCGTGGACTCTCCTCTTTTTTACTGCAATAGGTGTCTTCCTCCTTTTGCGTGAATTCTTTCTTTTTGCGCAGATTCCTTGGCAGGGGAGGGTATTTTTAGGGAGCATCGTTGCCTCATTTCTCTCACTTGAACTCGCATTTCTTGTTCGATTTTTACCACTTGGGTTTATAAACGCAGCACTATTTTTATGTCTCTTCCTCGTCCTCCTACGAGATGCAATAAAAGCTCACTTTGAAGGCTCCTTTAATCTCTCTTTTGCCTTAAGAAGTAGTGTTATTCTCCTCTTTGGTACTGCACTCATTTTTGCTGCCTCCCCCTGGGGAATCTAGTAGTAACAGGCTTATTTTCTCCTCGTTATATATGTAGAGGTAATAAATGCAGGAAAATCGGCATTTGTTGCTTTTCCAAGAGAATATCTATACAGTAATCGGGTACTATCGTAAGATAGACCTTCCTGTCGGTAGACAGGGCTTAGTGTGAGGCTAGGCTTTACAGCAACCTTCTGGCTAGTGCCAGAGGTATTTAGGAAACAACCATGCGGTTGTTCTCCGCTGTATTCCACCTCGCTCTAAGAGCGAGTTTTTCATTTTTAGGGAGTCCTAAAAATTTAACATCAATATTAAACACATTGCTCCCCTTGTTTCTTCCTCCTCATCCTCACTATGGCGGAAGGTCGGAAACGGGAGATCGCAGTGTTCCTGAATAAAGAAAGGTCGAAGATGGAAAAATGAACTAAAAATTAAGTCGAAATTCTGCATTCGTATCTTATGAATGCAAAGTCGAAAAGAAAGTATAAAATGAGTAAATTAACACAAAAAATTGCAACAGTTAGTATTGCGATCGCAACGATTGCAACACTTTCTGGACCTGTATTCGCCCAATCGGTGGATTTACAGGCACAAATCGCTGCGCTTTTAGCGCAGATCCAAACTTTGCAAGCTCAACTCGGCCAACAGAGCGCATCAACCTCTGCATACAATTTTGCTAAGAACCTCACTCTTGGCTCAACTGGCGCAGATGTAAAAGCACTCCAGGGCGTTTTGATTAGCAAAGGATTCTTGAAACTCTCAGCTCCGACCACGACATTTGGTCCTATGACTAAAGCTGCGCTCAGCGCGTGGCAGGCTGCAGAAGGGATTTCCCCTGCAGTTGGTTATTTTGGAGCAATCAGCCGTGCAAAGATGAATAGCATGAGCGGCACAGTCACTCCTGGCACTGGCACAACTCCGGTTGTAACAGTTCCTTCAGGAACCGACCTCGTTGTCTCTCTCGCTTCTGATAATCCTTCTGCAAGGACAATCGGTTCGGGAACTGCATTTAACCCTGCTATGAAAGTAGCATTTACTGCAGGCTCAAAGGCAGTAAAAATTAGCGCAATCAAAATCATGAAGAGCGGATTCGTTGCGAATACGAACTTGAATGGTGTTGATATCGTTGATTCAAAAGGCGTACGTCATGGAAATGTGGTGACTTCAGTGAATGCTGACAACAGCATCATTGTAACTATGTCATCTGATCCTGTGATGGTTGCCGCAGGTTCTTCTGAGACCCTTACGGTCCGGTTTAACCTTGTAACTGGTGACTACTCAGGTACCGTCAGTTTCAGCATTAATGACATTGCGTCTATTACTGCTGACACCACTTCAATCTCAGGAGCATTTCCTATTTATGGAACTGCTATGAGCATTGTAAATGGTGGTTCATCACTCTCGACAATCACCTTAGACGTGTTGACGAGCACTGGTTCTTCAACTTTAAATGTTGACCCAGCGAACTCACAAGAAATCACCAAATTCCGCGTGCAGGAAACTTCCTCAAACGAGGGCGTCTACCTCCGCAAGTTGGCTTTGTACAACTACGGTAACGCAGCGGCAAGTGATTTGAGCGATGTACAACTTATTGCACAAGATGGCACGATTCTTTCAACCGGCCTCGTAAGCGATAAGAACGTCACGTTCAATCTTGCGTCTCCTTACTTTATTGATAAGGGTCAGACAAAAGATTTCACAGTAAAAGCGAAGATCGTAAATGGCACGACAAAGACAATCAACTTCGTAGTGTATAACAACTATGATATTGATCTCTATGGCGCAGCAACAAACGTCTCCGTTATTCCTGGAGTTGGTTCAAATGACACAGCCTTCCCAATTGGTAATGGATTCAACATTCAGACCATTGGTTCTGGCTCAATGACCTTGACGAGAGCATCTGACTCACCAAGCTCTGCAGTAACTCCTGGTACTACTAACGTGGTGCTTGCGAAATTTAATGCAAAGCCAACTGGAGAGAACTTCGAACTTCGTCAGGTAAGCTTCTATGTTGCAAGTAGCTCAGGCTCCACTGCACTTACAGGCACAATCTATGTGAAGATTAATGGCGCAATCGTATACAGCACTGCAGCTACGAATATTAGTTATGCTAGTGCTTCAACGTTTACTCTTTCCTCATACACAGTCTTAACTGCGGGTGTGGATTCAGCAATCACAATCGAAGGCTCAATTAATTCTTCAGCAGTAGCAGCAAGCAGCTATACTGTTACTAACTTCGACCTTATCCAGGCAAAGAGACTCGTCACAAACGATCTCGTTGATCCAGGTACAGGCGTTGTTTCTGGTCTCTCAATTGCAGTCAAAGCAGCGGCACTCGCGGTAACTACACTTTCTACTCCGGTAGCAAATTCTGTGGTTGCGGGTACGAATGGCTATGAGTATGCAGACTTCCAACTCAATGCCCAGTCGGGTGGAGAGGATGTGAAGGTCTCAAAGATTGTGGTAACACATTCTGGTGGTGCAGTAGGTGAAGTTGCAAATCTTTCAATGTATAAGGATAGCGACACATCACCGCTTGTAACCAGTGGTTCAACAGCAACGAATGCGGCAACTGTAACCTTTAACTTCTCAACTCCAATTTTGGTAACGAAAGCGACTCCGGTCACTCTTCGTCTTAAAGCGGATGCAGTTTCAGGAACCGGTTCACACACATTCTCAATTGCTTCATCAACTTCCGCATTAACGGCAGTTGGTTCAGTAACTGGAAATTCGTTGACAAATGGTACTGACATTACCTATGCAGGTGGTGGACAGGCCATGGCACATGTGGCAGCGGGTAACCTTATCTTGTCCGTGGTTTCTGGATCAACTGCTTCACCTTCCCAGAACCAAGTGATGCAGGTAGGAACTTCGGGTGCGACACTTTTCGCATTCAAGTTAACCTCACAGTATGAAGCTCAGAAGGTCACTTCTTTGAAGATTACTGCGACGACCACAGCCGCAAACAGCGTTGCAACAACTACGCTCAATAACATCGCACTTTATGAAGGAGCTGCTACGACACCGTTTGCAACCGCACCTCAGTTTGATACGTGCGACGCAAGCAAGTGTCAGGTTACTTTCACTTCAAGTGATAACTTATTGTCCGCAGCTGTTCCTACAACTGGCGTAACAATTTACGTAAAGGCAAACGTAGCGGCAGGTGGATCAGCACAGCTTGGCGATAGCTTTAAATTCCAGATTGCTTCAACAACTGGTGATATCGCAATCAAGGGTGCAGTCACTGCTTCAACGGCAGGTACAAAGACGGGTTCTGCGGCAGCAAGCGGCGCGACATACGTAACGCCAGCAAGCGTCTCAATCTCCGCAGTTTCTCCTACTTCAGCAGCAACGATTGGTTTGTCGGCTGGACAAACTGTTGGAATCTTTAAGATTACCAACAATGGTTCTGCTCCGATTTACCTCTCAAGCTCAACGTTGAGCCTTGCAAACGGTGGATCTGCAACAAATTCTGTAAGCTTCGGTCTCTACTCATCCATCATGGGTGGTACGCAGAGCGATGCATCAGTAACATACATTGCAACATCTACTGCAACTGGAGCATCATCTACGATTCCTTTTGATCTCACTCTTGTGACTTCAGCAAATCGTAAGATTGATGGTGGTTCATGGAGATATTTCACCGTGAAGACGACTGGAACGGCGTTAAACAACGACACGTTTGGTCTCGCAGTATCTGCGCTCGGCAACGTCCTCTACAGTGTGGATGAAGCTGATCTCGGATTCTCAGGTAATCCTGTAACTGATAATGATTTGTCGGATACTATCATCAATCTTTATGTTGATGGCACTCCTTCACTTTCAACAGTAACTGCAAAGACTTAATAGTCTTCTTACTTGGTTTTTCAGTAGCATACAACTGAATCAAAAAAACCCCTTCGGGGGTTTTTTGATTCTATTGAGTTTTAATAAATGGTGCAGTAAACTGAACGTTACATGTTTAATTATTTTAAGGTTTCTAAGTTTTTTCTCTTATTTCCTGTATTAGGAATTTTTATCGTAACGACCTCAACCTTATTCCCTTTTATAGTAGGAAAATATGTATGGTTTCGCTCTACGGTTGATATTGCTCTTATTTTGTTCCTTCTTGGACTCTTGTTTTACGATAATCAGTCGTTGATGTGGAACAGAGTTAAATTTGTTTTAAAGCAACCTTTAGTAATCGCGGTATCACTCTTTGTGTTTATTTTTCTTTTGGCGGGATTTTTTGGTGTTGACCCTAAGATGTCCTTCTGGTCAAATTTTGAACGTGGTGAGGGAGGCCTTCAACTCATTCATTTTTGGATTTGGTTTACACTTCTCGCAACTCTTTTTAAAGAAGAAAAAGATTGGCAAAAGTTGTTTGGATTTTCTCTTGTTGGTGGGCTTTTAATGATTTTGTACGGATATTTAGCAAATGCAGAGATTGGCGGATATATCGGTGGTAAGTTTTCGCAACCCGGATATCGTTTCTCGGGTTCTATTGGAAATTCTGCATATGCGGCGGCATATGCCATCTTTATGCTTTTCTATGCGGGGTATATTTTGGTAAGCAAATATCGCACGAGACTATCTTCTTTTGGTGCTATTGTGCTTTATTTGGTATCGGCTATCTCTCTTATAACGTTTTATATGGCGGCAACGCGAGGCGCATTTGTGGGACTTATCGCATCGTTGCTTGTAGGCATTGGATATATAGTCTTTTCCAAAGAACGACTGAGAAAGTGGGGGATTGGGGCTATGATTGCTCTTCTGCTTATTGTGGGAACGTTCATAAAATTAAAAGACACACCTTTTATCAAGTCTCTCCCCGGCTCTCGTATTTTTGATATTTCTATTACGGCGGAAACATTTGAACATCGCACATATATGTGGCATACCGCCATCGAAGGTTTTAAGGACCGTCCTTTGCTTGGTTGGGGGCCTGAAAATTATATTCGGGTGTTTGAGAGACACATGGATTTAAATTATTTTAAACCAAGTGAGGGGTTTGGTGCGTGGTTTGATAGGGCTCATAGCATTTACTTTGATTATTTAGTAGAGACGGGCGCTCTTGGGCTTGTTAGTTTTCTAGGAATATTTGTAGTATTTTATATGCAATTTTGGAAAAAACGAAAAAACAACTCGGTGCTTAGTTCAAAATCTATTCTTGAGCAGACACTCATCTTTTCCATACTTGTTGCATATCTTGTGCAGGGAATTGTGCTTTTTGATGTGTCCCCAATTTATTTAAATGTATTTCTTGTCTTAGCGTTTGGTGTTTATCAGTTTCAGTCGCCTGAATTAAATAACGGAACACGAACAAAAAATAAATAATTATATGAGATCAATTATCATTGTTATTGGAATTATCTTGGCGACATTAAGTTTGATTTATGGAGCATATAAACCACTTGTAAAAGCATCGAGCTATATTGGCGCGTTGGGTAAGGTTCAAACGGCGAGATCTGTAGGAGAGTTTAAAACGATATTTGATACACCGGTCTTTTTTAATTCGCCTGTGGGAGATGAAGAGGTTATAAAATTTTTAAGCAATGACATCTCAGAAATTATTTTTCAGGAGAATATGTCCGAGGAGGCGTCGAGGGCGCTTGTTGATTACCTCGAACCTCATCTTTTTGCAAACAGCGTAATTCATTTATTGAATGGGAGCAGGCTACATTCTATTCTTTGGCAAAAGTTTGGACATAGCGAAGATTTTGTAATAGCCGAAAATTATTTAAAGAAAGCAAAAAGAATTGGCCCACAACTTCCACCAGTTTTATACGGTTTTCTTGGATTGTATTCTGCAAAGGGAGATGAGGAGAATATTCAGAAAATAAGCGAAGAAATCCTTAAATATTGGCCAAACGATGAGAAGGTTAAGAGTTTACTTCAAAAATAGAGTCATTCAAGATGATTAGATAAAGCCTATTATAGGAGGAGTATGAAGAGAAAAATAATTATTAATGGTGGCGCGGGATTTTTTAGGTCTCATCTCGCGGAACACCCCCCTTTTGGGAAGAATTCGATGTCTTGTTAGTGAGATTCTTTTGCTGTTTTTCTTATACGCATTGAAGGAACAAAAAAATATACTTGAATGTGTGTGAGTTCGCAAGGTAAAGTTTTTACAGGCGTCGACTTCAGAAATTTAGATTTACTATTATGAAAATTGCCATTTTGATAGCTCGCGCAGGTCCTACAAATGCCCCTCTTTTCAAAAAAATTGCACACAACTCTTTTTTAGAATCTACTGTATATTATTGTACTGACATCGGGGTGGGAAAGTTTGATTATGATAGCGAATTTAACACGCAAGTTAATTGGGGAGAAGGGGTTCTTGATGGATATCCGCACATTTTTTTAAAAAATCTTCTTCCGCAGAAGATTTCCGAGAAGAATGATATGTGGGTGAATGTTGGAATTATTACAGAGCTTTTGAAGAATAAGTATGATGCAGTTTTGGTATATGGGTGGAATGTACCTACTTTCTGGTTTGCCTTTCTGGTGTGCTTTTTTATGCGCACCCCGATATTTATTTGGGGGGAAAACCCACTACATCAAGAAATAATAAAAAGAGGAGCGCTTAAAAACATAAAACGTTTCATACTTAAAAATCTTTTTAAGATAGCAACTGGATTTTTATATATAGGAAACGAAAATAAAAAATTTTATGAATTTTTTGGGGTCCCTCCCCGCAAACTTTTTTTTGCACCGTATGCTACAAATAACGAGTTGTGTATTGAAAAAGCGCATGTTTTCCAGTCTAGAAAAAATGAATTGCGTGAGCAGTGTGGGATAGATTCAAAGGCCCCACTCATTTTATTCGTGGGAAAACTTATAGAGAAAAAGAGACCTCTCAATCTTCTTAAAGCATATGAAAAAATAGTGAAGGGCAATGTATTCACTCAAATTCCAACGCTTGCGTTTGTGGGGGATGGGGCATTACGAAGTAGTCTCGAGTTGTATGCGAAGGGAGCTCACTTAGAGAAAGTTCATTTTGCTGGCTTCCAAACAAAAGATAAGGTGTATCAATATATGAGTATGGCTGATGTTTTTGTTTTGCCTTCGGGGGTTGGTGAGACATGGGGAATGGTGGTAAATGAAGCGATGTGTTTTTCTCTTCCTGTTGTTGTTTCTGATGTAGTGGGATGTGGCTCCGATTTGGTTCGTATTGGAGAAAATGGATATATCACTCAACTTGATAACATAGACGATCTTGCGGGAGCAATTTTAAAAATTGTATCAAACCAAGAAGTGCGGGAGCGCTTTGGTTTAAGGTCGTTTCAAATTATTCAAGGATATAGTCAAGAAAAAGACATTGAGGGCATTATTAAAGCGGTTTCTTCAATAAAACATGGTTAATTTTTCAAATATTTCCACAAAAAGTTTCCTTGGAAGGCTTCTAAGGTCATTGTTGATGATAATTCCTCCGGGCTGTGTGATGAGAATATTAAGAGGGCCCTTATTCGGAAAAAAATGGATAAAAGGATCGGGAGTGAATGGATATTGGTTAGGATCTTATGAATTACCTCTGCAGACTAAGTTCGTTGAAGCGATAAAAAGAGGGAGTGTGGTGTATGACATAGGAGCTCATGTTGGGTTTTATACACTTCTTGCATCTTTTCTTTCCGGGAGAGACGGATTGGTGTATTCATTTGAACCATTTCCTTTAAATGCTAATTACTTGCGGAAACACACCTTACTGAATGGGTGCAAAAACGTGACAGTTATAGAGGCCGCAGTAGGAGACACCGAAGGATTCTCCTTATTTAAAGAAGGGGAAAGTACCTTTACGGGAATGCTTTCTCCTTCGGGGGGATCTCTTAGTGTTCGCATTGTCACCCTCGACCATCTTTTAGAAGAAAAGAAAATAGCACCCCCTAATGTTATAAAGATAGATGTGGAGGGGGCAGAGTTTGAAGTCTTGCGTGGCGCATATAAGATTTTAAAGGAATTTTATCCCACAATATTGCTCGCAATTCATGGAAAAACATCAAGACAGAAATGCGTCACTTTATTGGAGGAACTTGGGTATGAGGTAGTGCCTATGTTCTCCGGCGCTCTGGTAGAGAATTCTGATGAATTAATTGCAAAAAAATATTCTTAGTTTGTTTGACCTTGTATTTTTTTGAGATTATTATTAAAAACATGAAAAAGGCACTGATTACTGGAGTGACAGGTCAAGACGGAAGCTATCTTTCTGAGCTACTTCTTGAAAAGGGATATCGTGTCTGTGGCGTACAACGAAGGTCAAGTAATTTTAATACTTCACGAATTGATTCTTTGTATAAGAACGAAAATTTTGATACGAAATATGGAGATCTTACCGACCCCGTTTCGATGCATAATCTTATTCAAGAATTTAAACCTGACGAGATTTACAATCTTGGTGCAATGAGTCAAGTGCGGGTTTCGTTCGATGTTCCCTATTTCACGCTTGCTGCAAACACTCTTGGCCCTGTAAGTATTTTGGAGTATCTTCGAGTACACGCTCCACAGACGAAATATTATCAAGCCTCAAGTTCTGAGATGTTTGGAGCTCCGCGTACCCCACCCCCGTTTAATGAGAATTCAGAGTTTAGACCACAAAGTCCTTATGGTGTTTCAAAGTTGGGAGCATTCCACCTCACGAGAATTTATCGCGAAGGATATGGCTTGTTTGCGGTAAATGGGATTCTTTTTAATCACGAAAGTCCACGAAGAGGGGAAACATTTGTAACACGAAAGATTACAAGAAGTATAGCAGCATTACTACGCGGGGAAATTAAAAAAATACCATTTGGAAATCTTGATGCGATTCGTGACTGGGGACATTCAAAAGATTACATGAGAGCAATTTATCTTATGATGCAACAGGAAAAGCCAGGCGATTTCGTGGTTGCTACAGGAGAGGCTCATAGTATTAAGGAGGCACTTGAATTCTGTTTTCATGAGGTCGGCCTTGAGTGGCAGAAGTATGTAGAGATAGATAAAAAATATTTTCGTCCGAATGAGGTCCCGTATCTTCAGGGAGACGCAAGTAAGATTCGCGCATTGGGATGGAGCCCGGAATATGACTGGAAAGGAGTGTTAAGAGAAATGTTAAAAAATGATATCGAAAGTAAAAAAGACACATACATTTCAATATGAAAATGATTAAAAGCGGTGAATTGCTTGTCGCAATGGTTTTTGATGGTGTATTTGAAGATGGGACACGACCACTTACTGATGAACAACTAGCACTTCAGGTTATTGCACTTAAGCATCCAAAAGGAAAAAAACTAGTTTCCCATTCCCATTCTCCCAAAGAGAGGACAACAAAAACCCTTGTGGAGGCACTCATTGTTTTTTCTGGTCGTGTTGCGATTACTGCTTATACTCGTGAGGGCTCTTTTGTTGAAAAAATCGAGTTAGGAAAAGGACAAGGAATTCTTATTGTTGATGGAGGTATTGGGATTGAAATACTTGAGGATGCTGAAATGATGGAGTTTAAAAACGGTCCATTTATAGAAGATAAGATAGTATTTGATAAATAACGTAATTATCTATTATGCTCAAAAACTTTGTAAAAAAAATTGTACCTGAATCTGTGAAATGTGCGACGCGGAGAATGTTGGGTGTGGATAGGCCGCTTTTAGTAGATGCAAATAGCGCGTATTCTTACCCCTCTTCTTGGATGAAAAGCCATAGGTTTTATGGGCAATATGGAGAGGATGCGAAGCTAAAGAACCTTTTTAGTGGAAAAAAAGATGGGTACTTCGTCGAGGTTGGTGCAATGGAGGGAATTCGTTTTAGTAACACATATTTATTTGAGCGCATGGGGTGGAAGGGTATTTGCATAGAGCCTCATCCAGACTATTTTTCTTTATTGCAGCACAACCGTCCTGGCTCAATTTTAATACGCGCTGCGGCGGGAGGAACAGACAAAGACGCGGTGGATTTTTATACAAATTATCGAGGGTCAATGTCGACATTGGATAAAAGCCTCGAAGGTTTTTTTAGAGCCCATTACGGATCCTTTTTTGGTGGATTTAAGACAATACAAGTTCCTCAAGTAACGCTCAATTCAGTATTTGAAAAGCATCATGTTCCAATATCAATTGATTTACTTTCTCTCGACACAGAAGGGACCGAAGAAGATGTATTTGGGGGTTTCGATGTAAAAAAATACATGCCACGCGTGATCATTGCAGAAATTTCTATAAAACGAGAGCCAGTTGAGAGAATTATGAAGGAGCTTGGATATGTTGAATGTTGTACCAATCCTTCGAATGCAATATTTTGTCGAAATGAAGAAGATGCAGAGGTGGTAAGAAATACATGTGTAGTAGGGGAGCAAGTAACAATTCCTCACCCTCTTGATGAACATCATGAACAAAACTAAGGCACCACTACAATTACATCTCGGATGTGGGAAAAGAGACATTCCTGGATTTATTAACGTTGATCTTGCTCGATTTTCTCATATTCATTATCGTCGCCCAATTGATAATCTTTCTATTTTTAAAACTGGATCCGTTGACCTAATTTATAGTTCTCATTCATTCGAGTATTTTGATCGCCTCGAGGCAATAAATGTTCTAAAGGAATGGAGAAGAACATTAAAAAGGAATGGAATACTTCGATTAGCGGTTCCTGATTTTGAGGCAATGGTAAGAGTGTATATAAAATATGGAAAGAACCTCGACCATCAAGGGATTTTGGGTCCACTTTTTGGTCGGTGGCAAATTCCTGGTACGACGAAAATTGTGTATCACAAAACAACATACGATTTTAAAAGTTTAAAGAAACTTTTGGAAGAAAACGGATTTACAAAAGTGAAAAAATATAATTGGAAGAATCGAATTCATAAAGACCATGATGACTATTCAAGGGCATACGTTCCTCATATGGATGAAAAAAAGGGGATATTGATCAGCTTAAATGTGGAAGCTGTAAAAAAATAATCGCATGCGCTCTATTTTGCAGATGGAACCGTGGTTTGATGAGCAGGAAACCGAAGCACTTAATGTGTATATGAGAGGTGGTGGTTGGGTTACTGAGTTTCAAAAAACAAGAGAGTTTGAGAAGATGATTGCAGAATATGCGGGGGCAAAATATTGCTCCGTAGTTGCAAACGGCACCGTGAGTCTCGTTCTCGCGCTTTTTGCGTGCGATGTGGGGCCAGGGGACGAGGTATTAGTGCCAGATTATACAATGGTTGCGAGTGCAAACTCAGTAGCACTTACTGGCGCGAAGGTTGTTTTTGTAGATATTACTAAAAATGATTTGTGTATGGATTTTGAGCAGATGAAGAAGAGTGTCACACCAAAAACAAAAGCAGTCATCCTCGTCACAATAAATGGGCGGTATCCAGAAAATATCGAAGAATTCGTTTCTTGGTGTAAGGAAAGAAATATTAAAGTAGTCGAAGATGCGGCACAATCACTCGGTTCATTTAAGAACGGAAAGCATCTGGGAACATTCGGAGACGTAGGAAGTTTTTCGTTTAGCGCACCCAAAGTCATTACCACAGGTCAGGGTGGCGCACTTATTACTAATAGCGATGCCCTCATTGACCGCATAAGGAAAATGCGGGATTTTGGTCGTGATAAACCAGGATCAGATCACTATTTAACTATGGGGTGGAATTTTAAGTTTACTGATATCCAGGCGGTTATTGGAATTGAGCAAATGAAGAAGCTTCCCTGGCGTGTTGAGCGAAAGAAAAAAATATATGAGCATTATTATGAGAATTTAAAAAATGTTGAAGGTGTGTCTTTTGTATCCACAAACACAAAAAATACATCGCCATGGTTTATCGATCTTCTTATAAAAGAAGGGAAAAGGGACTTATTGGCAGAATACTTAAAACAGAGAGGGGTGGGTACCCGAACTTTTTATCCCGCACTTCACGCAGAGCCCGTGTATGGCATCAAGAAAAGTTATCCAATTGCTGAAGAAGTTGCACAAGAAGGATTGTGGCTTCCTTCGGCAAGCAAGCTCACTGATGAGGAAATTGATTTTATATGCGACCAAATAAAAAGTTTTTTTGTAAATGTCCAAAAATAAAAAACCTTTTATAAGAGTAGCGGTGGAGCCTGGATATTCAAACATGATGAAGAATCAAATGTTTGATGAGGGGTCCCAGGTAAGTAAGGAATTGGGTGGGCTTCCTGTAATGAATCGCTACGCCGCACTTAAACAATTTCTTTTTGAAAAAAATATCGATATTAATACCTTCGATATATATAAAAACCCTCGTAAGGAAGCAGATATATGGATTATGTTCGAACCGGGAATTCGAAGGTATCTTTTTATTTTAAAGAACCTCATTAATCCTAAAAAAGTAATTTTTTTTATATTAGAACCTAGAGTTGTAAATCCTTGGGCGTGGAAGTATCTCTTTCTTTACCGATGGCTTCACCGAACATTTCTTTCTTGGTCGAGTGATTTAGCAAAGAAACATCCAAAGCAATTTGTTGAATTTAAGGTTCCCGTTCCATTTGAGGGAAGTCGCCATGCCCATTTTCTTGGCAACCAAAAGCGAAATCTTTGTGTGCTTATGCAATCAAACAAAACCTCACCGGTGCCAGGAGAATTATATTCTTTAAGAAGAAAAATTATTAAATATTTTGAAACGCGCGGAGACAGCCTTCTAGATCTCTATGGACCTGGATGGAACACAAAAGATGTTAAAGGACTGGGAAATTCCAATCCATTTTATTCAACTCTTTACAAAGGAATCTCCTCTGATAAATGGGAGACATTCTCAGAATATTGGTTTGCATTTTGCATTCAGAATTCAATCCCTGCCGGTGATTTTGAGTATGATCCATTCATGGCTATGGCGACTGGAACAATACCTATATATTTACCACCCCCTAATGTTGATGAATATATTCCACGTGACACATATATTAATTATAATAATTTTAAAAATCTTGATGAGCTAGTTCATCATTTGCAAAATTTTGTGAACACGAGCGAGTACGTGGCTATGCGCGAACGCGGTTGGAAGTATATAAATTCAGAACAGTATCGACCTTTTACTACTGAAAAATTTTGTGAGGATGTGTATCAAGCCATAAAGAGGACCATTCGCTGACGGTAGCATACACATGAGGGGCAATCCCTTCATTTTGTTTTAAATAGTGATATATTAGGACTGTATGGAAAAGCATTATAATATTCATAATTTTCTCAGTATAAAAATATCTTCTGACTCAGCAGACATTTTGAATGGGTATGATCACTATATCCGGCATTTTTTTTCTCCCGAAGAGAGGGATAGCGAATATGAGGTTGCTGACTTTAAGAAGCTTTCAGCGCAGAACCTCGTTTCACGCGTGGGAGAATTTGTAAAAATTAAGAATGGCATTTGTTTTCCAGAGAAGAAGTACGCCATTTCTTTTGATTACAATAAAGTATGTGAATATACCGAATATGCGAATCAAGCAACAAACCTTCTAATTCAAACAATATTGCTTAAAAAAGGGCTTAGTTTTGTTCATAGTGCTGGTATTGAAATTGGAGGTAAGGGTATCATTTTTCCCGCATTGGGCGGTGTTGGGAAAACAATATTAATGTCGGCACTTCGTGGAAAAGAGGATTTTAAGTTTTTTGGTGACGATTATGTTATTGTGAGCGCACTCGGGGAGATGTATTCGTACCCAAGTGATTTCTCTATTTATCCATATCATATACCTCTTTTCCCCGAGCTTAAGAAATTAGCGGGCGGGGCGTATCTTCGGAAGAGGACCTTGTTCGGCTTATTTTATAAAACAAAACAAGCAATTAATTTTCTTGCAAAAAAAGCATTCGGATTAGGACACCCCCTTCTGAAGGGATGGAGCGCTTCATATGCAAAGGTTCCCGTGCGTGAATTAATATCAGATGAAAAAATTGGGAAGAAGACAAATCTAGCCGCAAGCATTTTTCTTGAGAGGTATAGTGGCGAAGAAATGATTATTGACTCGATGAGCATCGATGTTTTAGTAAATAAAATCATTGGAATTCTTAATTTAGAATTTGGGGAAGGGATGTATTATTGTTCGGCGCTCGCTGCTTTTGGGGAGTTCAATTTGGTTGAGTTTCAGTTGAAGCAGAAGGAAATACTTTTTGAGGCATTTTCTCGTCTAAAGCTTTATCGTGTTCGTATTCCTATTTCTATGACTCCTCAAGAATATTGTGGTCGCATGGAGGAACAATTACGCTATGTTATTAAAGAATCCTAAGATATCAGTTGTTTTGCCAGTATATAATGGCTTTTTGTTTATTTCACGTGCTGTGGAAAGCATACTCACTCAAACATTTAAGGATTTTGAATTAATTATCATAGATGATGGCTCGTCAGATGGAACGCGAGACATCATTAAGTCTTTTCAAGACGAGAGAATAGTAATAATTGTAAATGAGAAGAATATTGGCCTTATTAATTCGTTAAACAAGGGGATTGGGGTTGCTCGAGGTGAATTTATTGCAAGAATGGATGCTGATGATATAAGTGAACCAGAAAGATTTGAAAAGCAAATTGGTTATTTGGAAAAAAATATCGAAGTTGGAGTGTTGGGAACTGCCGTGAGTCACGCCGACGCGCAAGGAAGAAAAATCTCAATACTTACGCAGCCCACCTCTCATGAGGGGATACTTTGGAAGATGTGTTTTGAGTGTGCTGTTATTCATCCTACCGTGATGATGAGGAGGGACCTTGTCTTGGAGGTGGGTGGGTATGATATAAATTTTCCTCATATTGAAGACACGGAACTATGGATGAGAATGATAAGAAAAACAAAATTTGCAAATCTTCCTGATGTGTTACTTATGCATCGATTACACCCCGCATCAATAGGAAGTACCCAATCAGAAGCCCAATACAGGTTAAGCTTGGTGCTCCGCGAGCATTTTTTGAAAGATATTTTTGGGTTGTCCATCCCTTCTAATGTAAATAGGTGGTTTTCTTTGAATGAGACAAAGCTCTCCTCTTTTGAAGTACATGAAGGAATTGGTGTGTTGTTTGGTATGTATGAATTTTTTGTGCAAAACCAATTTCTTAAAGAGGAATCGCGTGGGTTTATTCGACAAGACTTTCTAATGAGAGTGGGCCAACTTATGAATGGAGACAAGGGGAGAATTGGGAAAAACATAGTACACGTTTTAAAAGCGTTATTTCCAGTCTCGGTTCGACATAGATTAAAAACACAAGCAGGAAAATTTTTTAGATAAAGCATATGAAAGTGGCCATTGGTGTTCCGGGAAAATTTCACTTATTTCAACTCGCAGAGCAACTTTTTAAGTTCGGGTATTTAGAGCAACTAATCACCTCGTATCCAAAATTTATGGTAAGAAAGTATGGAATTCCGAGTGAAAAAATATACAGCGTCCCTCTAAAAGAGGTGGTACAACGAGGATGGCTACTGCTTCCGCGCGCACTTAAAAAAATGTACAATCCTCAAAATTTAATCCATGAAATTTTTGATTGGGAGGCTTCATTACGCGTAAGGGCAACAGATTTTTTTGTGGGAACTCCCGCTACATATCCAAAAACAATGCAGAAAGCAAAAAAACTGGGAGCAACAATAATTGTGGAGAATGGAAGTGCACATACGCTTTATGTGATGAAAATATTGAGAGAGGAGTATGATAGGTTTGGAATAGTGCCAGGAGTCTTTCAGCTCTCACATGAGAAACTTGTTGAAAAGGATGTTCTTGCATATCGAGATATGGATTATGTGAGCGTTCCTTCTCTTTTTGTAAAAAGAACATTTCTTGAATACGGTATTCCAGAAAACAAAATAATTCACATTCCGTATGGTGTGGACCTTTCTGAGTTTAGGCAGGTTCCGAAAAGCGATAATGTATTTCGTGTGATATATGTAGGAGGAATGACCCTTCAAAAGGGCGTTCACTATCTTCTCAAGGCATTTTCACAATTAAATTTACCAAATTCCGAACTTGTACTTATTGGTTCGATGAGCGAAGAAATGGAACCATTTTTCAAAAGATATGAAGGATCGTTTACATACAAAGGGCACATTTCTCAATCGGAGCTCTATAAGCATTATTCACAAGGCTCTGTGTTTGCTATCGCATCAATTCAAGATGGTTTTGGAATGGTACTGCTACAGGCAATGGCTTGTGGTCTCCCTGTTATTTGCACAACAAATACGGGAGGGGAAGATATCGTGAGAAATGGTTTGGACGGATTTATTATTCCCATAAGAAGTGAAAACGCAATAAAAGAAAAATTATTATACTTTTATGAGAATTCGGACAAAGCAAAGGAGATGGGCAAGTCGGCAAAGCAGAGAGTCTCTTCCGGTTTTACATGGGATGATTATGGAAAGCGCATGATAGCTGAATACAAGAGAATACTAACTTTAAAAAAGTAGAAACAAAAAACTGATTAAAAAACAAGCAATTAGTGTTTTTTGATAAGATCACTTATTATGCGCCGCACAAGTGATGTTTTGTTTTCGGTAAATAGAGACACAAGATAGGCAAAAAACAGAACAACAAGAAAGATAGTTAAAATGAAGGCAATGTGTGGTATGTCCGGATTCCAACGCCCTTCTAAAAAGTAATTTGTGTGAGAGCCGATTATTCCATGAATAAAAATAACGAGAGGTAGGTGTACCACGTAGAGGGTGTAGGAAAAGCCAGCCCCTGTTCTTGCGAGCCATTTATATTGGTTGCTCACCTCTTTTTTTGAAAGAGACAGGATGCCCCACAAAAAGAGAGAAATAGAAACTCCCAGTAGAAAATCCATTAGCATGCTATTCTCGATTAATGAAAATCGCGAAATTGATAGGGTGGCAAAAAGCTGAAGGCCAATAAGAAAAATAAATAAATAATGAAGGGTTTTTGATGAGCTTGTGTTATTTTTTTGTAGAATAAAAACAACTATACCCAAGAGCCAAACAAGGAATAAGAAAGAAATATTCCAACCAATAAAGAAAAATATTCCTGTGGCAACAATTCCCATGAAGAGCCGCATGAGAATAGACCTCCCGTTTTTTAAAAAGAAAAAAAGACAAAAAGGGAATAGCACATAATACCAAAATTCATTAGCTAAGCTCCACAGTGGTGTGTTTGATCCAAATGGTCTTGTTATTATTGTCTGTAGAAAGAACAAGCTCCCCCAAAAATTTTTGAAAGTTTGCGCGTCTATTATTTGAAATGTGATGACATTCCCGAAAAGAGAATTGCCTGTATAGATAGACGAATTTTTTGCTAATGCCATTCCGATGGTGTCAAACAAAAAAGTGATAATGAGTCCCGGTATAAGAACGATGTAGAGCCGCGAGAGCCTTGCGGCAATGTATTCCGTCCAACTCCACTTATTTTCTTTGACTATTTTAAGAACAGACCCACCAACAAGTAGGCCACTTAGTACAAAAAAGGCGATTACCCCTTGATGCCCGAGACCAGTGAAAAAATAGAACAATTTATGAAAAATATTAGGGTTTTCAATGGATCCATATTCAACCAAAAACAAGGACCGAATATGTCCTGCAACGACTGCCATTGCGGTAATGGCACGAACAAGGTTTAGGTGACTTGAGGGAGTCGCTCCAATTTCTTTTGGTGGTAGTGTAAAAGACATTCTGATTTCTTTCGGTAGTCATAATTATACTTTTTTGATTTTGGGTAGCAATGGCGCCCGTTATTTAATGTTGGCTAAGGCCAAATGAATGTGATAATATGCAAATTGTGAACAGGATTAAAAAAGCATTAAAAGAGCGAGGTGTTCTTGGTTTTGTGGCGAGACTTTTTATAAAGATGATTGAGCCAGCAAGACCATTTTTCTGGTTTTTGGTCGCGCCTATTGCTCGATGGAAAATTACTCATCTTTCTGAAAAGCAAGATATTGGTAGATTGTTTGATTTTGCGTCAACGATGTGTTGGGGGATAATAAGACCACTTCAGGTGAGGGAGGAGATATTAAGTTTTTTAAAAATTGTAGAGGAAGAACGGCCGAAGGTTGTTTTAGAGATTGGCACCTCCTTTGGTGGCGTTCTGTTTCTTTTTTCAAGAGTTGCACATCGTGATGCAACCATTATTAGCATTGATTTACCGGGTGCTCAGGGCGGTTATCCAGAATGGAGAAAAAGTATATATAAAATATTTACTCTTTTTAATCAGTCAATAAGCCTCATAAAAGCAGACTCACACAGCAAGGAAACTCTTTCAAAAGTAGAAACTATTCTTGAAAACAAAAGCGTTGATTTACTTTTCATAGATGGAGACCATACCTATGAGGGAGCGAAGCATGACTTTCTTATGTATAAAGGACTTGTGAGAAAAGGTGGTATAATCGCATTTCATGACGTTGCCCAACATTCGAGTGAGTCTGGGTGCGAGGTTAGTCGACTCTGGGGGGAAATGAAAGATGCTGGTAAAATAGTCGAAATTATAAAAGATAAGGGTCAGGGATGGGGAGGAATAGGACTCTTTTATGTCTCATAGCCCTTTAGTTCCAAAGGTTTCTGTTATTATACCGACATATAATGCAAGTCGTTTCCTGCATAGAACAATCAAAAGTGTTTTAAATCAGACATTTCACAATTTCGAACTTATTATTGTTGATGATTGTTCTCAAGACAACACCCAAGAAATAATAGATTTTTTTAAGAACGAAGATAAACGCACCAAATCAATATTTCTTGAGAAAAATTCTGGAGGACCAGCGTTTCCTAAAAATATCGGACTTTCTATTGCGCAAGGAAATTATATTGCATATTTAGATCATGACGATGAGTGGCTTCCTCAAAAGCTTGAAAGGCAATTAGAGCTTGTTGAGAGTTTGGAGGATATTAATAGTTTTGGTGTGATAAGTTCTAATGCATATATAGAATATGAAACCACTCATTTGCTTGAGAGTGGATTAGTGCATCGTGAAGTTGCAAAGCCATTTTGGGGCGGTAATAAGAATATAGTAAATATAGATGAGAGAACCCCGTCCTTCAAAAAAGTTTTGTATAAGTCCTTGAAGGATGTGTTTATTCACCCAGAGCTTTATGCAAGCAATAATAGCGGGATGTTTTTTTCGAAGAAAATATTAGATATCCTTGGATTACGAAATGAGGAAGTCGGAGAATTTGAAGATACTGATATAGTGTTTCGTATTGCTGAAGCGGGGCTCCAATTTTATCTTGTAGATGAACCGCTTTTCGTAGTTCATAAGCACACAAATAATCTAACCAAGTCGTACGGCTCATTTAATTCTAAACAAGCCCTTCAACGAGCTAATAGATTTTCACATTTGTTGGGGGCCCATCCGTTTTATAAAGAGTTAGGATCTTTTTATGGCGGAAAATTGAGGGGAGTTGGCATGCTTTATCTTCTTGGTGATAGCCCCATCCTCGCAAGGAAGTATTTTATGGAGGCGTTGAGGATTAATTTTTTGGATTTGAAAAGTTTAGCAAGTCTTCTGCTTTCCATTTTTGGCGCAGGTTTTTATCGCCATTTTTTTATAATAAGAGAGCTTTTAGGGGGCATTGTTAAAAAATAAACATGAAAATACTTCATTTGATTCCTACATACTTTCCCGCTCAGAAAGCAATGGGACCTATAGCTCCGACACATTTTTTAAATAAAGAACTTGTTCGTAGGGGGGTTGAGGTTACTGTCTATACGACAAACCTCGATGGCTTCGATATGCTTTCTGTTCCAACTGGAGAACCTATTATCATTGATGGCGTGAAGGTGTATTATTTTTCGACAGTTTTTAGGTCGTGGTACTATTCGCCAGAAATGTGCAAGATGATTTCTAAAACGATAGGCAATTTTGATCTCGTGCATATAACCTCAGTATTCCTTGCTATTTCATATTTTGGATCTCGTTATTCTCTGAAAAATAATAAACCGTATATTATCTCTCCCCATGGAAGTCTCATGAAAGAACCTCTTCGTATGAAAAGTGCACACAAAAAGCGGCTATATCTCTCGTGTATAGAGGGGCGCGCCCTTTTTCGTGCTGCGGCAATCCATTTTACAACCACACAAGAGAAGGAAGAATATAATGCTCAACATCTTCCTTTGGCGCACTCTTTTGTTATTCCTAATAGTTTTGATCCCTCCGAATTTGATAGAGAGATCGCCTCACCAACACACGGAGAATTTAGAAAAAAATTTAAAATTGCTCCGGAAAAAAAGATAATTTTATCCCTTGGTCGCTTAAATTGGAAGAAGGGATTTGACACTTTAATTCCAGCACTTTCAAAAATTGTGGTTGATATACCAGAGGCAATCCTTGTAATTGCCGGGGATGACAATGAGAATTATGGTAAAGAAATAAAAAAATTAATACATTTTTATAACGTAGATAATCATGTGATGTTTGTGGGCCTTGTTTCAGGAGCAATGCGCATAGGTGCATTTCGAGAAAGTAATGTATTTGTTTTGCCGTCATATTCAGAGAATTTCGGAATGGCAATTATTGAAGCAATGTATTGTGAGCTTCCCGTCGTTGTCACAGAAGGGGTTGGCATATCAAAAGATATTTTAAGTGCGCGTGCAGGGCACATTATTAAAAAAAATGAAAAAGAGCTAGCCGATTCCGTTGTTGAATTATTGAACAATAGTGAAGGCGCTCATAAAATGGGAGAGAGAGGGAAAAAACTTGTTCAAAGTGAATTCGCGATTGAGGGCGTGGCACAAAACATGTATGACGAATATAATAAGTTAATTGAAAAATATGGAAATTCCAGCAAAAAATAAAATATTTTACGAGCGATATTGGGAAGGAGACAAGAGCGAACTTTCTGACTTCGGTCTTAAGTGGCCCGTGTTGTTTCCTTATATACCGAAAGACAAAGAAGTAACGATCCTTGATTTTGGTTGCGGCAAGGGGCACATTCTTTCTGAAATTTTGTATTTAAATCCGAAGGCGAAGCTTATTGGCTGCGATGTATCCGAGACCGCACTTCAAACTGCGCGCACAAAAGTGCCAAATGCGATTTTTCACAAAATAGTTGATGGGGGAGCAATCCCACTTTCTGACTCATCGGTGGATTTTGTTTTTTCTTCTGAGGTAATTGAGCATATATATGACACAGAAAATGCAGTGGGTGAGATTTCTCGTGTGTTGAAGTCTGGTGGAAAGGCCTTGATAACTGTTCCATATCACGGATTTTTAAAAAATCTGATGATTGTCCTTTTTGATTTTGATAGACACTTCGATCCGACAGGCCCTCACGTGCGCTTCTTCTCTAAAAGAACCATGACAAGACTTTTGAAGCAGAATGGGTTCGAGATTGAAAAATATGATTACTATGGACGGCTCCGCCCATTTTCCAAATCAATGGTGGTTCTTGCAAGAAAAAAATAAAATGGAATCGAATATAAGCATTATCATCCTTACTTACAATGAAGAGGTAAATCTCACTAAGTGCTTGGAGAGTATTTTGAATTTGTCTAATGATGTTATTGTGGTTGATTCGTATTCCACAGACAAAACGCTTGATATTGCAAAGAAATATGGAGCACGTGTGGTGCAACACGAGTTTAAGAATCAAGCAACCCAATTTAATTGGGCGCTTGATAATATAGAAATCAAACACGAGTGGATATTAAGACTTGATGCCGATGAGGTTATTACCAAAGAACTTGAGAAAGAAATTATAGAAACTCTTCCTCGTGTCGCGGATGATGTCTCAGGATTTTACATAAAACGAAAAGTCTATTTTATGGGACGTTGGATAAAACATGGTGCATATTATCCGACATGGATTTTGCGTCTTTTTAGAAAAAATAAAGCACGGTCAGAGGAGCGTGAGATGGATGAGCATATCGTTTTACTGCAGGGAAGAACAGCGAATTTTAAAAATGACTTTATTGATGAGAACCTAAATGAGCTTTCGTGGTGGATTGAACGATACAATAAGTATTCGACACGTGAGGTGAATGCAATTTTAGCACAGAATGAAAGTGTTTCTGAAAAGCTTGATGGCTCACAAACAGAAAGAAAGCGTTGGCTTAAAAATAATCTATATTACCAGTCACCAAGGTTCTTAAGGGCATTTTTATACTTCATTTATCGATATTTCTTCCGATTTGGATTTTTAGATGGAATGGAAGGACTCGCGTTTCACTTTTTACAGGGGTTCTGGTATCGTTTTCTTATAGACGCAAAGCTTTATGAGACCGAGAAGATAATTCGCGGTAAGTAAGGCGAGTGACGCGAAATCATACCACATATGAGAATACTTACTGGGAAAAAATGGAGAAGTGGTTTTTTAGATTATTTTCGAAATAAAAGTGAGTACAGAATTCAGGTTCTTGCATGGAAGAACCTTGAAAAACTAGAGAATGTTTATCATACAAGGCCAAAAAGTATACGGCTCTTAATTAATTATTTCCCAGTAGTAGGGTTTCAAGGATTATTTACAAAGACATGGTCACGCCTTCGAGAGGATAGACGCAATGATAAATATATTTCTTGTGGCATAGGAAGAATTATTGAGAGTGCCGATGATGGGAATTTTAAGGTGGGAGAGATAGTAAGATTTGTGGCTCCATGGCACCCCGCTCTTGCGGAACGCATCTCATTGCCAAAAGAGATGATTTTTAATATTGAAAAGTCCGATATGTTGGATATGCCCACGGACACGATTTTATATTCTTCATTACAGAAGGTTGATTTACGTAATGTGTGGTGGAATAAAGTAAAAGCATGGAGTATTTATTCCGGTATAGAAGTTTCCGAAGAGACACAAGACACCTTAAGAGGGGGAGTCAAAAAAGAGCTTCTTGCTACCGATTGGGCAAAAGCAGAAAGAATCGATATACAAAACGCAGAGCCCACTGCTGATATGAAGGGAGAAATCAAAGCAAGAAAGCCCGGTGTAAAAAGTGGTGTACTCTTTGGATATGGCAATTATGCGAAGATAAACATTATTCCGTATTCGAGACCTTATGTGGACATTAAGTCCGTGCATGAAATTGACCCTACACAGATATTTATGGAGAAGCGCGTGCAACAATGGGACTCCTCACCTTTTCCGAGAAAAGATGAAAAAGCAGACGTATTTTTTGTTGCAAGCTACAATCACACTCACGTACCAATAACACTGCATGCGCTACGGCAAGGTTCTTATGTGGTAGTAGAAAAGCCAGTGGTCATGGATTATGACGAATTAGCAGAATTGGAAAAAACATTGCGACAAGTAGGAAGAAAATTATTTATTGGCTTCCATAAGCGTTATGGAACGTTTAACAAATTGGCGTTAAAGGATTTGGGTATACAACAGGGAGACCCTATTTCGTATCACTCCATTGTGTATGAACTCATTCAACCCGAATTTTTCTGGTATAATTGGCCGGTTTCAAGAAGCACCTTTTTATCAAACGGATGTCATCAGATTGACCACTTTCTTCATCTTAATAATTTCAGTAAGCCCAAAAATTCCGATATCAAACTTTTACAGGATGATGCGGTTGAGGTGTGGATTGAGCTTGAAAACGGAGCTTCATTCACGACAACTTTTAGTGAGAAAGGTAGTTTACGCGTAGGACCAAGAGACCACGTGGAGCTCAAGGTTCATGGAAGGAATGTAAAAATAACGGATGCAATAAAATATATGTCCGAGGATAATCACAGGATTATCAGAAAAAAGAGAATATTTAAGACTGATAGTTATCGAGAGATGTATCAAGAGATAGGAAGGAAAATAGCTACAAACGAAGATGGTGATTCAATAGAGTCAATTCTTATTACCTCAAAAATAATGTTGGACCTTGAAGAGAAATTAAAAAAGATGAAGGGGTGGGGCGATAAATATGAAAAAGCAAAGGCTCGGTTCGAAAGTTACGTAAAGTAATAGTCGGTTATGTGTGTATGAAGAAAAAAATTCTCATCATTACGGATTCTTATCCGCCAGAGCTTAGATCGGCATCCGAATTAATGGGGGACTTGGCGAACGCATTAAAAGAAAGGGGGCACGAGGTAACTGTTCTTACTTCCTATCCTAAATACAACTTAGCTGATTCTCATGGTCATGCGGTAACCTTTGCATTAGATGCTACCGAAGATGGGGTGCGCGTACTTCGCGTGAAAACCTTACCACATCATAAGGTTCATTTCATAATTCGAGGCATTTCACAGCTTTTCTTACCTTATATTTTTTGGTTTGCGCTTAGAAAAAGAGCAAAAGAACGATTCGATGTAGTGATTGTGCATAGCCCACCTCTTCCGCTTACTATTACTACCGCAATGGTAAAAAAGTTTTACGGTGCAAAATTTCTTCTTAATTTGCACGATTTTTTTCCGCAGAATGCGGTTGATCTTGGGATTCTCACTCTCGAGCCCATTATTAAGTTTTTTGAGCGGATGGAGCATGGTGCATATGAAAAATCTGACTTAATAGTTGTTCCTTCAAACGAGCACCAATTTTTTCTGGAAAAAAATCGTGGCGTAAAAAACGAGAAGATTCGAGTAATTCCTCATTGGATAAATATGGGACCATTTCGTGAAGCAAGGAAAACGGGAAGATTTAGAAAGCAATTTGGATTGGAAAGCAAATTTGTATTTGTGTTTGGCGGCGTGCTCGGTCCATCACAGGGACTTGATCTCGTTCTTCGTGTTGCAACAAAGTTAAAGAACTATCTCGATATTGTATTTCTTTTTGTGGGCGAGGGAGGTGAGAAAGAAAGGCTTGTGAAAATGAAGAAAGAGATGGATTTAAAAAACGTTATCTTTGGAGATTGGGTTTCTAAAGAAGACTATCCGAGTCTCTTAAAGGATATGGATGTAGGATTTTTCAGTCTTACAAATAAAAATACCACCCCTGCTGTGCCGGCAAAACTTATGGGATATTTGGCGGCAGGATTACCTGTTTTAGCCCTTCTTCATAAGGAAAGTGAGGGACATTTGATAATCAAAGAAGCTCATTGTGGATACTCGGCACTTTATGGAGACGAGGAGGCAGCCTTAGAGGTTGTTGTAAGAATGTACAAAGAACGTAATACATTAAAAGAGTGCGGAGAGAATGGACTTCATTATGCCGAAGCTCATTTTACAAAAGAGGTTTGCGCCGCTAAGTGGGAGGCGTTATTCTAGCCTTTTTGGTAATTTATTGTGGTTAAGGTAGTATTCTAGGTATTATGTCTCTTAAGAATAAGAAAGTCTTAGTGGTTTTTGGTACGAGACCAGAAGCAATTAAACTTGCTCCAGTTATTAAAGAGTTGGAGAAGGTATCCAATTTGAGTGTGCTCACTTGTGTTCTTCGTCAGCAGGGAAAACTTTTAAATGACCCGATTAAAGTTTTTGATATAAAACCAAACTTTGATATTGATTTACCATTTGGTAATCACGGACTCCTAAGCCCTAATATTTTTAAAAAGGCGTGGAGCGCTTTGAAGGTTTGTTTTGGTGTTGTGAGGTTTCTTTTTGTTATAAAAAAGGAACGACCTGATTTGGTGGTGGTGCAAGGAGATACCTCAACAGTTTTTATTACTGCATTTATTGCATTTCATTTTAAAATTCCAGTTGCTCATGTTGAGGCAGGACTTCGAAGTGGTGACAAATATTCGCCTTTTCCTGAAGAAATGAACCGTAAACTTACCGGTTCAATTGCTGAGTTACATTTTGCATCTACCGAATCCGCTAAACAAAACCTCCTTAAGGAGGGTGTTAGCAGTGATACAATTTGGGTAACGGGGAACACTGTACTTGATGCATTGCGTCTTGTTATGGAATTTCACAGCGAAGAAGCAACGCAAAAAAGACTTTACTCGCTTTTCAGTGAAAAATATAATATTCCATTAGGAGATGTTACTAAAAGAGTTGTCCTTGTTACTGCACATCGCAGAGAAAGTTTTGGGGAAGGTATGCAGAATATTATGGAGGCCATCGCAGAGCTTGCTCATAGGCTTCCTGATGTGATTTTCGTGTATCCTGTACATCCCAATCCAAACGTAAAAGAAGTAGTTTTTGCAAAATTAAAAAATATTCAGAATGTGCGTCTCATTGAGCCTCTCGGATACGAATTGTTTACTTTCCTTATGAGCAAATCCAAAATCGTCCTTACGGATTCAGGAGGTATTCAGGAGGAAGTTTCATTTATGGGGAAACCCACGTTGGTTATGCGTGAGGTCACAGAACGTCCAGAGGGAGTGAGTTTTGGCGGGGCTTTACTTGTGGGCGCCGATAAGGAGAAAATAATAAAAGAAACATTGCATCTTTTGGAAAATAAAGAGGCTCACGAAGCGATGTCTAAAAAACACACGGCGTTTGGTGACGGTCATGCAGCCGAACAGATAGCAAAAGTTATTCAAAATTATTTGAAATAAAAATCCCATTCGCCTGAGAGCGAACGGGATATTTTTGTTATCCGTTTTTTGCGAGACCGAAGGTTACGAGTCGCATAATGAACGTTGCCGCATTTATTCCCTCGATTTCTTCAATATCTTCAAGGGGAACATCAATATATTCCCAGATGAAATTGAGCACTCCTGCTTTTATCCATATAATTTCGGCGGTCTTTCCATCAGGATTAGGTTTATTAAGGAGTCCTTTCACAAAGAAGTTGCCGGAACGCCATCGCACTACTTTCTTAGTGACGAAGTCTTTGGGAATTTTCTTTTCAATAAAGCGTTTCAGTATTTTGCCATTTTTGATATTGCTTATAAGCGATATGATGAATCCTGTAAGAAAAATTGCAAATGGCACAAGCGTGATTTGAAAGAGTTGATTTGCAGTGATGAGTTCTAGGGGAATCATTGCGAACTTCCAGAGTATTACGAGAAGTGTAACACCAAACCATGGCGCAATTCCTCGACGAAAGTTTTTCGTAAAGAATGTAAAAAAAGATGAAGGCTTATTTCCGTTCATTCGTTTCTCCGATTAAATTAATGAATGTTAAGCTACTGGCACTATAATAATAAGAAAATTGACTTATGTCAATCCCGTTAGAGGCCACACTTTTTAGGTGTTACTCTGTTGATATTAACTTTTTTAATCTCCCTTCAAATCAGTTTTTTCAATACGATGCCTCTAACGGGATCAATTTAGTATTGAATTTTATATTCCGCGTACCACAAGAAGAATTTCATGCATAATCTTCTCTTTAAGAGCGACAAGGACTCCCATATAAAGAAGGATTGAGGTGGCGATAGTGATGAGAACGTGGGCGCCCGCAATGTTCATAAAGAGTGCGGCGACACCCATGGTGACTGTTGCAATAGCAATTTTTTTTAAGTGGCGCAGGGTATGAAAATTGTGAACTTTCTTTGCAAAGCGCCAAAGAAATAAATTGTAAAATGCTTGTATTATTATGGTGGCGAGTGCAGCTCCTGCTATACCAAATGGAATAATAAAAATATAATTTAAAACAATATTACCAACTGAAGCTATTGCGGCAAATTTTGCAATGTCGCGTTGGCGATCGTGTCCTAAGATGTAGTTACCAATCAGGGTCCCAGGAAAAACAAAAAGAGCGGTCCCTATAAGAATTTGGAAGGTCAGTGCTCCAGGAAGATAGTCGTTTCCAAACACAAAAGCCATAATAGGTACACCGAGTATTATTCCTCCAGTGACGAGAGGAAGGGCGACAAAAAAAGTCATTGCCATGGTTCGTTCTATGATGTTTTGCACTTGAGTTGGGTTATTCTTTCCTATTGCGCGCGAGAGTGCGGGGAAGGTGCTTGCAGCAAGAATTGAGGGAAGCACATAAAGTACTTGCACAATGCGCTGGCCCGCAGAATAAAGGCCGACATCTGATGCGGTACGAAGCCAGCCAAGCATTACCACATCAATACTTAATATAAACACACCAAGCAATCCAAGTAATGCGATTGACCACGCAGAAGAAAAAATGGCGAGGACCAGTTCTTTTCTAAAATTGCGCACGATATGGACGAACTCATCTTTTAGAATAAATATTGCTGCAACCATGCCAAATCCCGCACTTGAAATATATGAAAATGTGATTGCAAATGCACTCTTATAGAAGTACAGGATAAAAAAACCAAAAACAGCAATTGATATATTGGTGAGTAGTGTGATAAATGCCTCGCGTTCCATTTTCTCTTTCCCTCGAAAGAACGCGTTGCAAAATTCTCTAATATTGTCGAAACTCACAAGAATTGCAACGAGAGGGAGAAGAATCTTAGATCCTTCTATTTTTGAAAAATACGGAGCAATAAAAATTACTGCAAGGGCGGTGAAAATAAGAAGTACGACTTTCATCCAAAAAGCCGTAGAGAAATAGAGTGATGCCTCTTCCGGTTTTCGGGACACTTCTCGTGTGAGAATAGAACTAAGGCCGATGTCCGCAAAAAGAGTAAAAAATCCAGCAAGACTGAGTGCATACGAGAAGATACCATATTCGGTAGTGCCAAGAAGTCGTGCGCTGTAAATAATAATAAATGCGCGAATACCACGACTCGCTATTTGGCCAAAGGATAGCCAAAACATATTTTTTACAACTGTTTGACGAGCATTTTTATTTTGAAAGAGAAGCTGTTTTAGTCGTGCAATCATAAGGAGGCAGTAAAGAGATATTTAATAGTTTTAAGAAAGATAATCAGATCGAGAAAAAACGACCTGTTTTTTATGTAGTACACATCATAACAGAGTTTTTCATATGCTTCTTCAAGAGACGCACTTGGTTTATAGAATACTTGTGCCCATCCAGTAAGGCCCGGTTTTACCACATGACGAATATCGTAGTAGGGGAACTGGGTATATTGGAGGGAGAGTTCGGTTCGTTCAGGACGGGGACCTACAAATGAAATAGTGTTATTTAAAATATTAATAAGTTGAGGAAGCTCATCAAGATGTGAAGCACGAAGTATTTTGCCGAATGTTGTAATGCGTGAATCATTTGCCTCAGTCCAGAGTGCGCCACCTGTGTTGTGGTTCATGGTTCTAAATTTATAGAGCGTAAACGCAACTCCATTTTTCCCAGTGCGTTTTTGGGAGTAGATAATGGGTCCTTTTGAAGTGGCCGCAATAAGAAATGCAATAAGGAGTGCAGGAATAAGGAAGATAAGAGTACAAAGAATGGCGACCCCAATATCAAAGATGCGTTTTGCAATATCAAAGAATGGTCGACGCGTGGAGATGTTTTCTACAAACCAACCTTCATCAAGTTCTTTCAGTGGTTCTTTTTCAAAATTAATCTCATAAAATTCTGAGAAGCGCATAAGAGAGACCTCTAAAGGAAGTAGCTGATAAATAAAGCGAAGCATTGAGAGATCTTTGGTGAGGTGTTGTGGAATAACCACAAGATGAATGTGAGAAGACTGCACAAGGGTGGCAAGTTTTTGAAGCGCAGAGGCATCGACGGAATCTACCCATTCCACAAGCTCATATCCTGCATGTGGATTTTTTTTGAGATAAGCGACCGTTTCGGTAATGAGTGGCGAGTTTCCCAACATTACGACGCGAGTTTTTCCAGAGGCAAATAAGTGCAACGCAATCGTTCTCCAAAGTTGGACCAGAAGAAGAAAGAGAATACTAAACAAAAGGAGATTTGTTTTTGGAGTGAGCTCAAAAAATGTTGGAAATAAGTAAAGAACAATAATAGAGAGAGAAATACTTATTGCGGCGACCCGCGCAATTTTTTTGAATAACCAAAATGAGTCACGAAATGAGCGATAGCGATAAAGATCGTGTAAATAGACCACAAGGAGCCAGAGAGGGAAGAGCGCAGAAAAAGGCACAATATGGGCCGCAAGGCGCTCGGAGAGCTGTGTAGTGTCCCAATAGCGGAGAATAAGGGCTATCACGAGAGATCCATAGAGCACCGCAATATCTCCCAAGAGGAGGATTGTCTTTTTGACCGTATTCATAATTTATTTCATAATACTCCGCTTTTTTATCTTTTGGAAGTTGCGTTGACGAAGCGTAACTCGTTCGATATCATGAACTACATGGATGAACAAATTGAAGAAAAGAAAGTAAAAAAAGATTATTTATTACCCGCAAGTATTGTGCTTGCGGCGGTACTTATTTCTGTTTCGCTTATTTATAATGTAGGCAAGAAAGGAGAGGTGAATATACCGCAAACTGCAAATCTCGCAGAGATTGCTGATGCAACACCCTCATTTAAAGATGTAAAAGCAATAAGTCCAGATGATCATATTTTGGGAAGCATTGACGCACCGATTAGAATTATTGAATACTCTGATTTCGAATGTCCGTTTTGTAAACGATTCCATGACACAATGCAGCAAACAGTAGATGCGTACACAAGTAATGTGGCGTGGGTTTATCGCCAACTTCCTTTGGATCAATTACACCCAAGAGCGGTAAAAGAATCGGAAGCGAGCGAGTGTGCGGCAGAACTTGGAGGAAATACAAAATTCTGGGAGTATGCGAAACGTCTTCTTGAACTTACTCCTTCTAATAATGGACTTGACCCCTTACTTCTTCCAAAGATTGCGACAGACGTAGGACTCAATAAGGCAAAATTTGAAGAATGTTTGAAGAGTGAGCGGAATGCTCCAAGAGTGAGAGCACAAGTGGAAGAGGGAACCGCTATTTTGAAAGGAAGACCAGGAACACCACTTTCTATCTTTGTAATAAGTAAAGGAATTACGAAAGAAGCAAAAACATTTGTTGAGGGTGCAAATGCTTACTTCTTGAAGCTTGATCCTACAAGTCCACCACCGTTCTTTATTTCAGAAGATGAGACTATGGTAAGTATGGGAGGAGCACTTCCTTATACTTGGATTCAGAAGATAATGGATGCACTTATTAAATAACCACCTATCCGCCCTTAAGGGGCGGATTTCTTTTATTACCTTTCTTTTCGCGGTACAATAATCTCATATGTTATGGAATCAATGGGTGGTGGTGAGTCTTAGTGTATGGCTTGTGATTTCTCCTTGGATTCTCGGATTTTCTGCGGTCAATTTAGCAGTGTGGAATAATATTCTCACGGGAGGTCTTATTGTCATAATGATTGTGTGGAATTTTGTACCCCCTGAGGAATAGTGGATAAACTGAAAATTTGAAATTATTTAACTTATGTACGATGTAATTATTATTGGTGGTGGTCCTGGAGGTGTAGCAGCTGGCGTGTATGCGGCGCGCAAAAAAATGAAGACGGCAATTATTGCGGATACCGTGGGTGGGCAATCAGTTATCTCAGTGGATATTCAGAACTGGATTGGAACCCCCTCGATTTCTGGATTTGAATTCTCACAAGCACTCGAGAGACATCTTCGTGCTCAGAAAGATAATATCAATATTGTTGATGGCGAGCGCGCGGAGACAATTGAGAAGCTTTCCGATGGAACATTTCATGTGACTACGCGTTCAAAAAAAGTATTTGAAACAAAGACAATTCTTCTCACTATTGGAAGTCGTCATCGTAGACTCGAAATTCCTGGTGAGAAAGAGTTTGAGGGTCATGGAGTAGTGTATTGTGCAACGTGCGACGCCCCCCTTTTTAAAGGAAAAGAAGTGGTCGTAGTAGGAGGTGGTAATTCTGGACTTGAAGCGGTAGTAGATCTCTTACCCTACGCGACCAAGATTTATCTTATTCATCGTGGAGAATCATTGAAGGGGGATAAGACGACCCAAGACAAGATTGTTCAAAATCAGAATGTTGAAATTATTTTAAACGCGGTACCACGAGAGATTCATGGGGAAGGAAAGATAGTAAGTGAGCTTTTGTATGAAGACATAAAAACAGGAGAGAAAAAGATTTTGAAAGTTCAGGGTGTGTTTGTGGAAACGGGAGTTCAACCAAACAGTGAGATAGTAAAAGATCTTGTAAAACGAAGTGAGTGGAATTCAATTGTGGTAAATCCTCAAACTCAGGAGACTTCGTGCCCTGGTATCTGGGCGGCGGGGGATGTGACGGACGCTCTTTATAGACAGAATAATATTTCTGCGGGTGATGCAATTAAGGCAATTCTTAATATTTACGACTATCTTCACATCAAAGGAAAATAAGTCTCAGTTTATCCACATATTCTTTTGACCGCGAAGTGCGAAATGATATACTAAACCCATATGAATAAGATGAATAAAATTCTTCTCTCGGTGGTCGTAGTTCTTCTTCTTGTTCTCATTGGATTTGTCGTGTGGAAAGAGGTTGCAGGAAAACCTTCGTACGCCGCAGTCTATTTGAAAACAGGAGATCTCTATTTCGGAAAACTCGTTCGATTTCCGTACTTTGGTTTGAAGCAGCCGTATCTCTTCCAAGTAAACCAGAGCAACAAGGATAATCCTTTGAGCGTACAGCGTTTCAAGAATGTATTCTGGGGTCCAGAAGATTATTTGAAAATCAATCGTGAAGAAGTAGTGTGGTATACACAGCTCCGTAGCGATAGCGAACTTGCAAAGGTATTTGAGACAAATCCTGATCTTGTTCCTCCTCAGGGACAGCAGCAGCAAGCTCCAGCACCTCAGGCGATTCCTGAACCAGAGCCTCAGACGAAGAAATAATTAGTATAAATTACAAAGAGTCCCGCAATGTGCGGGGCTTTTTGCTATTATAAAGAGTGATGAAGACTCAGGCGCCGATTTGCAGTTATGCTCTTCGACATAATCAAAGACGAATGGGGCAGGCGACACTCTCGTTCATTATTTTGATAAGTGGTCTTATTCTTGAGATAGCAATTGCAGGAAGTTTCGTCACCTATTTTTTGAGTAGTTCTGGACTTGGTGAACGTCTTTATGTAAGAGCACTTACTGTTGCACAGTCGAGTGTGCGCGATGCACAGATGCACATCGTTCGTGATAAAGAATTTGGAGCAAGTCCTCTTTTATACTCATTTTCACTAAATGGTGACACCTCAAATGTGACCGTTTCTCGTGTTTCGTCGGGCTCAAGTTATGTATATTCAATAACCGCGATTGGAGTTGCGGGAACACGACAGAGAAAATTCGTTGCAGTTATCGCCGCAGATCAGATTACAGGACTTACTGACTTACAATCACTTAACGAACAAACAGTTCAATAAGATATGACAAAAAAAGATATCATACAAAAATTACAATTTCTTTTAAAACAACTGAGTTCAGAGCCTCTTGTGGGTGGGCTTCAGATAAGCGATTATGCGCTTCAATATGTGGCGCTTAAAGGGGGCGTGCAAACTGCGAGTGTGAAGATGCCCCCTGGGGTAGTTCGTGAGGGAAGACTTGTTGATGGGGTACAGTTTTTTGCATACTTAAAACAACTTCATCAAATAGTGCTACCTGGAAAAGAGAAGGAACCAATTCCGGTCACCGTTACTCTTCCTCCGAATGTGGTGTACACGCAAAGTTTTACGGTGCCTAATGTGGGTTCTGAAAGACTTGCAGAATCCGCCGCATTAAACATTCAGATGATTTCTCCTATGTCACCTGACACCGCCTACATTAGTTGGCAGGTTATTCGAGAAACGCCCGACCAGTATGAACTTCTCGGCGCATTTGCGGAGAAAAAATATGTAGATGAATTTCAAAAATTTCTTGAAGAGTCTTATTTTTCTTCAGTGGCCTTTGAGTTTCCTAGTCTCTCACTTTCACGTCTTATTGCACTTGCGGGAAGCGCGGATGATAGCCCCTCACTCCTCCTCCAGATTTCGAGTGATGGGTTGAATCTTTCTATTTTAAAAAGTAGGGGACTTTATTTTGATTATTTTCGTTCCTGGCGTTCAGTGCAGGGTGAGAGTCGTCAAATTACACGAGAGCGATTTGAAGAGGTGATTGCGGAAGAGATTCAAAAAGTGATTAATTTTACACTGAGTAAATTTAAAGAAAGTCCAAAAAAACTTTTTATGATTGCACCTGGATTTGAAACAGAAGTGCAAAACTTCGTGCAACTAAAATTTGGTATCTCAGTGGCCGTACTTCAGATTACTACCTGGAACATTTCTTCTCAGTGGTATGCGGCAGTGGGCGCCGCCCTTCGAGAGAGTGAGAGTAGGAAACGTGATATCTTAATTAATGTGGGTTCAGGAAGATCAGGACAATATTTTTATGAAGAGCAGGGACTTAAATTTTTACACCTATGGAGAACTATTATAATTGGAGTGCTCGGCATTTTTCTCCTTCTTTTTAGCGGAAGTGCGTATGTGCTTGCAAGTGAATTAAAATCAACTCAACGGAACCTCTCTATTTTTAGCGCTCGTATTCCTGCGGGGGAGTTACAGCGTCTTGAAGAAAACGTGCGTGTGTTCAATGCGCTTGTAAAAACTGCACGTTCTGTGAAAGATACAAGCGAACCATGGACAACATTTTTCTCGAGAATTAAAACAATTGCTGCAGCAAATAAAGCAGTTATTGATTCTATTGGTGCCACGTCACTCAAGAAACTAATCACTTTAAATGCACATGTGGCAGACAATAATGCAATTATCACATTTAAGAATGCAATAGCCGCTGAAAAAGATTTTAAGGATGTAGATCTTCTTGTGTCACAGATTACGACAAGAGAAGATGGCTCAGCAGGATTTCAGCTTACTTTTTTCTTTGTAGGAATTCCATCTAAATAATTTTAAAAAAGAAGTTCTTTTATTTCTTTAAAGACTTCCATAAATGCATTTTGGTCACTTTTAGTAATGGGACTAAGTACAAGTGATGATGCGCGCATTTTTTCTCCTAACGGGCTTTCTTTTCCTATACCGATGCGTATTCGCCAAAAGGCGGTGGAGTCGAGGGTTGATGCAATTGATTCAACACCATGGTGACCCGCTGCGCCGCGCGCAAATTGTAATTTATAACTTCCTACAGGCACATCAATGTCGTCATGAATAATACACATGTGCTCTGATTTTTTTTTGAAATAGTGGAGTGCATCTACAACCGCCCTTCCTGAATCATTCATAAAAGTAAGAGGTTTTATAAAGCGAATTCCGTCCTTTTCTAACGAAGTAAAAGTCTTTGAACGGGAGAGAGAGAAGTGCTCGTAGTTGGTAAGGAAATCAACCGTAGAAAAGCCTATATTGTGATAAGTATTCTCGTACTCGGCTCCAGGGTTACCAAGACCCACGACAAGCGTGATGATGCGTGGTTTTTCCTTAGCATTGGCAGGGTTGTGTTTCCGTTCCATATTCAGTAAGATTATCGCATATTTCAAAAGGAGATTCTATTTTCCCTCAAAAATGAAAGCTTTTTTATGGTCACTGTTTGAAGTTGTTGAGACGGTTGCGATTGCGGTCGTTGCCGTGGTTCTTGTGCGTGCATTTGTTGCACAACCATTTCTTGTGAGTGGTTCTAGTATGCAACCGGGATTTCAGAATGGTGATTATCTTCTTGTTGATGAACTCGCGTATCGTTTTCGTGAGCCAGTGCGTGGGGAGGTGCTTGTATTCAAATACCCTTTAGATACCCGTTCGTACTATATTAAGCGTGTGATAGGTCTTCCTGGTGAAAGTGTGCTTGTGGATGGGAATACTGTATCGGTATTTGCAAAAGATGGAACACAGAAAATTCTCTCAGAGCCGTATGTGGATCGTATGAGTGGTACAGAGACACAAAAATTTGTAGTGAAGGATGGTGAGTATTTTGTGATGGGGGACAACCGTGATGCGAGTTATGATTCCAGAAGATGGGGGACGGTTCCTACTGATGATGTAATAGGCCTTGTACGTTTTCGATTATGGCCGATAACTAAAGCAATGGCATTCGGTACTCAATCGTACTAATATAATTTTTGAATATGGAAAAAACGACACCAAAGAAACAATCAAAGAAAAAAGCAAAGTCACTTGAGAATTTTGGTAATGTACACGGGATGTACGATATCCTTCCGAAGGATGCAGAATGGTGGCGCGCCGTATGGGATACCGGGAAGATGTTAAGCGATCTTTATGATTTTCATTATATTGAAACCCCCGTGCTTGAACACGCAGAACTTTTTATTCGTGGGAATGGCGCTTCAGATGGTATTGAAAAGAAGTTATTTATGCTGAAGACGCGCGATAATGAACAAGTGTCACTTCGTGCTGATCTCTCCGCGCCTGTGATGCGAAGTTATATTCAACATCATTTAGGTTATTTTGCATCGCCCCTTAAGATATATCAAAATGGTTCTATTTTTCGATTTGAAAAAATTGATGATGGAAAATTGCGTCAGGTGCATCAGTGGGGATTTGATGTGATAGGAGACAATGACCCCGTGTATGACATGCAGATTATTCTTGCAGCGTTTGAATTTTTGAAAATACTCAAATTTCAAAATCTTCGATTGCGCATTAATACCGCGGGCTGTAAGGTGTGTCGCACGAGTTATCGCGAGAAATTAAAAGTGTATTATCGCAAGCAGCCAATGTGCGCGACGTGTAAAACAGATCTCGAAGAGAACCCCATGAGACTTTTTAATTGCACGAAGACAGAATGCAGAGAGAGTAGGAAGGAGGCACCAATTATTCTCGATCATTTGTGTCAGGGTTGTAATAATCATTTCAAAGCAGTATTAGAGCTCGTAGAGGATAACGGCATTGTGTATGAGCCCGATCCATTTTTCGTACGCGAAAAAGAGTATTGTAATCGTACTATTTTTGAGATTATGAGTAGTGATACTCATTTTGCGCTCGCAGGCGGTGGACGCTATGACTACCTTGCAGAGGCATTATTTGGAAAGACAATTCCTGGAGTAGGTGTTGCGTTAGGATTAGATAGAATCGTGGAGCAGTTAAGGATAAAAAACGTAGAATTGCGCAGAAAGATGAAGCCACGCGTAGCCTTTATGGCGGTGGGAGACCAAGCACGGAAAATGAGTGTACGACTCATGAATATGCTTCGCATGGGAGGGGTGGGTGTGGTTGAGGCAATAGGGAAGAAGACATTAAAAGCACAGATGAAGTTTGCTGAAAAATCACACGTACCAATGTCGCTTATTTTTGGACAGAAAGAGGCATTCGAAAATACAATTATCGTGCGCGATATGAAGTCGGGAGCTCAGGAAACATTTATTGTGGATACATTTGTGGAACAGGTAAAGAAGCGTCTCAAGTAGTATGAGCGAATGTATTTTCTGTAAAATAGTGAAGAAGGAAATTCCCTCGGAAATTATCTATGAAGATGACGTGGCTCTCGCAGTGTTAGATGTACATCCAGTTGCACCAGGGCATACCATGATACTTCCGAAGATTCACGCAGAAACAATTCTTGGGGTGAGCAATGCAGATTTAGGACCACTTTTTAGTGCGGTAAAGAAAGTAACAGGATGGTTACAGGATGCACTTCAGCCTGATGGGTTTACTATTGGTATTAATCATGGGAAGTGGGCAGGACAGGCGATTGATCATCTTCATATTCATATAATCCCTCGTTGGAAGACTGACGGTGGCTCGTCGATTCATGGCATAGTATCAAATCCTTCTCAAGAAACATTGACGGAAATGAAAAATAAGATTATAAAGGAATAGACTTATGGCAATAGAAGTACGAAAAAGAGAAGGGGAAACATCGAGCTCAATGCTCTATCGTTTCACAAAACGGGTACAACATAGTGGTTTGGTAAAAGAGGTGCGTAAGCGCCAGTTTACTAAGCGCGTAGCAAACCGCGGAAAGCGACGCAATGCAGCTCTCTATAAAATAGAAAAGCAGGGCGAGTTTGCGGAATCGAAAAAATACGGAAGTAAGTAACCACGTATTGTTCGGTATACTCAATCCATGTCTCTCGAAGAAAAATTAAAATCAGATTTTGAAGCCGCATTTAAATCGCGGAATAGTATTGTTGCAGATACGCTTCGTCTTCTTGTGTCAGCGCTTCATAATCGTGCGATTGAAAAGCGTGGGAAGGGGGAGAATGAGAAGTTGAGCGATGAGGAGACACTTGAAATCGCGCGCCGTGAAGTAAAAAAGAGAAAAGAAGCAATTACACTTTATACCCAAGGAAAGCGTGAAGATCTCGCCGCAAAAGAACTCGCGGAATTAAAAGTACTTGAAGTGTATCTTCCTGCACAAATGAGCGATGAGGATATTAAAAAAGAAGTTCAGAGATTAGTGAGCGCAGCGGGAGAAGTAAGTCCAAAAGATTTTGGAAAAGTTATGGGTACCGTGATGAAAGAATTAAAAGGAAAAGCAGACGCTGCAGTTGTCACGAGAATCTTGAAAGAACTTCTTTCCTAAAAGTAAGAAAGGAGGGTAGAACACGAATTGGTAACAATCCGTGTTTTTTTTTATAATGAAGCCACGCATATGAAATCCTCAATAACCATCAATTGTTCTCAAAAGAAATTCTTACCACTTGTTCGCGTGGTGCGGACAGTACTTACCTTATCACTCGCGAAGCTCAAAAAGACGGAGGTAGCACTCGAACTCTATCTCGTTTCAAATAAGGAAATGAAGACACTTAATCGCACGTTTCGAGGGAAGGACGTACCAACGAATGTGCTAAGTTTTGAAGCAAAAGAGTTCCCGCGTGCTGACGTTGGGAAGCAACACTACCTTGGGGAAATCTATCTTGCGCCCGATTTTATTAAGGCGAAAGAGGAGGATATAAAACTTTTAACTGTGCATGGGCTTCTCCACTTGTTCGAGTATACTCATGCAAAAAAGAGTGATAGGATGAGGATGGAACGAGCCGAAGATCGTCTTCTTGCTCGCACGGTGCGAAAATAAAAATATAAAATAGATTACATTATTGCATACCCATGTCTTCATTGATTACTAGTCTTGATATCGGATCATCACAAATAAAAGGAATTGTTGCGACACAAAAAAAAGATGGAACTCTTTCGGTAGTTACTGCGTTTAGGCATCCGTCCGCAGGATTTAAGCGCGGCATTCTTGTTGATGTAGAAAGTGCGACTGCTACATTGCGTGGACTTGTGCTTGATTTGAAACGCGTTTCAAAACATGCGACAGAAAATGTGTGGGTAAATATTAATAGTGATCATGTGTGGTCTCGGCAGTCACAAGGTATGGTGGCAGTGGCGCGTGCAGATCAAGAAATTCAACAAGATGATGTTGATCGTGTAGTTGAAGCAGCGCGTGCAGGTAAGGTACAGCAGAATCGTATGGTACTCCATAATATGGTGCGAGAATATTTTGTTGATGGTGTAGGAGATATTGCTGATCCTCTTGGTATGTCCGGAAATCGTCTTGAGGCAAATACTCTTATTGTTGAAGTGTTTGGACCACATCTTTCTATCGTGACAAAAACACTTGATCGTGTTGGTTTCGGAGTTGGTGGTGTTATCTTTAATCCGCTCGCATCTGCAAGGACCGTGCTTACCAAGAGACAAAAAGATTTAGGAGTTCTTCTTATTGATTTTGGATCTGATACAACCTCATTTGTTATTTATGAAGAAGGGAAGGTTCTTTGTACGAAGAGCATTCCTCTTGGTTCTGGATATATTACCAATGATATTGTGGCAGGATTTCGTATTCCCTTTGATGTAGCGGAGAAATTAAAAGTAGCTTACGGTTTTGCAAGCTCAAAAGAGATTGGGCGTAAGGAACTTGTGCGCTTGTCTGAGATTGATCCGAAGAATACTACTGAGATTTCAAAGCGCTTCCTTGCTGAGATTATTGAAGTACGTCTTGAAGAAATCCTTGATCTCGTAAATAATGAATTGAAAACACTTGGGCGCAATCTTCAACTCCCAGGTGGAGTAGTAATTGTGGGGGGTGGTGTGAAGCTTCCTGGAATGACTGAGTTTGTGAGACAGGAGTTAAAACTTCCTGCGCAAGTAGGATTTCCCAATCTTTCCGATATGGAAATTACCAATCCCGCACATCAAGAGTTATTAGATGATCCAGAGTTTGTGACCGCGGTTGGATTGCTTATGTGGGGAAGTGCGGAAGATAAAAAACCAGGGAGTAATGTATTAGATATAGTTCGCCAAGTGCTTAAGAATCTTTTTCCTTAATCTATGAACAAAAAGAAAATGACAAAGAAAAAAAAGAAAGGAACAATCCCTCAGTCATCTGAGAAAACAACTGATATGCCTGTAAAGAAAAAGATTTCTTCCACACTTACTAAAATTAAAGTGATAGGAGTAGGTGGTGGTGGGGGAAACGCAATCACTCGCATGATGGAGAGTGATCGTATTCGTGGTGTGGAGTATATTGCGATTAATACCGACGCACAAGATTTGGATTACGCATCGGCACATAAGAAAATTTATATTGGAAAAGCACTTACCAAAGGACTTGGTGCAGGAATGAATCCTGAAATAGGAAAGCAAGCCGCTGAAGAAAATCGTTCTGAGATTGGTGAAGCACTTGAAGATGCAGATATTGTTTTTGTGACTGCAGGACTTGGTGGTGGTACGGGGAGTGGTGCCGGTCCAGTGGTTGCGGATATCGCAAAAGAAAAAGGAATTCTTACGATTGGTATTATTACAAAACCATTCGGATTTGAGGGAGCACAGCGCATGGCAATCGCACAAGAAGCACTTATTAAATTTAAAGAAAAAGTAGATGCGCTTGTGGTTATTCCGAATGACCGCATTTTTGGATTAATTGATAAAGACACTTCGGTAGTGCGCGCATTTGGATTTATTGATGACGTATTACGTAACGGTGTGCAGTCGCTTGCAGAACTTATTAATATGCCAGGCCTTATTAATGTTGATTTTGCAGACGTGCGTGCAATCTTACGCGATGCAGGGCAGACGATGGTAGGTATTGGTATCGCCTCAGGTCAGGATAGAAGTGTGAAAGCAGTAAATGCGGCGTTGAATTCCCCACTTCTCGAAATCTCTATTGATGGTGCACGAAGCGTGCTTTTTAGTATTGCAGGAGGGCGCGACATTAAAATGTCCGAAGTAAATGATATTGCAAAGACGGTGGCGGGGAATCTTGATTCAAATGCACGTGTTATTTTTGGCGCATATCACGATAGGAGTCTAAAAGATAAGAGTCTTAAGGTGACGGTCATTGCAACCGGATTTAATGGCGTTTTCCAAACTCGTATGGCAACTCCCACACTTTTCATAACTGATGAGTTTCCTAAAACAGTAAAAATTCCTACTCCTCCTACAGCCGACTCGAAGGAAAAGGTATCAAATGTTTCAGAAAAGGAGAAAGCGGGAAAAACACAGGTTTCCGATAACGAAGAAACGTGGGAGATTCCCGCATTCCTTCGGAAGAAGAAAAAATAATTTAGGGTGAGTGGCTCTCTTTTGACAGAGAGCCATTTTTTATATCTTTTGCGCCTCTTATGCACAGAAAAAACGATTTTTTTTTCTGATATCATGAACTCATGGTAATAAAGAAAACAACCCCAGGAACCCCCACTATAAAAAAAGGAAGTGGTGAAAAGACAAAATCACGAAACGAGATTTCGTTGAAACGTGTTTTCACGCATGAAGGAATTCATCCCTATGATGAGGTAACGTGGGCGCGACGAGATGCGGTAGTAGGAGGAGAAAAGAAAGTATTTGAACAAAAAAATGTTGAGTTCCCTGATTTTTGGTCTGCAAATGCAATTAATATTACTGTTGCAAAATATTTTCGTGGAAAAGTAGACAGCGCAGAGCGCGAAGAGAGTGCAAAGCAAATGATTTCAAGAATCACCACAAATATTCGTGCATGGGGAGAAAAGTTCGGTTACTTCGATGTGGCACAGGGAAAAATTTTTGAAGAAGAACTTGCGAGCATTCTTTTATTTCAACGCGGCTCATTTAATAGTCCTGTGTGGTTTAACGTTGGCATGGTAGAGAAACCACAATGTTCTGCGTGTTTTATTCTTTCGGTGGATGATGATATGCGTTCCATTCTTGATTGGATTAAAACAGAAGGAATGATTTTTAAGGGAGGTTCTGGTGCGGGAATTAATCTTTCAACACTTCGTTCAAAACTTGAATCGCTTTCAAAGGGTGGTCATGCGTCTGGTCCCGTTTCTTTTATGCGTGGCGCAGATTCGGTGGCGGGTATGATTAAATCTGGTGGCACTACACGACGTGCAGCAAAGATGGTTATTTTAAATATTGATCATCCAGATATTTTAGAATTCATTCGCGTGAAAGCGGAGGAGGAGAAAAAGGTTCGCGTACTCATGGAAGGTGGGTATAACATGCTCGATTTAAATAACGAGGCATGGAATTCTATCCAATATCAAAATGCAAATAATTCGGTGCGTATCACTGATGAATTTATGCAGGCGGCGGAACGTGATGGCACATGGGAGACAAAATTTCTCACAAGTGGATTGCCGGCACAACAATATCGTGCGCGAGATATTTTAAATGAAATTGCGAGCGCCGCATGGGAGTGTGGTGATCCTGGAGTGCAATTCGATTCAATTATTAATAGATGGCACACCATTCCAAATTCGGGAAGAATTAATGGATCGAATCCGTGTTCAGAATATATGAGCATTGATAACTCGGCGTGTAATCTTGCGTCCATCAATCTTATGAAATTTCTTAAGGAAGATGGCACTTTCATGGTAAAAGAGTTTAAGCATACCGTTGATACTTTTATTTTGGCGCAAGATATTATTGTAGATGCCTCAAGTTATCCCACAGAGAAGATTGGGGAGAATGCTCATAAATTTAGGCAGCTAGGGCTTGGTTTTGCTAATCTTGGTGCACTTCTTATGACCAAAGGCTTTCCTTACGATTCTGATGAGGGGAGGGCACTTGGAGGCGCTATAGCGTCACTTATGGCAGGTGAGGCATATCGTTTCTCCTCAGTTATTGCAAGGCAGGTGGGCGCGTTTGAGGGCTATGCGATTAATCGTGACCCAATGCTTAATGTTATTCGTATGCATGGCGCGGCATCACACACCATCAATCCATTCTCATTGAATGATAAAAATCTTGGCGCGGCAGCTCGCGAAGTGTGGGAGGAGGCATATAAACTCGGTGAGAAAAATGGATTTCGTAATTCGCAAACTACCGTGATTGCACCCACAGGTACTATTTCTTTCATGATGGATTGTGATACAACAGGCATCGAACCAGACTTCTCATTAGTGAAGATGAAACAACTCGTCGGAGGAGGATGGATGAAGATTGTAAATGCGAGTGTAGAACCCGCGCTTCAAAATCTTGGTTACTCAAGTAGTGAACAGGCAGATATCACTACATGGATTGCAGAACATAATACCATTGAAGGTGCTCCCCATTTAAAAAATGACCACCTCCCTGTATTTGATTGCGCAGTGAGATCGGCAAACGGCACACGTTCAATTTCGTGGCGTGGTCATGTGAAGATGGTGGCAGCGGTGCAACCATTTATTTCTGGCGCTATTTCAAAAACATTTAATATGGAGCATGAGACGACGAAAGAAGAAATTGCAGATGCATATATGATGGCGTGGAAACATGGCATTAAAGCATTTGCTGTATATCGTGATGGATCAAAAGCAACACAACCACTCAGCACCGCCGCACAAAAGAAGAAAAAAGAACCTGAGGTGGTAGCAGATACTATTACTCGAAGACGACTTCCTGCGACACGCGCATCTGAAACACATAAGTTTTCAATTGCAGGGCATGAGGGATATCTTACCTATAGCACCTACGAAGATGGAGCGCTCTCTGAAATATTTATTAGAATGTCGAAGCAGGGAAGTACTCTTTCCGGATTACTTGATGCATTTGCAATCTCCGTTTCAATGGCACTTCAGTACGGTGTGCCGTTGAAGGATCTTTCTCATAAGTTTATTTATACTCGTTTCGAGCCCGCAGGATTTACAGAAAATCCAAATATTAGAATTGCGACGAGTATCGTAGATTATATTTTTCGTTATCTCGCACTTCGCTTCCTTACTTCAGATGATCTTTCCGAATTCGGTATGATTCAACTTCTTGAAGAGGGGAAGCACGACACAAAGGAAGTACAAGACATCCAGTCGCCTGTAGCAGTTCATGCCACAGTGACAGGAGGGAACGGATTCGATGAGCCACAGAAGAAAGCAAAAAGTAGTGTAGTTGCTGATGTGGTGTGTAGAAAGTGTGGGGGCATGATGGTGCGTACTGGCACCTGTCTTACTTGCCTCCAGTGTGGTGATTCTTCAGGCGGATGCTCATAAAGTAGTAAACAAGTGATTGTTTTGAGTAATAAACCCCACCATTTGGTGGGGTTTATGATATTCTTAGCATACATGAAGAATATAACACACATCGATTTTGGCATAATTATCAGTCTTATTCTTGTTGTCGCTATCGCAGGGTTTATTCGTTTTAATTTCATAGATAACGGAGATATTCTTCCTAGGGCGAAAGTGACCACGGTTAGTCTTGTGTGCAAGGACGGAAGCGTAGCTTCTGCTACTTATTATAGTCCCAATGCAGGAGGCATTCTACAAAAACTTTCTCTTACTATAGTAAGAGAAAGAATAATAACAAATCATGAAATGATTTCGGCTATCTCTGCGAGCGGCGCAAAATTTTCAACAAAAGATGGCGCATTTTCATTTTGGGAACATCAAGACGTATTTCGTTTTATCGAAGGGGAAAAAGATGTCACTGAGTGCACGAAAAAATAAGGAAGATGAGATGGAATTGTTTCCCCTTTCGATTAAGAGATAAAAGAAGATAGGATTTACCTCTCGACGTTCTTCCTTCGGTCGAAGCCTCATTACTTCGTAATTTCGGCCAATGTTCAAATCCTGATAAAAACAAAAAACACAGATAACAAGTATCTATGTTTTTCGTTTTGTGCCCCCACTAGGATTTGAACCTAGAACCAACTGCTTAAAAGGCAGCTGCTCTACCATTGAGCTATAGGGGCGTAGCGATTTTTACTATACCCATTTTCAGGCGTCCTTGCAAGAAATCAAAAATACTTTTATGCTTGCAGACAGTCATTTGTTTTATTGAGAATCCTTAGAAAGGAGGTATTCGCATGCGGTTTAAGCAAATCGTGACGCAGATAAAAGATGTGATTCCATTTCAATCAGCACGTTCACGTGTAGTAGGAGATGAACGCCAGAAGAAAATCCGCGACATCCTTGTATATCTTAAGGAGAAAAAGAGAATTAGAGATTTTATAGAAACGGGGAAGTTGAGTTTTGATGATGTAATCAAAGGAATTGATTTTTATGTCGTATGTGTAAATACACGCTACGCATTAATGCCACTTTCGGTGACTGGCCCTTATTGGGCTGAGGAACATAAAAAACAGCATCCGAATGTACCCGTTGTTTCTGTCGACCTTAACCTTACAGAACGTCAATTACAATTATCTCTCGTACGCCAATTAGTAGCCATTCTCGATTCATACATAACGGCTCGCTGACTTTACAGCGGGCCGTTTTTTCTTATAATGGATGAGTACATTCCCCGGTAGCTCAGCGGTAGAGCGGCGCGCTGTTAACGCGATGGTCGTAGGTTCGAATCCTACCCGGGGAGCAAGTGAGTGAAATATAAATACGCCTTATGGCGCATTTATATTTCCGAACGCAGCTCCCGGGCAAGTCCGCTTACCCGGGGAGCTAATGAAAATACCGAATGACTTTGTGTCATTCGGTATTTTATCTCCGATAGGATTCGAACCGTGGCCGAAATTACGAAGTAATGAGGTCTCGACCGAAGGGAGAGGCGAATCCCTGCCTACCGGCAGACAGGCTACCCGGGGAGCAAGTAATTGACATAAGTACATAAATATGCTATTCTACTTTCAGTTACTTTTTAATCACTTTTTGGAGGTGTTATGCGTTTACTGATATTATTGCCAATATTTTTAGGGCTTCTTGTGTCTTTTCAAGGATGTAAGAGTTCTGGAGGGTTCTATGTAGTAAATATGCAAGTGAAGGATAAAGGGATATCGACGGAAAATAATCCAAAAGGAATGGAAGCCGGTACCTTGTATGCTTCGGGTGGTGATGGTTTTATTCGATTTAAAGATCGGGCCATGTGGGAAGAAATTGAAAAGGGAAAATTCTATGTAATGCAATTTAACGATGAAGGTTGGGTTTTCTCGTTAAATTCCAGTACAGTCCAAAAAGATTATATTATTGTTGATTAACTTTAAGTTTTTACCTCCGAATTCGGAGGTATTTATTTTTCTAAAACCATTCCAATACCACTTTACTAGGAGAGTAAATTTATTTCGGTTGATTACTAATGATTGTGGTATATTCCTTATATGAAAAGAAACAGAATACTATATTCCTTTTTAGTAATATCATTCGGGGCATTTATGTTTGTATATGGTGAAATTGATGATAGTCCTGGAGGACAGCTACTCGGACTTCTATTATTTATTACGGGTATTGTAGGTGTGATAAAGAGCAAGAAGAAAAGATCTGACTAACCCAGGTCGTTTGGTATTTTTGTCCTTAATTTTTGCTATAGATATTGGTGGTAGTTCCTACATATGCCAGAACACTTTTTCTACCTGAAAGTGCTGCTGCAATCAAACGATGTGAGCCATCGTCAGCATCAAAGGGTAGAAACAAACAGTTGCTATTTTTCCTTATATCACCACCAGGAATGAGAATGGGATAAAAATATTTTAATACCGTATCTATATTTTCTTGAATACTAAAGATTCTTTTGACACTTTTTAGATTTTTACATTTATCTTTATTTTCCTGAATTATAGACGCGGCATCCACGACAGATAGCTGACACCATTCTACGGGCAGGTCCCCAGTTCCCGGCCAAGTTCCAATATATTTCAATTCAACTTTTTTATTGTCCACGAATGCTGATTGAACATTTGAAGCCTCCCTTTGTTTTTCACTAAGGAAAAAAGAGAAGTGTGAGACAAATTGAGGTATTTGTTTAATAGAGTTTTTAAACGTTTGTCGGGGTTAGCACTTTTAATAATAGTAACGATAGTATTGTCTTTGGCTTCGTTAGAGGCTAAGAAATGAGAAACAACTTCTTTTACCGTTACTAATTTAGTCATTGTGGATATGGTAGAGCATTTTCTAAAATTGTTCTAACATCACCCCACTTAGAGAGCTAACAAAATGACCTAATTTGATGGGGTTGTTTTTATATTTTGAATTAGACATTGAAATTTCAAATGAATATAGTAAGTGGGTAACAATTACTTTAATGAATGCTAAGCCAAAAATTGAAGACTTCGGCTACGATGACTTTTTTGAAATCAATCGAAAGAAGCTGAATTTAGATAGTTTTTCGGTTGCTCGCATTATTACCGAGCATAGAAGTGTTTACGAAGCGATAAATCAGAACGGGATATTTTTGGCAAAAATAACTGGAAAGCAAATGTTCAGAGCTTCTTCGAGGGAGGATTATCCGGTAATTGGGGATTGGGTGGTTATTGATGAATTGAATGACGGACAAGCAGTAATTCGCGGAATATTGCCTAGAAAAACAATAATTAAGAGAAAGTTTGGGGATGAGAATAGGGCTGGCAAGAAAACTAAAACACAAGTTATTGGAGCAAATATAGATGTGGTATATGCAATTGAGTCTGTTGATAGAGATTATAATCTTAATCGTTTTGAAAGATATTTTGCTATTGCGAGAGATGGGGGAGTCAGACCGGTCATCGTATTAAATAAGGTAGACCTAATCTCCAAAGAAAATTTGAATTCTAAATTGAGCGAGCTTAAACGAAGATTTAAGGATGTCGACATTGTTACCACGAGCACGGTAAGCACCGAGGGCTTGGATGAACTTAGGAAGCATATGGTGCGTGGGAAGACCTACTGCTTTTTAGGCTCTTCTGGTGTTGGAAAATCTTCTTTAATCAACAAATTAATTGGAGAGGGAGAGAAGATAAAAATTGGAGACATAAGCAAATATAGCGGCAGGGGTAAGCACACTACCACAAGTCGCGAAATGTATTTTTTGAAAAGTGGGAGTATCGTGATAGACAACCCAGGGATGAGGGAAGTAGGGATGGCAATTGCAAAAGAGGGAGTGGTTGATTTATTTGACGAGATAACTATCCTGGCCAAGAAGTGTAAATATATTAATTGCGCCCATGTTAGCGAGCCCGGATGTGAAGTGTTATCCGCATTGAAATCTGGCAAGTTAGATAAGGGGAAATATCTCAATTATACGAATTTGAAAAAGGAGGCCGAGTATCATGAGATGACCGAACTTGAGAAGAGAGAAAAGGACCGCCAGTTCGGAAAGTTTGTTAATAAAGCAAAAAAAGATTTGAAAGATAGAGAACACAAGAGTTATTAAGAAATTTTAAGCGGTTTTCTATTAAAGCCACCCCAACGTCGCTCTACCCGAAGAACAAAGCTAGAAACCGAGATTCTGTCTCGGTTAAGAAGAATACTTGACAAATATAATAATATGTTATATACTGTAAACAGTTAAAACTAGGTAGTTTTATTACCAATTTCATAAACCGCGTCATCAAAGGAGAAACGAATTATGTTTAGCAAGATTGCAGTAACAATTTTTGTTGTTGTAGGAATCGCCTTAACAGTATTAAGCGGGTATCAGATGGAAGACAGTGACGGTCAGTCCGTTTGTAATATTTTTTCTATCGTGGCTTTTGTCGTTGCCGGTATTTGGCTCGTATCAATGTCAGCGGGCTCATATACTAATCAACTCGAAGGTCTTACTCAAATAAAAACGGTACTCAACAAAATCAGGCTTTACGAAGGTCGCCGAGACAAGTTGATCAATATTGTTAAAACGGAACTGGCAAAATATCCAAAGCTTGAGCGAAAAATTATGGGGAATATTAAACCAGAGGTATTGTTGGAATTCCCCACTTTGAAGAGCAACGAAACAATCGCAAAAACCGTTGAAGAGATAATTGAGTTAGAGAACTCAGTGTACGAACTTCAGGGCTCTCTCATTGAGTGCCAACAACCGGTTTATTATCGCGAAATATCACCTTGGGTTATCTCCATACCGAGTTATGAAAAAATCCTTGGTGAACCAAATTCTTTTGTAGTGATGACAAAATCATCCGAAAAGAAGTAGTTGTATTAAAGACATTGAAGCCCCTGAACAAATCAGGGGCTTTTATTTTTAAAATAACCCTAGCCCCATCTTACTTGAAAAATTAAAGTTGACTTCAATATCTCAAAATCTTATAGTGAGGGCAGTTTTTTACACACTAATAGAAAGGTGGAAATATGGATAAAGGAATAAGTCTTCGCGAAATGAAGAAAATTGATCCAATATCTTATGCACTCTGGCGAGATTATGTAAAACCTCACGTAAAAAGGAGTCGTCTCAAGGTAAATGGAATGAAGCTCATTTTTGAGGGAGGGCCATCGCCAAAAAGTAGTAATCCTGTGGTGAAAAAAATAATAAAAGACGGACGAGGCATGGATGGATTTCAAGCGGCCATGATGACCTGGAATTATCTCGCTGCTCTATGCCGGCACCAAGAAGCGAAGTTACAAAAAAAATAGGCACAATCCGAGCATCGCTCGGATTTTTATTTTGTGTACATTTAATGGCACCCTAAACGGTATAATGAATACATATGAAAAAAAATATTATCTTGATAATTCTCGTTGTATTGATGTTGTTTGTCGGCTTTATTGTTTTCAAATCATATTCAAGCAAAGAAAAAGTGATTAATCAAATTTTAATAAAAGATTATAAAAACGCGACATACACCATTGAGGGGCGCCATATTACCCTTATCAATGGGTTGTCTGAAATTGAAATAACTCCTGGTTCAGCGACAAAAATTATTACTCGTTATTTTGGCAATGAAGTGAAGCACGATTTTAATAATGATGGTCGTGAAGATGTCGCTTTTATTTTGACTCAGGAAACCGGCGGAAGTGGTACTTTCTTCTATTTTGTTGCTGCCTTAAATACCCCAACTGGTTATGTTGGTTCACAGGCAGTCTTCTTGGGTGATCGTATTGCTCCACAGACAACCGGAATGGATGAGGGGAAAACAAGCAAAGGAACGGATAGGCAAAATGTTATTGTTGTTAATTATGCTGTTCGTTTGCCAAATGAGCCCCTTGCCACTAAACCTTCAATGGGTAAGAGTTTATGGCTTAAACTTGATCCAGTTACTATGCAGTTTGGTGAGGTGGTACAAAATTTTGAAGGTGAGTCTAGGTAGAACCACCAATTATAGGGATTAAATAGAGTCTGCTGTGAATCAAGGAAAATAAGCCTTTTTACTCGGAGAGCAATGCCTTCTATTTGTTATAATTGGTATATGAAGAAAATAATAATACCCTTCGTATTGTTGATTATTGTTGGTTTGGGAATATATTATTTTGGTTTTAGAAACAAAATAGATATAGTAGGGACCTCAACTCAACCTTCTGAGGTGTCGGGTGCTGTTATTAATATAAGAAACTATACTTTTAATCCCGCAACACTGTCTGTAAAAATTGGAACAAAAGTCACTTGGATTAATGATGATACTGCACCACATACTATAGTATCTGACTCGGGAGACCTTCTTAATTCGGAGATGCTTTCTCCGGGACAATCATTTAGCTTCACTTTTAATGATGTGGGTACTGTAAATTATCATTGTGGTGTTCACTTACCGATGAAGGGGAGTATTATAGTGACGAACTAATTTTTGAGGGGCATTTATTTATAGAAAGCAGATGCTCAAAGGAGAGCAGTTCTTCATTGACATTAAACACTAAAATATGTAATTTATAGTCATTCCTGAATATATCAGGTGTCTCCGTTGCGGAGTGCGCAACAGACGTTCTTTAACAAAAGAGGTGATGTATGAGCACACTCAAGGCAATTGTGCATGAAATAGTTGTTCCTACAGGAAAACATGGTCCTTATGCTGTCGCGACCACTGAAGGACTTACGGGTTCGGTGACATTCTCGCTTGAACCATCGGTCTGGAAAGAGTCGGAATGGCCGGAAAGAGGCATGGAAGTACTTTTGGGAAAACTTCGTAAAAAACGTGCCGGATGGCGCGCGAAAGAAGGACGATTTTTAAAACCGTCTGACGAGCAATTACAGCAACAAGCAAAGAGCAATGGAGTGCAATTTCTCTATCCGATTTCAACTCAGTATCCGTTTGATTCTGTGTGTCGGCAAATTGTGTTGGAACTCGAGAAGCGCAATTGGGAGGTTCCTGGTATTACCGTAGAATTTAATGAGTATGGAACGGGGGATGATAAATATCGAATGGCGTATGATATCCGTGGCGAACAATTT
>JBAYJE010000003.1:0-71257 GCA_041665265.1 Minisyncoccota bacterium | reverse complement strand
GTGTTCTTTCGAACCAGAAACAGAATTTCTTCGGTGAGTCCGAAGAAATGATACCCTACTTTGTGTGTTTCCATGATTAAGTATACCCCACTCTTTTTTTGTAGCAAGTAGATGCAATGAGGAACCATTGCAACACACTCCCAAACCCCATCTTTCCAGTTTCAAAGGTGCAACTATGGCATACTCCCATAGAATCATTTTTAAAAATCTTCTATAATAAATGTATTACACGATGATTAAGGAAGTCATAAAATCGGTATTGGTAAAGCTCATCACACTTGCGATCATAAACCTCGTGTTCTTTTATTTTCCGATGATTCCTATCAAGACAACAAACCCGTGTCTTGTTGCTCCCTGTCCTGAATCTACAACTGCATATGCACCACGTGACGCAATTATAAATTCAAGTTTTTATTTGAAATATGTAGAAAAATCAGGCGCATTTCGAATTGGTGAAGAATCATTTGTGGATGCGGTGCGTCGTGTGATGAGTCGAGACATTTTTATTGGGAACGCAGCTCTTTTTATTCTTTTCTTATTCTTTTTTCCTCGTTTTAAGAAAGAATAATCATTTATGATAAAGAAATATGTTGCGTATCTTAGAGATAATCCAGAAAAACTCTGGTTTAAACGGAAACTCTATGGATGGGGTTGGGTCCCTGTATCTTGGCAAGGATATGGCGTAACAGCACTTTTTCTTTGGTTTGTATTTTGGAATGCACTTAGTCTCGAATCAGATAGAGAGCCAATTGATTTTAATTTCCATTGGTATTTTGGAAAACTTACTTTGGCAGTAATAGTGCTTTTAATCATTTGTTATAAGACTGGTGAGAAACCTCGCTGGCGATGGGGAATTACAAAAGATAAATAAAATCCCCCGAAGATTTCTCTTCGGAGGAAAATGTATTCAATGCTCATTTAAGCATTGGTGCGACGTGCGAAACAATTTCTAGCAAGTCGGCGTTGGAATAATGAGGTCGCTTAATTGCGGACCATTTCGAAATCCATAGAGGTTCTGCAGTGGGGCGAATCGTTCGTACCCATCCTACATAAGGAGCAAGTAAGCCTACTCCATTTTCCCTTCGTGAATAATGAATAATCTGGCAATTGTAGATACGATCCTCGTCTTGATGAGAAAATGCTAAATCACGAAAACGAGATTGTGACATGCGTTCAATACGAATTTGAAATGCACGCATCACTTCTCCGTGACAGACAATGATGACGCGTTTATCGTTGCATTCTCGGTGAAGTGTATGAAGCACTCTGTCTACGCGTAAACAGAGGTCGGCAAACGTCTCTCCTCCTGGTGGTCGCCAGAAAAACGGATTCGTTTCTCTACGTCTTAGTGCTTCTCCGAATTTTTCATCGCGCTCGTTTTCTGGGCAGATATCGAGTTCTCCCCAATCACGTTCCGTGAGATAAAAGTCTGAGCGCCACGAAGCTTCTGGTAATAGTAAGTGTGCCGCGGTTTCCATGGCACGAAGATATTCTGAAACGAAGTGGCGGTCGAATGCAGGAAATTCATTACGAATCACTATTCCTGCTTTTTTTGCCTGTTCTCTCCCAAGGTCAGTAAGGCGGAAACTCGCTGAGTGACGATTTCTGAATTCGGGAGTAAATGCCTCATGATCGCCGCTTTCTGACCGTCGTTTTGCAATATTTCCTTCTGATTGGCCATGGCGTACAAGTACAAGATCTATTGGAAGTGCCATTAGATATATTCCTTTCTGCTGTGTGAAGATCTAAACCCAATCAAAACACGCGGCAAGGTCATATGTCAACTTATTTTTACTCTGTTACAATTGAGTAATCAGGCGCACAATAGAAATAAATAATATTTAGGAAAAGAATCATGAAGCTTATTACATTAAATACACTAGCGGGGAAATTGCGCGATCCCCTTTCTCAATTTCTTTTAAAAAATAAAGACGTCGATATTTTTTGTTTCCAGGAAATATTTCATAATCTTGATGAAACAACGCGCACTACTGATTTTATTTTTGAAGAGGGTGGCAATGAAAAACTTTTTGATGAAATTCAATCTATACTTACTAATCATATTGGATATTTCTGCCCTATTCATGGTGGATTTTATGGACTCGCAATATTTGTGAAAAAGGGAATGGAGGTTTTAGCAACAAGCGAAATATGTCTTTATGAAAATAAGGCATATACCCCAGAAGACGAAAGCGATCATGGAAGGAAGCTTCAATGGTTAAGAGTAAAAAATGGAAAAGAAATGCTTATTATGAATGTACACGGACATTGGGCAGGAACTGGAAAGGGAGATAATGAAATTTTTCGAATAGGAACTGGAAAGGGAGATAACGAGATTCGTCTTCTGCAATCAGAAAGGATACTTACCTTTTTAAATTAAAACAAAGATGTCCCTAAGGTGCTTTGTGGCGATTTTAATTTAAGACCTGACACCGAAAGCATACGAATGATTGAGAAGGAAATGATAAATCTTGTGACAAAACACAACGTTACCTCAACACGTACCAGTCTTTATAAAAAAACAGAACGATTTGCTGATTTTGTTTTTTTGTCCCACAATGTAAAAGAAATCGATTTTAAGGTTTTGCCTGATGAAGTTTCTGATCATTCCCCACTTTTTGTAGAATTTGAATAACATGAAAGAACCATTTCCCAAATGAGATTAATCAGCAAAGGGAAAGGTGGTACAAATAAAAATCCCGATATTATCGGGATTTATTTTTTATGCGGCAAGTGAGGTTCCGCATTTTTCAACACTGATTGAAATACCAAACAATTGCTTGGTGCCGCACGAAGTACAGATAACTTCCTGTCGACCCCCGTTTTTATTTCCTTGATATCCTAAAGTTTCTCCCCCGTCTCCATGAAGAGGACTTGCATAGAGATGTACTTCAATTTCTTTCCCACAATGGATACAAGGAAGCGTTGCTTTCAGATTTGTTTCGCTATGCTTCATTCAAACCTCCAGAATAATGTGAATTAATTGCTAGAGCAATAATATCATATATTAACAAATAAGTCAATGGTTATTGGTTTAGAAAATGTTGCATAACATCTTCCCATGAGCGAGCCCGTACATAATTCCCTTCTTCTTGGGCATCGTAGGGATCAAAAAGTATTTTATGTGGGACGGAGTTGAGTGCTTTAAGTACTTTTATTTCATCATCCACATAGTGTGTAATCCCGAACTTTATTGCCTCCGTATCTTTATCCTCAGGGGTTATAACAAAGCGTGTATTTTCAGGATTGAAATAGCGCGGCCAGATACCACGCGCTTCGAGAAGTCGCATTGCAAGATTCGCATCCTTTCTACGAGAAATAAGAAAAAATGGGATTTTCACTTCTGTTAATCGTTTTAAACTCTCCTCAACATTTTTGATAAGTGGCGCTTGGAGTGAAACGAAAGGGTCATTGTAGATAGTGTTTTGAATCGCCCATCGTTCTTTATCGGGAAGAATGGTACGCAATATATCCGAAGGGGTGTCCTTGGGAGTTAAGGCAAAGCCATATTCTTTAGCGAGCTTAATGCGGATTCCTGTGTGGTCAATAAGTACCCCATCCATATCAAGCCCTATTTTTATGTTCGATTGACTTCTTTTCCTCATTTCTTCTATTCTAATCAATAGTTCATATCTAACACAATACAGAGAGGTTCTTATGGCATTCACGCACGAGCAAGAAACGAATTTTGAGATAAGGGCAAATCGCCTTCTCAAATATCTCAAGAAAGATATTCGCCATAATCGAGATTACATCCCACGTCCGTTTATCGTTGAAGTTACTGGCTCCCCCTCGGCGGGAAAAACAACCACCATCGTCGAAATCGACAAGTTTTTCCGCCGTATGGATTTCAGTGTATGGAAGCCTCAAGAAGGCGCTGAGGTTATTCGCTATATTACCCGCGATACGCCCGTCTACAACGCACGTACGGGACTCTATGCACTTACTAATGTCATCGACCAAGCGTGGGGACATCAACACGATCTTGTTATCTTTGACCGTGCGCTCTTTGACGCGCATGTGTGGATGATGTATTGGGAAGAAAAAGGAAAGCTTTCCAAGGAAAGAAAGCAACTCTTTCAGCAATTTTTTCTTGATCCATTTTGGGCAAATTACATTGATGCAGCCTTTTTTATGATTTGTGATCCTGAGTTAGCAATAATTCGAGAACGGGAGAATGCGCTTACTCAAAAATTGGGTGAAACCACGAATCTGAAAACAGTCACCTCACTTGTAAACCGATATAAAGAGGCATATGAAGTGCTTTCTCCTTCATATCCAAATCTTCATCTTTTCGACACGACAAACGTCAATAAGCAGGAGATGTCCGGTCACATTGCAGAATATATTTTATCCGCACTTGAAGCAAAAAACCTGAACGGCTCATAATGAGCCGTTTTTTATTAATATAAAACCGCGTAGTACACGCGGTTTTTTGTATATACTCATTTCTGCTTTAAGGCTTTGAGGATAAGAGCCTCGGTTGGTATGATTACATCCTCGAGATTTTCATGAGAGATGGATATCATGCCCCTTTCCTCAAGCATCCGAACTCCCATAACAATACTGAGCGGAAATCCTTTCACAGTTGAAATTTCTGACATACGATTCATACCTAATCTTCCTGAAAATACGATTGATCGTCGTTCTGCATTTTTCGGAAGTTTCGGAACTCGCGTCATGTAACCAACTTTCGGCAATTTTTTGCGAATAGTATCGCGTACGCGAAGCTGATCGATTAAGGCAAAGTCGCGAAATGACGCGCCAACCCACTGCCTCGCTTCAATAGAAAGGGTAAGTAAACGCTCCGCGATTACTTCCATTTCACATTTTCCGAATGAGATTTTTCTCAATGGTTGAAGTGAGCGTGGTTGCACATGTGAAAAGAAGTGAGTCCTTCCCAAATCCGCATCTACGCGATAAATTTGAACACCTTTTATGATGAACATAAATAATTTCCTTTCAAAATATAGTGATTGAGTAGTAAAGTGAACTGGCATTAGAATACGCCTTTTTGGAGTAAAAGTCAATAGTTCGAGATTATTGACTCATCTCTATCATTGCGCGTATGCTTTTTTACAGAAGCTTACCAACCTATAAAGAAAGGGACTACCTTATGCCCGCATGGCAAATACTAACCGACGATTTTTTGAATCGTATTGCACTTTCGCTTGATGAATTTGAAACTCAACTTCATCTGCCGAATGTAAAAGCAGTAAAACGTATTGTCCCACTACGGGATATTACGAGTATCACTTCTCCACCAATTCCTATAAGTACAGATCTTTTGCTTCGTCTTATTCAACGCATCCGGACGATGGATAATCAACTTCCCTATGCAAAAGCGCGTATTCAAATGATAAAGATTGATCCTCGTTATTTGAAGATTGGTCAGAAATTTATCTACCGAGAGAATTATCAGAAAATGATCGAGAATATTCCGAACATTTTTCATAATTTTCTCGGAGTGAATGGAGGACTGAGCGATCTTGGTGCTTATTTCATTTTTGGTATCAACGGCTCAAACGAGCCAGCACTTGCGTGTTATCTTCCTCCGCTTGTTGAAATGCATGGAAATAATATGGTGATTACCGATGGTATTCATCGCAATTTTATTCTTAAACAGGCCGGATCAACACTAAACTCAATTCTTATCGAGAATGTATCGATTCCTTTTCCGTGTAGTGTACATTCGTGGACGGACATAGAAATTGTGCCACTTTCAGAAAAGCCGAAGGATATGGTTAATCGCTATTTCGATTTAGAACAACCGCTCTTTCGAAATCTTAAGTACCTTGGTATTGATGGATAATCAAACCCCGCGTTATCGCGGGGTTTTATATATGTTTAGTATAAATAAAAACCCCAAGAATATCGGGGTTTGTGTATTGCAGATTATTTTTTCCATCGTGGAATCTCACTAAAGCCGGTTATGGTTAAGACCCTCCCTATTCCGTGGACAATGATTCCAATAACTGGGAACGAAACGATGAGGCCGAACGCGGCTATCGGATTTTGAAAGACTTCGATGAAAACGTCTTCATGAGCATACGCAAGCCAAATTGGGCAGACTATTCCACCCAAACTGATGATCATTCCTACTATGCTAAATATCCAAGCAATAATACAGCGTGATTTGAGAAGCATGTGATGTACCTCCTTTTCTTGTAAATGAATACTAATCTAGTTATACAATTTATATGTGTTTTTCGCCAATAAAATTTTGTATTTGAAAAGTGGTAGCAATAAGGGTAATCTAGTGCGAGAACCTATTACTTATTGGAGGCGTTATGACAAAACAGCAGCAAGAAGTAAAAAAGTGCAGCGGATGTGATGAAAACGCGACATGGATTCGTCATACCCAGTTTGCAGGGAATCATCCATTTTGTGCAGGATGTGCAAAAAAGGAGAAGGATTTCAGGAAACGCAATTCAACGGTTTTCTGGGAATGGATTCCAGGAAAGAAAAGAAAAATGAAGAAATAATATATTTTTACCCTCAGCAAATTGTTGGGGGTAAAATTTTATTTTTTATTGGAGCATAGTATAATTACTACATCATATGAATAAAATAATTTCTACAATTATATTTCTCGGTATCGCAGGACTTATCATTGTTGGCATCGTATTTGTGAGGAGCCAGGTTAATATACAAATCACGGTAGGACGGCCAGCAATACAACAAACCGCAACTTCAAGTCTAAATGGAGGTCAGGAAGTTCCTACAAAGGCACCCGTTTCTTCGGGAGAAAAGGGCTATTCTGCAGCAGAAGTGGCAAAGCATAATAATAGTCAGGATTGTTGGAGTGTGGTGCGTGGTGGAGTGTATAATCTTACTGAATGGATTAATCAGCACCCCGGAGGTTCCGATGCTATTATTAGTATGTGTGGAAATGATAGCACCGCATCGTTTGTTGATCAGCATGGAGGAAATCGAAGTCCGGAGCGCGAACTTGCTTCTCTTAAAATTGGTATTCTTAAATAAAAGAGTATGAATAATTTTATAAATCGATTTCCACTTATTGCTCCCGCATTTCTTCGTATTGGAATAACCGTTGTGTATTTGTGGTTTGGTTTACAGCAGCTTATCTCCCCTCTTATGTGGGTGAGTTATATTCCGAAATCAATTGTGGCACTTTCCCCTGTGAGTGCTCAAACGCTTGTGTATTGTAATGGCGCATTTGAAATAGTATTTGGCTTAGCACTTCTTTTCGGATTTTTTACGAGAGTGAGTGCATTTCTTCTGGCAGTTCATATGTTGGATATCACTCTTGTAGTGGGTTATAACGCAATTGGTGTGCGTGATTATGGAATCGCGATTGCAACCCTTGCCGTCTTTTTCTTTGGTCCCGATTTATGGAGTTACGATACATTTTTAAAAAAACCAAAAGAAGAGATAGTTTAAAGTAGTATGTGAGCTAGTAAAAACCCCGCATGATGCGGGGTTTTTGTTTAGCGTGTATTTTGCAATGTTCCTTGTGGATGTATCTGCACTGTTTGAGCGGTAACACTCCCATCTTTATTTGGCGAACCATTTGCCATTATTTGTGTGCCTACTATTAAATCATTTATAGATCCATCGGTTAATTTTGAGATTCGCGTAGAAGAAGAGAAGAAAACGATTTTTGATCCTCCAGTTGTAAGCTTTATAGTAATACTTGTATTATCTTTGCTTATTATTTCTCCACTTGCACCATTTGCGCCAAACATTCCTCCGCGACGAGCCGCTCCCCCATTTTGGCTTCCTGTTGAAAAATTTTGAAATGCGTTAAACCCACCTTTACTTTGAGGTGTTGATTTTTGATATTGTGTACCTCCGTAAAATGAAATGATTATAAGAATTGCTGCGCTTATTCCAATCATTGATTTCTTTTTTGTTGTTGTGTGCATAGTATATTTTTGTTGCTCGTATAATTGTCTATGTTACTCGTATCGTAATGCCTCGATTGGATTAAGTCCTGCTGCGCGACGGGATGGATAATAACCGAAGATAATACCAATAAGTGTTGATACTCCAAATGCAAGAAGAACTGATGAGACTGCGACCTTTGTCTGAATAACACCAAAATAGGTGAATCCAAACGCAACAAGCCATCCCAACACAATACCGAGAACCCCTCCAAGAAAAGTAAGTGCTATTGATTCCGCAAGAAATTGAATGCTAATATCTCTTTTTTTTGCGCCAATCGCTTTTCGAAGACCTATTTCCCTTGTGCGTTCGGTGACTGTAGTGAGCATCATATTCATAATGCCGATTCCACCGACAATAAGAGAGATACCTGCAACTGCCGCAAGAAGAATAGTAAATGTTTGAGTAATGCTTGATGCGGTAGCAACGATGTCGGCTTGGTTCAAAGTATTAAAATCAGCAAGAAGTGGGTCGGTGATATGGTGACGCTCTAATAATAGAGTTGTAATTTGTTCCTGTATCTCTGTCATGACACTCGCATTCTCTGCTTGGACACTGATGGTACTTAAATACTCATCTCCTGCAAGAAATCGTTGTGCAGTAGTTAAGGGCACAAAAATCATATCGTCCTGACTTCCAAATCCTGAGCCTCCTTTCGCTTTTATGACACCGATTACTTTGAATTCAATTTGCTTTATGCGGATGGTTTGACCAATTGGGTCAACTCCCTCACCAAAAAGATCGAGACTTGCGGTTGGTCCAAGTACTGCTACCTTTGATGATCCAAGCACCTGTTGATCAGAAATAAATGAACCATTATCAATCTGTATATTACGTACGTCGGGATATTGAGGAGTTGTGCCGACTACTTGTGTATTAGTATTTTTCCCACGACTTGTTATTTGATAGCGCGATGAAAGTTCTGGAGCAACTGCTTTTATGCCAGGAATTTCTGCTATAAGAGCACTTGCGTCGGCCCGTACTAAAGAACGTGCCGAACCACGACCTTGACTTACCTGCATTCCTACTCCACGCTGAGCACCAGGCATTATCATAATTAGATTTGAGCCGATCGATTGGATATTTGATTCAATCGTTCCTTGAGCACCTTGTCCGATAGAAACCATGGCTATAACAGAACCAATGCCAATAATAATCCCAAGCATAGTAAGCCCAGAACGCACTTTATTTCCTGAGAGTGCTTCGTATGTTTCTTGAAATGTATCAGTTATGTTCATGGTGGAGAATTCTTCGATTTATTACTTTTTTATCTTCGGTAATAAGTCCGTCGCGTATGTAGATAATCCGTTCTGCGTGAGCAGCAACATCAGGTTCGTGGGTAATAAGCACAATAGTTCGCCCTTGGTTCATGTTTAGTTTTTGAAAGGTATCGATAACAATCTCACCAGTTTTTGTATCAAGGTTTCCTGTGGGCTCATCGGCAAGGATGAGAGTCGGATTATTCACAAGCGCGCGCGCAATTGCAACGCGTTGTACCTGTCCTCCGGAAAGTTGATTTGAACGATGAGTAAAATGTTCTTCGTTGAGGCCCACATTACGAAGTGCTTCACGAGCTATTTTTTCGCGTTTTTCTGTGTGAATACCCGCATATACAAGTGGGAGCATAACATTGCGTAATACGGTTGCACGAGGAAGAAGATTAAAAGATTGAAATACAAATCCTATTTTGTCGCGACGGATATCCGCAAGCTCATCGTCTGAAAGTTTTGAGACATCTTTTCCATCAAGAATAAATTTTCCACTCGTAGGAGTATCAAGTGCTCCTAAAAGATGCATGAGTGTTGATTTTCCAGAACCAGAGGGGCCCATGATAGCAACGAATTCCCCATCGCGAATGGTAAACGTTACCCCACGCAATGCGTGCGTTTCAACATCACCACTTCGGTATGTTTTTTTAACGTTATGAATTTCAATCATAATTAATTTCCGCGTTGGATACGCACCCCACCGCCACCTCCAAAGAGACTTGGTGCTGTTGCTTGTGTGGCTGTTGTCTGAGCAGTTATTGTACGCGTCACTACATTTTCTCCTTCGCTTAATCCAGAGATAATTTCCGTCTCCGTATCATTTGCAATACCAATTACTACTATTTTTCCAGTTGGAGGAATAGAAGAAGCAATTCCTTGAGTGCCTGCGCTTTGTATGTTGAGTGTATCTACATAATACTCAGTATCACGAACTTTAATTGCGCTATTGGGCACTACAAGCACGTCTTGTTTTACATCAGTAATAATAGAAGTACTTACGCTCATTCCAGGTTTTACACGAGTATCGGTTTCTGTATCAAAACCTACTTGTACTGCATAGTTAACCACTCCTTGTGTCGCCGTTCCCAATGTATCAATGTTAGTTACCTTTCCTACAATGCTTAAATCAGAAACTGCATCGAAGGTAAGTGTCGCTTTCTGTCCAACTTTTACTTTTGCAATATCAACCTCATTTAATGTTATCTGTGCGAGTCTTTGTTTAGTAATGAAGGTTGCAATCGAACCACCTGAAGAAATATCGTCTCCTTTTTCAACATTCAATTTTGCCACAATACCACTGAAGGGCGCGTATACATAACAGTCAGCAAGTCTTTCTTTTGCATTTGTAAGTGTATTTTCAGCTTGTGTTACCCGTATTTCTTGATCAGCTATATCAAATGCAACCGTTATAGAAGTTTCTTTTCCGCTCTGGATTGCATTCTTTATAGAAAGGAGATTTGAGAGTTGTGTGTTTGTCTTGCTTGTATAAGAGCTTAACTGAGAAAGATGAGTGTCTGCAATTGTTGACGTTCTAATATTTCTTCCTACGAGTGTATCTTTATATAGCTGGATAAGATTGTTGTAATTCTTTACCGACTCCGCAATAAGTCTTGTGGTTTCGTACGTCTGATTAATGAGTTGTTCTATTTCATTTGTAGTAGAAAAACGAGAGGAAGCTTTATAGTCGGAGAGATTTTTATCGTATGCCTTTCTGGCTGCTTCATAGGCTACTGTCGTGTCATTTTTAAATTGAAGAGCTCTTAATTCATATTGAGAAATAGCATTAAGATAGTAATCAATATTCCATTGTCCACTTATTCCCATTGTACTGGAATAGAGCATATCTTGAAGGCCGGTCATAATGTCTGGAAGTTGGAGGAATGTATTTACTACTGTATTAAATCCATCCTCGTATGCCTTTTTTAAATCATCCGCATTTTTTTCTTTTGATCCGCGCAGTGTTCCATCGGAGGTGGTAAGCCCTTTCATTTTTTCTAAGGTTAGTTTCACCTGACTTAAGTTCACCTCAGCATCTTTTACTGCCTGTAGAGCGTCGCGTGTATCAACCTGCGCAATAAGTGTCCCCGCTCTCACCTCCTGAGCGTTTGATACCCCAAGATATACAATATTTCCTGAAGCTTTTGCTTTTACATCAACTTGGTTGGATGCAGAAACTTGTCCGGTTCCTGTAACCGAAACAACGATTGTACCCTTCGTTACTTGTGCAGTGATATAACTCGTTCCTGTTATGGTCTGTTGATGAAATAACCAATACCCTCCCCCTAAAAGGGTGAGAATACCAACGGTGCTAATGAATTTATGTAATGATGAAAAATGTAATACGGAATGAAGAAAGGTCTTTAGTGGAAATTTCATATTATCTTGATTTCAGTGTTTCAATTTCTCTCATTTCATCAGAAGGAAGTAAACGAATAAGTTTTGCTTCAACTTGAGATTGTTCGTTTGGCGCACCAATTACTACGAGAGAATCCCCTACTTTAAGTTCGGTGGCTTGTATTGTTTCTCGAAAACGTCGCACAATCGTATCATCTTTTATTACAACAACTTTTTCGATACCATCACGTCCCTCTATCACGAATGTAGGAAGTGATAATTGAAGTATCCGTCCTGAGGCACCATGGGCATCAGGGAATCCTCCTCGTGGAAATTGTTGCATCATGGGCATTCCTCGTGGACCACCGAATGCCTTGTAATAGCGCTCTCCCCAGCCATAGGAGAATGCAGCTTTTTTATAGCCAATAAACATGCCAGCTTGGAATATGAGAATAGCCACGATAAAAATACCCACAATCGAGAGCACAGCCTTAAACTTTTTTGACTGAATGCATTTTGTTATATCCATAGTATTAATTAAATTGGTGTTTTATTTTTGGACTTATTATATAGGTAGGAATCATATTTCGTAATGCAAAAAGAAATGCGAAACCGGTAGAGAATGTGGCGAGTGTTCCAAATACCGGGAATGATTCTGCAAGGGAAAAACTAAATTCTTTCCAAAATGTAGCAAGGAGTGCTCCGTCAGAAAACATAAGTGAAATATATTGAAAAAACCCTGATTGCGTAGCTTCACTTCCTAAATATTGAATAGCAGGAACAAATGCTATTACTGATGCGGCAAGTATAGTAGTACTGTAGATAAATCTTATTTGTGCCCGCTTTTTATCCTTTTGAGCAATTGTTGCAACGATGCGCTCGACCAATCCTTCCGAAGGAAGTTGATGATCTACCTGGGCAAAAAGTTTTTCGTATTCGCGCTCCATATTACTTAATACGCTTCTCATTGTTATTTTGGTGCACAAGAGAAGATTGCAGCTTTTTAATTGCGCGGAAATGCGTGCTTTTTACTGAATTCATCGGCTTTTTAAGGATTTCTGCTATCTCCTCAAAGGTGAGTTCATTTTCATAATGAAGAAGAAGGACGGTTCGCTCATGTATTAAAAGTGTTTGAAGTGCTCGGGATATAAATTCGCTCACCTCTTTTTTTTCAAAGAGTGTTGTGGGAAGTGATGCTACATCTTCAATTGATTCTTCTACCCAATGTTCATCATGCACATCCTCGATATCAGAAAACACTGTCTCATATTTTCTTCGTGCATAATCAAATGAGGCATTTTTTGCGATAGTAAAAAGCCATACCTTGAATGACTTTGTAGTATTAAATGAAGGGAGATGTTTCCAAACCTTCACGAATACCTCCTGAGTTATATCTTCTGCATCGTTCTTTTGTGTAATAAAACGTCGAACAAAGTTATAAATATGGTTTGTATATCGTTCAACGAGGAGAGAAAATGCTTCTGCATCGCCGTTTAAATATGCTTGCACGAGCTGCTCATCTGTATGCATCGAGATTATTCTACCACTAAGTAAAAAAAGTACGCATTATCTGCGTACTAGAACTACTTTTTAAGGAATGATTTGATAATACACTTCTTTCTTTTTTTCTATATCAATTTTTAACCAACGTGCCCATGTAATTGCAACTCGATAAAGAGAGAAATTAATCCCCTCTAGGTTTAGGAAGGGTCCATAATAGAGTTGTTTTAGCTCCGTGTTCTTAGAAAGTTTATATACAAATTCTTTTTGCTCGGTAGATGACAGGAGTGTTGCAACACCACTCATTTGCATGGTAACGGGTCCCATTTGCGCCCCTACTACAATAGATACATCATTATTTGTTAAAAGATTTTCCACTTTCTTTGTGTCGCTACGAGTGACAAAGAAAAAATTGAATTCATCGTCAAGAAGGTATAAAACGGTTGCCGATTGAGGTTTCCCTTCTGAAGAAACTGTCGATACCACCGCAAGCTTTTCACTTTGAAGATATTCCTTCGCCTCTTTTTTTATTTTTTCAGTCGCTTTTTCTACAATCATGTATTTTTATTATTATACAATATTTCTCAATCTAATATTTTTTGGTCTCTCTTCTTGCCAGCTCTTCCCAAATTCAGTGAAATAATGTATTCTATAACTCCTATGGCGAGAAATGAAGTTATCTTAAGATTCGATGGAGTTTCCTTCGATTTTGGTCACCAAACCCCCATTTTAAACGAGGCAAGTTTTTCGTTGCGAGACGGATGGAAGTTCACTCTTATGGGTCAGAATGGTGCTGGAAAAAGTACTATTTTTCAACTTATCACTGGCGCACTTCAGCCAGAAATGGGAGCAATTCATAAAGCAAAGGGACTCACAATTGCAACAGCTCTTCAGGTTATTCCTCGAGCCGACATGCAACTTACGGTGCGAGAATTTTTTGAAAAATGTTTTGATAAGAAGGTTTATAATATTGATCCTCTTATTGACGAAGTTCTTGATGTGGTAAATCTTCAGGCGCCCCATGATCGAATTATGAAATCGTTTTCTGGCGGTCAACAGGCTCGCCTTCTTCTTGCTTCTGCGCTTATCCAGAATCCCGATCTTCTTCTTCTTGATGAACCTACCAATAATCTTGATAAGGCGGGCATCGCTCATCTTACCAAGTTCCTTATTGATTATAAGAAGACGTGCATTGTTATTTCTCACGATGCTGACTTCTTAAATGCTTTTACTCAAGGAGTTCTTTATCTCGATATTTATACAAAGAAAGTTGAACAGTACATGGGTAACTATCTTGATGTAGTAACTCAGATTACCGCCCGTGTTGAGCGAGAAAATAGAAAAAACGCACTTCTTGCAAAAGAAATTCAAGCAAACAAGGATAAGGCAAACTTCTTTGCGCACAAAGGAGGGCAGATGCGTTTGGTAGCAAAGAAGATGCGGGAGAAAGCTGAGGAGATGCAGGAAGCAATGGTTGATGTGCGGAAGGAGGATAAAACGATTCGTCCGTTTATAATCCCCTCACAGGAAGATATGACAGGAGAGATTATTCACATCTCATCGTATTCTGTGTTTCAAAATCATAAACCAACCGTTCATAAAGCAAAAATATCATTAAAGAAAAATCAACATCTTCTCCTTGTGGGCCCGAATGGTATCGGGAAGAGCACCTTACTCGAATCACTTGCGAGCGAGCATCATAAAGGTGCCACTATTACTGAAGGTGTTCGTGTAGGATATTATCGCCAGGATTTCTCAACGCTTAATTTCGAAGATACTGTGTATCAATCACTTGTTTCGGTAACGGAAAATATGACAGAAGATCATCTCCGCTCTATTGCGGCAGGATTTTTGATTGATGAAGAAGTCATGAGGAAGAAGATTGGAAGCCTATCAGAGGGGCAAAAAGGCCTTGTGGCATTTGCCCGGCTTGTATTGCAGCGCCCAGGATTGCTTATTCTTGATGAACCAACAAACCACATCAACTTCCGTCATCTTCCTATTATTGCGGCAGCACTTAATAAGTATGATGGAGCCATGATACTCGTAAGTCACGTACCCGAGTTTATTACTCAGATTCGTATTGACGAGACATTCGATCTCGAAAAAAGTATCAAACTTTAAATTACATTGTTTACAAGAATATAAAAAATCCCTGATGTGATATCAGGGATTTTTATAGTTTTTTAAGTTTTTATTATTAACGTCCGAATGAACGCATTGGGCGTGGACCTCGATTTCTGAATCGTGGTTTTGTTTTACCTGCTTCTGATGAAGAGGATGCGGGTGATGATGGACGAGATGACGGAGAATGTGAGGAAAATGGTCTGCGTGATGAAGATGAGGAATGTGAGCGACCACCACCTGACCGTGAAAATCCTCCTGAACGTCCACGGCGTTCCTCGCGCTCTGGCGGAATACCAGTTCGCGATGCAGGAAGTACTCGTGGTAATTCTGGGAGTTTTGAAACAGGAAGTGAAGAACGGATAAGGCGTTCGATGGCGCGCACATCACCACTTTGGTTTGGTCGTGCAAATGAGATAGCGTGTCCACTTAATCCTGCGCGTCCTGTGCGTCCAATGCGATGCACGTAATCTTCCGCATTCTCAGGGAGATCATAGTTAATAACGAGTTCAATATTAGTAACATCAATACCACGCGCTGCAATATCAGTTGCGACGAGTACGCGATAGCGTCCTTGTTTGAAGCCTTCAAGAGCGTCACGACGCTGTGCGAGCGAACGATTTGAGTGAATTTCTGCACCGGTGTGTCCAATAAAGCGGACAATAGCCGCAATGCGTTTTGCGCTGTGCTTTGTACGAGAAAAAACGAGAACTGAACCACGGTATTCTTGGAGAAGTTTTTCTAAGAGGCGTGATTTATCTTCTTGCGCCACAATGAAAAGTTCATGAGTCACATCTTTCGCGGTGCTTCCTGCGCGTGCAATTTCGATGCGAATTGGAAGCTTCATGTGAGTACGGGCAATGCTCATAATTTCATCAGGCATGGTTGCTGAGAAGAGCATTGTTTGTCGTTCGTGAGGAATAACAGAAAGAATCTGCTTTAACTGTGGTTCAAATCCCATATCAAGCATACGATCAGCCTCATCCAAGATAAGAATGCCCACATTGCGAAGATCAAGCGTTCTGCGTTCAATATGATCGATAATGCGTCCGGGAGTTCCAATAACTATGTGAGGGTGTCTTGAAAGCGCGCGTAATTGACGCGGCATTGGCTCACCACCAATAATCGTCGCAGTTTTAATACCGAGTGGGCTACCTACCGCATCGAGTGCCTCACTTACTTGAAGTGCAAGTTCACGTGTAGGAACAACAATAAGACCGAGTTTTTTCTCGATAATAACGCGTTGTAACATAGGGATACCAAACGCAAGAGTTTTGCCCGTTCCAGTTTGTGCAATTCCCATAACATCCTTTCCTTCTATCGCGATAGGAATAGATTGCTCCTGAATTGGAGTAGGAATCTTAAAATTAAGCTTCTCAAGAACACCGAGAATGTCTGGAGAAATACCGAGTCCTGAAAAATTTTTATCTGCATTTATCATAGCAGGCCTACTATAACAGATATTTTGAAAAATTACCAGTCCCTATTCAGATGGGGATTTTGTGGGTCTTTTTATAAAATTATGTAGTCGATATCGGTAATAGTTATCGCGTAAAGCAACTCCCCTCGCCTTTATCAGTAAATGTAGATCCTTCGATTGGAATAAATTCCCACGTGTATGACCCAGGTTTAAGATCAAATTTCATAACACCAAAGGTTTCCGCATTCCTTATCTCACTGTTCGGTTGAATAGAAGTAACCGCATAAAGATCTTTTCCACCAGTACCAACTATAAATTCGCGGATTCCTTGAGAATCTGCTTGTCCCGCTTTATTTTGAGGTGCGAATCGTTCGTAATAATGATCGTGTCCATTTACTACAACTTCTGCGCCGTAGTTATAAAGAAGATTCCAAAGATCGTGTGCGCGCTCAGAATTACCATGCATGCCAGAGCTAAATACCGGATGATGCCACATTGCCATCGTGCATGAGGCTTGGGCAGTCTCGAGGTCATTTTTTAGCCACATATATTGGGATGAAGTGGTGTTACATCCATTTATACATTCGCTATCAAGCATCACAATATGCCATCCCCCAAGATCATAACTATAATATCCTTCCCCTTTTTTACCTGCGTTTTCACCAAAATACGAAAAATAACTATTGGTTCCTTGCGCATAATCGTGATTCCCTGGTGATGGACGTGTGCGCGCTTTTACCTTGCCCCATGAAGGTTCATAGCATTGTGAGTAGGTATCTCTAGTTCCTACTGGATAGACATTGTCGCCTGTGGTAAATACAGTACTTGAGGGAAAGTGCTCGAGAAGAGTCGCTGTTTTTTCATCGGTATCACGTGAACAATCAGCTATATCTCCAGCACCAATGAGTATTTGAGAGGTTTCTTTTATTTCTGCGGGAGTGTTCGTTTTTAAAGAAAAAAGAAACGCAATTATTAGAACTGCGACGGAAGAAATTATAAAACCTTTTTTCATATTCATCTGAATAGCTCCATCTAGGATATTAAAAGGCACCTAAATTGCTTTGAATTGCGTAATATATTTGATCACGATCTCCGTTGTCGTGTACTTCGTGATGTTTTTTAGAAAGAATGCCTGCAACAAGTGATCGCGTTGATTCATAAATAATCGCCAATTCTTTTTTATTTTTCTCTTCGGCATAGCGTCGAAAAGCTTCAAGTTGCATTACAATTTCCTCAAGGATTTGAAATTGAACGGAGTGTTTCCCAAGGTCACGTTTTTTTCCTTCTAGCCACAACTCATTCAATTCCTTAATTGTTTTTGCATCAGCTCCAATAACTACGCGTGGAAGATTGCTTAATTCTCCTCGGATACTAAGATGTTCTGATTGAAAATATTTTACTTTCGCGAGTTCTCCGGCATCAATCTCCCTTCGAATGCGGGTAAATTTCTTTTCCATATCCTGACTGAATGTTGCATCTATTGCGAGACCAAGATGAGATGCAGAGCGCTCATCTTCTTGAATTTCGATAATGGTATCTACTCCATTTTTAATATCATCAAAGCGCGAAGGCTTTATTGCTTCTGCATCGCTTCCAAACCACTCACTCATATCCGCGTTATCATGAACAATTGCCTCAAAAATAGTTGCAAGCTTCTGTGTTTCCCTCATTTCAGGAGAATGTCCTTGTTCGAATTCCGCTTCCATTTTTTCTACGTATAATTCATCCTCCTTTACTGAGTCCTCTCCATATAAATCTGCAAATGAGCGCGGCTTAATGGCCTCTTGTGAAAGAAGTCTTTCTGCTTTTTTAAATCCTTGATCTACCGTGAGATGCTCGAATATTTTTTCCTCGCTTCGTTCAAATCCTCTCATGGATATAGTATAGATTTTTTTTATTTGACTGGCGAACCCCTCTTAAGAGAAGTCACTTCTTTTTCAGTTAATTCTCTAAATTTTCCAGAATCGATTCCTTTAAGAAGAATTGTTCCTATGCGAATACGCTTTAGGCGATTGATAGTAAGGTAAAGTGCCGCACACATGCGACGAATTTGATGTTTCCTTCCTTCTCGCAAAATAATATGGAACGAGGTTGGGCTCACGCGATATGTTTTTGCGGGGAGCGTTTTTCCATCAACAAGCATAACTCCTTCTTCCATCTTTCTTAATTTTCCCGCATTTACTGGCTCACTTACCTCTACTTCGTATTCTTTTTCCACGAGATGTTCGGTTCCTGTGACTGTGGCAGTTACCGCACCATCATTTGAAAGAAGAATAAGTCCTTCACTTTCTTTATCAAGACGCCCTACTGCATTTAAATAAGTGAATTGAGGAAGAAGATCAAATATCGTTGGTCCTTCTTCTTTAATTTTTGAGACCACAATACCGCGAGGCTTATGAAACGCAATTGTAATTTTTTTGCCGAGAGTAGGTTTTGCTGCCTCAATAATCTCCACCTTGTCTTTTGTGGGGTCGATTTGAGTACCTAACTCTTTCACTATCTTACCGTTTACTGTAATAAAACCCTTCAGGATAAAATCCTCGGTTTCTCGGCGGGAAAGTATTTTTTGTTCCGAAAAGTATTTCTGTATACGCATTTGCTTTTATAGTATCACCTTTCTCTGCAAGAATAACAAGAAATGAACCCCGCCAGTGGCGGGGTTGATGATAGAAGAGAATTATATGGGCTCTTTTGCACCTTGATAACGCACAAGCACGGCCCCCGAAAATGTTTTGATTGTTCCGTTTACATCGAACTTAACAAACTGATGATGCCCCACCGCTTCCTGATTTTCTGAATGCACATCAGCTGTGCTTGTCACAATAAATGGCCCATCACCCACCAATTGGGCAAATTTTTTGACCGATTCAAATTGTGGCACTTTTTTGTCCCATACTACGAGAGTATTGGGCGTGAAGTGTTTTTCACGTTCTTTCTGATCCATGTAAGCCCCTATCTGTAAAAATGATTATGAATTGTGAAATAAGAGGAACTGTTTAGTGCCTTCTCTTTAACTGCTTCTTGTTATAAATGAGCGATTTAAGATTCTTACTGTAGCATTAGATGCTTATATTGTCAATAAATATGATGTTACCACTTTCTCTACTTCTTTTGCATTGCGAGTACTCATGAGGTGTACGCGCAATTCTTTTGCACCATCAAAACCCGATGCGTAGGCCTTAAAATGCTTCTTCATTATTTCAAACCGTTTTATATTTTTGTAAATTTTCTCAAAATACTTCGCATGTTCTACAAGAACCCCGAGGCGCTTCTTTTGTGATATTTCCTTCCCTTCAAATTTCCTATTAAAAAGCCATGGGTTGCCAAAAATACCGCGTCCTATCATTACACCATCGACTCCCGATTGTTTTATTTTTTCTCGCGCATCACGAATATCTTTCACATCCCCGTTCCCAATAATAAGAGGGCGTTTTGCGGCGCTTGTGTATTTTTTTGTTAGTAATACTGCGTCACGGATTATATCCCAATTCGCAGGCACCTTAGACATCTCTTTTCGTGTGCGCCCATGAACAGTTATTGCCACTGGTTCGGCCTTGAGAAGTAAAGGAAGCCACTCCTCAAGAGTATTTGTTAAATAACCAATGCGAGTTTTCACTGAGACTGGCATTGTTCCTGCCCCTTCTTTTGCGGCGCGGATAAGTTCCTGAGCAAGTTTAGGATTTTTTATAAGTGAGGCACCCGCCCCCTGCTTTTCAATTGCGCGGTCAGGACACCCCATGTTGATATCAAGCCCATCAAATTTTAATGAGCGAACAAGTTTTGCGCACTCATACATATGTTCGGGGTTTGAACCAAATAATTGAGCTACAATAGGGCGCTCTTTTGAGCCATAGCGTAAATCAATAAGAAGCCTTTCTTTTCCACGAGAGCAGAGTCCTTCGCACGAAACAAATTCCGTCCACATTGCATCGGGCTTTCCATATTTTGCGATGACGTGTCGGAATGCGGCATCGGTAACATCAGCCATCGGTGCAAGCACAAAAAAAGGTTTTTTAAGTTTTTTCCAAAATCCGCGTGTCATATGAACGAGCCCCATCAGTTAGATGGGGCATATTATTCTATTGTAAGATTTCTTTTATTTTTTGCACTATCTCTTTCTGAGGAACTTCTATCTGTGTTCTTTTTCTCATATCTTTCACCATCGCAGTTCCTTTCTCTTTTTCATTTCCTCCGATAATGATAGTAACAGGAATCTCCTCATTTACCGCATAGGCGAGTTGTCCTTTCATATTTTTTTCTGAACCAAAATATAATTCTGCAGGGATGTTCGCAGAGCGTAATGTGGCGACGGTGTATGATGTGCTAGTCGCACATGACTCATCAAAATTTAACACGATTACTTGCGCAGTTGTTTTCTCTTGTTTAATGAGGTTTAGTTTTTCCATTGCGGCAAAAAGACGGTCAATGCCAATTGAAGCTCCTGTTGCAGGTATGGTTATTGTGCCGAAGCGTGCGACAAGGTCGTCGTAACGTCCTCCCGAGAATACACTACCAATTTTTGGAAGATCGAGGAGAGTTGTCTCAAACACGGGACCGGTATAATAACCGAGACCACGAGCGACCGAGAAATCGAATGTCCATGATTCTTCAGATACACCGAGTGCATCAAGATATGATGCAATCACTTCAAGTTCTTTGATTCCCTCCTCCGCATCTTTGATTCCTACAAGGAGTTCCCGCAATGCGGTCAATTTTGCACGAGATTTACTTTCCTTCACATTAATAAAATTCTTAATAGCATTTATTGCTTCTGGTGTGATACCAATTTCTATAAGTTCTTTTTCTACATCACTCCATTCTTGTTTATCGAGTTTATCGAGTGAACGTAATATTGCAGGAAGTTTTTTGTCATCAAATTTTGCATATTCTGCAAGACAATTTAAAATTTTTCGATTATTTATTTTAATAAGAAATCGTTTGAAGCCTAATGCGCGCATTACTGTATTAATAAGTGCGATGATTTCTGCATCAGCTGCTACCGATTCTGTGCCTACGATATCCGCATCACATTGCATGAATTCACGAAAGCGTCCTGCTTGCTGTCGCTCTCCGCGCCACACCTTGCCCATTTGATATCGCTTGAAGGGCCGTCTTATGGTGCCTGCATTTGCGGCAACAACACGCGCTAAGGGCACCGTAAGGTCAAAGCGGAGTGCGAGTTCGTCATCTCCTTTTTCGGAAGCGATACGATATATCTGTTTTTTGAATTCGGGATCCCCTCCGGTCAGTATCTCCGTTTTTTCGATACCTGGTGTATCAAGCGGAACGAACCCAAAGAGCTCGAACGTTTTTCGAATCGTGTCGAGCATTTTCTGGCGCGGAATCATATCTTCGGGAAGATAATCCTTGAATCCGCCCGGTAATGTGGGCTCTATAGTAGCCATATCCATAGTATGCAAGATTCCCAGCTATTTTTAAAGGGTAAAAAAATCCCCATCTTGCCAGTGGCAAAACAGGGAGTATTTATTATGCAGCGTGATAATGAGCACGCATGAGTTCTTTTGCTTTTCCCAGAATACTAAGAAGCGCAAAAGGAATTGCAATTGCAAAGAACCATCCTGCGAAATCAATGAATCCGATTGCAAGCGCACAAAGTGCCACACATTCCATGGTAAATTTTGTTTTACCAAAAATGTTCGAACTTAAATTGGTACTTTTTTTAAGCCCTCCGAGATGTATGGAAATCATAGCTCCTATGGAAACCGTAAAGAGAACAAGCTCTATTACAAAAAGTGGCCATATAATCCAAGAGTTCAGATATGCAAGATCAGGAAGCACAAAAATAAAAAGTGCTATTTTATCACAAATCGGATCTAAAAATTCTCCGAAGTTTGTATGTCCATCTTGTTCTGCCCATACCCCATCATATTTGTCAGTAAGTAATGCTATGGCAAATATGGGTGCGGTAATTGTGAGTGGAACACCATAATATCGCATTGGAAGAAGAAGAAGAGCAAGAATTGGACGAAGTGCTGAAAGTACATTTGGTACAGTGACCACTTCTTCACCCATAATTCTAAAATTTAAAATTCGAAAAATGCGATCTTCTCTCTTATCTTCGCGACGCTCTTTATGACGTTGTATCCACGCTTTTACCGCAGGAACGAATGGTTTGATGGATTCACGAAACACACTATTAATAAAACGATAGATGTTTGTGAGCCAGATGCTTAAGCGATCGATAATACGCATTGGTTTCTCCAGATTATTTAAAAGTGACTGTTCTCTTTATGCCAGAAAAATAGTGCTGTGTCAACAAAAAGAGCCTATCCCAGGCTCTTTTTGAATTCACTTAGATATTTTCAGGAGAACGGCCTTTTATAATTCTATCGGATTGCCCAATTTGTTCACTTCCAGGAGGCATCGGAGCGGTAGGTTTTACTGGAATGACGTCATCCCAATGTCCCGCATCAATAGCTTGTCGCACTTGTCCCTCAGTTATCGAAGTGAGTGCTCTATTGCCTATTCTCATATCGTATGTTGCGGGTCCCGTCTTACGTACGAGCCCGAGCTCCTCTATTCTTTCGGTACCAAACCTTATTCCTAATTTTCTAGGTTCCCAATTGGAATAGGTTTCTCCAGAAATATTCTTTGGAAGTTCTGTTCTCTTTGCCACTTCTTTAAACTCGTTCATGGCTTCCGCAACTTTTGCAAAGCTTGGAGCTCCGGTTTCTGGATTAATAAGCGTTTCGTTATTAAATGCATATTGCTCAAATACAGCAATTTCCTTTGTGCTTAATCCGTACACATTTCCAATACGCACAAATGAATCATGTATCTGCTCAATACTCCCCGATTCCTCCCTGAGTCCAATCGTTTTATAAAGTTCTTCCTGTGAAGCAGCAAGTTCGTGTTGAATATTTTCTGGAACTACCACTCCTTTCATTGGTTCATTCAAATTCATCTTAGGTACCTTGAACGCTTCAGTTCTTCCGATCGGTTTTTTTGCTAATCGCTCACTGATTTCCTCTTTAAGTTGTTCTCCTGTCCTAAATCGTTCTGCTTCAACTGAAGGACCTTCATTTAATGAATTGATATTAATCGGCTGTTTGTTTATTTCGTCAGTTGCTTCGCGCACTACTGAAGTTTCTACTGCAACGGGGCCCATTTCATTAACATTGTCTACTTTTGCCCCAACGATAAGCTCTTGCATATCAGTGCGTGATAACGAAGTCATTTCGGCATTTCCTACTTTTACTTCGTATAAATTCGGACCCATCTTATGTACAAGTCCAAGTCTTCCTGTTCCGCTTACACCCGTCTTTATCATTCTTGGTTCCCAATCAGAAACGGCTTCACCAGGGAGATTTTGTGGAAGTTCTGTTCTCTTTGCCACTTCTTTAAACTCGTTCATGGCTTCCGCAACTTTTGCAAAAGCTGGAGTTCTTGTTTCCTGATCAACAAACCCTCGCATTGTTTCTGTAGTGAGTGGCTTTCCTCCTGCGGTATATTGCTCAAATACAGAAGTTTCTTGAGGACTTAATCCATATACCTTTCCGATATTTACGAGGGAATTATGAATTCGCTCAATATCCCCTGATTCAATACTCGCTTGAAGTCCAATCGTTTTATAAAGTTCTTCCTGTGAAGCAGCAAGTTCGTGTTGAATATTTTCTGGAACTACCACTCCTTTCATTGGTTCATTCAAGTCTGTTTTTGGAATACTAGATTCAGTTGACGGACCAATTTTCTGAACTGTATCAGCGAGTCCTCTTATTGATGAGGGAGGTATTGCACGAACATTTTCTATTGGCGCTTCAGCATTAATTGGAGTGGACTTCGCTCCTTGTTCAAGCATTAGTTCCATGCCCGTTTTACTTGCACCACTTACATCACCTGGCTCAATTGAATACTCAAATTTTCCCTCACCCGCATTACGGACAAGGCCGAGATAATTATTATCACCCACACGAATGATTCGTGGCTCCCACGCCGATACTGTTTTTCCCACAGGAATATCAGGAAGATCGTGATTGTTTTCAGCAATTGCACCAAATTGACCGATGGAGCGGGCAAACTCTTTCATAGAAACCTCACCTGTTTCTGGATTTACAAATGGTTTAAATGTATTTTCATCAAGCTCGTGGCCTTGACCAAGAAACGCGGTGTATATTTGCGCTTCTTGTGGTTTTAATCCAAATGTTTCTGCAATACCTGATGTTTCTCGAACCAAGTCATCATGGTCAGCACTTTGAAACATCTTGAGCATACCACCCTCACCAAGTTCTTTCTGAAGGTGTTCTCCGAAGATATTTCTTACCGTGTATTTGAAATCTTGGTATGCGGGATTTTGCATTACTCTTGGATGATCATGCGCTAATGCAAGAAGTGATTGTTCACCTTGTGCGTGAGCCGAATTCCATGCAGCAGAACCTTGTTCAAAAGTACCTCCACGATAATTTTGCATCGCCTGGCTGTATATACGCTGATCTTCTGGTGAAAATGCAGGTCGTAATTCTTCCGGTGTTTGTGCTCCCTGTGGAACTACTTCTTCGTGACTTATGCCATCAGGATGCAATCTATTCCATTCGTTGGTGCGCAAAATATTCTGAACTTCTTCAGGTTTTAATCCCTTTGCCGTACCAATGATTTCTGCAAGCTCCTGCTTGTTATTAAAAAGACTGTCAACTTCCTTACCCCATCCAATTTTAATCTGATCGGGGTTAGTAAGACCAAATTTTTCAGGATCCGCTTCTACATAATCTTTGTAGTGATCGATTACATATGTTCTTTCCGCTTCCGTCATATCCTTGAATCCAGGAACGTTTTTTTCTAAATCGTGTTCAACAACACTCCAAACCGAATCACCTTTTTGTGCGGTAGTAGATTCCCATTCTGGTTCACCTTTTGGTATAACGCCGGGAATTTGTTCGGGTGTAGAACCTCCTCCAGTAAACTCATCGAATTTTCCTATACTGAAGTCGAGTCCTTTTGCGCCAATCATACCACCTGCAGCTCCAGTGATAACACCCGAACCAATCGCATTTGCGGTGTGAAGACGACGAGCCTTCTTCATTTTCTTTGAATATTCTTCAGCGAGTTCTTTGTCGGTACTAAAATTTTGAGAAGCTAAACTTTCTAAATCAACTATCTCTGAAAGTTCATCTGAAATACCTTGCTCAACAACGCTCTGTTTTGTGCTTTTCTTGATATCTTCAAATGCTTTTTTTGTGTCTACTTTGTATGCGCTTTCTACGATTTTGTTAGTAACATGCTTTTGTACAAAAGCTGAAATAGTGCCCCCTACAAGTGCGCGGACTACGCGATAACCGGCATAGGTTCCGTATCCTGCTGCCGCAGCTGCAATTGGAATACTAAATGCAACACTTCCTCCAATGAGTCCGGCGGTAAAAATACTTGAACCCACCACTGAACGTAAGGCTCGTGGTTCTATTTTTGCAAAAGCTGCAAAAGGTTTTTTAATATTTTCCCAAAGTTTTGAATTCCCTTTGTTAACCCCTTCTCGCGCATCGTTCATGCGCGCAAGTTCCATAACCGAAATATTTCGAATTGATTCGAGTGTTGTTCCGTTTTTGATACCTTCTCTTATAAGTTTATCGGATTCAGGATTTTGACCATGCTTTTGTCGCAAGGTAATAATCTCATCTTGAAGAATAGTTTTCTTGAGAGCGATAACCGCATTTTCGTGTTTTTCTTTTGTATTTTTTTGCTCATCCGGAAAAAGACTAATAATATCTGAAATTTTTAGTTTTTTCGAATTGGGATCTCTCTTTTTAATCTCGTACGCTTGTTCCAAAACCCGCGCACTTTCCTCGCGCGCCGAAACCACATCCTCCGCACATTTACGCGCCTCTGGAGAGAATGCTTCTACTTCCTTCATTTTTTCTCGAGCCCTATCCTGATTCAATACTGACCCCTTACCTTCTTTTGACTTCTCGTAAAGATCCTCAATATTAAAATTCTTATCACCAAGAAGTACCTCGGCAACTTTAAGTTTCTCAGGTGAGATAATCTCTTGAGTCTTTTCTGCTTCTTTGACCGGTGTTGTAGTGCTTTTTGGAGGTATTTCCATGTTCATATGTAAAAATAATTAACTAGTTAATTTCTGGAGGAAGAAGCATCGCTTTATATGAAGCAATTTCTCCCTTGATAAGATTTTCGAGATTCGGAATCGACGTTTTGAGAAACGTGGTAAGTTCTTCTGAACTTGGTCCTTTATCAAGAAGCAGATTTAATTGTTCTTGCTCTTCTTCAGAGAGATTTTCAAGAATCTTCAACCAGATTCCTTTCATTGCAACTTGTGCAATCTCATCCATCACCTCAAGTTTTTTCTCGACTGAAAAACCATCTATATTCAAGGCTTCAAACAAGTCTACTTTCATGAGCTCTTCAATACGTGTTTGGTTCATAAGTATTGTATTTATTGGTTTATATTATACTACCGAAACAGCAAAATGTCAATGCATTCGCTTTATCCCTTTTAGTATAGCATTTTACTCACCTATTAATATGTATTTCTTTAAACAAAACCCCCATAAATGGGAGTTTTTCTAGTGCGGGATACGGGAATCGAACCCGTGTCTCAACCTTGGGAAGGTCGCATTCTACCACTGAACCAATCCCACCTTCCTTCACTATATCCTGGAAATACAGTTATTGTATAGAGAGGTTTTATTCCTTACTCTTCGTCATTTTTTCTGCTGTATTTTTTAATAATTTCTTGAATTTTGTTCGAATGTTTCAATTTTAATGCCATCAAAAGAATCGGTGGAATATGAAAGTTTTTATTAAAATCATCAAGAATGGTATCTAATTCCTCGTCTAATTTTTTAAATAATCTATGACTCATGGGATGTGAGTTTACTTATAATGAGTTTATCTCGCGGTACTCGAAGATGTACTTGCATTTCCAGGTACTACAATAATCATCTTTTCTCCCTCTCTCCTGTAGTTGAATTGCTCACGAGAAAGTTTAAGAAGATTTTCAGGCCTTTTATATTGCGAAATTTTTGCCTGGTATTCTGCATTTTCCACATTCAATTTTTGTGCGGTGTCTGCAAGTTGTTGCATCTCCTTTTCAATAGCATTTCTCTCGCGCACAAGACTATATATTCCATAGCCGAGAATAATAACTATTATAAGAATAATAATTGGTTTTATGAATCTCATATTATGATTCTTTATAGAAACGTTTGCTTATTGTTCTCGCATACGAGACAAGTGCTATAGTCACAATAATGTGGAAGAAAATAACAAGTTGTTTTGATGCATAAAGAAAAGTACCTGCATCAGGGAATCGTTCTGTAATCGCATACACCATCAGGAGTTCGCTAATAAATTGAATAAGCAAAAATATCAATGCAGTCATAAGCATTGCAACGTGAGGTCGAAACGATTTCGGTAAGAATCCCATACTTATATAGTATACAAAAGTAGGTATTATAGATGCACTTTTAGCGCTTGAGGAGTTCCTTAAATACTTCAGGTGCAATTTGTACTGTTGCACGTTCTAAAAGATTCTTCTTTCCACGTTTTTGCTTCTTCCAGAGTTTCATTTTTCGTGTACGATCACCTCCATAGAGATACCCTGTCACATCCTTACGTAATGCGGCAATGTCATCACGAGAAAGAATCTTTCCTTCGGATTGTGCTTGAATTGGTTGACTCCACTGCTGGCGTGGTAGGAGGTCTTTTAGGCGTGACACCATTTGACGCGCTTCTCGTTCAAGTGATTCCCTTGGAAGAAAGCGACTAAGACCCGGAATACTTTCATGAGAGATGAGAATATCAACCCGGGCGATGTCCGCTTTTGCATATTTTACAAACTCATAACTGAATGAAGCCATTCCTTTTGTGGCGGACTTTAGTTGGTCATCGAAATCACTTACAAGTTCTGCAAGTGGCATTTGAGTGATAAGACGAATACGATCACCTAAAGTTTCTGTATGAAGATCAGAAAAACGAAACTTTTTTTGAAGTGAGAGTACACTCGAAAGATATTCATTTGGCAGAATAATTTCTACAGTAATGATTGGCTCCCACAATTCGTCATAATCTTGTGGCAACTCTTCTGGTTTTACAATCATGAGCCACTCCTCCCCTTTCTTCACCTTATAAAGCACCGAAGGAAATGTATTTACCGTTGCCACATTAAATTCACGCAAAAGACGTTCACTCGTAATTTCAAAATGGAGCCTTCCTAAAAACCCCACTTTATATCCACGGCCTAATACTTCGTTTTGGTCTGGTTCTATATGAAGTGCACAATCATTCAGTTTTAATTTTTGTAACCCTTTCGAGAGCATCTCGAAATCATCATTTTCCTCTGGATAAAATGATACAAATACTACCGACATTGCTTCTTTATATCCTGGCAATGCTAACTCACTTGAATTCTTAAAATTGCCAATAAGTATTGTGTCTCCAATGCGAATCTTTTCGGGGTCCCGAATGCCAGTTGCAATGTACCCAATTTCACCTGCGGAGAGTGTTTGTGGAATAGGAAGTACTTTTAACTGAGGCATAAAGTGGCCAATTTCTTTTATTTTTGAATGGGTGTTTGTGGCCACAAGATAAATCGCATTTTCTCCATTTACCTCCCCATTCCACATTCGAACAGACGCGATAATTCCTTTATGGTCATCGTAGAAAGAATCAAATACCAATGCACGACCCACTCCAATTTTCTCATCTTGAGGAGGAGGTACTTTGGTGACAATCCCTTTTAGAAGTTCATCAACGCCATCTCCACTTTTTCCTGACACATAATAAATTTCATTCTCTGATACCCCAATAAGTTCAGCGAGGTCTCTCCTGTGATTTTTCAACCTGTCATTTTCAAAATCAATTTCTCCTGATTCGAGTTTAAAGAAATCAACTTTATTCAATGCACCAAGCACAGTGAGGCCAGCTGCTTTTGCGAGTCGATAATTTGCGAGTGTTTGTGCTTGGATTCCTTGAGTCACGTCAACAAGAAGCACTGCGCCTTCCACCGCATTAAGCGCGCGAGAAACTTCATATGAAAAATCAGAGTGTCCCGGTGTATCAATAAGATTCAAAATATACTCCATGTCGTTCATGGTGTAATGCATGCGCACTGGTGCCATTTTAATCGTAATACCACGCTCCCGCTCAAGTTCAAGTTGATCGAGATACTGTTCTTTCATTTTCCTTTTTTCAATGGTTCCCGTGACTTCCAAAAGACGATCGGCAAGAGTGCTCTTGCCGTGATCTACATGTGCAATTATGACGAAATTTCTAATATGGAGTTTCATTGTCGTTTTAATTCGAGAGTAAATAAGGTGCGTCCATCTATGTCGTCATTAGTGTAGGTGTAAAGCGGGGTTCCTGACTCGGCCCAGGTAAACCCGACGGGTGCTGAAACGGACACGGAAAGCTTTGTGGGGACACCCGATTGACGCTCATATACAAAGGTATATTTCTTTCCCTCTTCAAGAGTTGCCTCCGCAGTATTGTCGGTATGTACCCGTAGCGTCAAGGTCCCTGTCTTTGCGGGGGGTACCGTAAACCACGTTGCAAATGCAGTTTTCCCAAATTCGCTCATCGTCCATGCATTAAATCCAGGAAGTGCAACACGCGACGAATCGATACTTTCAAGGTCTGGATTTTTTATATATTCATTTGCTTCGTAGTCGAATGTGGGTTTAATAAGTTTTATTGTATTCCCCTTCATCGTTACAAGGCTTGAACCAGGATTCATCAATAATTGAATAAAATTTTTATTATCCGTATTCCACCATGGGTCTTTTTGTGTCCCTCCTTTATGAGTGCGCGTCACGGTAATGTCGGTGAGGAGAGAGCCGCTCGTGTCTACATTTATATCCGCGCTTACCGACTGTGACATAAATGCATCTGTTTTTCCTCCTGCAACATTTGCATCCACTACCGCAAGATACGAACCCCAAAAATCGCGTGGGATTGTATATATTGCGCCATTTGCTTTCGCATCATTTAAGAACGATGCTAACTCAGCATCTTTCATATAGAACATAATATCCTTCTTTCCAATGTGGCTTGTAAATTTTTTAATGAGGTCGGTTTTCCCTGCAGCATCAAGGTCCTTCAATTTTTCTAGAAGCATTGGAGTGAGTACTTTTAATATTTTTTTTGGCTGGCCTGCCGCCTTATCCTTTCCTGCTTCGACCTCTCGTTGTACTTCCAAAAGAAAATTCTCATTTGTAATAGTAAGGTTATACTCAGGAAGTGGAATTGGCCCAGTTACCGAAAGGAGCGTTTTAATAACTTCTATATTAATTGCAATCGCGCCATCAAAGGTAATGCCTTTTTCTGAATACATGAGAGATTCCTCAAGAAAACCGAGTACTGTTTTTGCAGAAGTGGGAAAGTCAAAAAACCAATTTGCATCACGCGCACCCCATTTTTCACTTACCGTTTGCAGTTGATAAGGAGGAATGACTTTGCCGAAGAACTGTCCATCAGGGTCATAAATATCGCGCACATCCAAGTTCATCATCTGTCCATTTTGAATAGTCATATCCGAATAGCTTCCAATAAATCCGCCGCCTGGTCTTATTTCTGCAGGATTTTGAAAAAAAAGGGCAATATGTTTTTCTTTTTCGGAATCCACAAGTGACAAGAAATGTTCGATTGCAGCATCTCCACGGTAAAGATCGGCACTGTGCGCAAGATATTTTTCTCCAATTACGCTATCCACCTTATCAAAAAATGAGGAAAGTCTTCGAAGATTGGTGGTCGCATTTTTAATTACTTGTGCTTCTGCAAGAATAACTTTTATTGCGTTTCGTGCGTTCGTCATTTTTTCAACAAGAGCATCCCCATTTGATTGAAAATCAGTAAATCCATCCTGTTTCAATTTATCAGTCGTTTCCGCAAGCTTTAAGAAACTCATATTGAGCGAAGCCACATGCTTTACAAGTGTTCCTGCTTCACGGAATGTAGGAATAATTGTCCCAATAAGACTTAAAAAACCAGACGTGTGACGGTTTTCAAGAATTGCATCGAGTTCACGAATTTCTGTACCATTTTGCCTTAATGCTGCGGTTGCTTTATCGGGCTCTAAATTTTGAAATGCATCTACTGACATGGAGAAGTTTTGTGCGATCTTTTCTCCTGCATTTTTTACCACATCTTTTGTTTGAAAAAGAATAAAAGATTCGACTACAATTCCTAACGAAACTACACCAAGTACTGCAAAAAGAGAGACTTTTGCAATGAATTCGATGGTGCGTCGTTTGCCACCCTCATCTATGGGTGTTTTGCGTAAATCTACCACTTTGTGGTGAGATGACCACGTATAATTGATGCGTGGATTTTTTATATCCACTAAAACCGGGTCAATATTTTTTATAGGAACTTGTTGGGACATACGGTTAGGTAAGTGAATGAAAAAGTTCGAGAATTTGTTTTGCAGTTTTTTGCCAAGAAAATCTTTTCGCATTCACTCGTCCTCGTTTTTTTAAATCATTTGCAAAAGAGGTATCGCGCACCACACAATCAATCGCAGTAATGAGTTCCTCAATTTTCCAAGGATCAACAAGAAGTGCACCTTCCCCCACTATTTCTGGCAATGAGGAGCGATTTGAGGTAATAACTGGTGCTCCGCATGCTTGTGCTTCGAGTGGTGGAAACCCAAATCCTTCAAAAAAAGATGGATACACGAACGCCGAGGTTAAATTATAGAGGAGCTTCAAATCTTCAAGAGATGCTTCTCCCCAAAAACGAATATCACGAGACCATGGGGACTCTGCTGCATCTCTAAAAATTGTATCACATAACCAACCCTTCCTTCCGACAATAATAAGCTGTAATTCACGATGATAGGAAATCTTTTTAACTTCGTTAAATGCGCGAATAATTCCTGATATGTTTTTTCTTGGTTCAAGTACTCCTACAAATAAAAGAAATGGCTGGTGGAGATTTTTTTCCTTTACAAAGCGTGCGCGTTCTGGACTTTTTTCTGGAAGTTCGGAGAAAAACGAATTAATACCTGAATAGATGGTGTGCACCTTTTTTTCTGAAACACGAAGCGAGGTAATGATATCTTGTCGTGTGAATTCGGAAACTGCAATAAGTGCGTCTGCGTGTGTTGCCTGTACGCGATAATTTTGTTGCCAATGCCAGAGTCTTTTTCGTAACGGATAGAATTCTGGAAAATGGAGAAATGAGAGATCATGAAAAGTAATGACCCTTTTTGTGTGTGCGGTAGCAGGCAAGAGATTAAAATGAGGGCTGAATACAAGGTCAGTATGTGCAATTTGTTCAACGCGAGGCCATTTTAAAAATCGAGTGGTAAAATCAAGAAGTTTATTGGGGACACTCCATTCAATAAGGCGCGCATTTGATGCTGCCTTCCACATTGCTGGAAAAGGCGCATGATGAAAACCATTATAGAAAAAATGGAATGTTTCTTTACTCCCCTCGTGTAAAAGATCGTCAATAAGGGACTTGGTATACTCCTCAATACCAGAGACACGACCCTTACTAAGAAGTCGTATGTCAATCAATATATTCATGAGCGCATTTTTCTATTTTGAATTTTCGAAGTCCCCATAGACGGCATCGTATCAGAAAATCCTGCAGCACGAACAATGGTACTTATTTTGGTTATAAATTGTTCCCGTGAAAAGCGTTTTGCCTCTCGTGCAATCTCATTACGGTTAAACTGCATTGCTTCGCACTCGCGTACCGCCGCCTCGATTGCTTCAGGAGTTTGCTCATCAAAAAGAAGTCCCGTTTTTTTATGAATTACGATTTCTCCTCCTCCTCCTATGCGGTACGCAAGTACTGGTGTACCACATGCCTGTGCTTCTGCAGCTACCAGTCCGAAATCCTCAATTTGTGGAAAAATAAATGCCTTTGCTCCTGAATACAATTTTCGAAGCTCTTCATCAGAAATATTTGAGCAAAATTCAATATAGGGAGTCTTTACTAGCGCTTTTAGCTTTTCTGCTTCGGGACCCGCACCCACAATTTTTAAAGGTTTTTTTAATCGATTAAATGCTTTAATACCAATATCAAATCCTTTGTAGTACAAAAGCCTCCCCGCCATAAGATAATAATCACCTTGTGCTACCAAAGGATCAGGATAAAAAGTTCTACTTTCGACAGGAGGAAATACTACAAATGCCTCACGCCCATAATACGAATGCACTTTCTGCGCAATATAATGAGAGTTTGCAATAAAAAGATTTACTCGTTTTGCGGCATCAATATCCCACTGCCGCATCCATTGTGCAATTGGATTTATAATCATTTCTTTTAGTGGCCACGGTGCAAAGGGAAGATTTTTTAAATAATCAACTTCCCACGCGTATCGCAAAGGACTGTGGCAATAACTTATATGATATCGCCCTTTTATATTAAATCCTTTTGCATACCCCGCAGTAGAAGAGATTATAAGATCGTACTGATCCTTGCTTGTGAGATGTTCCGAGGCAAAAGGCATAAGAGGGATAAACGCGCGATGTTTTTTCCGTACTAACGAATTATCAAGAATGCTTGTTTTTGCAATGTTACGGTCAAAACGTCCAAATGTTTTTTTCGAATCATAAAGAAGCGTATATAAATCGGCTTTTGGAAATATCTCAAGAAGAACCTCAAGTACTCGTTCCGCGCCACCAAACTGATTCAAATAATCATGTAAAATCGCGACCCGCATTAGTCTCATCATAACCGAGAATTAGAAAGAATCCTATAATTTAGGCAAAAAATCCCCGTTTAGTACGGGGATTTTATATTATTATGCAGTCGGTGTTGTGCCGGTTGGCACCACAATCCCGAATCGTTGATGTGCCCATCCTATGAGAGGCGCATTTTCCGCATCGTTCGCAAATTGTTTGAGTGCGGCGATTGTTTCAGGTTCGTGTGCTTCAAGACTTGCAAGACAACAATATGCGATGGCACGTTCATCCTCAGACAAAATGAGGAGGACGGGACGAAGGGCTTTTTCAGCCTCTTTATCTCCTTCTTTTGCCATGACACCTAGTTCATTTAGTAACAGGCAGCGCGGATATGGGCATTCTCGCTGTCCTACGAGAGATAATAATACCTCTTCGCGTGTAAGATTGGTTTGTCGCATACAACCTCCTTTTGTGAATGAATAAAATTGCTGAAACTAAAATAGCACTTCAAAGTGCTATAGTCAATGTTTTTTATTTTTAGACCCCCGTGGGGTCGGAAATAAAAATCCAAACCGTTTTAAAAAGTATTTTAATATCAAGCCACAATGATTGATGTTCCAAATAATATTTATCGAGCTCCAATTCCTTTCGAAATGGAAGACCCGATGCACCACTTACCTGAGAAAGCCCGGTAAGTCCCGCCTTCCCTTCAGCAAGCATTTTAAATTCCTCCGGATATTTTGCGAGTTCTTCGGGCTCATGAGGACGAGGGCCTACAAGCGATAGTTCCCCACGCAATACATTAATAAATTGTGGAAACTCATCAATCCGAAGCTTCCTCAGAAATTTTCCTACTTTCGTGAGGCGAGGGTCGTTTTTTATTTTAAAAAGAGGCCCATCATTTCGTTCATTTTGAGTAGCAAGATCTTTCTTCATCGCATGTGCTCCATGAATCATCGTACGAAACTTATACACTTGTATACATTCCCCACTGCTCACTCGATCAAGCTTCACAAGAATCGGGAAACCACTTTCTATACCTGTGGCAAGCGCAACAAAAGGGGTAAGGATTAGAAATCCTAGAAAGCCAATACAACCACCCACAATATCGAGAAATCTTTTCATCACCGTTGTATAATACTATTATGAACGAAAAAAATCATTTGCTCATGTTTTATGGTCAGGAATGCCCACATTGCGAGACAATGAAACCGTTTGTAGAGAAAATTGAACTCGATAATCATCTCACAATTGAGAGACTCGAGGTATGGCACGATATTGCCAACCAACAACTTATGAAGGAGTACGACACGGAGCATTGCGAAGGTGTGCCTTTCTTTTACAATACACGATCAAAGAAAAGTATTTGTGGAGAAACAGACTTTCAATCACTTGAGGATTGGGCTATTGGGAAATAACTATTACAAATTCTCCTCGTATTACATTTGCTTCGAATTTTTGAAGTGCTGCCTTTGCAGTACCTCTAAATATCTCCTCGTACATCTTCGTAAGCTCTCGTCCTACCACTACCATTCTCTCCTCGCCGCACTGTTCCACAATACTATGAAATGTTTTTACAATTCGATGAGGAGATTCATAAAGAACCACGGGCCATACTGGTATCTCCTTTATCTTTCTAAAGAATGTTTCTCTTCCTTTTTTATGCGGCGGATAACCCAAGAAAGTGAATTGCTCTGTATTCATACCCGAAACAGAAAGTAAGGTAATAAGTGCTGAGGGCCCCGGAATAGGAACAATAGGAACTTCTGGAAGCTCACTATGAATTGCAGCAATAAGACGGGAACCAGGATCTGCGATACCAGGAGTACCCGCATCGGTTATTAGTACTACTCTTTTTTTTTCAACAAGTAATTTTGCAATCTTAGTAACTGAAAGTGCGTGCGAGTGTTCGTCGTACCGAAATACCGGCTTTTTAATTTCAAAGTGTGCGAGTAATTTTGCAGAAACACGCGTGTCTTCGGCAAACACTACATCACACAACTTTAACACTTCGAGCGCACGAAGTGTTATATCCTTTAAATTACCGATTGGCGTTGCTACCACCAACAGCATTCCTACGTTTTCTTTTTCGGTTTCCATGTTGTAGTTCGTACTCTCTTTTTTCTTATACTCTTATCATACAAAAACTCCCGCGAATGCGGGAGTCCCTTATCGTTATTTCTTTGAAGTGACGCGTTCGCGAATCTTCTTGCTTGAGAAATCTCGGACATAATACAACTTTGCTTTATGTAATTTCTTTGGACTTGAAAGAATGTCAACTTTTGCGATTGTTGGAGAATTGATTGGAAAAACTTTTTCAACTCCTACTTCAGAAAGTACTGCACGAACCGTAAAGCTTCCTCCTGATTCATTACCATGCTTGCGTGCAAGTACTAATCCTTCAAAAGCGCTTTGGCGCTCCTTGTCTCCTTCTTTGATTTTTTCCCACACGCGTACTTTTGCGCCTGGGCGAATTTTCTTCAAGATGTCGTTTTCCATAACTATAAAAGAGTAAGCAAAACCATGTCTTTTGTCAAACGAAACCGCCTTACATTATCCGTATCTTAAAAGGCCATTGACATATTATGTGGCTTAAGGGTATTATCCGACCCAGTACAACAAACGGAGGTTTGGCATGCGGATAAGAAGACCTGCCCTCTTCCTTGTGATAAATACTGTCACAATATAAAATCTGCATATAATTGATTACTCGCTCAGTGTCATACACGTTTTGATCAATACGATGTAATACTGCATATACTCGAAGCCACGAAAGGACGAATCTCCGGCACGCGGACACACGAAGACTTGCCACCTTCTGTAATATAGGTTCGCACAAAAAATCTGCCCCACATTTGTGGGGCTTTTTATTTCTCTAATGCTTCAAGTACATCTCGAAGTTCTTTGGGAAGTTCGGCCTCCAATTTTACGCGATTCCCATCGGGCGTACTAAATTCGATTGATTCTGCGTGAAGAAATTGTCTAGCAAGACCAAGTGAGTTTATTTTTTGTCCATAAAGTGCGTCACCTACAATTGAGTGACCAATAGAAGCAAGATGAACGCGAATCTGATGTGTCCTTCCTGTTTTTGGGGTTACATCAACAAGTGAATAATAAATCGCTCGCCCTCCGAATCCTTCCTTTTGATACATTTTCCTTACCTTATACTCAGTAATCGCCTCCTTTACCATCTTCATATTCTTTGCAAAGACGCTCCTCTTTACCGTGCCCGGCTTCAATCCTATAGGAGTATCTATAGTACCTTTTCCCATTAATCTTCCATTTACTAGTGCGCAATATGTTTTCGTAATTTGATGTGTTTGAAAGAGACCCTTCATAAATTCAAAGAATTTTTGGTTTCGAGCCACAATAATAACGCCCGACGTGTGTCTATCGAGGCGATGTACGATTCCAGGACGAAGTTCTGGGTCATCTCCTACTTTTTTTATCTCTGGAAACTCTTCAATGGCAATATCAGCGAGTGTTTTCTCTCCTTGGCCCTCTTTTGTCTCGTGCGTTCGGTGTACAAGCATGCCTGCCGGCTTGTTGTATGCCACAAAGTCTTTTGTTTTATAAATCACAAGATTCATCCCGTTAGAAATTTAAGGTCAATTCGCTTTCGACTCGGGTTTTCATATTTTCTATTATACTCATGTTTCTAACGGGATTCATCACTTACAATACTACCAGAAAGTCCGAAAAACTCAATAAAATAGCGGTTTATTGCCTCAAACCCTTGCCAGAATCGACAAAGTGTGATAGGCTATCCCCATAATCCCTGAGTGAGGGGTTTTTATTATGATGATTAAACTTATACCAGTACTTATAAGTCTTGCCGTTATGGTCTTTCCGATTCCTTCGGAGGTGCCAGTAGTGGGAGACCGTCAAGTACTTTCAGATGCCGTTGTTCATGTAGCAGAGGCAGCTGTCACACCAAAACAAGTAGTAGATGAACAAAATACCCGAAAAGTCTGGGTAACTGCCTATTCAAGTACTCCAGACCAAACTGATAGCACTCCTTTTGTCACTGCAATGGGCTCTATGGTTCGCGATGGAATCATTGCGACCAATATCTACCCCTTTGGTACAAAGATTCAGATTCCAAAGTTTTTTGGAACAAAGACGTTCGTTGTTGAGGATCGTATGCATGTGCGTAAGAAAAACTTCGTAGATATCTGGATGCCCTCAAGGCAAGATGCGATGGAGTTCGGAATCGCATTTACTGATATCGTTGTTCTTAACTAAGGCTTCTACAAAAATACCCTACTCGGGGTATTTTTTATCTTGATGTTACTCGGTATCTTTTGCTTTCATCTTTGAAAGGCTATAGGTAACTATCACTATAAAAAGAGTAATAAGTACCGCATAGAGCAATTTTGCAACAAGGCCGTTTTGCCCAAGCGGAAAAAGAAATTCAATAAGCGATTTAATTGCTTCATTCCACGCAAGGCCTGCCACAAGACTAAAGCTCGTCGTAATAAGGGTGAGTGCCTGGTTTCGTGCCTCTTTCTTGAATTGCGCCTGTTCCCCTACTATTTTCTCTTTAATGTTATCCATGGAGTATTGCTTTTGTATATTGATTTTCAACCTCATCCCAATTGACTACATTCCACCACTGTTCAATGTATTCTGTACGACGATTCTGAAATTTAAGATAGTAGGCGTGTTCCCATACATCAAGGCAAAGGATAGGAGTTAGCCCCTGGGTAAGTGGCGATTCTTGATTAGGGGTAGTCATAATCTTCAGAGCTCCTTGCGAGTCGCCTACGAGCCAGACCCATCCACTTCCAAATACACCAAGCGCGGCTTTTGAGAATTGCTCTTTGAAAGAACCGAAACTTACAAGTGATGAAGTAATTGCGTTTTTTGTTTTTCCAACAGGTTCGCCACCCTTTTGTGGTCCCATCACCGTCCAAAAGAGCGAGTGATTTGCGTGCCCTCCTCCATGATTTTTTACTGCGCCGCGAACTGCCTCAGGGAGAGATGCGAGGTTCTTTACGAGTTGTTCAACCGATTGTGCAGAAAGTTCTGGATAAGGAGCAAGCGCTTCGTTCAATTTCGCCACATAGGTAGCATGATGTTTTGTGTGATGGATTTCCATCGTGCGCGCATCAATCCATGGTTCGAGCGCATCATATGCATACGGAAGTTTTGGTAATTCGTACATAGCTATAATTATATTATTTTGACCTTTTCTTTATTCTACTATGTTTCACTTTTGGGTGCAGTGCATCCTTTTTAGTATAGGTGCCCACGCGAGTACGTATGAGATTTGCAAGATACCCTCCCACACCCAGTGCACCCCCTATATCACGCGCAAGCGAACGGATATAGACTCCTGGGCCCGTGACTACGCGAATGGAGAGATAAGGCCATCTATAGGAAAGAATCTCAATCTCTTTAATAAGAGCTTCTCTTGGTTTCATAACAATCTTTTCCCCTGCACGTGTTCTTTTATATGCTTCTTTTCCCTGCATTTTTATTGCACTATAGACAGGTGGCACTTGCATTATCTTTCCTTCAAATTTATTTACTGCATTTTGTACTTCTTCTTTTGAAATCTTTTTTGCAGAAATGTTTCTTGTTTTTATACCTTCCCTATCATCGGTGCTGCTTGTAACACCTAGTCGTACTGAAGCTACATACTCTTTTTCCTTTGCCACTTCATTACTAATTTTTTTTGTCGCTTCACGCCCAATTGCAATCACAAGAATGCCTGACGCAAGAGGATCCAATGTTCCTGCGTGCCCAATTTTTTTTTCTGTCGTCATATGCTTTAAAACGCGTATTACGTCATACGAGCTCGGCCCTTTCGGTTTCCATACACCAAAAATTCCTCCAGTTATTTTTTTCATGTCCGTAGTATACGCTTGGTGGCAGCTTTAGCTTCGCGAGTGGTAAGTACATGCTTTTTCATAGTTGCGAGGCGTCGACGGGTAATCTCAAAAAGAAAGATTCCTGCCGATACTGAAAGATTAAGACTTTCTACCATGCCTCGCATAGGAATGGAGACAACTTCATCAGCAATACTAAGTGCTTTTGGTGAAAGACCGCGCGATTCATTTCCAAACATGAGCGCAATGCGTGGGGATGTAAATGAAGCACGAAAAATGGATTTTGCGTCTGGAATAAGTGCAGTCGCAATAATAGTGTACTTCTGTTTCTTTAATTCTTTTGTACATTCCTCAATAGTCTTAAATATTTTAAACTCAAGCCATTTATTTGCGGACGATGAACTCCTCTTCCCTATTTGGCGAGGGTTGAATTCCTTCTCTGTATTAAAAATAAAGTAGATTGTTCCTGCACCAAAAGCCTCCGCGCTTCTTAAAATGGCAGCTGCGTTGTGTGGATCATAAATGTCCTCGAGAACGATGATAAGTCCTTTTTGGCGTTTCTGCATTACTTCCATAACCCGTGCTACTCTTCGTGCAATTGGCATATGATAAATGTTGCAATAGTTGCCGCTGTTTCAGCGCGAAGTGTACGTTTCCCTAAATTTCCAATTTTAAATCCTTTTTCTTTTGCGCGTGACACTTCTTCTGGATCAAATCCTCCTTCAGGACCTATAAAAATTCCTATGCGACGTGCATCCTGAAGTGTGGGTAGAATATGGTGCATGGAGTTGCCAGAGCTATCAAAAAGAAGATTTGCGTCGTTTTGTTTTGCATGTTCAAGTGCCATATCAAAATCAATTGCTTTATGAATCTGAGGAACTACCCCTCGTCCAGATTGCTCCGATGCCTCTTTCATAATTTGTGAGATTCTTGCTTCTGGCATATTCAATTTAACTGTGCGCGTAGAAAGAACAGGAGTAAGATGTGTGACTCCCGCCTCTGTCGCTTTTTGTGCTGCAAGTTCAAAATTACTTTTCTTTAATATTGAAAGGTAAAGTGTCACTTCACATTCAGATTCTGCCTCATTCCTTTTCTTCTCAAGAATTTCAATCTCAACAAACCCCTTTTCGTAAGTAAGGATTTTTCCTCTCACTTCATTCCTTTTTCCATCACACAAAATCAGTTCCTCACCACGTGCAAGTCTAAGTACAGAAATGACTTGTTCAACAAAGTCACGCTCGGTAACCCGTAGTATAGAGTGTGAAAAATCAAAATCACCTATAAATCTATGAAGTTTCATTTACTCTCACTATACCGAACATTTGCACGAAACAAAAACGCCCCGAAGGGCGCTTGAGATACTGAACTTTATTTTGTTTCTAAAAGATTATTGATAATGCTCTTATCAAATCCAATGACAATTTGTCCTCCGATATCTATTACGGGAACGCCAAGTTGTCCAGATTTTTGAATCATCTCTTCTCGTGCTTTTTCGTCTGCAAATACATCTTTTTCAGTGTAGGTTACACCCTTTTGGTCAAAGTATGCTTTGGCCATTTTGCAGTATACACACGAAGGAGTTGAGTAAATGGTTATATGTTTCATGATTTAATTGTTTTTAATATCTTTTTTCTTTTCTTCAAATTCTTTCTTATCCATCTCTCCTTTTACATATCGCTCGTTCAGAATCTCAAGTGCGGTCTTTTTTGCCTCGTTTCTTGGTGAAAATGTTTTATATTCAGCCCATACAATAAAAGCAACTACCACGATACAGAAAAATAAAATTAGTACAAACCCACCTCCTCCCCATCCAAACATATGTCTTCCATAATAATTCCACATATCATTAGTATATCAAACTTTTTTATTTCGTAAATTGAATAACAAAACTATACATACCCATTCCACAAAGACCTTGTAGTTCAGAACCTTCCGACTGTGGTGGAATATCGAAATTAGTTAAACCTGAAGATGGCAACATCGCTCGAATGCCAAGTGCGGGCATTACAAATGCTGCAGAGCAATCAAAAGTGCTGCGTGTAATCATACGTAATTTTGTTGGAATGTTTGCTTTAGCAACTATTACTCGAGGAGAATAACCACCTCGTGCAGTCACTTCAATCCATTGAACTCCGTTCTCCATGCGAACACTTGAGGAATCCCCTGTATGAGGTAAAGAAGGAGAAGTAGAACGTACTATGATAAGTGCAGCAACAATAAGCGCTCCTGCAAGAATACTCGCGCTCACTATTTTTGAATCTTTTCTCATAAATTAGAGGTTAAAAAGTGGTTTTATAACACCCGCAGCAGTAAGGCTACTTATCATGGTGAGAAGTCCGAATGCAATCACAAGAAGACCTGCGACTTTGAAAAAGATCCCTGAATATTTTCCTTTTCCAAACTCTACTGAGCTTACACTAATAAGTGCGAGCACGGGAAGTGTACCAAGAGCAAATACAAACATAGTGAGCGCTCCTGCAAGAAATGAACCGGTAGAAAGGCTGTATACCTGCATCGATTGCGTAAATCCACAAGGAAGAAAAAAAGTGCTAAGTCCAATAAGGAATGGTACCGCGCTATGCTGCATATTTTTTATTCGAGAGGAATGGTCAAGAAACTTTGGCATTCGTGGTTGACACCGCTTTGTCCATGGAAATACATCAAGAAGATTTAATCCCAACGAAAGCATTACCACGCTCACTAAGATTCCCAGAGAAAGTATCACCCCCCCACTTAACGTGAATGCGGATCCAAGAAGACCAATAAGCCCACCGAAGACAAAGAACGAGAGAAGTCTTCCTCCATGAAAGAAAATTTGTGGTTTTGCTTTTTCTCCTTCTTTCGCATAATTTGCTGACACTGAGAGAAGTAATCCTCCCACTACCGCAAGGCATGACGAAACAGATGCAATAAGACCGATGCCAAATGCTGCGGGTAAATTTACCTTCTCTGCAGTAATGAGATTCACAAGGCCAATTTTCTGTAAGAAGATAAAGATGCCAAGCATGCCAAGTGCAATAGGAAGTGCATATCGAAACTCCTTCCATTTGGGGGCGTGAGCAACTTTTTCTATTGAAAGCGAGTATCCGTCCTTTTTAAGGAGCGCGGAAAAATTTTCTACAATAGCTTCTTTACTTACGTTGCTTTCCAGAATTACTTCTACGGTGTTTTTTATATCATCAACATGTACATAGGTTACTCCCTCAACATTTTCGAGAGTTTCTTTAATTAAGATTCCACACGCAGTACAATGCATACCTTGTACATGGAAAAGATGTTTTTGTGATTGAGTCATAATTATTTAAGGTTAAGCGTTTTTAATCGTAGAGAATTCCCAACCACGGAGACGCTGCTTCCTGCCATCGCAATGCCTGCAAACATTGGATTGAGAAAGATTCCAAAAAATGGGAAGAGTGCACCCGCGGCAAGTGGAATACCAATCACATTGTAAAAGAATGCCCAAAAAAGATTTTGCCGTATTACACGCATCGTACGTCGTGCAAGTGTATGCGCTTGAACCACTTTTCGTACATCGCCCTTAAGAAGGGTAATTCCTGCTGCTTCAATTGCGATGTCCGTTCCTGTTGCCATAGCGATACCTACATTTGCCTGAATTAGTGCAGGTGCATCGTTTACTCCATCTCCTACCATAGCCACCTTCAATCCTTGTAATTGCAACTCTTTTACTGCTGCCGCTTTTTCATTTGGCATAACTTCGGCAATTACTTTATCGATGCCTGCCTGTGTAGCAATATATTCCGCTGCTTTCTTATTATCTCCAGTAATCATTACTGTAGTAAGACCTACTTGATGAAGTGCTGCAATTGCTTCGTGTACGCCTTCTTTTAGGGTGTCGCTCAGTGCTAATGCACCAACAATCTTTTGATTAATAAAAATGACTGCCGTTGTCTTTCCTTCTTCATGTAATCGATTGAGAGATAATTGCGCAATATCTTCTATGGTGGGTTTTTGTACACGCACCCGCTTTCCTTCTATTGTACCTTCTACACCAACTCCTTCATATGCAATAAAATCGAGTGGCTCAACAAGAGAAATGTTTCTTTTCTTTGCGTCGGCAACAATAGCATGAGCTAATGGATGTTCGGAATGCCTTTCTATACTTGCTGCATATTTTATAATTTCGCTTTCACTATATTCAGAAGAAACAACGATGTCGGTGACTTTTGGTGAACCTTCGGTTATTGTTCCTGTTTTATCAAACACCACCGTTGTTATGTGCGAAAGTTCTTCAAGAGATTCTGCTCCTTTAATTAAAATTCCCTGTTCGGCCCCCTTGCCTACGCCTACAATAATTGCAGTAGGAGTTGCAAGTCCGAGTGCGCAAGGACATGCAATAACAAGCACACCCACAAGTGATAAAAGAGCATACGAGAATGCCACAGTGAATCCGAGTTGCCATGCACCCACCGTAAGCCAAAGAACAAACGAAAGTGAGGCGATACCAAGCACTACAGGAACAAATGTTCCTGAAATTTTATCCGCAAGTGCTTGAATTGGTGCTTTTGATGCTTGTGCGTCAGTTACCATTTTTACAATTTGAGAAAGCATTGTGGCACTTCCTATGCGTGTAACACGACACTTCAACGATCCCTGCTTATTTATTGTTGCACCCACCACCGCATCTCCTGGATGTTTATCGACAGGAATTGATTCGCCAGTAATCATAGATTCATCAACTGCAGAATTTCCTTCAATAATCACACCATCAACTGGAATCTTTGTTCCTGGACGCACGAGCACAACATCATCTACTACCACTTCTGCAAGAGATATTTCTACTTCATGCCCTTCACGAATCACGAGGGCTGTTTTTGCTTGCAGGCTTAACAGTTTTTCAATTGCCTCCCCCGTGCGTAGTTTTGACCGCGCTTCAAGATATTTTCCAAATAATACAAACCCAATTACTACCATGACTACATCAAAATAAACATATTCTGGAAACGAGAAATAATCTCGCGCCTGAGGCATAAGCACCAACACCGCACTATAGGTATACGCAGTAAGTGTTCCGATACCAATCAATGAGTCCATATTTGCTACTCGGTAACGAAAAAATCTTCCAAATCCTTGCACGAATGGTTTTCCTGCCCAAAAAAGAATTATTGTGGAAAATACAAGAAAAATAACATTCTGCAATTGCATTGAAAGCGGAAGCGCAGGAAGTAAAAACATTTTTGCAATAATGTCCCAGATCATAAGTGCAAACACCACAAGCGCTACAGGAAACGCTATATTGACCTTTCTTTTCATGAGGGCTAACTCCTTCAACTTCTCACTCTTATTTTGTGAATCCATCATATTCATAGCACCCATATCATGCCCTGTGTGTGGATCCTCTAGCTCGTATCCCAACATGCGAATTTCTTCGTTTATCTTTTCGAGTGGTGCTTCTTTAGGATTAAAATCAATCTTTGCTGTTTCTGATGCATAATTAATATCCGCTTTTTTTACTCCGGGGAGTTTAGTGATTCGTTTTGAAATAATGACTGCACAACTCGCACAATGCATTCCTTTCACTTTAAATGTGGTAAGTGCCATAGATTATTTTGAAAGATTGTAAATACGCAATAATTCATCAACGGTCTGTTTCTTATTCTCGTGCAATTTATGTTCTACACAGTGGTCAAGATGACCCTTAAGAAGGTTATGTTCGAGTGTGCGTAAAAGACCGATTGCAGCATGTGTTTGTTGAATAACTTCTGGACAATATTTGTCCCCTTCAATCATCTGAATAACCTTAAGGAGTGTGCCTTGTGCCTGCTTCGCGTGTTTTAGTGATTTTGCTTTGTCTGGTGCAGTTCCTTGTTTGTGATGCTTCATACCTATAACCTACACCCCAGGTTCATAATATGCAAGCAATCACACCTGTGGATAAAAATAATCTTCTTTCAATATACTCACCTACTTCTTTTTAGGTAATCGAAAAATCTCCACAAGTGCGGAAATAATAAAAACAATTTGCAGAATTATAAAAATAAGGTCGTGAATACTCATGCTATAAATGAGGAGTGAAATACCACCGATAACGAACAAGAAATCCTGTTTCTTTTCATTCTTTAGCCAGATTGCGGTTGATATTATGAGAAGTCCGATAATACCGAAAATAATAAACATAGTTATTTAAATTTGAACTTTCTTCGGAGAGAAAGAACCGCGAGACCATATTTATCTATTTTCTTTTTCGTCCAAAATTGTTCAGCTATTTTCGTGTTCACTGTAAAAAGTATCTCGCATTCGAGCTTTCTTCCGCTCAATTCCCTCTTCCCTTCTTTTTGTTCTAAAAGTACCAGCGTGTCGCCTGGTTTATATTTAAAGTCTGCGAGGCGAATCTCAAATTGTTTTCGTCCTTCGAGAAGTGCTTCGAAATATTCGTGTTGAACTTTCTTGAGTATCTTCATTGCACTAGCAATATTCCGATAATCACAACAAGAAAAAGAACAAGCCAACCAATCGTAGCAAAAAGCATTGTGAACGCTTCTTTTTTAAGACCGCTCAGATAAAGGTGAATTGGTTTTCCCAACACAAGAGACCCTGTGATTGCTGCGGATGTAACAAAAAGAAGAAGCATGAGGATTGGAAGGAGAAAAGTTTCCTCTTTTCCAAATAGTTGTTTACCGTTGAATAAGAACCCCGCTACCAGAGATATGTATGCGAGAACTCCCGTAGCGTTAAGAAAACTCCTCATAAAATATTCCTTCTTTTTCATATTGTCATTGTACTGCGGTATACGAATAAGATAAAACGGCTTTGCGTCCGTGCATATCACATTCTGTGGTGGACCTTGTATTAACTAGTTGGAACAAAAATGACTATAACGACGTAGATTATTAGAATAGCCGAGTGGATTGAAAAGACGAAGTTGAGGGAAGTTGCTTGAAAAGATTTGAGGTTTTTCTAATTTAAAATAAGCTCATTGAGCCGCTCGGAAGTATTTTCCAGAATTCCATCAATAATCCTAATGTTTTTTGAAGATGCGAGTCTAAACACCTGCCTACTTTTCTGAGGGTCCTGAACAACACCTGTGGAAAATATAAATCCGATATTACAACCAGTGTCTGCCATTTGGCCATATAATTTAAAGACATCTGATATGTCAATTTCTCGATTTTTGCACTCCCCAATAATCCTCTTATTCTTTGACGCAGACTCTGCTAAAACATCTACTTCATGCGAAACCCCCGATGAGCCCATAATATTTACTCCACAGGCGGTATTATAACCATTTATTGAAAATTGTCTTTCTACACCGTGCTCTAACCACATATTATTCTTAACAAAAATCTCAACATCATCACTTATACACGCTATACTATCCTGGTTAGTTTCAGATACCCTACTCAATTGCTTCCCACAATAACATTTACCGGAATAAAAAGTATCTTTTCTAAAAATTTCAGCACAGTCAGGGCAATAATAAAGGTTTGTATGAATAAGTGTTGATATATTCAAGTTTTTTAGGGTGCGGAAATTACTCAATTCATCTTCCAAATCATCTGATATTGATTTAATTTCTACTTTTCTTTTCTTCCTTTTTTCTGAAGCAATTTTTTTCTGATGGTTATCAATGAGATGAGTTAGGATCTTTTTCCCCTCGTCTTTAGACTTCCCAATAGTTTGTTCATCATAAATTTTAATAACCTCGGTCGTGTCTTTTTCTGACCAATCTTTATCATTTATTGTTGTAGGCGCAGTGATTAATTCTTGTATTCTTCTATTCTTAATCAAAAAACCCAACAACAAAGTGTTGAGTTCTTTGGTTAATAAAAGACCGCAGTCTATTAATTCTTTAACCGCTGGATTTGACTCGACTCTATTTCTAATAGAGGACCTATCTCCATAAAAATCAGGCCACCTCTTTCCTCGAGGATTTAGTAGATTCAACTTCATCTTTTTTTTGATTCACTTCGACCTTATCAAAAGTCACTGTTTTACCGCAAAAAGGGCATGGGCGAAGTATACCTAATTCTATTGATTGTAAATAAAATGACCCCTTACATTCGGGACATATTACTAAAATCGATGAGTTTTCGTTTTTTTGTTCCGTGCTTTCCATCTACGTATATAAGTATTATCTATCGCGACCCATTTTTCAAATCAATACTAAATTGAGTAGAACTCTCTATTTGTTAAGTGGGACACTTCTACCCAAAAGAGCAATTTGTGGACCTGACCGGATTCGAACCGGTGACCTCCTCATTGCAAATGAGGCGCTCTAACCAACTGAGCTACAGGCCCGCTAAAGAAAAGACCTCCTCACAAGGCCTTTCTTTGTGGGTGTGGAAGGAATCGAACCTTCGACCTCTGTCTTATCAGGACAGCGTTCTACCACTGAACTACACACCCGAATCAGTTATATTCCTATTGTGGCTTCACTAAATTTAGCGTTTCGAAGCCCTTGATGTCAAACTGTTCTTTAGGAACACCCTCTCCTCCTAGTTCTAATGCTGTCCCAAAGTTGGATATAAGGAAGGTAGAAAGATAAATCACGAGTCCTACAATAATGATAATAAGAACAACCGCAAGGATGGAAAAGAAACCCTGACGAGAAAAATGAAGTTTTATTCCTTTATTAAATAGATTTTTCATATTATGGGAGTCTAAAAAATACTTTTCCATTTACTGACAGTTGTGCCTTATCTTTTCCGCGCGTAATCGTAAAATTAGTGAAATCGGAGAGATAACGGAAGTCTTGTAATGTCTTTACAAACTCAAGTAATTTATCAAAATCGCCACCGAAAGTCAGTTTAAAACTAAGAAAGCCTAATGTATTTACGGTTGCGGGTGATTCGCTCATAAATGAAAAGGTTGAATCAAATCCTGCCTGAGTTGCAATAAACTGAAAATCTTTTGCAATATTAATGAGCTGATCCTTCACCGGAATTATATTTTGTAATGCCGTAAAATCTTTCTGTGCTTTGGAAATGTACTCGGAACGTAGGTTTGCAAGCATAGTGAGTGAACTTGAACGCAATGCAAGTTCGGTACGCAATGTGAGAATCTCATTTGAGTAGGCAGTTATTTTAGAAGCAAAAAAATAAATTCCTCCAGAAATTGCAATTATAATAATTGCCGTAATAAGTCCCTCAATCGTTATTTTTTTCTTAAATACATCCATACTCAAAAACAAACGTGCTTCTCTACAAACGCGTAGTATATAATTATTTTACCACATTATGAAACTTCCGGTGTGTGTTCTACACGAAGAATCAGAATTATATCCTCCTCTCCTCTCCGAAATTCCTGGAGCGCCTAACACACTTTACTATCGTGGCATTCTTCCCACCTCACATGAATCATGTGTTGCAATTGTAGGCACACGAAAAGCATCGCGTGAGGGATTAGCACTTGCACACGAACTTGCTGAAACACTTGCCTTACGTGGCATTACTATCGTGAGTGGTCTCGCACTCGGTATTGATGCCGCCGCGCATGAAGGGACACTTAAGGCGGGCGGTCGCACTATTGCAGTACTTGCAAATGGTCTTGACCATGTGTATCCTCGTCAGCACGAACATCTTGCAGAGCACATTCTTGAGTCCGGTGGATGTCTCATTTCAGAATACGTAGAAGGAACTCCTGCATATCCAAATCAATTTCTTGAGCGGAATCGTATTGTAAGTGGTCTTTCTATCGCAACTATCGTTATTGAAGCGCCACTTCGCTCAGGCTCAATTGCCACCGCACGCAATGCAATTGAACAAGGACGCGAGGTATTTGTCTTTCCCGGAAGTGTGAATAATGCTAACTATAAAGGTTCTCATATGCTCATTCGAAATGGTGCGCGCCTTGTGACAAACTGCGCAGATATTCTAGAAGACCTTGGTGTTGAAACGTCCCCTTCGCTCACGAGCGCAAGAGAAAACAATATTGCGCTCAGTGAATTTGAATCACAAATTGTGCGAGTACTTACAAGTGCACACGAACCACTCTCAATTGACAAAATACTTGAGCTGACTACACTACAACCTCATATTGTGAATGAGAAACTCACCCTCCTTCTTTTTTCAGGAATAATCGAAGAAGTGAGTGGAAAGTTTAGAATAAAAAACAATTGAGGTAGTATAAAAGAATGTTTATGAATCCCGTTAAGGTTTTACAAATACACATTATGAAAAATGAAATGATACAAAATGGCGTCGAAAAGAATAACCTTAAAAAGGTAAAATCCTAACGGAATGAAATTAGTTATTGTTGAAAGTCCCGCAAAAGCGAAGACAATCGAAAAATATTTAAAAGGAGAATACAAAGTCCGCGCAAGCGTCGGACATATTCGCGATCTTCCAAAAAGTAATAAAAAAGCAATTGACATTCCCGGTGGATTTATTCCCCACTACGAAATTGCAAAAGCAAAAACAGAAATTGTCGAAGAGCTCATTAAACTTTCAAAGAAAGCGGATGAAGTACTTCTTGCTACTGATCCTGACCGAGAAGGTGAGGCAATTGCATGGCACATTAAAGAAGCGTGTAATCTAAAGAATCCGAAACGGGTAGTATTTCACGAGATTACCGAACCCGCAATTCTTGAGGCAATGAAACATCCTCGCGAGATTGATGAAAATCTTCGTAAAGCGCAGGAAGCGCGTCGTGTTCTTGATAGGCTTGTAGGCTATGACCTTTCCGGACTTATTTGGAAGAAAGTGCGCTACGGACTTTCCGCGGGGCGCGTACAATCCCCTGCACTTCGCATTATTATGGAACGCGAACGAGAAATTCGTGCATTTATCCCAGAACATTTTTGGGTAATTAAAGCACAGTGCAAAACAGAAAAACACCAACTCGAACTTACCTGTGAAGACGAACCGAAAAATGAACAGGAAGTAGAACGCATTCTTGGTGCAGCACGAACACACCCGTGGCATATTGCTTCGGTAAAAAAGACTGAAGCAAAACGCTCACCAAAACCTCCCTTTATCACCTCAACACTCCAACAAGCGGCAAGCTCGCGTCTTGGATACTCGCCTTCTCGCACTATGGGTATTGCACAGAAATTGTATGAATCAGGGTTTATTACCTATATGAGAACTGACAGTGTGAATTTAAGCTCCATTGCACTTGCTGAGATGTATACGGAAATTGAAAAAACATATGGTAAGGAATATCTTTCCCCACGAACCTATGTGACAAAAAGTAAAAATGCTCAAGAAGCACACGAGGCAATTCGTCCTACAAAAATGTCACTTCATCATGCGGGAGGCAATGATGAGCAGAAAAAACTTTATGAACTCATTTGGCAACGCACACTTGCATCTCAAATGACCGACGCTCAATTGCTTCGTACTAAGATAGTTGCAGAAGCAAAAGGTGCCGAAATTCCATTTTTTTCGATGACCGGTAATATTGTTATCTTCCCTGGATGGCTTATGGCTGATACGGGTGCGCGCGGTGAAGAACATGAGCTTCCTCATTTAGAGAAGGATGAGCCATTAACTCTCGTCTCAATCGAAAGTGAGGGAAAAGAAACAGAACCCCTTCCGCGTTATACAGAAGCAGGACTTGTAAAAGAACTTGAAAAGCGCGAAATTGGCCGTCCGAGTACGTACGCTGCTATTATCCGCACTCTTGATGAACGTGGTTACATTGAGAAGCAAAATAAAACGCTTCATCCCACTGATACCGGCGAAGTAGTGAGTGATTTCTTGGAAAAGAATTTTGCAAACTACATTAGTGATTCATTTACTGCGGAAATGGAGAATAAACTTGATGAAATTGCAGAAGGAAAGAAGGAATACAAAAAAGTATTGAAAGATTTCTATATTCCGTTTGTAAAAGAAGTGAAAGAAAAGGATAAGTTAGAGAAAGCTACCACACTTGGAGAAGATGCTCGTTTCACCTGTCCTCTTGATGCCTCACACGGCACCATGGTTATTAAACTTGGTCGTGCAGGAAAGTTTTTGAGCTGCCGTCTCTTTGACGAAAAGGATAAGACAAAACAATGCAAAGGTGCGCGCAAACTCGATGGCACTCTTATGGAAGGACCAAAGGAAACGGGAGAATTATGTCCCGATTGTGGCGGGAAACTTCTTGAACGCGAGGGACGATTTGGGAAATTCATCGCGTGCAGTAATTGGTCCCGCGGAAAAAAAGGCTGTCATTATATTAAACAAAGCCCCGAAGAAGAGGCTAAGAAGCGTACGGGCGTAAAATGTCCACTCGATAATGGGGATATCATAGAACGTCGCGGACGCTTTGGCGCATTTTTTAGTTGTTCAAATTACCCTTCCTGCAAATTTATAATGAAATCTCGTCCTACGGGTAATAAATGTGATCTTTGTGGCTCACTTATGATGGAAGGCACAAAAACGATTCCCGAGCGTTGCTCAAATAAAGCCTGTGTTAACCACAATCCTCACAAGATAAAGAAGTAGCAGTATCGGAAAAACGTTTCTCGTAATTAAGGTTAAAATGGAACTCGAGTTCCTTATCGCTTACGACCACTCGGCCGTTATTTTCTTTATTTGCAATATATTTCTCAAGTCGCTTCATTGCAATCGGACGCATTATCTTTTGCTCAACAAATTCTCCTAAAGAGCCTTTTAAGAGTTTTTCTAAAATTATTTTTACATTACTTGGTGCGAGCTTATTTCTGTGTGTATCATAAACACTATTTTGAGGAAGGTCTGCCCACACGTTTTGTGTAATAAAATCTTGCAATGCATTTTCATCGCCCCAAAGAGGAATCGTGTTTCGATACAGTTGGAGTCGATATGTATTGTGGGGTAATTTTTCGTAGGTATCTGGAGTAACAAAATGATTGAAACAGAGCTTATCAGGGCTACTTTCATGCGCATCATCCATTCGTCTTCCGTGCAAAAGTGAAAAAAGAGCAAGAAGAAAATAGCGCGCAGTAAACATTCTTCCGCTAGACACTCCGACTACTACATCGAAATCGGAACGCGCATTCACGTTGCCAAACGCAAGAGAACCACTCGCAACCACAAATTGGACAAATGGAACATACCGAAACCATCGAGAAAGTTTTACGAGCTTCTTCCACTTCATATCACCTAATAAATCCTGCTTCCTTCGTGACATGCTATCGTATGAGGCTCCCCTCAATCTATAAAACCCGTCTTCTTCTATTACAATTTTTTCACGAATTAGTTTTGAAAGTATTCTCCGCGTCTCTTGTATATTTTGCTTCAAACTCGGAAGATGAATAAAAATTTCAATAAGCGTAAGAGGGCGCCCAAGGACGTCGTAAAACGTAAAAAGATTCTTTATCTCTATTTCCATCTTATTCCATCTCTCGATGCGTTGGTGACTCAAGTACCATCGGCTCAATTACTATCTCACCTTTTGTGATGCGCATCACGTCTTTGTCAATCTTCCCCAATTCTTTATATGCCGCATTATATGATTTTACAGTAGTATCGAGATTGTTTCCCAATTTTTGAACCCACGACTCATAACTCGCAACATGTTTTCCAAGTTCTTCCACACGTTTAATAATATCTTTTGCAGACTCCTCAATTTGAAGTGCTTTAAGTCCTTGCAATACCGTCTGAAGATATGCAAGAAATGAGGTTGGAGAGACAATGATCACGTGTTTTTCCTTAAATGCGTATTCAATTAAATCCCGAGTATTCACCTTCACTGCACCCACCTGGGCCACCAAAAGATCATAATAAATTGCTTCATGGGGAATAAACATAAATGCAAAATCCATGGTTCCTTTTGAAGGTTGTACATATTTTGCCGTCTCATCAATTCGATTTTTAAGATCGTTCTTAAATAATTTCTCCAATTTTTCTCGCTCTACTGGATCTTTTTCCTCTGCAAGACGATTATAGTTTTCAAGAGAAAATTTTGAATCAATTGGAATAATCTTGTCCTTCACAAATACGACCGCATCAACAATAAGGTCTTTTTCTGTATTTTCATCTCTTCCCATGTGATATTGCACCTCATAACTTCCTGGAGGCAAGACATTTTTCAAAAGTGTCTCTAAATAAAATTCTCCCAAAATACCACGTTGTTTAGGATTTTTTAGAATATCCTGCAATGACTGAAGTTGGTCTGCAAAATTAACTACTTGGCGATTTGTTTCATCAAGCTTCGTAAGACGCTCAGTTACATCACGAATAATCTGTTGAGATGCACTCGTTTGATGTTGCATAAACTGCACCGAATCACCGAATCCTCGCTCAACAGAGCGCCTTAATTCCTGAAACTGCGTTTGCATCTGATTTTGAAGGAGAAGCAATGATTGTGCATCTTCGGCTGGCGTTCTATTCTTTTTCATCATTCGAAAGAGCACAACAAATCCCCCAATAACTATTGCGAGGATAATGCCGAGAAATACACTAAAGAAAGTATTCATAAATTAATTAATTGAGATAAGTACCGCATCTATAATAAGCACAAGCATACTAATGAGTACATTTCCCATAATGAAAAGATATGAAAAAAAGCGCTCGCGATTATAAAATTCATAACAAAGAATGCCATTCACCATCATCATCATGAGTCCTAAAACCCACACACCCCATAGGTTTGCCTTTGAACCAAAGAGGTCGACACCCTGAAATGCATCAAAATGAAGAACTATGTTTTGTGTAATGGCTCCATAATTCATCGCAACAAGGGCAAGCGACACAATCATAAATAATACACTTATGATAATAAGCGTTACCAACGTTTTTTGTTTTAAAAATGTCGCAACTGCCATAGTTATTCCATTATACCCTGTGCCACCAGCCTTTTAAAGGCAAAAAAAAAAGCGACTCATTGAGCCGCTTATATAACTACATATTATATGACGCTATTGTGTCATACCACTTTTCTGGAAGGAATCCGGCATAGATGCAAACAACAACTGTTTCTGGTCGTCCGCCTCGGACAACCCATCCACCCATCTTCAAGTACTTGTTTTCGCGTAAGAGACGGTTTCTTACATCTACAATTCGATCAAGTTTTCCTTCATACACCGCAGACCCTTTTATTGCTAATTCCTTCGATCCTTCAAATTGTTCAGCAGTGACAACGAACTGTTCTTCAAGCGGAGCAATCTTCTCACTCATTTCGAAATGTTTAGTTCCGAAGAATGAAAGAAGAATTATTCCTACAACTATCATGATTTTTTTCATGAATTTCCTTCCTTATTATTAAATTGTGGGGTGCTAATGAACTACTACATGGTATCATATTATATAGTATTTGTCAATCTCCTCTTTGTTCGTGACTTACGGGCCGCATGGCATGCGACACTGCTGTTTTCTAAACTCGCTTCGCTTGCTAAGAAAACAGGGAGCCTACGGTTCAACTCCTCCTAACATGGATATCAAAAAAGACGTTGTTGAACGTCCTTTTGATATTAGTGCGCGGGACAGGAGTTTCCTCTCACATTGCTATGTTCGAGACCTACGCCCTCTCTTCGAGGTCTTCGGCCTACGGTTCAACTCCTCCTAACATGGATATCAAAAAAGACGTTGTTGAACGTCCTTTTGATATTAGTGCGCGGGACAGGAGTTGAACCTGCATACCCTTACGGGTGCTACCACCTCAAGGTAGTGCGTCTGCCAGTTTCGCCACCCGCGCATATATAAATGCCTCTCTAGTATACAAATTATTCAAATATTTTCAAATAGAAAGCCGCATTGCTGCGGCTTTAGATAAATCTCCGGTATCAATCCTTGAACATGCCACGATATCCATTCCCCAATTTTGTTTTGCTGAGGCTCCATACGAATGCTCCCGCAAAAGCAAAAACCAGAAAATATAGGAATATGGAAAGCAGAACTGCCCACGGATTTTCACTGAGAAGAAACACAAGGGAAACAATGGCAATACATACCATTATGATGATATTTCTTACACGCCACTGCCTTTTTTGTACCATACACCCTCCTCATTTTTTGGTGGATTGCTGAAATCACAATATCCCTATTTTGAACATTTTTCAATGATTATAGGAGCCCTTATCTCTCCATGTGCCATAAGATACCCAACCGCAAATCCAAGACTTCCCACCAAGAAAAGAAGGAACCAGAAGAAAATAGCTTTTTGATGCTCTCTTATCCACACCACAATTCGCGCAAGAACGATTGACATTATTACCTTGTTTCACTTATTATACAGGGGTATTAGTGAACCGCCAAAAGGGCGGTATTCATAAGAACCATGGCACATACCAAAGCGAAAGGCTCTACTAAATTAGGGCGAGAATCAGAATCGAAACGACTTGGCGTCAAGCTTTTTGATGGTGAGAAAGTTGCTCCAGGAGAAGTCATCATCCGTCAGCGTGGAACAAAGTTCTACCCTGGCACCAATGTACTTCGTGGTGGCGACGACACACTCTATGCAAAAAAAGAAGGTGTCATCAAATATTCTACAAAGAAACGTGTGCATTTTGATGGATCGCGGAAGTTCGTTCGAGTCGTAAATATTGTCTAAGTAAAATCCACCCCTTATGGGTGGATTTTTTTGTGTAATAAAAAGCCAGTTTCAAAAGAAACTGGCAAACTTTGTAGCACGAACTTTAGAATGTCTTTCCACCTGACATAATCATGCGCAAAAGATCGCGAATCGCATAATATTCTGGATTGATGAGGAGTTGAATCGAATCAGAGAGCCGATTGAATCCCCAGGTGCCAAAAATAATTAAAAGAATTGTTGGAATAGCAGAAACAACCCAAACACGACCACTGTCCCAATCAATTTTTCCATCAATTTCACGATCACTCTTCTTAAACATTTTTCGGCTAATAGACATATAGGTCACTACTCCGAAGAATAAACTCCATGGTACGATCAGATTTGCGATGGCATTTGCATACTGCTGTTTGATCATTACCTTCCAAACAAACGGCGCCGTCTTTTCAAGATTCTCCGCGATGGTGGTAATTCCCTTTGCAAGAAGATCTAAAGCCTTGTCGGCAACATCGGCAACGGTCTTACCGGAGCCTTGTTGTTGATTTTGCTGCTGAACCGGCTGTTGATTCTGCTGCTGTGAATTCTGATTCACACCAAAGAGCTCACCAAGTGCAATAACACTTTCGCGAATTTTCTTTGCTTCTTCCGGCGTCATAGCCTGTGAAATACTTGAATCCGAACGAACAGCAGACTTTTGAGCAAATACCAAACCTGTCGAAAGAATGACAAGGAAAGCCATTAAAACAACAAAGGAACGTTTCATAAATATCTCCTATCTATTAATTGATGAATTGATGAGAGGAACAAAAGTCCTCATTGGAACGAACTAGAAACATTATACTATAATTTAACTATTTGTCAATAATACTTATCATATATAAATGAAGGATTGTTTGTGTCTAAATCAAAATCCCGCGAGTAGCGGGATTTTTTGTTTCTATTTTTCTGGCTTTATCTCGACAGTGATTGTTGTACAAATACCCTCTCCTATATCAATAGATACGGGGAAAATGCCCAGTGCTTTTAGGGGATGCTCAAGAAGCGCTTTCCCATTCGTTTCAAAACGATGCATTTCCTTTTCAATATCCCTTGCGGAGACAGAACCGAAAATCTCTCCTTTCTCCCCTGCTTTCAAGACAAAATGCAATTTTATTTTCGTGAGTTCTTGTGCTCGTGCCTTCAATTTTTTTACACGTTCTTTTTCAGCTTCAAGCTGCTCGTTATTGGTGCGCTCAATATGTGCTACTGATTTTTCGGTTGCAATAACCGCGAGTTGCTTAGGAAGAAGAAAGTTTCGTGCGTGTCCATCATTTACATTGCGTACTTCTCCTTTTTTTCCTATTCCTTTTACATCTTTTAGAAGAATGACTTGCATATATAATTATTGTTTTATTAGAGAAAGCTCTTTTTCTATAACTTCGAGTGCTTTGTCTAATTGTGGGTCGGTCTTTTTTTCTACATCAACGTCGGTAAGTTTTACCTCAACATCGGGACTTAAACCCACCTTATCAATTTTTGTTCCCTTCGGTGTAAACCAATGTGCGATAGTTATTTTCATCGATGCTCCACCTTGAAGATTTTGTATCTCTTGAACACTTCCTTTTCCAAATGTTTTTTCTCCTACAAGTTTTGCACCACGAATATCGTGCAGGGCACCCGCAAGAATCTCTGATGCGGAAGCAGAACCACTATTTACAAGTACTACCACCGGAATATCACCAAATGCCGCGTTCCCCGAGGCAAAAAGTGATTTTTCCTCTCCAGAACGAGTCTTTTCTTTTACCACCACCGAGCCTCTTGGAAGAAACCATCCTGCAAGGTCCGTTGAAACATCAAGAAATCCACCAGGATTATTGCGCATATCAAGAATTATTCCTTTAGCACCCTCGGTCATTGCCTGAAGTGCTGCGGTATGAAAAAGCGGAGGCACATTTGAATTGAAATTATATAATTTCATCCATACCACCTTATCGCCCGACTTTAGTGTTTTCATCTCTGTATCCAGTGTGGGCACTTGGATAATTGCGCGTGTAATCTTAAATTCTTTCGTATCTTTCCAACCATTACGCAAAATGAGAAGTCTCACTTCCGTACCCACATCTCCACGAATTATTTTTACTGCATCTTCCTCATTCATTCCTGCAGTAAATGTGTCATTTATTTTGAGAATCTTATCCATAGGTTTCAACCCCGCTGCCTCTGCAGGATTCCCCTTAAGCGGCGCGATAACTACTATTTGCTCCTCTCTCATTCCAATCTGTGCACCAATGCCACCAAAACTACCATTCAAATCTTGTTCAAATTTCTTTGCATCTGATGGCTCAAAAAATGAAGTATAAGGATCCTCAAATGCCGTAAGAGCTCCCTTAATCGCGCCATAAAGAAACTTTTCATCTTTGATGCCGCCCGCATCCACTTGTTTCTGTTTTGCAAGGTCAATTGCGTTCCAAAAAAGAGAAAAATCAGCGTCGATAATCTGTTTACTATCAGTAATTACTATTGAACGTTCTACTCCTACCTTTTTCCCCACAGTATAACTTCCTAATGCAACTCCTCCAAAAATAAGGAGGGCGAGCAATATAATGCTGACGTTTTTTAAATATTTTTTTATCATTGTGTTAATTAATTTAATCACGAAGGGTGACTTCTTGTACATCACCTTTTCTTCGTTCTCATAATACCATAGAATAGAAACAATGCCGTTCGATGAGAATTATGTGAAAGCATTGAGAGAAAAAGGGTCAAAGAGTAAAATTTATCAGGAATTTCAACTCACCGGTCTTACTATCTCAGAAATTTTGGGAGATAATGCTCATGCGGGTCTTTATATAAAACTTGCAAAGCAATTTGATGCAAATCATCTTCTTTCTATTGCAAAACGAGTTGCAGAAACAAAAAATATAAAAAAGAAAGGCGCTTATTTTATGAGAGTACTCTTGAGCAAAGATAATAAATTACATGAATCCAATAGTCACCATACATAAAAAAGAAAATGAAGCATTTTTAAGAAAGAAAACGGAGGCTTTTGATTTTTCAAAATATGACAAGAAAGAACTTCTCCTGCTTGTAAAAACAATGCGTGAGACAATGAAGAAAGCGAACGGCGTGGGACTCAGTGCAAACCAGGTAGGGCGCAACGAATGCTTTTTTGTGGCGCAAGTTCCTGACACACAAGGCCGTCAAAAATTTTATGCTATCTTCAACCCCGTACTTACTAAGATTTCAAGTGAAATGATAACAATTGAAGAGGGTTGTCTTAGTGTTCCTGAAGTATACGGACCTACTCCGCGCGCCTATCGCGTAACCCTTGAGGGATTTGATATCCACGAGCGGAAAATAAAAATTAAAGCGTGGGGACTTCTCGCGCGAGTGTTCCAACACGAAACCGATCACTTAAATGGAAAGCTTTTTATTGATAAAGCAAAAACGCTCACTAAACTTGTACCAAAAGAAAAACTTCCTCCAAAGAAATAAATGAAATACGCATTTTTCGGCACGCCTGAATTCGCGGCCATTATTCTCGAACGACTTATTGGTGCAGGACTTCCACCCGCAGCACTTATCTGCAATCCTGATCGTCCCGTAGGTAGAAAGAAGATCATCACTCCCCCTCCTGCAAAACAAAGTATCCTTGACCAGCAAGAAGATATTCGTGAGCAGATTGAGATACTGCAACCAGAAAAGGTATTAGAAATTGAAGAACAATTAAAAGCTGGAAACTACGACCTTTTTGTCATCGCAGCTTATGGACTCATTATTCCAAAGCGAATATTGGACATTCCCCGCCTTCACACCATTGGCATTCATCCCTCTCTTCTCCCCCATTTTCGTGGTGCTACACCAATCCAATCCGCCCTTCTCTCGAATGAAAAAGAAACGGGTGTTTCACTCTTTATGGTTGATGAAAAAGTAGACCACGGCTCAATCCTTTCCGAAGAGATACTTGAATCATATGAGCTTACCTCACTTACTTATCCCGCACTTCATGACGCACTTGCGAGGCTTGGTGCTGAAATGCTTATCAAAATATTTCCCACTATTGAAAAAGCTATTAAAGATGCAAAACCACAGGATGAATCAAAGGCCACATTCACCTCAAAATTCAAAACCGAAGATGGATTTGTTGATGAAAAAAATCTAGAAGAGGCTCTTTCTGGGACACATCCAGAACAAGCAATATTAATTGATAAGAAAATTCGAGCATTAGGTGTGGAACCTGGAGTCTATACTATTCGTAACAAGGAACGCACAAAGCTCTTAGAAGCGGAAGTTCGCCAAGGAAAACTTATTTTGAAACGTATTCAAGTTGCGGGAAAAACTCCTCGCGCATTTTAATATTATCTTTTTTGTTCAGAAACATCTTTCTTTCGTTTTCTGAAAGACGCTCTATTGCGTACCGCAACGCAGTGCGCGGCATTTGGGAAGCGTGCATCTTGAGAAACAGTATGAGTGCTGAGTGGGAATGCTTTCCTACTTCGCGCAACATCCATCCCGTCGCCTTATGGACAAGATCGTGAGTATCGGAGAGTAAATGTTCAGCGATGGAAAAAGTGTCCGCGAACTCGTTGTTTCGTATGAACGCGAAGGTCGAGAGCATCGCGATACGCCGCTCCCAAATATTCTTCGATTTCACAAGCGTGTAGAGAATATCTCGCTTCGTATTAAGGAGATGCTCTCCTAAAATATAAGGAGCGGAAGAATCTACAAGGTCCCAATTATTGACGTATTTTATATTTGCAAGATAAAACTTTGCAATACGCTCGCGCGTACGTATATCTGCACTTATGAATTGAGAAACAAGAATGAGAAGCGCGGTGAGACGGCATTCATGGAATTTGCTCGCAAGAAGTTTTTTTATTTCCGAAAGCGGAAGCTCCTTGCATCCCTTCGCAATCTTCCTCTGCTCGGGAACAGTGACGCCGATAAATACGTCACCATATCCATACTCACCTTTTTCTGTTTTAAAAAACCCCGCGGAGGATTTCGCTCTCGTTTTATTTCCATGTTTTTTTAACTCTCTTTCAACTTGAGTCGCGGTCAAAACAATGTTCATGAAAATCCGTTGCTAATTATTTTGTAGTACTGTGGGCAATACCTCGTTACGAGGAATCGCAATTTCAGGATATAAAAGAAATCCAAGAATTGCGATAAGGACGCCAATAATCCAATACACAATATGCGAATGTTTTGGATGTTCCATCCCTTTTATCATACATAACCTATAAAGTGTTAAATTGACGCTTTTTTAGTTCTATTGCATTATGTAGCTCCAGATTCAATTGAAAAATCGAGGGTGGTGGGATATAATCACCTCGACATTACGGGATCGTCTAATAGTACGGTTGGCGGGTTGATAATTGAATATTGCGGGATCGTCTAATGGTAGGACAGCGGACTCTGAATCCGTCAATCTTGGTTCGAATCCAGGTCCCGCAGCCAGTTTGGACTTTGCATGCAAAGTTCCTCGAATGTCAGTTTGTTTCTTGGATTTGTTAGAGGTTCGAACCGTCTTGCATGCTCGCGGACGGCTTCTGCGATCCTTTGCAGCGGTAACAAGGCTTTATCCAGTTCACCATTGAGTTTTTTGTCTTTTAGCAGGAGGTTCGAACCAAGGGCTGAAAGTACCGTGCGCTTTGCCGAAAGTGTGCCTCCGGCGAACTTTTCCCGTGCATCCTGTGCGAATATAAGTATTTGCTCTGCTGTCTGAAGCCAGCTGTCTGCTCGTTCATCTGTCGCTTTGAGCAGTGCCTGAAGTTTTGCTTTCTCTTTCAAACTTTCATTTTTCTTTGTTATAAATTCTTCTTCGCTTATTTCTCCGGCTGCTCTCATGTCGATGAGCCGGTCAATTTTTCTCAGACATGCTTCATACGTTCTCTGCTGGGTGGCCAGGATAGTATTCCGGTCAACTGATTCTTTTGCGTTCTCAACCCGGAGCCAGTTCATGGCCCAGTCGTGAAATTCTTCCGGTATCTCGATCGTGGCAAGGGCTTTCTGGATTTCTACCTCGAGGGCTTTTACTTCGACGCATCTTTGGGTGCAGGGGCCTTTTCGTTTGGTGCAGTGATAGTAAGTGTAGTGATGTACGTTGCCATTCTGATTACGCTTAGTCTTTTCTTCGGCCGTGATGAGGCAACCACATTCACCGCAGCGGATCATGCCGGTATAGGCAAATTCGTGGACTTTGGGGCGCGGTTTTCCTTTTCGGCCCAGCAGTTCCTGAATGCGGTCAAACTGTTCTTCGGTGATCATCGGTTCGTGCTTGCCCTGGTACCAGATGCCGCCTTTTTTGGGCCACTGATACCGGCCGTAATAAAACGGCTCAGTCAGAAGTTTATACAGCGTGCTCCGGGCAATCGGCTGTCCGCTCGGCATCCTGAAACTCCAGTCGCCGTTAGCAATTTTAAGAATGCGCGGTACTGAATAATTACCGGTGAGCATCAGCTCAAACATCTTTTTTACCAGATCAAAACGCTTCGGATCATTCCCGATAATTTTCATGCCTGATTCGTTGTCGGCTATGTTCAAATATCCGATCGGAGCTGGGGCCGGGAACCAGCCGGTTGCTGCTTTGGTTTTGACTCCACGCTGGGAATTGATGGCCAAGTCACGGATGTATTGGTTGGCCATGCCCAGCTCCACGCTAATGAGGAGCACATTATCAGACGGGTAATAGCTTCTCTCAAAGGTCTTGATGTGCTTGATAATGCTGCTTTGTAAAAGCCACTGCACTTTACCGCCGTCCACCGGATTGCGGGCTAGGCGGTCTATCTTCCAGCAGATAACGCCGTGCGCTTCGCCCTTTTCAATCCGATCGGTCATCTGGTTAAAGATTGGCCTACCCGGGGCTTTGGCACTTTTGGATTCAGTTAGTACCTCTACGATCTCGAGGTGTTCACGCTTTGCTAAATCTTTCAAAAAATCTATTTGCGAATCAATCGAAGCGACTTGTCTGTCCTCCTGTTCAGAGGACTTTCTTGCGTAGAGGAAGTATTTAAGTTTTTGTGATACTTCCTGGTGCATAGTTATTGGGTGAGATTAAATTCTTTTAGCGCATTGCGGTAAATATCAATCGTGTTGTTGTAGCTGAAGATATATCCGCTTGAAGTAATACCGACCTGGATGAACGGAGCACGTTCTGTCTCAACCCCTTCGGGCAGCTGCTTCTGGTAGTCGTTATCCTCCCAGTCAAAGAAGTAATTGCCATTGTTAAGGCGAACGCCTTTTATACCGGGACTGAATGTCAGTGTCGGCTCGACCTGCTTAAAGTCCGGGTACACCTCATTGAGGAATATCCGCATAGTGGTTTCTATTTCCGCTTGAGTTTTTTCTTTTCCGGGGTTGGTGTGGTCAATGGATCGGTGAAAAGAGATGACTTGGCCGGTTTTCGAATCGACCTCGGCATTGTCATTGTCAGTCTCGCCGTGAAATGTGACGGCTGTCTCATCAACCAGCCCCACGCCCTTAACTTGGTTCACATACTTTACGAGACCGAAGTTCCCGTAGTGGCCATAGGTCGGCTGTGCCTGAAAGGTGAAGCTTGTGCCGGTGGTGCCGGAAAGTTGATCAGCTACGTTAATTGCGCTTTTGAGGGAAGCGGTTGCCCGGTCTAGTTCGGCCTGGCTTACCGTTCCTTCTACGGGCGCAACATTGCCCTCACGCGGGGCTTTGTGTCCTGAAAGGGTGTAAATCCCGTAAGTCACCCCAATGATCGCTACAATGGCGATTACTGCTGTAATTCTTATATTTTTTGTCATATGGTTATTTTTCGTTAATTTTTATTGGTCTAGGTACAACATCTGCTAATGCTTGGATGAAGTCAAACATCCTCAAAATCCACCCAAGTTTTGCCCAAGAGTTGCCCAACCCCCGAACCTTTCAACATTGGACAGCTTTTGCTGTTGTTATTTACAACTAATCTTACTTTTAATTCTTAATTCCTCTTTCTTACTAGGGAGACCTTAGTGGTCTGAAGGTAAGTATCATGGTGGTCTGTTCTTAGGCCCACTATGGTCTATAGCCATTCCCAACATTTCTTTGTTGATCCGATAAACGGTGCCACCGGTTCGGCCGCGCTTGTGTGGGTTTCCTTTTGTTTCGATCAGGCCAAGCGAAAGTAGTTTCTTTCTGACGCGTTTGCAGGTGGTCGTACCAAAGCCATATGACGTAAGTCCCCGAATCCTTCCACTCTGTCCGGTGAACGGAGCATCGGTATGCCAAAACCAGCCGTCCTTATCAGCAAAGCGATTGGAGAGATGACAAAGCACCATTAAAAAATCCCGCTCGGCGTGACTGAGCAAGGCGCGCAGCCGGTCGTTGTCGAACGGCGTATGCGGGGCCGGAAAGAAGTTTAAGTTCTTACCACGAGTTTTCTGGTTCGGTTGTTCCATATTGTTCACTAAATATTTCTGCTACTTTTTCACTGATAACTGCTTCGACCTGTTGGCCAACGGCCTGATTAATCGGATGGAAAATGTTCACATTCTGCCCGGCCACTTTGCGCGTGGGGTATACGAGCCGATACCCGCCGTCTTTGCGGGTGAACACCGCTACCGATCCCATCCAGAATTTGCCGTCCAGGACAAACGAAACAAACCCAAGTAGGCCATCTTGGGGTTTAACCGGGTAGAACTGAATTTCGCTAATTGTTGTCTGGCTTGAGATCATGACTTGTATTCAATTTTTCTTTGAAATCATCTACTGATGGCTCACCCATATAGGTGATCTTATAGAGCTTAAAAAGGTTATTGGCTCTGAGCGTTGCTTCGACATCGGACAACTTCACTCCATAGCGTTTTTCGTAAAGCTCTTTAAACTCCTGCACTGCTTCGTTGGGTAACATATTGTTTTTTTGTTATTGATTAATTGGTTAATAAAATAAAAGCCAGGCCCCGTCGGGGACTAGCCTTGTCTGGTTCTTCTAATTCGTCGTTACATCTTCAGGGCACCTTAGCCTCAGAGGGAATTTATCGGGAGTTAGTTAGAAAACGAAAAAGGGGCCACGACTCTTGTCATCAAGCTCCGATCCGCACATGCGAAAAGGTTTGATAACAGAAGTCGTAGCCCCGTCACGTTTAGACTGAAGAGATTCAGTCGCCGTCAGACTAACTAACTCTGATATTTATATTTTAGCGGGTTTGGTAATAAGTCGTCAAATGAAGTTATTCACATCACATGCTGAGGGTGATCGATTATTACTATGTCTTCATTTTGAAGTTCGCTATCAATTTTAACAGCGATACCTGATGGCACATTGGTTCTAACTAAGACTTTTCTGATAACCCCCTTTTTATCACTCGCTTTCTTTAAAAGAGATAAGGCATCTGAGAAGGATTGTTCGGGTCTTTGAATATACACTGCAACTGGCCTGCCTTTATAATGTTGTTTGAGGAATCCATCTATTCCTTTGTTTCTCTGTACAACGTTTGCATCCATTTGGAATAATATTGTTCGTATCGACTCATCTTTATTTATATAGGCGTCTTTACCTCTTCTAAGTAAGTGAGATTCTGTTTTGATAGGGTTTAGTAATCGTTTTTTCGTTAGTTCAACCGCCTCTTTCGAGGTGTCGATCCCGATATACTTTCTGCCTAATAGTAGGGCTGCAACAAGCGTAGTGCCACTACCACAAAACGGATCGAGGATCACATCTCCCTCATGTGAAGCCAGGGAGATTATTTTCTCTAACAAAATCACTGGTTTCTGAGTGGGATATCCAACTCTTTCTTCGGCTTTAGGATTTAAAAATGGTATATCCCATACATCAGAAAGAGGTACCCCTAGTTTTTCTTTGCCTAATACAACTTCTCCATTCACATCCCTTTTGTACACAGACTTGTTATGTCCATTACGTTCACGGGCCTGCAGTATCTGGTCTAAATTCGTTGTAGGTGAATAATCAGTTAGTATCTTATTAAATTTGAACTTGGCAGTTTTTGAATAAAATAAAATATTTTGGTGAGCGTTCAAAAGCCCTTCCTTTGAGTTAGACCATCGTCTATAAGTCCAAATAATTTCACTTCTAAAATTTTCTTCTCCAAACACTTTATCAAGCATTACCCGAAGGTGATGCACTGCTTTCTTATCACAATGAAGAAAAAGACTTCCGCTGTCTTTTAAAACTCTCCGGCTCTCTCTCATCCTTGATTCCAGATAAGAGGTGTATTGATGTATGTCATCCCATACATCTTCAAATGCATATTCTTTCGCGTTATCTCTGGTCTTCTGTGAGTGCCGCCTTTGTGTAAAGAAAGGAGGATCAAGGTAAATCAAATCTACGGATTGATCTTCAACCCTTTTGAGGACATCGAGACAATCTCCTTTTATGATTTGATTCTCTAATTGCATAATTATTTTCCGTTTCGTTCTTCAGCTATCTTGATTAAGATACCCTTTAGATCAATTCCTGTTTTTGTATGTATATGCTCCCACGCTTCATCACCAAAATAGTATTCACCCTTAAAACCAAGATAAAGTGTCTTTAAGGTTTGTTGTATCCTAATTGCTTGTTCTCTGTTTGGATAATAAAACATCACTCTTATAGGCCGATAGTGAGCGTTATTAATATTTTTCAAACGCGTATGCTCTTTGGTGATATGATCCCCATCGGTAGTTGCGTCTCTCCATTTGATCTCATACGCATCATTTTCTATCAAACAATCAATCTCGAAGGTTGCGGGGCGTTGTCCTATAGTATTTGGAATTCGAAGTTTTGCTTGCGCTTCTGGAAACTTTTCCTTGAAGCAAAGGATCGCAGCTGCTTCAAGGAAAGAGCCAGCGTATTTATACAAGAAACGACCCTTATTTTGATAGACGTCTATCAGCTCACCCTCTTTTTCTGAGATACCTAAAACTCTATAAATGAGGTAGTGAGAATTGTCATCGCTTTTCATTACACTTACTCGTTCATCTATTTTGCCCTTAAGTGCGACAGCATACTTATCGGCGAGAATTCTTATTTTTTCCTCCGGGGAAGCTGTCGCTGTGGCAGCGTTGAGTTCAACCTCATCCACGGCTTCCACTGGGTCAATAATTTCGTCTTCTTTGTTGGTCATATTTAATTAGTTTTTGCTTTATCTAAAAAAGACTCAAATTCTTTCTTATCAATTCTAAACTCTTTTCCTATTTTGTAAGCCTTTAATTTGCGACTTTTAATATATCTGTAAATGGTCATAATATTGACCTTTAATTTCTGGGCCAGATCTTCTGCTCTGTAAAACTCATTATTTTTATTCATATCCACACACTCATTATACTTTACAATTCTTTACATATCAATCTAAAAGGTGGATAATTAGCGTATTCATTATGCCAAATATTAAAAAACCCATCATCAAGCTGAAAGAATCTCTGTCCGACTTTCGGATTGTCACAGCGAATCTTGTAATGCTGACCAAAACGGCTTTTCTTGGTGTTTTGACCGCCGAGATATGGCATATATCAATCCTACTCTCGGACAAGATTAATCAATGGGTTATTTTAAACAATTACGAAAGTAAGGCTCTACTATTTTCCATACTCGGCATTATTCTCTTGATTGTATATCTGCTGGCGAGGGGTATTTTTTCTGATCTTAAGAAGATACTTAGAAGCGGTCGCATCGATGTCCTTGCAGCTCTCGGCTTTGGAATTTGGTTGAGTATTGCTTGGGGAGGTTTTCTCTCAACCTGGGATGTACGCATTGTTTCGTCTCTGAACATTACCCAAGCACTCACCATAGTTTCCGGCCCGTTCATTTTGGGAGTCCTCGTAATGCTCAGACAACTAGTACTGATTTTGAAAGAGAAGCAAACAGCTTCTTCGTTTGTTGTTGATAAGGAACTGGAAAAGAAAGAAGCGGACTTGCTTAATTTCTCAGAAAAGGCGGAGAGATTTGCTGAACAGGTCTATAATGGCGGATCGCCTGAAAGCTTTGTGTTTGGAGTAGATGCGCCCTGGGGTATTGGTAAATCAACTTTTATTAATTTCTGTAAAGAATATTGGGATGAAAAGTACAAGGAAGAGGTTGTGATATATAAATTCAGCCCTTTGCGTTATTTGGGTACTGCGAACCTACTTGAGATTTTTATTGATGGTCTCATTCACGCCATCCAGAAGGATTCCTTTATACCAGAAATAAAGCCGTTGATTTCTAAGTATGCTCGACTTCTTAAGGAGATAGGAAGGTTTTCTTTATTTGGATTAACTCTGCCGACATTGGCGGTTGATTATACTGCCGATGAAGCTTGCGATGACCTGGGCGCAGTCCTAAAACGTTTTCCCAAAAAGGTAGTAATTGTCATCGATGACCTCGATCGAATCAGCTTCGCTGAAATAAAAGATATATTGTTTGTTATTAGAAAGAGCTTTGCATTTCCTAATGTCTCGTATGTCATTTGCTACGATACCGAGAACATCGGCATCTTGGAAGCCGAAACTCCTGATATAGAAAAGGTTGGCGAATTCCTGGAAAAGTTTGTGAATATAAAAATAAGTCTCTACCTGGAGAGAGCAGATCTAGCAAAATATGTATCCGACAATCTTGAAAAAACTCTAACTACTAGCCTTGTCGATCCGCTGCCAATGCGCCAAGCCGTTGGTGGCCTGCTTGATATCTATAAATCACCCACGTATCACCGCTACCTCCCCTTTATAGGAGACGTAAGAAAACTAAAACGTCTTATCAATACAGTTTTGATGTTTGATCTTCAAAACACCAACTTTCAAAACAGCGATTTCGACAAAAGAGATCTTATAAATCTATTACTGATTTACATTCATTACCCCAGCGTTTTTCGTAAAATATATGATACTGAAACAAAAGGCGGACGTGGATTCTTTTCACTCGTCTTACCGCACGAGGATGGCTATCCTGAAGATACTAATAGTCAACAACGTTCGTCCTTTAGCGACTCTACTTACAAAAACTCAACCTACTACAAGGAATATCTTGATCTCTTTCCGAAAGACAGTCATCAACGTTTTCTTCTGGATCAAGTATTTAATGTTGACGTGAGGCTCAAGGCAATTGGAGAAGATTTTCCGCGAAGCAATAACTACGCTCGTATAGACAGCGTACCAGAGGATGTGCGCACATCACTCGCTTGTTTCAATGGTGGTTGGACTAACGGAAGAAATCTCGAAACGTATTTAGACTTGATCGTAAATCTATCGAAGCCTGCGGATATCGGACAGCATCGGTTTTACATGACTTGGAGAGAAAAGATTATTAACAAAACATCGACTGTCGCTTTAGCATTTGAAGATCCAAAATTTGCTTATACGGAAGGCGAATACCCAAGAGAAAGACTGTGGCGCATATTAGTAAATAACGCACGAGAGCTGCCAAATGATATCGCAAAGGAAATAATTACTTATCTCTTGGATACAATACCTGAGTATTCATTGCTTGAAATGGGCGATCCGAATGTTGGAATGGGATTACGACACAATTTGGATTATTTCCTTACAAGACTACTCAATGATGCCGGGTGGGTGGATCCAGCGGGTAAGCATTCAAACAATGTAGAACCCCATATCTCAGAGATTGCGGAGTGGATATTTGGTGACGGTAGGCACGCCGGTAGTGGGGTTCTCACAAAACTTTCGGAAGAAAGCCGGGGCGTATTAGGCATTCATGACTTGATGCTCTTTAGGTTATCCTGCAGTGCGGATCGTGGGGGCGATATCTTTGATTTATCTCGTGCCGTAGCACAACACGCTAATAAGGATGCTCCTACAGCAGGTTCTACTAGAGATATTGCTCAAGAAGAAATGCGTGAGATATCTCAAAAAGTGTATGAGATTTTTAATGCAAGATATATTCTTCCGAAGAAAAACATCTTTGAAGAGATAGACGCTTTAGGAACATCTGATCTTGTAGGCAAATACAAAGACTTTGTTAATCAGAAGATTACTGACGGCGTTTTTAAAGCTACTGACATAGAAAAGAAAACTGTTGAGCTAAAGACAAGGGTGGGGGCTTTTATTCTCTATCAAATGGCGAATTCTGAAATTAACCTTGGAGCCGGGTGCGGATTTTATGACCCTACAGGAACCGAGGATAAGCACACCATCAAAGATCTGGTTAATGATTATCTATTCGAACAGTGTTTTGATCCAACGCAGGCAAAAAATGCTGAATATTTTATAGATTATCTTTTCAGAAATTTTGCCAATGCATTTGCCTCGGCTCGAGAAGATGGATTGAAGTATGTTCCAAGCATTAATGAGTTCACGAAGGTACTAGACAAAGTTAAGCTTGCGGCGTTCTGGCAGAAGCATGGCAAGGCATTTAAAGATATGAAGCTCGAGGATAAAGACAAGGTTGTGTTCGTTGGTAATGACGAAGCTTCCTACAAGAAATATGTACCGATGGTGTATAAAGTCCTGGATGACAATATGAGCGAAACAACGCCCACGAGACCAGCTGCTCCAGAAGCTGCAGATTCTACCCTAGCAACTTAAAGATTTTTAGACAGAAACCATCTGGCCCTGTATCATGATTTTAACAGCAGCTTCTAGTTCATAGGACTTCCAGCCCTCAAGTATGGTGGTTCTAATGTCGTCTAGGGCTTGCAGCCGATTTTTAAGCGTAAAAATCGCGTCGAAAATAGTAGTTTTCGATGCAGATTGCTTTGCACCAAGGAACAAAAATTCTACCAAACAAAAAACGCCTCATAGAGAGGCGCTTTGTTTTTTTATTTCTTTTTGGGCTTTTTGGGAATTGGTCCCTTCCCTTTAATCCACAGTTTGAGATCAGCGGCAGAGAACCATCCATAATTGTTCTCTCTCTGCTCTCTTGGATTAAGCCAAAATACTATTTCTTTTTTTGTCTCATCCTTCCAGCGTGGACTTAATGCAAAATATCCAATGCCGGCCTTCTTCAATTCATCTTCG
>JBAYJE010000002.1:0-80289 GCA_041665265.1 Minisyncoccota bacterium | reverse complement strand
GCCTTATCCACGCCGCCAGCGTTCATCCTGGACCAGGATCAAATCCTCAAATAAGAAGTGAACACAGAAAGATGTCTACGCACATGAAGACGGATGCATTCCGTTTTCATGCGCGTATCGTTCTTAACTGCTTCTGCTTCAATTGGGACAACTAAAAAAATCCTTAATCTTTTTCTTATTTATTGAATCGCACATTCAATGCTATTTAACTTTCAAAGTGCGCGTTCCAGAGGAAAATATAGACTTCTGAAAAGCTTGTTCATTATAGGGACGAGCAAACAAATGTCAAGAGTGTTTTTTGTGCATCTTTAAGACTTGCCATCTTAAGGATTCTATGTACAATAAGGTGGTTATTACTACTAATATGAAAAAAGAAATTCACCCCGTATACAATCCAAAAACGACCGTAACGTGTGCTTGTGGTAATGAATTTATCATCGGATCAACCGTGAAGTCTATTGAGGTTGAAATCTGTTCAAAATGTCATCCATTCTACACTGGCAAGCAAATGCTTGTGGACACCGCAGGCCGCGTAGAACGCTTTAAAGCAAGAAAAGCAAAAGCTGAAGCACCTATAGAGAAAAAGGTGCGTGTAAAAAAACCCAAGGTAATTGGAAAAAAAGTAACATCAGGCGCAAAATAACCACGGAACATTATGGAATTAAAAGCAACAACACGTGAAATATTTGGAAAAAAGGTGAAACTCTTGCGTCAAGCAGGACTTATTCCCGCAGAACTTTTTGGTAGTGGCATTCCCAATGAGCATTTGAGTGTTTCTAAAAAAGAATTTATTAAAGTATATCGCGCCGTAGGTGAACATGAACTCGTTACTATCAATATTGAGGGAGGAAAGAAAATCCCTGTCCTTATTACCGACGCAGTACGGAATGCGCTTAGCAATGAGTTTTTCTCAGTTGATTTTCATGCAGTGAAAATGGACGAGAAAATTCGAGTAAAAATTCCACTTATATTTGAAGGAGAAGCTCCCGCAACAAAAGCCGGATTCCCTGTTATTAAAGTTATGGATGAAATCGAAGTCGAAACGTTTCCTGGAAAAATGCCTCACTCATTCACCGTGAACCTCACAGTCCTTGATGAGCTCGGAAAAAGCATCCATATGAGCGATATCAAAATACCGAAGGATGTAAGAATATTCCTTACTGACGAAACAGTAATTGCAACTGTGGGAGAAAAAACAAAAGCAGAAGAAGTAGTAGCTCCTGTTGCCCCCGAACCAGTTGCCGCACCAGAAGTAGAAGCGACACCAACTGAAAAGAAATAGAATCTACAAAAATCTCCCGCTCCTCGCGGGAGATTTTCTTTATATTCATATAGATTTTAGGACAGCTCCCAGTGTATAATAAGATTGTATGCGCTTTGTTTTTTCTAAAAAAAGTGTCTTTTTTCTATCGGCCACACTTCTTGTGGCGTCCTTCTTCTACCCTCTTGCGCCATCTCTTGATGATTTCTTCTATGTCTCTGCGGCAACAACTACAACCACTCCATCTTCCTCAACAAGTACTACCCCAGAAAAAAGTGACAGCGCAATAAAGCAGGAACAACGCACAGAACTTGAGAGCCAACTCGCAGACCTCGAAAAACAAATTGATGAGCATCAGAAGACTATTAGTCAATACCAAAAAACAGGAAAAACACTAAACGGAGAAATTGCATCTCTTAATGCGCGAATTGCAAAAATAAATCTTCAGGTAAAAGGAGTTACTCTCACTCTTACAAAACTCAATCAGGAAATTAATGAAACACAGCGAAATATTAACGTATCTGAAAATAAAATTGATACAAATAAAGAAGCACTTTCAGGAGCTATCCGCAGCGTAGAAGAGACAGATAGAAAAAATCTTGTATCTATTCTTTTTGCTCAAGCAAACCTTTCCGATTTTTTTGGAAGTATTAATGACATCATGCTTATCCAAGATGGCATTCGTACGAAGTTAGACGAGATTACAAAACAAAAGCAGGAGCTCCTTGCAACAAAAGAAGAGCTTGCACAGAAAAAAGAAGACCAGGAAAATATTCGCGCTCTTCAACTCGCACAAAAGAAAAATCAAGAAGTGGCTCAATCTCAAAAATCAACGCTCTTAAAAGCAACAAAAGGAAAAGAAGCGGAGTATCAAAAAATTCTTAAGAAAACACAAGAAAGCGCCGCACAAATCAGAAGTCGTATCTTCGAGCTTTTGGGTGGTGGTGAGCTTACTTTTGAAAAAGCATATAACTATGCGCGTCTCGCAGAGGGCGCCTCAGGTGTACGAGCCGCACTTATTCTTGCAATTTTGAGTCGCGAATCGCTTCTTGGAAAAAATGTGGGCCAATGTAGCTACACTACTGCCATGCATCCAACGCGTGATATTCCCTACTTTCTCACTCTCTTAAGTAGGTTGGGTATTGACCCCGCATCCACCGCAGCAAAAGTATCGTGTGCAAATTCACATGGCTCATATGGAGGTGCGATGGGCCCCGCTCAATTCATCCCTTCCACGTGGAAAATATACGAGGCAAAAATCTCAAACGTAACAAAAACAAATCCACCTAATCCATGGAATAATTCAGACGCATTCGTGGCCACTGGTGTGTATATCCGCGATCTTATGGATTCAAAATCATGTATTGATTACGGAAATCAAATACCAAATCAAGCTCAAATGCTTCGTGAGCGTTGTGCGGCCGCAAAATATTATGCGGGAGGTAATTGGTATACCTATCGATTCTGGTATGGAGAACCAGTGGTGACTAAAGCAAATTCATTTGAGAAAGATATTGCAGTATTAAAAGGATAAACAATAAAATACTCCCGCATCATGCGGGAGTATTTTATTGTGGTTTATTCTCTTTTTCTACAGCTAATTTTGCAAATGTCTCAAAAATCTTATCCATCTCACCGTCCATAATTCCTTCAAGATTTCCCCACTTTTTTCCAATACGATGATCAGTCACGCGATCATCGGGATAGTTATAGGTGCGAATTTTTTCTGAGCGATCTCCTGAGCCAATTTGAGCTTTACGAATATCGCCCACCGATCCTACTGCACTTGCCTGCTGCATTTCAAAAAGCTTTGCGCGTAATATTTCCATAGCTTTATCGCGATTTGCATGTTGTGAACGTTCCACACGACACGAAACCACAATACCAGTGGGCTTATGCAAGAGACGGACTGCCGTTTCTACCTTGTTCACATTCTGTCCGCCAGGACCACCTGCTCGAGAAAAAGTAACCTCAAGATCGCTTTCTTTCATCTCTACTGCCTTTGATTCTACTATTGGCAAAATAGCTACCGAAGCAGTAGATGTATGAATTCTTCCCTGGCGCTCTGTCACAGGCACACGCTGCACGCGATGCACTCCCGACTCTTGTTTAAGAGTATCATAGACCCCATGTCCTTTTATTTCAGCTACCATTGTCTTATACCCTTTTGCGCCGCTTTCGCTTGCGTCTAAGATTGAAAAATTCCAATTACGCTTTGCGGCATAACGCTGATACATATGTGCCAAATCACCCGCAAAAAGAGAGGCTTCATCACCACCAGTTCCTGCACGAATTTCTAAGAGAATTTTATTGATGTCTTTCGTTTCCATAGCAACCTTATTAAACCTTAAAACTAAAAACCCCGCAAACTGAGTAATATTACAAATAAAATCCCGCATCACTAGTAAGTGAATGCGGGATATATATCATTCATATCTAACCGAATAAGTCTTGCCACCACTATCAATAACTAAACCGTCCTTAAGTTCGACCGCCACTGCATTATTTGACTGATTTGCAGGGACCTTACACTCAACTTCAAATGAATATATTTTTTCGGGCTCAATACTTTCTATAAGTCCATTGGTAATGGTAACTGCCCCAGAGATAATAGTAATTTCTTTCTTCTTTTTATTAAGAAGACGGAAATCGAATGATGACCTTCTAATATCTATGAAATCTTCTGCTCCTACCGTTGCAGTTTTATATCTCATCATTCCGGTAATTTTCAATATATTATAGAGAGGATTCTTATCCTGCACCTTGCTGAATATCAACGTCTTGGAAATATCTATAGAGCCAGTTTTTAGACTTCCCACTCCCTCTCCCGCAAGAAGAAAGGCTCCTTGTATTGCAGCGCTTACGCAACCACTTAAAGAAATACCAACAAACAAACTGATTACCACAAATACGATTACCGACATCTTTTTCATACAACCTCCTTCAAATAAGTGAAAAAAATAATAAGAATTTTTTTTAATAACTGGCTGCAGTATTAAATAAAAAAGGAATGCTGTCAAATCATTCCTTTTTACTACTTCTCTTATTTCATTCGAGAAAAAAGTCTTACTTTTTCTTCTACCACACGCTCAATTTCTGCAATAACTGCGGGCATCATTTTATATGGCGCAATCTCTTCTGGATGTTCTTTCAAAACTTCTTCGAGTTCCTTACGCCACACATAACGAAGTTCGGTTGAAATATGGATAATGGAGACTCCCGAATCAATTGCCGCAAGAAAATCTGTGTTCGTATTTCCTGAACCTCCATGGAGCACAAGTGGAATTAAAACAGCCTTCTTAATGGCGCGAATACGCTCAATATTAAGTGCGGGGTCTGGTACGTGTGCAAACATTCCATGAATATTCCCTACTGCCGGTGCAAGCATATCGATTCCCGTTGCATCAACAAAATGCTTTGCTTCATCAGGTTTTGTAAGATCCTCAAGATTAATTGCGGCCCCTTTCGGAATCTCCTTTCTAATTTCGGATGCACTTCCAATATATCCTAGTTCAGCCTCAATAAGGATAGAGGGGTTAATCCCTCGGATGATTGAAACCGCTTCTTTTGTTTGGCGTATATTCTCCTCAAATGATAATTTCCCACCATCAAAAAGGATTGCATCAAATCCTGCTTCGGCTGCCTCACGAACCTTATCCAGAGAATGAGTATGGTCCGCATTAAGAAAAAGGCGAAACCCACCCTCTCTCGCATGTTCATCATTGTAGCTTCGAATAAAATCAACTACATGAGGTACCCCCAAATAATCTCGTTCTCCTTCCGAAACACCGATAATAATTGGTATATTCAAGCGCACACCCACATGTGAAATTGCTTTCAATTGTTCAAGATTGCCAATATTAAAATGCCCAATTGCAATCTTATTTCGTTCCGCACTCTTTATGATATTAAGAAGTAGATTCATAAACTATATTTCGAAATATCCGCGTAAAAGATGTTTCTTTGAATATTCCTCAAGTTCTTTGCGACTAAAATATTGCATAAAAATCTCATTCCAAAGAGCCTCTTGATGATGATAAAGAAAGCGTACCTCTTCGTGCTTTTTTACAAGACTCATTACAGTATCCACAAGATCAAAGCTTACCAAAATATCATTCCCCATTTCATCCTTAAAATAATCTCCAACCCAATCGAGATCACGCCAAAATTTCAAATCATTCCCCATGCCACTAAAAAGATCTCCCGATGCTTCGAGATCCTCTTCGGCTTTCTCCCAATGAATTGCTTCTGGGTTGATATGGGGAACGGAAAGTCGCCAATCATTCTCGTCATCTTTCGTAAGATAGCGTTGAATAACAAGCCATCGGGAAGTATCACCACTCACAAAAAGGTTCTGGTCATTGACCGTGTCTCCACGCAAAAGTGAAATAAGATGCATGGCAAATGTTTTCGGGTTTTTTGCAATCTCACGAAACATATCAGAATAAAAAGGAATTTCGTGAGTATAGTGATAGATGAGGGTCATCATGCGGAGAAGCTCTCCAGATATACCCAACGAGACAGGAATTACAAAAAGAACACCGAACTCTTTCAAGTGGCTCACATTGTGCCACTTTTTCATCACAAAAATCTTCGCGTACTTACTCCATTTTTGAGAAAGTGCACGAACTTCAACCTCACGCTCCTCAAAATCATCAGGAGTGAGTTTTTCATAGTGAATAAAAAATGCCTTATTAAGCCACTCATTTCCTTCAATAAAACGGAGTGCAGCAAGAATTTCTACAATATCTTCTTTTGCGAGCATCTCTGCCACCGTAGTATATCCAAGATATGCCATCACTTTCTTTGGTGGCTCATTCGTGAGTAATTCAATTGCCTTCTCTTTTTTGAGAAAAAAACCTTTAGGAATCTTTGCAACCTTCTTTACGGCATTTACTGCAAGAGTAAAATCTTCATTAGTGGTACATTTATTTGCTCCTATGCCATCACATAATTTAACATCGCTCGTTTCCACCTTTGCAATAAGCGCATCAAATACTTCTTTTGCGTGCGCATCGCGTGGAAGTTCAAGACGTTCGAGACGATCTTTAATGCGTACCTCATTCTCATACATCATGCGTTCAAAAACTCCTGTTTTTCCGGTTGCAAGAGAAAGACGCTTCTCAATAGTGAGAATATAATCCTTATCAACTCTAAGAATCTTTGCTATTTTCTCCTGTGCGGTCATCATACAACGTTAATTATTCTTCCTTAACGTGACTCGATATCGAGATCGAGAAACTGCCATCGTTTATTTTTAAAATCGTTTTCGGAAAGAATTCCTTCCTGTGCTCCAATATGTTCCACTACCGATGTTGCATTTGCTGCTGCAAGACGTAAAGCAAAACAAATATCGTTCGAACGTATAAAGCCAACCACAAACCCTGATCCAAATGCGTCACCCGCACCAGTACGATCCACACATACATTTTCTTTAAATGTGCCACATCGATATACGTGAGTACCATCTGAAACAATGGCACCACGAGGACCATCTGTCATAATAGTAATTCCATTAATTAACTGGTCGAGTTTTCGAAAGACGCCTTTTTCATTTTTATATGGCATATCAACAAGAGATGCCGCTTCTTCACGATTCATAATCACAATATCTGATTGTGCAATAATCATTTTAACATCAGTAGATGATTTCTCGAGGTAATGACGAGAGGGATTAAATGCGATCTTTGTTCCCTGTTTTTTGAGTAAAGTGACAATTTCTTTTATAAGAGATGTTGAAATGTCACCAGGAGCAATATATGCCCATTTTGCTTTAAGTCTCGAAAAAGTAACTTCTTTCTTACTAAGAGGGGTGCCGCGAAACACGAGTACGGTACGTTCCCCGCCCGGTGCCAAAAGAATTGTCGAATAGTCTGTTTCTCCTGTGTGTACTTCATTTAAAATAGCAATCTTCTCATCCTTCAACTCTTGTGCGATTTCTTTTCCTGCTTCGTCACTACCCACCTTTGCAAGCATTGCTGTTTTAAATCCTTGTCGCGCAAAAGTAACTGCAGCATTTGCGGCGTCTCCCCCCGTAGAACGCACCAGCTTATCCACTTTAAGCTTCGAACCTAACGCAAAACACTCTGCCTCTCCAGTTATAAATCCAAGCTGAGCCAGATGTTTTGGATCGCGTAGTACCTTAAAAAGTGAGCTAGTAAGGAATACATCCCTCGTTGCAGTTCCTATAGTGAGGATGTCAAATATTTGCATAATGGCTTATTTCTTCCATTATACCCTACTTTAACCAACCTTCACAGACACTAAAAACCTCCCAAAGGAGGTGTGAGGTCTATTAATACTATTACTTTCGTTTTACTACTGTGCGAACCGCACGCACAATGTCGTTCACTCCCATGCCGTATTTTTCAATAAGTTCTGCAGGTTTTCCTGATTCTCCAAACACACCGCGCATTCCTATAAATTCTTGTGGTATTGGATGCTGTGTTACAAGAAGCTCTGCAATTGCACTACCCATACCGCCTGCAATTTGATGCTCTTCTGCACTTACAAATGCTCCCGTTCTTTTTGCTGCGACAAGAAGTGTCACTTCATCAAGCGGTTTTATTGTATGATTATTTATTACCATTACCTCAACACCCTCTTCTTCAAGTTTCTGAGCCGCAAGAAGTGCGGCATATACGAGAGCTCCACATGCCACAATGGTAGCTACTGGTTTTTTCGAATCCCAAAGTATTTCTGCCTTTCCCGGAATAAACGGCGATTTTTCAGTAGTGACAATTGGTGTTTTTTCTCGTGCAAATCGCAAATACATTGGACCCCATATTTTTGCTGCAGCAACTGTTGCCTTTCTTGCCTCAATGGCATCGCATGGCACAATCACTTTCATATTTGCCATAACTCTCATAGTCGCGATATCTTCTACTGCTTGATGTGTCGCGCCATCGGGCCCCACAGAAATACCCGCATGATGTCCTGCAATTTTCACATTTGCATCGTTATATGAAATAGTCGTACGAATCTGTTCCCAATTTCTTCCAGGAGAAAATGTAGCGTAGGAAGAAATGTAGGGAATCTTTCCGGAAACCCCCAAACCTGCTGCGATCGTTGCCATATTCTGTTCTGCCACACCTACTTCAAAAAATCGCTCAGGGAATTTCTTTGCAAACTCCTCGGTGCGCGTTGATTCCTTAAGATCTGCGCAAAGCACTACCACGTTTTTATTCTGTTCTCCCACAATCAAAAGTCCTTCACCGTAGCCATCGCGAATTGGCTTCTGTTCCACATCTGCATCAAACACTTTCTTATTTACTTTTGCAGTTATATTAATCATGTTCACTCTTTATTCGTCCTCCAAGTGACCGTAATTCAGCGAGCGCTTTTTTTGCCTCCCCTTTATTCGGTGGTTTTCCATGCCACAAATAATTACGTTCCATAAAACTCACACCCTTCCCAGGAATGGTATGCGCGATAATAAGTGTTGGCGCCTCATAAATTGCCTGAGCTTCAAACACCGCATCTACAAAATCACTAATATTATGACCATCTATCTCAATCACATGCCATCGAAATGCCTCGTATTTTGCACGAATTGATTCAAGTGGCATTACATCTTCAGTAAATCCATCAATTTGAATATTATTCCGATCCATTACCGCAATAAGATTTGAAAGACGATGCTTTCCCGCAAACATAACCGCCTCCCATATATTCCCTTCGTTCTGCTCACCATCAGACATGAGACAATAGGTATAATTTTTTTTGTTGTCCAATTTTGCCGCAAGTGCAATACCGATTGCCTGCGAAAGACCTGAACCTAATGGTCCTGATGTTGTTTCAAGTCCTGGAAGTGAACCGCGATGAGGGTGTCCTTGAAGACGCGAATTAAGCTTCCTCAAAGTTCGTAATTCATCAACAGGGAAATATCCTGCAAATGCCATGGCGACATATAGGACAGGGCAAATATGCCCATTTGAAAGCACAAGTCGGTCGCGTTCACTCCAATCTGGCTTTTTCGGATTATGTTTCAATATATGAAAATACAGAGCAGTAACAATATCTGCCATACCAAGTGGTCCTGCAGAATGTCCTGAACCCGCTTCAAGAAGTGTTTGAATGATAAATTCACGAACACGATTCGCTGTTTCTTCTAATTGTTTTAATTTTTTCTCATGAAGTGCTTCCATTTTATTTAGTATACCACCCTTTCTTACAAAATCTGCTGTAGTGTTGTGTACGCCTGTGACGGATTATCACTTGTAAATATATACGATGATACGGAAATGATCGTTGCTCCTACATCAAAAACTTTTTTTGCAACTATAGGATTTACTCCCCCATCAATTTCTATTATCGCGTTGGGAATTCTCCCTTTTAATACTTTTATCTTGTTGATAATTGCTACATCAAATTCCTGACCAGAAAGCCCTGGTAAAACTGCAAGAAGCTGAAACGAAGAAACAATATCCTTATACGGCATAAATGCTTCTATTTCAGTCTCAGGATTTGCTGAAAGCATAAGTTCAGCACCAAAATTTTTACATATAGTTACTATATTGAGAAAAATACTCTCCTTCTTCGCTTGAAAAGACTCTACATGTACAATGATGCGCTTTGCACCAATCGTTAACCACTTCTCAATAACATCTTCGGGATTCATAACCATAAGGTGGATTTCAAGTTTTGCAGGCGCGTGTGCAAACGTTTCTGGAGTATTCCATGTACGCGAATTCGCAAAGACACCATCACTTACATCAACGTGTAACCACGTACACGAAAGATGGCGCGCAATTTCAAATCGTTCCTTTACGCATTTCTCTTCCTCACAATTAATACCGGGAATTACTTCCATACTATGCGGGATCCTCACCATGCAAGGGCCTCATACGTTCCATTTCGACTTGTGCAATTCCCTCAATCCTTCTCCGATGTCTCGCTTCTTTTGAAAAAGGGGTCTGAATCCACGTAAGTACTATTTTCTTTGTTTGCTCTTCATTTAAATAATTCGCACCAAGACACAATATATTTGTATCGTCGTCATTTCTACTATCAAACGCTTGGTCTGGGGTAAGTGCGAGTGCCGCGCGCACATTAGGATGTTTATTTGCCACAATATCCATCCCTATGCCAGATCCACAAATAAGAATCCCGCGATTATGGTCATAATCGATACTTACTCGTTCTGCAACACGCTTTGCAAAATCTACATAACTATCCGTTTCGTCGTAATGATCATTCCCCACATCAACGACTGGATATCCGCCGTATTTCAACATGCCACTTAAAAATTCTTTAAGCTTAAATCCACGATGATCTGCACCAATATAAATAACCATTCCTTTTATTATAGCGGAACTCCTTCCGGCTGAAAATCATCATTTATACGCGTAGGAATAGAAAGCACATTCACAAGTTTTGCATCTTTAATCGTGGCAACAAACATAATGCCACGTCGTGTTTCTTCAGAAAATGTCTGGTCAAATACAAAATTTCCAAGACTATACGCAATCCAACCATTATTATATTGTTCGATTTCTTGTGCCACATGGGGATGAGTTCCTACCACAAGATCCGCCCCCGCATCAATAAACGCATGTGCGAGTCGTTGCTGTTCGCTATTTGATTTCTCTTTATACTCATCACCCCAATGTATAAGAACCACTACAATATCTACTGACTGCTTAAGAAGTGTTACCGCCTCACTCACGCGCGCCTCACTAAAATTACTTATTCCTGGAACATTTCCTTTTGCATTTAAACTCTTTGGATAGAGATCAGTATAGGAAAGCATTCCAATACGATTCTTTTTTACCTCAAGAACAAGTGGTAAATTGGCCTCTTCTTCATTTCTTCCTGCTCCTACGGTCAAAATACCATTCTCACGCAAAAGAGAAATGGAGTCAGAAAGCGCATCACGCCCCCAGTCCCACATATGATTATTTGCAAGAGACATAACATGAAAACCCGCAAACGTGAGTCCTTGTATTGTTTTAGGATCTGCACGAAATGAATAGATACTTCCTTGATTTCTTCCACGAGAAGATACGGGGCCCTCAAGATTTCCAATAACCACGTCAGCGGCTTGCGTAGTACTCGCAATCAAAAGAAATGGCAGAGTCATATCATTCGCCTTGCTCATCCTTTTCCCCACACTTCGTGAAAGCATTACATCTCCCGTGAAAAGGAGTGTGGTATTTTTCTGCTCCTCCTCAAGAGCAATAATCTTCGTATTCATCATCTCTCGATACTGTGAGGAAAGTGTAGCCGCAAGTGCAGAAGAATTTGCAGCATGAAAACGTTCAATAGAAAGCTCAGCCGAAAATTGTAAAAGACTCACAATGGCTACGAGTACCACCGCGTAGAAAATAAAATGATTTTTTCGCATAACAGACTCCTCAGTTGTACTACATTATAAGAAACTCGCAACACGGAGCACGTGTTTTACAAGTGTCGATACATATCCAGCCTCGTTGTCGTACCACACAAGCACTTTTACAAGATTACCACCTACTACTTTTGTAAATCCTAAATCTACAATGGCAGCATAGGGCTCATTAATAATATCGGAAGATACCAATTGTTCTTCACTTACTTTAAGAATTGATTTCCAACGAGGATCTTCTGCCGCTTTCTTAAAAATATTGTTCACTTCCTCTACTGAGGTATCTCGTTTTGCAATAAACGTAATATCGGCAAGTGATCCGGTTGGCACTGGTACACGAATTGCAATACCATCAAATTTTCCCTCAAGTTCTCTAATAACTCGTGTAACTGCGATTGCAGCCCCTGTCGTTGAAGGAGAAATATTTTGTGAGGCAGCACGCCCTCTCCTATAATCCTTTCCTTTCGTCGGGCTGTCCACAATACTCTGTGTTCCCGTATACGCGTGCACCGTATTCAAAATTGCTTTTTCAATACCAGGATTCTCCATCATAATCTGAATTACAGGTGAAACTGCATTCGTGGTGCACGATGCGTTTGAAGTAAGTGATACTCCCTTTGCATCATTTTCATTTACACCAACAAGTACAGTCTTCCCACCAAAAGTGCCATCGGCATCTTTTGCAGGAGCAGTAATAACTACCTTTTTTGCACCAGCATCCAAATGTACCTTTGCTTTTTCATACGATTCAAAAACTCCCGTAGACTCCACTACTATATCCACATTAAGGTCCTTCCATGGAAGTTTTGTGGGGTCTTTTTCTTGAAGAAACAAAATCTTTTTGCCATTTACCACAAGAAACTTATCCACAAGCGAGACGTCGCCCAAAAAACGACCGTATATCGTGTCATATTTTAATAGGTATGCGAGATTTTCAACATCCCCCAAATCATTAATTGCTACTACATTTATACCTTCTTCTTGAAGTGTGTGTTGTAAAAAAAGTCGCCCAATACGTCCAAATCCATTTATTGCAATATTTGCCATATGTTTATTATACGATAATTAATCCGATGCCGCATCTGACGCTTCGTCACCCTGGTGAGGGTTACTGTCGAGGGTTGCTGCATCTGACGCTTCGTCACCCTAGTGAGGGTTGCTGTTGAGGGTTGTTCAAAAGTTACTCTCTAAATCTCACATTCATCAAAATAAGAAAGAAAACAAGGCCTGCGAGTGACATAGTGGCCGCATATACAAACGCAGCCTCAGCACCTACATATGTCCAGAGTCCTCCTCCGATTCCTCCTGCAAGAAGTGCAGAAATACCAATTGCAGCATTTAAGAAACCCTGTCCCGTAGCACGAATTTGTGGATCCACAAGACGCGCTACCATCGCACGCTGAATTCCATCCGTTGCTGCATTATAAAATCCGAAAAGTACAAACACCACAAAAAGAGCGGGAAAACTATGAGCAAAAATAAGTCCTACATATGCGAGAAACGCGGCGAGAAAACCAATACTTACAATCTTTCGTTTTCCATAACTATCCGCAAAACGACCAAACGGAATTGAAGCCAGGACAAATGCAAAATTAGAGACAAAATAAAAGAATGGCACCGAACTGTTTCCAAGACCAACCTCCGGAGAGCGCAATAAGAGAAGTGGAAGAGGAAGTGCTCCTAATCCAAATACGAATACAGAGATAAGAAAAACCACAAAGCGCCTATTTGAACGAATAAGCTGTAAATCAAATTTAGGAACTCTTACCGTATCAAGACGTTTCACCTCTTTTACAAAGAAAAAGGTAATAACTGCAAGTGCGCCCACCGCAAACGCGATAAGAAAAATAATATGATACGAATTAAATACAAAAGGGAGAATAAGAAATGCGGCAAGAGGTCCCAATGTTCCCCCAAATGTATCCATCATTCGATGGTATCCAAATGAACGACTGATTGTTTCTGGTGTCGTCGATTCGGCAATAAGCGCATCACGTGGTGCGTCACGCATACCTTTTCCTACTCGATCAAGTGCGCGCAATCCAAATATATGCCCATAACTTGTTGCGAGCACCAAAAAAGGACGAGTACTGACCGAAAGAAGATATCCAAATACTGCAAATGATTTCCTCCGATTTAACTTATCAGAAAACCACCCAAAGAAAACCTTAAGTATGCTCGCTAATGCGTCAGCGAACCCTTCGATAAGCCCCACTACAATAAGAGGAGCTCCAAGTACCGTAGTAATAAAAATAGGCATGACCGACTGCACCATCTCGGTCGAAAAGTCATTAAACATACTGACCAACCCTAAGAAAAAAATGTTCCGCGGGAGGCCAAGAATTGGCTTCGGTTCACTCATGAACCAGCTATATCAACAAGTGGTCGCGACTTCACCTGATCACCTACTTGTGCGCGTAAAAGCTTTACGCGTCCTGCACGAAGTTCGAGTGCGCGATCAATCGACTGAGGGGGGCTGAAAATTGTCTCACTAGGTGCGGACCCTACTTTTGGACTCACATTTTCTGCAAATCCTACAATATAGTTATTTCTAATCCAAATAACATCTATAGGGAATTTCATATCTTTCATCCAAAAAGGATACATATCTTCACTATCGAACACAAAAAGCATTCCCTCATTTACACCAAGAGACTCTCGTCCACTAAGTCCTTTTTCTCTTTCTGCTTCAGTTTTTACTACATCCGCAATAATAGTTTGCGTTCCTATTTTTACTTCTGCTTTGTTTTTTACCACATTAATTTTATTCAAAAACGAAACTAAAAAAATACTACCTCCGATCATGAGACCGAAGAAAAGAAGGAATGTTTTTGCGAGTGCGTTTCCCATATCTCTCTATTATAGCGAATGTTAATACAAAATACCGTAGGCAACGATACCAAACGCAACACTCACATTTAAAGATTCTTTCTCTCCTTTCATGGGAATCTCGGCAATTATATCTACTTGAGAAAGAATTTCTTCTGGAATCCCCTCAACCTCATTCCCTAAAACAAGTGCCACCTTCTTATTCTTAAGTATTCGACGTAACGAAGAATAAGGTATCGCTCCACGTGCAAGTTCTATCGCCACAATAGTATATCCTTCTTTTTTTAATCGCTTAAAAAGTAGCGTAATTGAACGCAAAGATTCAAACGGAACAGTTTTTTCTGCACCAAGAGAGACTTTTGTAAAATCTACTCGCGTCTTCCCAAATCGATCAAGTGGTGTAGGAGTAATGCCACATAAATAAAGCTTCGAAACTCCTGCCGCATCAGCAGTTCTGAATATCGAACCCACGTTATGAATACTCCGAATATTATGAAGTACCGCGATAATTTCCCCTTTCATCTGCTTATACTATCACGAAGTGAGAATTTAAATAAAAAATGGGGCTCTCGTAACAGAGCCCCAATGCAGCTGGTTTCCTACCAGCAAGAGGATTGAATGACCCCACGTGAGCAAGGTCATGTACGTGACGTAACCAGAGCTTGGGCCTTCCTTCCCTTACTCTGAGAGCAATACTAATTCATCCTCAATATTGTTGTCAATAAAAAACCCCGCCGATCGCGGCAGGGATATAACGACGAGGTAGATTATCCGGAAACCCGATTATTGTGCACAACGCGGCACTCACGTTCACAACGGATATCTAGCTCGTACTTAGTGCCCACTCGAGGACTTTCACCTCAGCTCTAATCTCAACTTTTTCCCAATTTAAGGTACTTTCCATAATTAGAAGAAGTGGGCTATCTCCGCATGATTCCCAAAGAACCATGTATGAGACAGAATATGGAAAAAATATTTCCACATCGTGGGGCAGGAAGGCATCGAACCTCCGACCTTCCCCGCGGACAGCGGGGACGCTCTCACCAACTGAGCTACTGCTCCAATCGCGGACCATGAAGGATTCGAACCTCCGGCCTCCTCATGAGCAATGAGGCGTTCTCCGCCCGAAAACAACATACGTCCGTATGTCACAGGCGTCGCCGCTGAACTAATGGCCCTTTGTAAAAGTGCTTGAGTGCTCAATATAATACGGACAATCTTATGTGTCAATAAAAATCCCCCGCACATATGCGGGGGAGATGAAACTACTCATAAAGCCTATGAACTGCATACCAGCACGTGTCATGCAATGAGTCCATTATAAGGACATGAGGATATTTTTTCGCAATTGTACGCCGAAGATAATGTTCTCCAGAAAATCCAGGCTCAATACCTACCATCACCCTGTAGTTCTCATAGAGACTGAGCACAAGGTGCTCTCCGATCTCGAAACGAGATGTTTGTGCGTATGCACGCGCACAGGTATGAATATGTTCCTTTGGAAACCAGAAAATGATTACACCATGTTCCCCTGCTAATTTCAGATGTGCGTGTTCCCAATCAATCTGATCATCTTCAGAGATACCCACAAGGTCACCAGTATCATGAACCATCTGTCGCGGAGATGCGACCCACAATTCTGGATTTGTATGATAGATATCATTTGCGGCTGTACGCTGCCAATGACGCGCTCCCTTAATAGGACCCGCTAAAAAAACAACATGATTAAACTCACGTGTGAGTTTCACTATTTGTGGAGGAGTAATAATACCACCCATAAGCCCACACTCCTTTCTCTTTAATTAAGGTGACTATTGTGAGCCTACTCCACCTCATTATGGGCGTCAATATTACTGTATCGAGCTAAAAATCTATTAGAAACAATTGTTAAGTAATTATTTCTCACCAAGACGGGCCTCTAATTCTTGAATTTTATTTTTAAGTTCTACCATCTTCAACTCTCTCCCAATCATTAAATTATTTAATTTATTTAATTCATCCATTTTTTCTTGAATTTTCTTCTCGCTTTCCTTTTGTTTTGAGATATCACGAATAGAGGCCTGAATAATAGTACGTCCCGACACTATCACTTTAGCAAGGGTTGCTACTGCCTCAAATTCTCCTCCTTGATATCGTTTATGAATCCATTCAACGGTATTACTTCCTCCCACAAGCGTTTTTTGAATAATGCTTGCCGCCTCCTCCATTGTTAATATTCCATCGGACTGCTTCTCGGGAGAAATATCTTTTATAGTGAGGGTCTTAAATTCTGCCTCATCTCGCACATGAAACATTTTTATTGCTGCAGGATTTGCTGAAATAAAATGCCAATCAGGAGGTTCGAGGGTGACAATGGCATCACTTGATGATTCATACATTGCGCGATATTGTTCTTCCTTCTCTTTCATATTTCTTTCATGAGTTATATCAATAGAAAATCCTACAACACCAAGAATATCACCCCTCTCATTTCGATAAGGAATCTTACTTGTATCAAGCCAAATCTTCCCCTGTGGTGATTCAATCGGTTCAATAATGTGCCATTTCGCACTTTCTGACTTTATTACTTCTTTATCATCCTCCCAAAATTTATCCGCTTGTTCTTTTGGATATAGTTCGAAGAGCGATTTCCCTTCAAGTTGCTCATGGGTCATCTTCATTGCGTCGCAAAATGATTTATTTACTCGCACAAATCTATTCTCTCTATCTTTAAAAAAAACCCACGCAGGAAGTGCATCTAAAATATCTCTCAATTCTTTCAATTGTTTCCGCAGCTCTACTACATGGGGATTTATTTCAATGTTTTTCTCTGAAAAAAATGGCTCTTTTAAGATCATGGGTAATTATTTATTTTATTATGTCTTTTTCTCGCGTTCATCTTTTAAATCCTGCAAGATATTCATCATTGCAAATTTCGTTTTTTCCAATTCAGCATTCTTTTTTTCTAATTCGAGGGCGCGCGACTCAAGCTCTTGAGTAGCTCTCGATACTTCACCCTCCATATCAGAATAAAGCGCATCAAGGCGCGCCACCATAGAATTAAAAGCGGTACTAAGTTCAGTCGCCTCTATACTACCCTCAATAGTTAATCGCTCCTTAAAATTCCCCTCGCTTATTCTCACCGCTGACTGAATAACATCAGTAATTGCTCGCAAAGCACGTCGCAATGCAAAAGAAACCGCAAGTGCAATACAAAGGGACGAGAGAAGTGATATTAACGTAAGTCCAAATGCAGTTTTCTGAGCAATTGCCTCCACCTCAGTAAGATCCGCTTCGCTCACTAGATAAAAAGGATATTCTCCCACTTTTGCCACACCCACGATCTCTGTTTCATTATCCACAGAATCAAAAAAATCAATTGTAGTCGGTCCTCGATAATCCATCAAAATTGTCTGTGCCATGTCATATTGAAGTGGTGTTATTTCAATACCTGTAAATCTTGCTTCCTTCTCTATTTGAACCCTACTACTAATTGATAAAACTCCCAGACTTTTAAAAATCCGCTCGGGAACATTAGAATTGATAACCACGCCATATTCATCAACCAACATATTTTTTCCTTGACTCGCCCCATCTCCTGCAGTAACTAAACTAGTAAGATCTATATCCCTTTTAAGTGCTATTACGCCAATAATCTGATTATTACCATTTTTTACTGGCGCAGAAAAATAATAACCAGCCTTCTTAGTGGTAAGTCCTACTGCCATTTGTACTCCCATCTTTCCTGCTATCGCATCTTTAAAATACTCGCGAATACTATAATTCTTCCCCGCAAACGTTGAGTCAGTAGCTACAAGTGTTTCTCCTAATGTATCCATAAGATAAATCGAAGAATATTCATTTCCAATATTATATCCTTGAAGAAGTTTTAATATGTTCTCATCCTGCTCTTTTGGTATATTTTTTAAATACGTAATAATAGCCTCCTGAGATGCGATAGTATTTGCTGTCTTTTTTGAAAAATCAAAAAGACTTGTTAATTCACGAGAGTCTTGCATCATTACCGCAAGAATTTTTTCTTTTTCGGCAGTAGCGAGATTAGTAAACGACATTCGAAAAACCACATAGGCAACAAGAATACCTATTGTAATCGTAATAAGAATTACAGTGGCCGTCATTCTTCCTACAAGCGAGCTTTTTTTAATAAATTGAGAGAAAATGTTCATCAGTATATATACCGAAAAAACTACTTCACATTATTGAGTGCACGCATCTCTCTTTATTATATCATGCAAAATAAAAACTGCCTGAGATTTCAGGCAGTAACAATCATTGTTTCTCCGCTTTAAGAGCCTCCCTCTTAAATCCTTTCCGATTTGAAGAAATTACTCTCTTCTTCGCCTGAGTGGGGCAATTTTTATGACCGAGGTCACCATAATACTTCTTCTTACAGGACATGCATCGTCGCGCCTGTTGTACATCATCTCTCCAACACATACCTAGCTCCTTTCTTTATGAAAAATTCAGCAAATTTACTGTTTTTAAAATACAACGAATCTATTTTATCGTCAACAAATTACTCTTTCACCAATTTAAAACTCTTTATTCCCTTAATCCGAGTTTCAGATACCAATCACTATCACCTACTGAATTCCCTCCCACAAATCTGCATGATGCAGAACATGCTGCATCTGGCCCTTGGGCATATCCCCATCCCGCAAATTAAAATTTTTCTACACCAAGTTGATGTAAACAAACCAAAGGAAGAAAAAGACCGCCGACACGAAAAGGATATAACTCGCGATTTCCACCCAATAAGCAACCTTACCCCACAGAGGTTTTTCAAAACCCATAATCAGTCTAAGAACCCTTTCTCTCTTCTCATTGTTATCTTTATCTACATCAGCAAATTTCTTTCTTAATTCATTAAGTGTTTTTTCTGCAGCCAAGTGAGCAGTTAAATGAAAGAGAAGTGCCAAAAAATTTGAACACCAAACTATTAACAAAATGTAACCGCTAGTTATGTCTTTCGCAAACTGGACAAATAATATAGAAAAAGCAAAAAGGGAGGATACCACATAGAAAAACTTCTTATCAAATTCATCCTTTTGTTCGGAGGCACTTTTGGTTAAAAGGTTGTATTGTTCGTAAAATGACCTATCTCTTCCAATGAGATTTTTTTTGCTTTCTTGTTGATTTTCTTCGTTATTATTTCTTAGCATCATATTTACCAGGGCCTTGGGACGAGGTCAAAACCTTTTGATGGAGATTTAGGCTAGAAAATCAAAACTGCCTTTATCTATATAATTCTACCAGACTTCAATAGATTATGTTTTGAACAAAGTGGCTGCACATTTCTACGGTCATTATTAGAACCTCATTTTGAGGATGGGAGAAGTTAAAACATTTCTATAATTTTCCAAATACCGTTCGGGTACAATTTCATCCGAACCAAAATATCTCCGTCAAAACTAAATTCCTTTCTATCAAACGAGTACTCACCACCCCTAGTAATAACTTCTTTTAATACCGCAATATAAGTAATTAAATTTTCTTTCGGTGCTTTCTCAAAACTCTTCAATTCCTGTTCCTGTTTACTTCCAATGAAATACTTACTTGCGAGGGAATAATCCCCTTTTTCAACAGCGGCGATATACATTGAAAGAGTCTCCTGAGGCGTCTTCCCACCCACAGTATCCGCCATCGCAGCATCATAATCTTGCTTCTCAAGTTGTTGTAATGCATTCGCCATCTTATTAACCTGCTTACTGCTTAAATATCTTTCATATTTTGAAAGCCCCAAAAGAGCCACGATAGAGAGAATGACAATAGTGAGAAATCCCGCAACGAATTTCCAATACTTTGATTTTGATACTTGTCCTAAATCTGTTTGATTTTGATCGTCCATAAATTTAAATTACATTCTTCCCTCCGAAGCTATTCATTCTTTTCATCGTATCACAATATAATTTACGAGAAAAAGAAAAAGTTATACACAGATATCTTTACACAAGAATCGTACATATCCACCCACAAAATTTCTCGTTCACACATACCATTGGTAGAGCTCATCCATTCCAGTACATTGCTCTACCAATCATCTTTATTCCGTCCTGAAAAATGAAAATTACTTAAATAAATAAAAAACGAAAAACCCGCAAATTTCTTTGCGGGCTCATCGTTAAAAAAATCGATTTCACTCCCTCACAGAGCGGAATCTCATTTCTGAAGATAATCATACCAAATTAGAGCGCTACTCATCAATACCCCTTGTGGATTCCTTTATTTCTCCACCACGCTATACCACACGCCTTTATGAGTAATAAAGCCCTCATTCTCAAGTGCAAAAAGTGTGTCCTCTACATCTTTTTTTAATCCCTTGACACTGTGGTGTATTTTCGTTTCCGAAATTCTTTTTTGAGTAAGGAGAAGGGAGAGTATCTTCCCTCGTAACTCTCGCGACGAGCCAGAAAATCGGGATTGCACTCGATATGTCTTACTTTTCTTATTGGAATTCTCTTTTCCGTGCGCCGCAAGCATCGCGCCATAATCCATAAGTGCGTAATACCATTCACGAGGATTTTTTATATCCATCGCACTTACTACATATTTCATAATTTCTTCATCACTTACTTTTTTATTTCGTGAAAACAAAAAATGAATAAACACGCGTCGAATATTTGTTTCAATAAATGGTACAGGGCTATTAAATGCGAATGCCGCGATAGAACCTGCGGTTGCTTTTCCAATCCCTGGAAGTGTTTCGAGGAGCATGGGGTCGTGTGGCAACTTACCACCATACTCATTTACTATTATTTCTGCAGCACGCCTCATATTAAGTGCGCGCCTGTTATATCCCATCCCCTGCCATGCTTTTAACACCTCGGCCACACGAGCTTCAGCAAGTGATTTAAACGTGGAAAATTGTTTTAAAAATTCTGGAAACTTTTTCTCCACACGAGAAACCTGCGTCTGTTGAAGCATCACTTCAGAAATAAATATGCGATAGGGCGTACGCGCGCGTCGCCACTGCATCGCGTGCCGCCCATAAGTACGATAATATGCCCACACCTTTTTCTGTAATATCTTTATGCGCGCATTCATAGTTTCTTTATTGTACTCACAAACATCTATAAATAAATATTCCCTTCGCTATGAAGGGAGTATTTTAATTACTTAGTAAGTAATTATTGTACTGCAGGCGCTGCAGTAGTCATAAATTTCACCATAAGTGAATTTCCAGACTCATCAGTAAGTGGTGCGTCTACTTTAAAATCAAACAACTTATTTCCGTCGTCATTATGCATCATTGCATAATACGTTCCTCCATCAATTGTTGTCCTTAAAAGTTCGACTGAACCAGAATTCGTTCCTGCAGGAAACCACGAAGCGCCAAGGATATTACCGGGACCACCATCACGATCTTCATGAATTGCTACCCACCCCGCACTCTCAAAGGTCACTGACTGTATTGTTACAGTAGTACCAGGAAGCTGGTCATCCACTGAAACAACATTCTTTCCATTCAACACCAGAGGTGTTTCCGATACTATACCTTCCTCTGTTTCTGTTGCTGGTCTTGCAGGACTAAAGATAATCCAGCCCACAAGAAGACCTACAAGTAACGAAACAAGAGAATATACTACGACCTTTTTTTGGCTGCATACCATACCCATTGCACCGCTCTTTGTTTCTTCTTTCATATGAGCGGATTGTACCAGAAAATCAAGGATTCGAGCAAATTTGCCAACCTCCACATTTTCCCCTAATAAGAGGTGGGTCTAGAAAGTTCAACAAAAAATTCCCCCGCGTACGCGAGGGAATTTTAGTGATTACTTTCTCTTTCCTTTCTTAGCAGCTTTCTTTGCTTTAGGTTTTGCCTTCGGCTTTGCTTTCTTTGCTACTTTTTTTACTTTTTTTGCCATAGAGAGAATAAAAATTCTTTATTGTATTCGACCTTTCGAGAATATGGAGTGCACTTTCTTTTACACTCTCACGCATTGTGAATTCCGGATTTCACAATTGCTCATCTGCACTTATTATACACTGTTGTCACATGCAGTGCCTGTGGAAAACTTTCAAAAAAGAGGGGAAAATATTTTTTTACACGCCTTCTTCTTCTTTTAAATTCTTTTTTGAATTTTTTCTTTCGCTAAAAAAGAAAACATAAAAAATTTCGAGAATCCCAAGTGTGTTCACCGGCACTATCATGGCAATAAACCACCACTTATCATTTTTTCTTGCTGCCTTCCAAAGTGCAAACCCTTTCCACATAAGCGTCCACAAAAGTGCGACTCCCAGAAGTGCCCACTCAACAGGACTAAACGTTAATTGATTCGTCATATATATAGAATATCAAATTTAACATAATTATTTCTCTTCCGCATCGCGTGCAGCCTTCCGATATTCACAAAGATCGCATTCGGGTCCCGAAAATGGCATCACATCACTCATAAGTGTCTCATGAATACGAGTAAGTGTTGGCTCTACCCACTTATCATTTCCTTTATACGGCAAAAGGACCACATCAAATTCAAGCTTTCCATCGAACGCTTCTCTATCTGTCGTGCCATTACAATACACAAAATATCCTGTATCTTGAACCTCAAATCCATTCTGCCGAAAAAGCCATTGATAGACCTCCATTTGTCGTTTGTATCCAATCTGCCATTCCGCATCAAGATTTACCGCTGTTTCTTTTGAGGTTGCTTTATAATCTGCAATAATAAGCTCCCCTTTTGGACTCACCCATACATCATCTACTCCTCCCGTGATTAAAAGGTTGGTCGGCGTATGAAGATATTGCACACCACGTCGAAGTGCATCTCGCCACTCTTCTATTTTTTCATGCGCATAAGGAACTGCATCTATCCCGTATGTTTTCATAAGTGGATGTACTGTTTGTCTGGCGCGATGAATATCAAATTCTTTTTTCAAAAGTGTATCAACCGCATTATTTAAATTAAATGGAAAAGAGGGTGGTTTTCCCACTCCAAGACGCCGATCGAGATAAAAACAACGAGGACAATTTAAAAAATCGTCAATCTTTGAACGACTGATACGAAAGGATTCTTTCGAATTTGGATTGAACACGTTGCGTGTCCTTGTGCCACTGTAAAATTTACCCATACTTCTTTTCTATTGTACCATCAATTTACAAAACAAAAATCCCGTTCGCTTGAGAGCGAACGGAACTTTTTGTAGTTTGGGGAATTAGTAATCTCTCCTTCCTCCACCAAAACCTCCGCGGGGTCGGGAATCTCGTGAATCTCTCGATTCCATTGGGCGTGCCTCATTTACCGTGAGTGTGCGTCCTCCGAATTCCTTGCCATTCATCGTTTCGATAGCTTTCTCGACATCATTGTCGTTTACTACCTCTACGAAACCGAATCCGCGTGATCGTCCCGACATCTTGTCGATGATGATTGAAGCAGATTGGACCGGTATCACCTTTTCGAAAGCCTCTTTTAATTCGGCATCCGTGGTTGAATACGGCAATCCTCCCACATATAATCTCTTTGCCATGTACTTTTTGTGTATGTGTGTTTCTTGCTTGTAGGGCGACCACTCACCTTGGCTCGTACTCTGGAGTGCTTTCGCTCTCCTAAATACATCCTTAAACACTATACAGGCTAAGGGAAACACCAACTGAGAAACCTACTTACGCGCCTACTATACCATATCGAATAAAAAAAGCAATAGGAAAATGCCTACTCCTCAATTTCTTTCTTTATTTCCTTAAACTCATTTTCAACTTCCGCAAGGCGCTTTTTACTTGCCCGAATGAGGTCGGCTGCCTGCTTCACCTTTTTCAATGCTGCCTCCACATCAAGCTCCTCACTTGCGTCAAACCAAGCAAGAATCTTGCTAAGCTCCTCCATTTGCTGTTTAAAAGTTTTAGTTTCTTTCGTTGCCATGATTCTTATATTCGCTTTTTTCTTCTACTCGCGCAAGGAGCGTGCCGTCACTCACTTCAATACTCGCTCGCTCATCAATTGCAAAATCATTTAATGACCTTGCAATTTTCCCTTCTTTGCGCACAATTGCATATCCAAGGCGTAGTTGTCGCACGGGATTATTTAACGCAATCACTTGTTCCGCATTGTGAAGAGTCTGCCAAAGTGATTCTATGCCACCTTCAATGTGTGTAAACATAGAATCTTCTGCCATTTTAAAATCCGTCTGTATCTTTTCGAATTCGCGTTTTATGCGTGCGAGAAGATGGGGCACTTGATGAATTTTCGCATATGCCGATTCCCATGATTCATTAAGAAGATGTGCGGCCGCAGTTGGTGTGGATACCATATAGTCAGCAACAAGTGCGGCAAGTGGTACATCTTTATCATGACCAATCCCCGCAATTACTGGGACAGGAAAATTAACAAGCTCTCGCACTAACATCTCATTATTAAATGCTTGAAGTGACTCAAATGAACCACCTCCACGAATGACGACGAGTGCTTCGATGTTTTTTTTCTTTAGTGTGCGAATTGCCTGGAGTAACGGGGTGACCGCCTGCTGCCCCTCCACACGAGAATCTACCATACTCACCTCAAATCCAAAATGCCCAAGATTATTTATAAAATCGTGAATCACCGCGCCTTCGCGAGAAGTCACTACACCTATACGATGTGGCAACTCTGGTAACGCTCGTTTTCGTTCTGTTGCAAAAAGGCCCTCGCCCTCAAGTTTTTTCTTTAACTCATCATATGCCTTTTTAAGAGCGCCTTCTCCCTGCAACTCCACCATACTTGCCACAAATGAAAAACGCCCCGTTGGTGCATATAGACTTGGTATTCCTGTAAGTACGAGTCGCATGCCCACTTCAATTGTCACACCACAACGTGCATAATTCCCCTTCCATATAACACAATTCATAACCGCGTTTGCTTTTTCATCTTTGAGTGAAAAATAAACATGACCTGATGGATAAGACTTTATCTCTGCCGCCTCACCCACCAGACGGACCTCATCACGAGCGAGCGCCGTATTTAAAAGCTCAATATATTCAGAAACAGTAAGTGGCTTTTCCTCAAACAATGTCTGTCCATTTTTTTGTTTTGTCATTAGAATGTCAGTTTTCTTCAATAGTATGAGAATGAAATTTATTTGCAAAAAGAAAAGAAAGTGAGAGGATGGCAGCCATACCAAAACTTACAGAAAAGAAAATATCGAGGGGAAGCATAAACGCAAGAAACATAAGTACCGGCAAAAAGAATACGCGCGCGAGTTGATATAACACTTCGCGGCTTAAAATAAAAAGACTTGGATTGGGAGCAAGGCGCGTAATTTTATACAACTGACTTGAGAAAGCAACCATAAGTGAGGAATTTATAATATTACCTCCTATGTGACTCCCTACTACTCCTGGCACACTCTTAAAGAAAAGGCGCAGCACCCACACAAATGAGAAAAGACCAGTGGTCCATGCAAGCGCTTTTCTTCGTTTTCCATCGTCAGAAAGAAAACCTACAAAGTAAGTGGCCAATGCAGACGCAAGAAGTCCCACCGACACCACTCCGCCAAGATTTTCAATACTACCTACCGCAATAAAAATAAAGAAGGGCCAGACTACCCGCCCAATTATCGTTTCCATTGCATATCCCGCACATGCCAAATTGAGCATACCGAGTTTTGGTTGCTCAAGAAATGAAACGAGCGCGCTTCTTTTAAGACTGAGAGGAAGATGGTGGTGGGGAAAAAAGAAAAGAGGAAACACTGCAACAAAAAGAACAAGTGCCGCAACAAAGAACGTGCCTGAAAATCCAACTGTAGTAATGAGAATGCCACCCAAAAATGGTGCTGCGAATTGGGTAAGCGCTCCTACGGTGTATCTCGTTCCCACTTCACGTCCCAATTTCTTGTCATCGGTTGCCTTCGAAAAATCGAGGTTGTACCCCACATTGAATAGCAATGCACTGCATGCAAGAAGAAAAGGAGCTACATAAAACATGGCTCCAATATCAGGGATTAATTTCAACACAAGAAAATAAGCAACAAGAAAAGGAATGCTCAAAAACATCATCATCTTATCACTCAACTTCTTAAACCAGGGGAGCATAAGAAAGGTAAGAATTACAAAGAAAAGGGAGTTGAGAAAATAGAAAAAAAGAATCTGCCACAATTGAAAATCGAGTTTCCACAAATATACGGGCACAAATACACTCACCAAGCTTTCACCAAAATAAATAAGCCCGAGTGTTGCATAAAGGGCATTTAATTCTGTTTTTCCAAAAAAATGAAAATGGGTTCGCTCGATAAGCATAGGTGCTATTCCTATCTATTATAACGAAGAAAGACAAAATACATAATGCTTGCGAAGTAAAAAATCGTATAGTAAAGTAGCATCACTATGGAAGAAACTAAATTATTGTACGCGAATATAAAAGTAGGAAAACCAAAGGATTCTGTGGTTGAAATCGAGGGGGAAATTCCTGCACCCACCATGGAATTGCATCGCAAAGAGGTGCTTCGTGAGGTATCTCAGCAAATTGAGGTTCAAGGATTTAGAAAAGGGAATGTGCCAGAAGCTATCGTCTTAAAGCAAGTAAACATGAACCACATCCTTGAAGATGCGGCTGAGGAAGCACTCAATGTCGCCTATCCGCATATCCTTCATGATAATACCATCGAACCCTTAAGCTCGCCGCGCATTACTTTTGTGAAACTCGCAGAAGGATCTGCGCTCGAATTTAAAATATCTGTTGCGGTTGAGCCAGAAGTTACACTCCCTAACTACAAAAAAATTGCAAAAATAGTGAAAGGAAAACAAGTGAAACCTGAGGTCACTGACAAAGATGTAGACGAAACTATTCAGCAAATTCTTACTATGCGCACCGATGAGGCAGGAAAAGCACCAGAACTCACCGACGAACTTGTAAAAACATTTGGTCCTTTTGAAAATGTTGCTGATTTCAAAAAAAAGATGCAAGAAAACATTGAGAAAGAGAAAGAGGTTGAAGCACAGCGCTTGAGCTATGAGCAGATTGCTCAGGAACTTGTAAAAGAAACAAAGCTTACTCTCCCCTCCCTCATGATAGAAGACGAGCTTCACACTGCACATCGTCGTCTTCATCAAGAACTCGAGAAAAGAAAAATGAGTGAAGAGGAATACTTTACAATTGTGAAAAAAACCGAGGAAGAATATATGAAAGAGAAACAGGAAATGATTGAGCGCCAAATGAAGATGAAATTTATTCTCAAAGCGATTGCAAAAAAAGAAAATATTAAAGCAGACGAAAAAGAGATTGAAAAAGAACTCAAACACGCGCAAGCACACTACCCCAATACCGACTCAGAAGCATTTCGAAATTATATAGAAGAAATGCTTAGCAATGAGAAGACGTTAAAATTTCTCGAAGAAGCAAGTTGGTAACTAAAAACCGCGCTCTATGCGCGGTTTTTGATTGTCTTATTTGAGAGTAATAAGAAGCGCTCCCCCAAGCATAAGAAGCGCGCCCAACACCGTCTTCCATCCAAGTGGCTCACCAAGAAAAAGTGCAGCGAGTATGATCACAAATACAATACTTAGACGATCAATTGCCACCACCTTCCCTGCTTCGCCTGATTTCAATGCAAAAAAATAAAAAAGCCAAGAAAGTGCGCCCGCAATTCCAGAAAGAACAATGAGCATCCATTCCTTTCCGCTCAACGCACCAAACGAAAATCCTTTAAATTTATTTAATAATATACTTACAAAAAGAAGAAAACCCGCCATAATAAAAGAGCGAATAGTAGTTGCAAGTGTTGAATCAATCCCTTTCAGTCCAAGCTTACCAAAAATTGCAACAAGTGCCGCCGTAATTGCGGAAAGAAAAGCATACACCATCCACATAGAGGTAAGTATACAATGTTTTGAAGGAACAAAAACCCCGCTATGACAGCGGGGTTCATTTTTTATCGATATATCTAAGAAGCCACGCACTTTTCTCCGTCTCAAGATATTCGTTGCACTCCTGTTCCATCTTCCAAATCTCGTCCATATTCTCTTGTAACTGCCGAATGTGTGTCTCACGATTGCAATTACAACATATCTCGGTGAAATAGATGGAATTCTCTTTTTGGTGGCGAAAGACAAGGCCCTTAAGTGTAACCTTATCTTTCGGGGTGCATGCACAGGTATCCAAAATAAAAATATGTTTCATGACTCCCTCCGCCATTATTGAAAAGTATCTACTTCCATCCTACTCGTCATACTCATTTTTCACAACAAATCTTTGTTATATTCGAATATATGCCTGAATGATCCACCTTGTAATTTGTGGCTGTAAGTATAAAATTCACAATAGTATTTTTATAATTGCGAGGTATCACATGAACGAGCAAAAATATTTTTGTCCGCATTGCAAAAAAGAAATGCATATTGCGCTTTCCTCCCATTTCGATGAACGTGAATGGACGAGACTCGACCTCCCCTATCTCCTTTGCTACAATTGTCATTTTGGTTTTTATGATTCAGGGGTAATTCAAATACTCATAAAAGGGTGGCGCAAGCGAAGCGCGCGGCTACAATCAGTGCCCCTCCCTCTACTCATAAAGCAATACAAATGCGCATTACGAGAAATAATTCGTGAGAGAAAATTTACATACCATGTTTTCAAAAAATAACCCCTTTTTAACGGGGTTTTTTATTTCCGATTACTAAACCTCCTTGCAATTTTCTCCAAAAGACATATCCTGACCATTAGTAGTATTCAAAAAAAGAGATGGCTCATGAAAGCAAAATTGTATCGTATTTGGAAACAAGGAAAATTTATAAACTCTCGCATACCTGGACGATTTGCAATCATCGCTTCCAAAAAGATATTTGGTCGACTTGATTGCCCCTCAGGAAAAAGGCTGGTACATCCTAAAAATCGTATTTTTGTACACACCTATGAAGATGCGATTGCGTACGGTGCACGCCCGTGCAAAAAATGTAATCCGAAGCCGGAAGACATTTACTACCAATGTGGAAATTGCGGAGAATTCATTTCAACAGATGTTCTCTCCATTACTACATGCACCTGTAAAAATCTCACTATTGATCCTTTAGGATGCGGGCTTGTCCAAATATCTGGACACCCTCATGCTCACAAACGCATCGGACCAAAAAAGAGACAAACCCCTGCATAATGCCGGGGTTTTTATTTAAATTGTTCAACACGAACACCGAGAAGACGGAACTTCTTTTTGTGAGGATTTTCTCGCGCATCAAAAAATGGAAGAAGAATCTTCATCACTTCAAAAATAAACTCTTTTTCGTTTTGTGGAGTTTTTTCGAATGCATGCGATCGTGACACCGTCTTAAAATCAGCAAAACGCACAGTCACCGCAATTCTTCGAAAAGAAACAAATTCACTTTTTTTAAAACGTTGGAATACCGCACTACTCAATTTTGTTATTATTACTGCTACTTCACCCACATCGGACGTATCACGAAGAAACGTTTCCTGCTCTCCGATTGATTTCGTCTCATATTCTTCCGTTACTGGTGTGTCATCACTACCATGCGCATGAAAAAATATTGCCTCACCCCATTTCCCAAGCTCTTCCTTCATTTCTTCAAGAGAATACTTCTGTATATCTTCTATGGTATTTACTTTTTTCGCATGCAATATCTCTTCCATCTTGGGACCTATTCCTGGCATTTTACGTATTGAGAGTGGTGCGAGAAACTGCAATACATTATCCGGTCGGACTACCGTAAGCCCTAAAGGCTTTTTGAAATCTGAAGCGATCTTTGCTACAAGTTTGTTCGGCCCAATACCAAGCGAACAAGAAAGATGTTCTTCTTTTTGTATTTTCTTTTGAAGTGCTACGCACGTCCTTTCTGCCTTCTCAAAACTTCCATACTCACTTACATCACAATATATTTCATCAATACTTGCCTGTTCAATTTTTGGTGTGAGTTGAAGCACTAATGCTCTGATATGTTCCGATACACGAGAATACTTCTCCATATCAACTCCTAGAAAAATAACGGGGGGCTTCCCTTCGCGGCGTGCCTGCTCTGCATATTCCCACGCCTTACTAATAGGAAGTGCGGAACGAATACCATATTTTCTCGCTCTATAATTTGCGGTAGAAACCACACCCCTTCCTTTTCCTCCGAGTGGATCAGAGCCTACCACGAGAGGAAGATTACGAAAGCGAGGATTATCACGCTCTTCGACTGACGCAAAAAATGCATCCATATCGAGATGAGCAATAATACGCATATATTATTTCAAAAGCTTCCGAAATGCTCCCTCCGCATCTTCCTTTTTCGCTGCTACCCGAACAATTGTTTGAAAGAGAGGAAATGCATCCATATTTCCTCGTAGAAGTTTTGCTATAGATTCAAGTGATATCGAGCCCTCGCTTTGTGGAAGTGCTTCTTTCCCTGCAGCAAAGAGTCTTCCCCACTCCGCATTCTTTGAATAAGAACTAAACCCCGTAGCAATAAAATCAACAATGCCCGCAGGACCCCAAAAAGACTCCTTTTTCCCACCAAGAAGTTTTATAATCTTTTCCATTTCAAAAAAAGACTCATATGCAAACCACGCACGCGCATTTCCTCCCCAATTAATACCTTCTGTTATACCAAGACCGAGCGCATAACTATTCTTAAGTGCGCCTGCATATGCTATTCCCTTCACATCAGTTGAAGAAGTTAACTTCAATGAACTTCCTTTGAAAAGATCGCAAATCGTTTCGCATGCTTTTTTATTTTTTCCTGCTACTACTCCTATGCCTGGCATTCCCTTCTGAAGCTCCTCAGCAAGCATAGCTCCCGCAAGAAGCACTACTTGTTGCCCAGGATGAAGCATGCGCACAAGAAAATCGTACGTTGTTTCACTTTTTTCTCGTTGCAATCCTTTTGATAATCCAACTACAAGTGTTTGTGCGTGTACAAAAGGCTGAATAGATTTCATAACTTGTGGCAAACCCCACGAAGGCACACAAAGGAAAAGAATGTCCGCATGAGGAATAATTTCAAATAACGTTTTTTGATTGTGCACCTTCCCAGAAATAACGTCCCATGAATCTACGGGGTGTTTTTTCTTCTCCAAGATGGAGGAAAGAGCTGAACCAATCTCTCCCATCCCCAATACCACAATATGGGTCTTCATGCTTCTATTATACGCCGAGTTGTGTAATTGGACATCTCTCATGCATATGGCGTCGCGATGGACAATATTCTCTCCCATAACTAATAAGTCGATGTGTAAATCCTGGCCACTGACTTTTTGGAAGAATCGAAGTGAGATCTTTCTCTATTTTGTCGGGATTATGTTCATGAGAAAGACCCCACAATAAAACTAAGCGCCTTACATGAGTATCCACCGCAATGCCTTCAACAATACCAAATGCGTTTTCTAATATAACATTTGCTGATTTTCGCCCTACACCAGGAATCTCAAGAAGTTCTCTCATGGTGTGTGGCACTTCATCATGAAACTGGTTATGTATTACGCGTGCTGCCTTAAGAATATTTTTTGCCTTACTCCTATAAAACCCAGTAGAATAAATGTCTACTTCAAACTCTTTTTGTGAGGCATGGAGGTAATCATTAAGCGTCTTGTATTTTTTGAAAAGAGTTTTGGTTACCTCATTTACTTTTTTATCAGTGCATTGTGCGGACAACACTACCGCAACCAAAAGCTCCCATGGAGTTTTAAAGTGAAGAAAGGGTGCAACATTTGGGTATAGTTTTTTAAGAACGGCAATGATGTTACGCACTTTTTTCTTCCGAATTTCTAACTCACGCAATGAAACTATTTTCATATTTTCTTTATCATATCACCCACAAAAGAAAAAACCTCGCGCGATGCGAGATTTTTTTCTATGGATTTTATTGCATTACATGAGTCACATATCCCGCATAGGCCAGAAAAAAACCCACTACAAGAAAAATCCAAAATTCTGCTGATTTCATGAATTTTTATTTATTAAAATACGTGTTGCTTCGACCACGATATTAATTACATTATACTCTTTTCTACTTATTTTGTAAAGGCTACTCATAACGAAGGGCTTCAATTGGGTTCTTTTTTGCCGCTTGTCGCGATGGATAGAGCCCAAAAATGACACCAGTAAAGGTAGAAACGCCAACCGCAAGTAGAATAGCGGATGGGGGTAATACAAATACCCAGTCCATCTTCACGATATTCACAAGAACATAATAAAGCCCATAAGTAAGAATAGAGCCTAAAAAGATTCCAGTGATTCCACCAAAAAAAGTGAGGATAATCGACTCCCAGAGAAACTGCTGCATAATGTCATTATTAGTCGCTCCTACTGCCTTGCGAAGACCTATTTCGCGAGTGCGCTCAATAACCGATACCAACATAATATTCATAATACCGATACCCCCCACAACAAGTGAAATGAAAGCAATAGAAGTAAGAAAAAGAGTAAGCGTGGAAGTAATGTCACCAAGAAGTGAAAGTGCGTCTTCTTGTGTGCGCACGGTAAAATCATCTTTATCAGGATCGGTGATACGATGGCTCTCGCGAATAATAGAAATAACACGCTGCTTCACAAACTCAGAAGTATACGCATCACTTGCTTGAACAGTGATTGCATTGTAATAATCGATACCAAGCATCTGCTTCTGTGCAACAGGAAGCGGAATAACTGCAATATTATCCTGATCGATACCAAACGCACCCACACCTTTTTTCTCAAGAATTCCCACTACACGAAATGAAACATCTTTCAGTCTTACTGATTTACCCAATGGATCAAAATTACCAAAAAGTATCGATGCCGTTTCTGAACCAAGAACAATCACGCGCTCGTATGATTCAACGTCTCTATTTGTAAAAGGATAACCCTTTGCCACGTTATAGCTGCGTAGCGCAAAAAAATCTCCTCCCACACCAAGAAAGGTAACGGTGGTGTCGTTATTGCTATACACAATTTTTGCCTGCCCTCGCACCTCAGGGGTTGCCCCCACTATAGCTGCGCTTCGCTCAAGTGCGACCACATCATCTTTTACTAATGTTTTAATGACAATGCCTTGCGATGATGCAGGCGCAGAGAATCTTCCGCTCTTTGTCGCTCCAGGGATAATAAAAACAAGATTCGATCCAATACCCTTCACCTGATTTACAATAAGTGCCTGAGCAGAATTTCCAATCGACATAAGTAAAATCACCGAAGAGATACCAATCACAATACCAAGCATCGTAAGAAACGAACGCATTCGAGAATGAAGTACATTTGAGGTAGCTGTTTTTATAGAATCGCGAAGGCGCATATTATTTGAAAAAATCTGTTTTTTTAGTACGCGACTTTATAATCGGTTCATCAGAATCAATAAGCCCGTCTTTAATATGAATAAGACGATTTGCAAATTCTGCGGTATATGTTTCATGTGTCACGAGAATAATAGTATTCCCCGCTTCATGAAGCTCATGTAAGATATCCATAACCTGTGCACCCGACTTTGAATCAAGGTTTCCTGTGGGCTCATCAGCAAAAATAACATCGGGATTATTCACAAGTGCGCGTGCAATCGCCACGCGCTGTTTCTGACCTCCCGAAAGCTTCCCTGCTTCTATATATGTTTTCTCTTCAAGTCCCACACTTTGAATCGCGTGTTCAACAATTTTTTTTCGTCGATCCACCGGCACATCATGAGAGTACACAAGAGGAATTGCCACATTTTCAAACACCGAGAGACGAGAAAGAAGATTGAATGACTGAAAGATAAAACCCATCTCTTTATTTCTAATATGCGCGAGATCTATATCAGAGAGCTCATTCATATGCTTACCATTAAAAATATAACTACCATTCGTTGGCCTATCAAGAAAAGAGAGAATATGCAAAAGAGTTGATTTACCAGAACCAGAGGGTCCCATAATCGCCACAAATTCCCCTTTTTTAATATCAAATGAGACACCCGCAAGTGCGCGCGTTACTTCACCCTCATCATCGTATGTCTTTTCAAGATCACGAACGGAAATAAGCATTTTATTTTACAACCGCTTTAAGTCCGATATTAACCACCTGCTCTCCCTCGGTAACTCCCTGCTCTATTTCCACAAACCCATTATTATCACGAATACCTCTCACTACGAACACATCCTCAGTAGTAACTCCATCTAATAAAAGAGTGCGCACAAAGGTTCCCTCATCGTTCTCTACAATTGCAAATTCAGGAAGAAGGAGGACCCCTTCTTTTTTTCTGCTTTCAATTTCTAAATTAGCAGTGAGGCCACTACGAATTTTTTTCTCAATTGTCTCAAATGCAATTGTTACCTTAAAATTCACCACTCCATCAACTACATTTTCAGCCGGGTCAATATATTTCACCTTGCCATTAAATACTTCTCCAGGAAATGCATCGAGTTTAATAAGAACGGGATTCCCAATTGCAATACGACCAACGTCAATTTCAGGAATATTTGCTTCAATCTCAAGGCTTTGGTCTCCAATAATTGAAATGAGTATCGTATTTATTGAAGCAATCTCTCCTTGCTTTGCATCCTGCTTTGTCACAACACCTCCAATAGGTGCGTAAAGAATCATTTTTGAAACCTGCGCACGAATTGCAGCAACATTTGCTTCTACTTGTTTCACTTGAGCTTCCTGACCTGCAATAACTTCAAATGCCGACCCCGCCTTAATAAGAGATAGTTCGTTCGTGATGCGCTCTATTACTACTTTTTGGGTCGAAATTGTCTGTTCTTGCGTAGTAATATTTGAAATAGCAGTACTTACATTTGCGCGACCCGTGCCAATATTTGTCTTATAGGTATCGATAGTCGAAGCAGAAACTCCTATTGCCTTGTCTACCGTATCAAGTGTGCGTATAAGAAAATCTCGAATAAGTGCGAGGTGTTTTTGACTCTGAATCAGAAGTATATCGAGCGCGACACTTGATGTCCCTGAAGTGGTACGCAATTCACTCTTCCATGCATTAAGTTCTGACGTTGCAAGGCGACGTAAAGCAACTGTATCGATTTGCGCCTGTGCATCACTTACGAGAAAAGTAAGTTGGGGAGAATCAGTATCATCATTTAAAAATACTTGATCGGTTTTTGAGCGCACTGCATCATCCGCTTTTGAAAATGCGTCATTCGCGATATTGAGCACACTGCCATAGGCATTTGTAAGATCCTGCTCCGCTTTTCTAAGCTCGGTTTCTTTTACTTGAATTTCTTCGATGCGTGCACCCCTCTTTAATTCGTTGAGCTTTGCAACTTGCGTATCCACACTTGCTTCCGCCTGGAGTAATTGTGCATTCACTTCTGCGGCATCAAGATGGACAAGTGCCTGACCAGGACTCACCCTATCTCCCACCTGTACACTTACATTTTTTATCTTTCCTCCTTTCTCAAATGCGAGATTCACACTCTCTGCAGATTTCACGCGTCCCGTAACTGAAACTTCTTCAGCAATATTCCCACGAGTAACTGTTACCATCTCATATTTTATTTTTTGTTTTGTAGTAAAAAACAATACCACCACACCACAGAAAACAACGATAATACCCCAAAGAAGCAAGTTCTTTTTTCTCCTTCGCGAATGTGATGAGTGTAAAGGATGTGGCTGTGCAGTATGTGACATATATTATGTAAATTTATTTGGGCGGCTCGAGCGTGAACTACTCTTTTCTTTGTACTTACCAAATTCTATTTTTAGTCCGTCTTTTACTTCATCAATCGCGGCATACACATCCGTATTAGTACACTCAACCCTGATTGACTTCCCTGGCAAACGTACCGCCGCTTCTGCAATAAACACCTCTCCATGTTTGTGATGCTTTGTAGTATTCCCGATAGTAAAGAAAATAGTAAGAGCGCCATCGGTATCAAACCGTTTTACTAAATTTGAGCATGACCCAATTTTTTTTTCGATAAACGCTGAAAGAGCAGGAGTTAATTCAATTTTATTTCCTACAATATCTATTTTCATACCTCCATTATACGATAAAAAACATGAGTAGTGAACCCATGTTTTTCGTAAAAAGCACTAAAAACAAATACTTTTCTATTTTCCAAGCATTCTCCTACGCTTTGAAAACTCTTGAAAGGCTCTTCGTAATTCGTTATTAGTAAACGCCGGCCATAAGGTGCTTGTAAAGTAAAATTCACTGTTTGCGGTAAGCCACATCATAAATCCAGCAGACCAATGAGGATCTCCTCCTGTGCGTATTACAAGATCAACAGGAGGCAGATTGTTTGTAAAAAGCCTAGAGCGTATTGATGCGTCATCAATTACCACATCTTTCCCTTGTAGTGACTGTACTACATGAATCATTTCGTTCTTCCCGTCGTACCCCAAAAGAACGGTAAGAATCCTCTCGGTATTATCCTTTGTAGAAAATTCAATCGCTTTCGCAATATCGTTTAATTTTTTATTCTTGAGAAGCTCTCTAAATCTCCCACATACACAAACTTTTACATTGTACTTTCTTAGCTCTTTTGATTTTGAAAGCTTGGTAAGTGCGTGAATAAACACCTGAGTAAGTGCACTTACTTCTAGAGAATCTCGTTTCGTAAGATTATCTTCTGAAGCACCCCAAATAGTGAAATAACGAACGCCCATATCAAATGCCTCTTTTAAAATGCGTTCAGTTGTATGAGATCCTTCTGTGTGTCCTGAAAATATTTTTTTCTTTTGTGAGGCTGCCCATCTACGATTTCCATCAGGAATAATTGCGATGTGATTTGGAATAGTAAGCGCCATAAAGTTTAATTGTACTAAAGAATGTTCTCCCTATCAAAGTGAGAGTGTTCCGCCTCGGCAACTATCTTTTTCATTGCAACTATAGACTCTACTGGATATTGTCCCGATGCAGTTTCATCAGAAAGCATAACTGCATCTGCGCCATCCCATACTGCGTTTGCAATATCAGACACTTCTGCGCGGGTAGGATGTGCGTGGTCAATCATCGAAGAAAGCATCTGTGTCGCTACAATAGCCGACTTTCCATGCCATGCGGCATGACGAATTAAATTTTTCTGAATAAAAGGAACTTTCTCCATAGGAATCTCAACCCCGAGATCACCCCGCGCCACCATGATAGCATCCGATGCTTTGATAATTCGGTCAATATGTTTTAACGCAATTGCACTTTCAATTTTTGCCACAATCTTTGCTTTTGTTCCTACAATTGCACGAAGATTCATAATATCTTTTTCTGATTGTACAAATGAAAGTGCGATATAATCAACACCCTCTTTTATCCCAAATTTTACATCCTCAATATCCTTATCAGTAAGTCCTGAGGTCGTAAGCATTGTGTGGGGCATATTAACTGCTTTTCGCGAATAAAGTGTTCCTCCCCGTATTACCTTAGTAGTAATAGTGGTGCCAGATATCTTAGTCACGATAAGTTCCATACTTCCATTCGCTAAGAAGATGGGATGTCCAATTTTTACATCTTTATGTACATGCTCGTCATCAATAAAAATAGCGCCCTTGGGTACCTTTTTTGCAGTCGAAAAAAGAATGATATCTCCATCGTTTAATACCACACCATTTTCTGGCAATATACCCACACGAATACGCGGACCCTTCAGGTCCTGCAATATCTTCACGTGTTTCTTAAATTTCTTTGCTATCCGAATAATCTTTTCCTTACGCACACGATATTCTACGTGTGTACAGTGGGAAAAATTCATTCGGGCAATATCCATACCCTCCGCAATAAATTTTTTAAGTACGGCTTCTGACTCCGAAGTAGGCCCTATCGTAGCGATAATTTTTGTCCTCATTGTTCAACGAAATAATAATCTTAGTTCCCTTTTTCTGCATTCTTTGCGTCTCTCTCGGACTTCTTACGATCATTCTCTTTTAAGAAGAGCTTTCTGATGCGAATGTTTTTTGGTGTTACCTCAACAAGTTCATCGTCGCCTATGTAATCAAGTGCATCTTCGAGTCCCATAATGTGGGGCACATCAAGCGTTTCTTGAATACCAAAGTTTTTAGTACGGAAGTTGGTAAGTTCTTTTGATTTACAAATATTAGTAAAAATATCACCCGCTTTCGCGTTCTGCCCAATTACCATACCTTCATACACCTCAACGGAAGGGCCGATGAAAAGTTGACCACGCCCCTGTGCGATTATAAGTCCATAACTGTTCGAAGTCCCCAATTCTGATACCACAAGCGAACCATGGGGATCGGAAGGTAAGTCTCCTTTGTAATTCTCATATCCCAAAAAGATGGTATTCATAATACCCATGCCTTTAGTACTTGTGAGAAATAAGTTTCGAATACCAATAAGACCGCGAGTTGGTACCACGAAATCCATGTGAGTAACGCCACGATCTACGCGCATATCTTTCATAACACCAAGGCGTTTTCCCATCATTTCAATAACAGTACCGCCAAACTCTTCAGGAACTTCAAATGACACCAACTCAATTGGCTCCTGTTTCTTTCCTTCTTCTTCATGAAAAATAACTTGTGGTTTTGAAACTTCAAGTTCAAATCCCTCGCGACGCATCTTCTCCACAATAATAGAAAGGTGAAGCTCTCCACGTCCTGCAACAACCCATCTATCAGGGGAGTCGGTTGCAGTAACTGAGAGTGCTACATCTGTCTCTAATTCACGGAAAAGTCTCTCTTTAAGATTGCGTGAGGTAGAATAACTTCCCTCTCTTCCTGCAAATGGTGAAGTATTAACTCCGAACATCATTTTGATTGTCGGCTCATCAATCTTAATAGGTGGCAACGGCATGGGATTTTCAATATCAGTAATAGTCTCGCCGATAGAAACATCAGAAATTCCTGAAATAGCGAGAATATCTCCTGCACTTACAGAATCCACTTCAATGCGTTTCATTCCCTCAAAACCAAGCACTGCGGAAATTTCTGCTTTTTTCGATACTCCGTTTCGATTTATATGCAATACTTGCATGCCCTTCTTTAAAACTCCTGAATACAATCGTCCGATTGCAATCTTACCCTTATAATTATCGTAAAATAAACTCACCGTAAGCATTTGAAGCGGGTTTGTCTCTGAAATCTTTGGTCCGGGAATATATTTTATAATTGCATCAAAAAGAGGGATAACATCAGTCATTGAATCTAATTCAGGAACCACGCCTGCTTTTCCCTGCACGCCTGCCGCATAAATAACTGGAAAGTTTGCCTGCTCGTCTGAGGCACCAAGTTCAATAAAAAGATCGAAAGTCTGATCAAGTGCCCACAATGGTCGCGCACCCGATTTATCAATTTTATTTACTACTACAATTACTTTATGACCTGCCTGAATTGCTTTACGTAATACGAATTTTGTTTGAGGCATCGGACCTTCTTTTGCATCTACAAGCAATAAGACACCGTCTACCATGCGCATGATACGCTCCACCTCACCACCGAAATCGGCGTGACCTGGAGTATCCACAATGTTAATCTTCGTGCCCTTATAATGAATGGTCGCGTTTTTTGAAAAAATAGTAATTCCGCGCTCGCGTTCGAGTTCATTAGAATCCATAATAAGGTCTTTATCATCATCAGCCTTAAGACGAAAATTTTCTGATTGCTTTAAAAGCGCGTCCACAAGAGTTGTCTTCCCGTGGTCCACGTGTGCGATTATTGCTATATTCCGAATGTCTGTTCTTATCGTATCCATAGAAAATGCCTCTTCTGAGGCGCCTCTCAGAATACCGCGTAATACTTACTTTTGTCAATGAATTATTGACACATTCTTACATATGTATTATAAGGTATCATCACTGGATTCGAAATAACGAATTAAACAATCCCCCGTTCGCTCTCAAGCGAACGGGGTTTTTATTTTTTAAAACACGAAAATTAAATCATTACATTTTAGATTCGGCATCCGTAGAGTTCTCAACAATTTTCTTTGTTTTCACTTTTGCTTTTTTCTTTCGTGATACCCACACTTTTTTTGTGCGCCATATTTGAGGAATCATCATAGGAACCTGTACACGATAACTTTTATATGCGACCTTGAACCGCTTTGCAAGACACTCCTCCTCAAGGCGCGTCCAAAGAATTACAACTAAAATGAACCAAAATACGGTAAGAAGCATAGGGAAAGTTGGAATCATAAAATAAATTCCCCACATAAGAAAAATATCGGCCGAATAAATAGGGTGCCTTACTCGTGCATATATTCCTGTTTTTACGAGTGATTGTACTCCCGCAACACTTCGCACCACACTCGCATTTTCACGCAATGCCGAGATTATAAAAAAGAACCAATAAAAAAGTGAGATTGCAAAAAAAACATGCGAGAGGTCAGTGCGGGGTAATATCATAACTGCATCAAATCCAAAAAAGATTGCCGCTCCTCCAAGCACAATAAGAATCCACATTACGAATGGATTAACAATGTGAGGCATCATATTTATTGCTGTTTTTTAAACTTCTCAATGTCCGCAAGCGCTTTTTGAAGTACTTCCTCAATATTTTCGAGCGTTACCGCCGTTTCTCCTTCTCCTGCCTCCTCTTCTTGAATTTCCTCGATATCTTCAGAAATGTCCTCAATATCTTCACCCAATTCTCGCACATCTTCGTGTATTTCTTCAATGTCCTCCTCCACATCCTCAAGGCTTTCTGCATGACGATTCACTGTCATTTGAATAAAAATAGAAAGATAAATTGCCTCCAAAGAAACTACCGTAGTGAGTGCCAAAAATACCGTATTCCTCTCAATTCCAAGAAGCACGAGAAAAAATGCACAAATAAAAAGAAGGGTGTGAATAAAAAGCGAATTTATCGATCCAATCCATTTTGTAATATTCTCCGAGACGTCATTCCACGATTTTTGATTTTTCTTTTTTAGGGTCATTATGAAGATTTTATTTCATTGGAATTCATCCATTTTTTCCAAACCGCTTCAGCGGGCTTATTACGAATTGAAGGGTGCATACTAATTAATGGGTCTGCATAGTCTGGATCCATAAGGTCATCAAACCAATATCCCGAAGTTCCGATTCCTTTAAAAAAGGTTGAGCGACTTAATACGCTGAGTGCTGCCTCATAACTATCTGCCTGAGCTTGCCAATCAGCAACTCGTCCTTTCGCGCGAGCCTCCGCAAAATCATTAAATTCAAAAGATGGCACGCCATTAATTGCTCCTTCATAACTCGCTTCAGAAATAATAAGGCTTATCTCTTTTGGATACACCTTAAATTCATTCTGAAGTGCTGAAATATTATTTGAATGTGTTGTGCGCATTTCAGCAATTGATGCCCCCTCGCGCACCTTAAGAGAAGGGAGATGTATATAGAGTCCATCAACATCATTAATATAGGTTACTTTATTTTTGTCAGTAATTCCCCCAAACCATCCCACCGAACTCGCAAATATCTTCCCTTTATATATTTTTCTCATTTCTGCAACAATCTCTTTATACCTTGTGTCCGCATATATCTCCTGCGGTGCAAATTTTGGAACCATGTATTCCGGCGTAATATCAATACCATAAATACCCGCAGCTTCAGCCTCTCTCGCCCACTTGAGAAGCACCGATTCAAGACCATCAAACCACATATCCACCCACTCCTTTGATTTCGGTTCATAAATACCAAGTTCTTCTGCAGCCTTTCCGTGTGCGGCAGCACCACCCACGCCTGCACCAATCATCTTAAAATCTTTTACATTAAAATATTTTGTATAATCCGCTTCCGTATTGTAGTGAATAACCACATCGATACTGTGTTCCTTTCCTAATCTCGCAAGTTTTTTCATATCTCCTGCTGAGATTGCGGCATCGCGCATATATTTAAAAGGAGTATCTACTTCCTGTAATGTAAATAGATCTTTATTACCAAGTACCTCAATAAATGAAAAGACTCCCAGCTCATTTGCACCAAGTGCTTTTGCCCTCACTATAGTGCTCTCTATATTGTTGCGCGTATCCTCAAAAAAATTGAAATTATAATTGATACTCCATGTATCCATGGTATTTACAATAATACGTGTGCTCGTGGCAATATGTGGTATTTTCTTTTCATCGCTCCACAAAGAAACCCCATCAAATACCTGCTCTCCAAGCATTTTCACTGTTACGCGTTGTACACTCGAAAACGACTCTTGCTCATCACGGCGATAGCGATATGAAAACTCTTCTCCAATTACCGCAGGCACATCAACTTCATAACTTGTATCCCCTACTTTTTTCATGGCAAGCTGACTTTTTCCTTCTGGTACAAAATAGACCACCTCAAATGCGGGGGTAGTTTCAGGGATACTTACCCAGAACTGAACCATGGTAGGAGTTCCTATTTTCACTTTTTCCCGTTTTGAAAATTCACACACACGTTTTGCTTGTGGAATAGGAAGCACATCACAATTTGGTGGCCAGAAATTATAACGAACCGCAAGAAATCCAAGAGTAGCCACAAGGAAAGTAACAACAAGAGAGATGCCTATAAACCACCCGATTATTTTGAGTGTTCTCTGCATATAAAAAGTATATCAAACACAGAAATACCCCTATTCCATGCGCACTCCTTGAAGCATAAGGAAAAGTGGAATCTCTTTTCGTATCTCATTTTCCGCAACAGCACGAACACCTGGCTCACTCTTCTTATGGGAAATCCATTCTTCAAGTGAACCAACTGCAAAGCTATTTTTTCGCAAACTTTTAAAATATACCTGAAGTGGCCGGTGAAATGAGAGTGTATATTCGTCTGGTCTTTCACCGGGATGCATCTGAATCTTCTCCATCGATTCAGACATGTAGCCATCAATGCGTCGATATTGTGTCTTCTTTTCCTCGTCCCATCCCCAACCCGAACGCTTAGGAACTCGAAATGCGGGGTGATTCATTACCATAACAAGCGAACCCCGAGGCTTTAACACTCGCGCGCACTCTGCAAAAACCTTGTCGATATTTTCAATATTTTGAATTGCAAATACGATAGTAATGAGATCAACACTTTTTGAGGGAAGAAAATCAAGTTTGTGTGCAGGTGCAATATGAAATGTAATATTTTTTGGAGATTCTTTGCGCGCAATAAGAATAAGACGCGTAGCCACATCAGAACCAATTACCTCAGCTCCGGTCTCTGCAAATGCACGAGAGAAAAAACCAGACCCGCACGCGAGGTCCAAAATACGTACGCCTTTCTTCAATGCAAGAATACGCAAAAGATTAGGAAGTACTACTTCTTTTTGGTATGTTCCTTCTTTTTCAAGGTGGTCGTGATACCAATCCGCAGAAACTCCCCATGATGTGTTTTTTCGTTCCATACAAATTTATTCCTTTTCCTCGTATGACTTAGGTACAATTGCTACCCCTAAAAAGTAGGCAAGGACGCCAGGTACGATGCCCGTACACATAGTAATAAAGACAAAAAAGAGACGGAGAAGTACTGGGTCTACCTCAAAATATTCCCCGAGACCTCCAAGAAGTCCACATACTACCTTATTCCTCCTGCTCCTATGGAGTCTTTTAATGTGTTCGCTCATATCTTCTATTATTCCATCATTCCACGAAGTGCGCAAAATTCACACTCCGCATCATCACAACGCGTGTTCCAAAAAGAGAGAGTACAAATATGCTCCGCGGTCGTTTTAATGAGATTCTCAAGTTCTTCAACCTCCTCCGGATTAATCACAAATGACTCACGCTTATACCTTCCCTTCTCATCCGGTTCCACAAAATCAACATCGGCAGAGATCATAATAAATCGATGGTTCTCATATCGATTAAGGAGCACGTTGTAAAACACGAGTTGTCGTTTTATGTCCCCGTTTGAATTCTGTGTGGACCCCTCTATCTCCCCCCGCGTCTTTGGTTTTCCTGTTTTGTAATCTGTCACTAACACCTCGTTGCGTTCATTTAGAATCTCCAACTTATCAATCTTCCCGGTAAGTTTTATCTCTGGGGTAAGGAGGATTCCACGAATAGGAACTTCGTTTAATATGTTTGCGTTCCAGGAAGTATGATACATATCATAATATCCTCCGAGAGCTTTGACACCTCGCTCCTTCCATTCATGTTGCTCAGTTGCACGAAAAGGTTGTGCATCAAAATAATATGCGAATCGCTCGAGAAGATAATTACGTGAATGTTTTTTTTCTTTTACTCCATTAAAAAGATCTTGTAGCGCAGCATGGATCGCGGTGCCATACAATTGATGCGGTTGTTTTGCGGCAGGAATTCGAAGAAGATTCTGATAAAAATACCGCCATGGGCACTTAAGATAATTATTCAATGCAGTTGCGGAAATTCCCCGCTCAAGAAAAAGGGAACGAATAAATTCCTTATCCTCCATACGTGCATGAGGAAGTTGTGGTGGCGCAAATATAATCTGTTTATTTGCTCCAAATTCTTTTTCTATCTCCGCAGTATCAATCTCTTTTACAAGTTCCGACTTCATCTCCTCAAGAAATTGGCACGGTAATTGTTCACGACCCGTAGTGCTCTCCTTTGCATATGAAATAGTCACCGTCTTTTTTGCGCGAGTAAGTGCTACATAGAAAAGTCGTCGTTCATCATCTAGGGGGTCGTGAGAAAGAGAAGACTCACCAAGAAGCGAGAAAACAGAGGAAGGAAGAGGCAATACATTTCCTCGCTTCTTATTTCCCCAATGACCATCAAATGCATTCACAATATACACATGTTCAAATTCCTGCCCCTTTGATTTGTGCGCGGTCATAAAATGCACGCGCCGCGCGGACCCACCAAACAAACTTTTTCGTATAAGAAGATTGTGAGCCTCAATAGTATCGAGATACGAGAGAAACTCTCGGAGTCCTGCATCTTTATGTTTTTCAACAAGACTCTGCAACTCATCAAAAAACCCATTTAATTTCTCTATTTTTTCCACCGCATCAGGCTTTCCAAGAAGATAGGCAAGAAATCCGGACTCGTTAATCACGAGACTCGCGCACTCCTCAAGGCTCTTGTTTTTTGCAGCAATCGCCCACTCTGTAAGTTTTCCATACCACATACGAATTTTTGCTCCATCTTCCAAATGAAGATTCCTCATAAGTACGTCAGACTTCAAAACATCATAAAGAGGGCATTTTTTTATATCCGCCTCATGAAGTACGCGATATACATCAAGCGGGTGAAGTCCAAGAAAATCAATATGCATCGCCTCCGCAATGTGTTGATCGGCACCAAAAGTATCCGCTGCACGAAGCAACCGAATAATCTTCTTGATATCATGGTCGTTCATCACATTTTCATCAGACTCAACCACAAAAGGAATTCCCATACGTTCCACCATAGGTAAGAGTGCGGCGACATCACGATTATCACGATATAAAACAGCAATTTCTCCAGGTGCTGCACCCTTATCAATCTTTGCCTTAATATCACTCGCAAGAAAGTATTGCTCAATAACAGGCTTAGTAAACACGGAAAGACTCACCGCTACGTTCATGTAAAGTGCTTGCGCCCTAAGACCCTTCGGACTTGGAATCACTCGGTGTGCAACATCTAAAATTGTCTGTGTTGACCGATAATTTTCCTCGAGAAAAATAAGTTTCGCCCCAGGATAAAGCCCCCTAAAATAGAGAAAGTTTTCAAGTGAAGCTCCCTGGAAACGGAAGATGGCCTGCTTTTCGTCACCCACCACAAATATATTTGGTTGTGCGTGAAAATTGCAGAGAAGTTCTAAAATCTTATTTTGTGCCTTATTAGTATCCTGATGCTCATCCACCAATACATACTGATATTGCTCCTGCAAAATAAGAAGAAGATCCTTATTTGTTTGAAGTGCACGAAGCACCTCCATAATCATGTCGCTATAATCGTAAAGTTTATTTTCTACAAGACGCGTGGCATACGTGGTATACACTCTCGCCAATTCTTTGTTCTTCTCAATTATTTTTAACTCTTTTTTGTAGTCCCCTCGCATCTCTCCTTTGTGTGCTCCTTTGTCATGATAGAGATCAGACGAAGCATTAAATCGTTCCTGCTCCTTCTCTACAAGCGTCACAAATTGAAGTGGGTCCACGCCTTCACGTTTCAAATCATTAATCGCTTTTAATATATCTCGTACATAATAGAGCGGGTCTCCAAACGGCTTTAAGATAGCGAGTGAAATTCCACGTATAATATCTTCAAGTAAAGTAATCTGATCAACTTCAGTGATACTCTCTGAGCCGATAATATGAGGGAACTCTTCTGGGTATTCTTTAATAATGCCATTACAAAATGCATGGAATGTACTAATTGCCACTGAATATGCGGGTGCTCCCACAATTTCTACAAGTCGCCTTCTCATCGTTGCGGTGCCTGCTTCAGTAAACGTGAGTGCTAAAATATTTCCCGGATTCGTGTCTGTTTTTTTAAGAATGTTTGCGATGCGTAAAGTAAGAATCTGAGTCTTCCCCGTGCCAGGACCCGCAACTACCATGACAGGACCTTCCACTGCATCTACCGCCTCACGTTGTGCGGCGTTTAATTGTGCATACCGCTTTTCAAATTCTGCATCATACATTGCTCCTATAGTACCACCCTTCAGCGAACTAAAAAATCGCCCGCAGGCGATGCTTCATCACCCTGCCGAAGACCCCCTCAAAGGAGATCTTTGTACATTATCGAAACAAGAGAAGAAGTGCGGCTCCCGCAAACTCCCTATGAGGTGGTTTTACCTTTCCTACCTTATGCTGATCCACATCGTACACATACCCATCTTCTTGCACCGTGCCAACATGACGCACCTTATCATCAAATACCTTCCCTTCACGCATAAGTCTGCCACACTTATTGCCTACTGCATCGTATACAGAACCATCACTTGTCACGCGTCCAGCTTTTTTGCCACGAACATCAAATACAAATCCATTATCATCTACCATTCCAATGTCTTCTCCGCTCATCGATTCAATATTATGGATATGCAACATTATTTGTATTATAGAACTAAGACGAAAGAAATCAACGCAGATGGTACAATAAGCATAAATTACCCATAGTAATGAAATCATTCTCTGACCACTCTAAACAATTAATTTTTGATAGTACCTTTGCAGTACTTCTCTTTGTATTTCTTATTATTGACCGCCTCCATCTCGTTTCTTTTAGCACTATACTTCTTGTTATTGCTTCGTGTGTTGGTCTCCTTCCTGTTGTAATAAGTGCATTCCAATCCATTATAAAAAAAAGAATATCGGTTGATCTTCTCGCAAGTGCGGCGCTTCTTGCGGCCTTCCTCGGTGGTGAGTGGTCCTCAGCAGCATTCATTAATCTCATGCTCACTGCTGCGCGTATTTTTGGAGCATATACAGAAGCAAAAGCACATTCCGCAATTCAACACATTCTTAAACTTCGCCCCCTTACTGTCCACGTGAAACGAGGTGACAATATAGAAGATATTCCATCATCCCAAGTACGTGTGGGGGATCTCCTTCTTATAAAATCGGGGGAACGAATTGCGGTAGATGGAAGAATAGAAGAAGGAGATGGAGCCGTCGATCAATCATCACTTACTGGTGAATCGGCTCCTGTGAGCAAAACAACAGGTGACGAGGTATGGAGTGGAACACTTCTCTCTTCGGGCTCTCTTGTGGTAACAACAGAAAAAGTTGGAAAAGACACCACACTCGAAAAAACAATTGCTCTCGTAGAGCGTGCCGAAGAAGGTAAAGCAAAAATACGTACTATCGCTGATACATTCGCAACGTGGTATATCCTTATCGTGTTCCTTGGATCATTTGTAATTTATGGACTCTTTCAAGATCTTCCCCTTCTCCTTTCATTTCTTCTCGTAGCCTGTGCGGATGATATTGCGATTGCTATCCCTATGGGATTTCTTGCCTCAATTGGACAAGCAGCGCGACGTGGCGTCATTATAAAAGGAGGTAATTTTCTTGAAGGACTTGCAAGAGCAACCACTATTATTGTAGATAAAACAGGCACCCTCACCCTTGGAAAATTTGTAGTTCAAGAAATTACCCTATTTAGCACTCATACGCGCGAGGAATTACTCTCGTATGCAGGCATGACCGCAATGTACTCCCAACATCCCATTTCAAAAGCCATAGTGGAATATCTTCGAGAACAAAAAACTCGATTTGAAAAACCTGATTATATCCATGAGGTCCCCGGAAAGGGGCTTGAGGCACTTTTTTTCAAAAAGAAAATTTTTTCTGGGAGTGTTCGGTTTATAGAAACATCAGGAATCTCCCTCACACCAAAAATGAAAGAGGTTGTTTTAGCTGCAGAAACACACGGATTAAACATCAATGTAATTGCGATCGAAAATGAAGTAATAGGAACAATTGCATGCGCCGATGAAGTTCGTCCAGAAATTAAAAATGCCATAGAGCATCTTAAAAAACTTGGTGTAAAAACAATAACCATGCTTACAGGCGACAATGAAAAAGTTGCTGCTAGAATTGCAGCCCGCGTGGGAATCACCGAATACCATGCAAATATGCTTCCCGAACAAAAACTTCAATTTGTTGAATCCTGTGTAGGTCCTAAAAAAACAGTGCTCATGGTAGGAGACGGCATTAATGATGCGGCTGCACTCGCTCTTGCTGATGTAGGTATTGCAATGGGAGCAATTGGTTCAGATGCCGCAATTGAAGCGGCAGATGTTGCACTCATGAAAGATGACTTCCTAAAAATTCCAGAAATAATCGATCTCGGACGTACTACTCTGCGCGTAGTACATCAAAACTTTTTCATCTGGGGAATAGTGAATATTATTGGCCTTATACTTGTTTCTCTGCGCGTCTTTGGACCGGAAGGAGCTTCCGCATATAACTTCATCACCGACTTCCTTCCTATTATGAACTCTATGAGACTTTTTAAAACGCAGTAATTTTACTTTCTTAAAAAGTTATTTTGTTTTATTTCTGAGCATTTTAAGCACTGCCCCATCTTCAATTTGAGGAAAATGTTCATAAAATCCACCCTCAAAAGGAAAGAAACTGGATGAATAAGGACAAATTACTTCATCAACCTCAGTGCGAATATGCAACAAACTATCTATTGATGCTACAGGAACAGCAACAACCACTCTTTCTGCTCCCCTCTTCTTTGCAGAACGAATGGCAGCGCGCATCGTCGAGCCAGTGGCAATACCATCATCTACAAGAATGGCTATTTTCCCTTTTATATTCTCCTTAGGTCTCACGCCTCGATATGCGAAAGCGCGCGCAGCTACTTCTTTGCGTTTTTGCTCTAGCACTTCGTGGATATATTTTTCTGAACCACAAATATCTTCTTTTGCGGTCCAATCAAAAAATTCTTCCACATCTTCGGTTACTGCACCAATAGCAAACTCGTTGTTTGCAGGAGCACCTATTTTTTTTACCACTATCACATCAAGCGGAAGTAAAAGCTCTTTTGTAATATAAGATGCTAACATTGTGCCTCCTCCCGATAGTCCTAATATAACTGCGGCATTATTACCGCGATACTTTTCAAGAAGTGGGATGAGTTTCGCGGCAGCATTTTCACGGTCAGTGTAAAGGCTCTGTACCATCTATACCTTAAGTATAGTAGTTGCTAATATTCGCAACTGTGTATAAGTCTATCTCTTTCTACTCATTGTGAAGATGATAAATTACATCCTTTCGCTCCACAATTACCTCCCATTTTGCTCGTTGTGCGTGTTTATATAATTTTCCATTTGGATTAAAACAAATTGGTTTATCTACTAATTTGAGAAAAGGAATGTCGGCTTCCGAGTCACCAACTCCCACTGAGTCTTTTAAAGAGAGTTCTTCTTTTGCAATAATATGTTTTAAAAATTTTGCTTTATCACTTACAAGATCTAAGTGCAACACCGTACCAGTAAATTTTCCTTTTTTGCTTACTTCATATATGCGGCCATACGATTTATCAAATCCATAAGCGATACAAAATGCATCTACAAGCTCTTTCGGTGAATTTGAAATAGCAATAATATAATACTTCTTTTTCTTAAGTTCCTTTACTAAATCACGAGTATGTCGATACACGCGATTTTGATGAAACTCTACGACGTCTTCTGCAATCTTCTGAAATGCATTGTGATCTACACCTTTAATATTTCCATCAAATGCGTTAATGACACCACGAATATATTTGTGATAGGTATCTTTACGATTGAGCCAATTCCTGTATGCATTGTGATATAGTTTTTGTGCTCGTGTGGGGAAAATACCCGCCTGAATAAGCGCCTCGGTAATCTCAATAAGTAAACTCGAACGAAAAATAGTTCCATCGATGTCAAATATTGCAACTTTTTTCATTTTTTTATTTTATCATTAGAAGCCGGAATCTCCTACATATAACAATCGACCCTAGGGTCGATTGTTATATGTTTCGCTATTTATAGCTTTAGTTTGAATATGTGTGTCTCAGAATTTTAAGCTTTCTCTTTGCAACAATTACACATTCCACATTTACATAAAATGCGATACTGTCCCGCCCCTGAAATAATGAGTCCTAACAGCACCAAAAGAAGAACAAATTCGTATTCTGGAAAACTTGGCTTTGTTACAAGAAACATTGCTCCCACCATAATGGCCGCCAAAACTCCTGCCGCATACCGCTCAAAAAATCCCACCACAAGTAAAAACCCACCAACAACCTCACCAATAATCACACAATATGCAAGAAAAGAAGGGATTCCAAGGCCTCCCATAAAGCCGACGACTTGACTCATGGCGAGAACCTTTATAATGCCGTGATATATAAACACCGCACCAATAGCAATACGAATAACTCCAAGTCCCGCATGAAGAGGGCTGCACTGTGATAATTTCATAAGTTCATTATAGTAATACTTCGAGCAAAATCGCAAGATATAGTAATCGAATTGCAAATCTTTCTATTTTAATATTGTTATGCATTACAACAGCATCTATACTTTGCACATGGAGCAACATTATGGTGAATTCGAAACACGAGAGCTTCCCGAGCCTCCTCATTGGAGAAAGGCGCTTGGTGTGGGCGTGGTAGTAATGGGACTTGCTATTGGCACCGGAGAACTTATCTTGTGGCCTCACCTTGTCACCAAGTACGGGTATGGCGTGCTCTGGGCAGCATTTCTTGGAATCACCTTCCAATATTTTATTAATCAAGAGGTTGCACGACATGCAATAGCCACGGGCGAAAGCTTCTTCACTTCATCATCACGCATCTTCCGCTGGTTTGCGCCCTTCTGGCTTCTTTCAAGTATTCTTCTTTATGTGTGGCCAGGATGGGCCGCAGCTATAGGAACCACACTTCGCGAACTTTTTGGATTTGGCACCTATATTGAATGGGCGTTAGTAAGCCTCCTCCTTGTGCTTATACTCACATTTGCGGGAAAAGTTGCTTACCGAATCCTTGAGCAATCTCTCAAAATAATTGTACCAACATTTTTTACACTTCTTATTATTTCGAGTTTTTTCAATCTCTCTTCGGTTGATTTTTCTGAAATGCTCAAAGGTATCACTCATTTTGGATACTTCCCCGAAGGAATCGACATGGTGGTGTTTTTGGGTGCAATTGCATTTGCGGGTGCGGGAGGATTACTTAATCTCTGCACCTCCCTTTGGTATCGAGACAAACAAACAGGAATGGGAAAATACGTAGGACGTATTATTAATCCAATTACTGGAAAGGAAGAGGCGGTCTCCTTTCGTGGTTATCGATTCGATATTCACAAAGAAAATATTGCGCGCTGGAAACATTGGATGCGCTTTATTCGCATTGATCAGGGTGTTATTTTCTGGTTTCTTGGCCTCGTCACACTCATACTCCTCAGTATGAACGCATATGCCACCCTCACCCCAAAAGGACTTGTACCCGAGGGTCTTAATGTCGCGGTGGCACAAGCACATATTTTTGGTGCCACCTGGGGCATACTTGGGTTTAATCTCTTTCTTATTATGGCCTTCCTTATGCTCTTTTCAGTTATGTGGACCGTGCTCGACGCATTCACAAGAATTGTAAGCGATATCTTCTACGTTAACTCTCGTATCGGTCCATTTAAAAAATATCTCACCTCTCTTGCAACCATATCCATTCACAAGCTCTACTACGTCTCCATAACCACGCTCGTAATAACAAGCGCACTACTTCTTCCTATGAAACAGCCTCTTGCACTTCTCTCAATAAGTGCGGCACTTGGTGGATTCACTATGGCGATTTATATTCCTATTCTCATTTATTTAAACAATGCAAAATTAGCGAAACCATTACGTCCGGGGGTATTTACTAATATAGCAATGATGGCTGCAACGCTCTTTTACTGGTACTTTGTTATCATTCTTGCAAAAACTTTTTTATAGTAACTCTACACATCAATAATAAAATCGAGCTTCAAAGGTAAATGATCCGATACTTCCATTTCTGGAACAGTAAATGACCGAACTTGGATATCGGGCGATACAAACACATAATCTGAAATAGTATCCTTATCAATCTGAGCGCTAAATTGCTGGCGCGCGATGCTACTTCGTGTAGTAGAAATTGAAAATTCTTTAGTAAGATTTCTCATATTCTTTCCAAGCGCCTTGATACTTTCAGTATTTGGAAAAAGATTGAAATCACCACAAAGAATCATGGGTGTCCCACTTTTTGCGAGAAATTCCTGAATGTTCTTTAATTGTTCGAAACGTTCGGGGGTATCAACTTTAGGCCAGCGAGCAATGCCGTGCACATTTGCAAGAGTGAGAATCTTGTCCGCAATACGTATTTTTGTGTACTGCAAGATACTTACCTTGTGTGGATCTTTTTCAACAAATTCATAAGAAGATCCAAATGTATAAAAATTCCCTTCATCAACAATCTCAAATTCCTCTTTCGAAAAAATGGTGTTTCCTACCGAAACACCAGTAGCAAAACCTTTCGAAAAGTCACTCGCAGAAAGCATGGGGGCAAACGAAGAGTAAAATCCCGGGAGAAGTGCTAAAAGGTTATCTAAAAGACTGAGGCAAAAATGCGGATTTTCCTTTTCAATATAATTTGCATGAAAAATCTCCTGAAAACAAAAAAAATCTGTTTCCTCTCTTGTATTCTTTATAAATTGGGTAAGTGCATCAAGCCTTTTTCCTTCCCACGCATTTAAACACACAAGTTTCATAACACAATAATATCACAAAAAATGTGATATTGACTCGCCTCTCATTCCAGCATATCGTGATTCTAGAAGACTTAATAATATTCACAAGAAAGGAGTGCCTCTATGAAAAAGGTAGAAGTGGTTCTTTCGGAGTTGGCGATGGATGAAGAGTCTCTTGAGAAAGAAGGGATGATTATACTAGGAGAACGTTTTGGAGATCGATTTCTCTGCATCATGACGGATTTGTCTGGGATCTTTGCAATCAAAAATCTCCTTTCAAAAACGAAATCTGAACATCTCTTTATTCATGAACTCGCTGCAATACTTATGATTCGTTTCGGAGGAAAGGTAAAAGAAATAACAATCACGAGTTGGAAAGAAGGTGACGTGCTTTCTGCATCTATTCTTACTAATCGTGGAAAAATTCGCGCCCGTCCAAGTGATGCAATTTTTCTTGCTCTCTATTTCCAAGTTCCTATGTTTGCATCAGAGAAAATACTTACGGAAAATCCCGAAGATCTCTCCGATGAAGAAGAAACAAGCATCCCATCAAACGAGCTACTAAGTCCTCTTGAGCAGCTTAAGAAAACATTAAAAGATGCTATTGAAAAAGAGGATTATGAAAAAGCAGCAGCGCTTCGTGATGAGATCAAAAAAATATCTGGCAATGCCAACACATCATCCTAACAGCCGCATTTCATGCGGCTGTTTTTTATTTCTCTTTGTCCTGACCACCTACCTATTATGAATCTATCTATTTAAATAAGTGATTGTGAGCTGTAATACCGTCGCAAACGAAACCCAGAGTAAATATGGAACTTGAATATAAGCAATCCAACGGACATGGGGATAGATCGCAACCATTGCCCAAATAAGTGTTCCAAGAATAAGGATGATATCAAGAGAGGCAAGAATATTATTTTTCAATCCAAACTGCAGTGGAGTAAATGCAAAATTAAAAATAAGATTTAAAATAAAAGGTAATGTCACCAGGAAGGTAAGTCGTTTTTGCCACATCATTACAAATACCTTACCAAATGAAAGAGCGATCAAAATATAAAGAAATGACCACACAGGACCAAAAAGCCATGAAGGCGGGGCCCACGAGGGCTTCGCTAATTGAGAATACCAAATATAAGTTACATTCATCTCGTTCATTATATCAATAACAAATAAAAAAGCGCAGGATTTCCCTGCGCTTTTAATTACACGTTACTTCTTCGGAAGTTGCTCCTTTAATTGACGAAGTTCTTCCGGAGTGAGGTTCTTCATTCTATCCTCGACTGTTGGCCTATCTTCGCTCGCTTCTTTTGCGTCGCGGTCATTAGCCACTGTTTCTCTCACTTCTTTTTGCGGAACACTTTCCAACAATTTGAGCGAGAGATTATCGAATGATTTAAGAGGAACCACGTCACGGCTAGATTCATAATACTCGATTGCAATGCGGTCTCCCTTTACTGTGGTTACCAACTTTGGAGAATCGCCCGAGCCGGCCGTAAAAAGATGTGGCACATTGTCAAGATGAAAATAATACAGATTTCCTGTATTCGTCACCTCGTACCCAAGTCTATCAATAACACCAATCTTCTTCACAAGTGTGCGTTCCGCACTTAATGCAACTTCTCCACCACGATCGGAAATGATCTTTTCATACTGACGAAGCGCATCGTATTGCGTATTGCCTACCGCAACCTTCTGAACATTTGCAATAGGAACTATTGCAACTCCTTGAAAGGCGTGGTTGTTGTTAAAGAGTGGTACTACTGCAGCCATTGTTCCATATACATTGTAAAGTTGTGGATCGGCACCATGAAGAGAGCGGAATTTTATCTGTTGATTTTCATTCACTGCTTGCAACACTGCGGTGTTTGTTCCACCTCCTGCAACCTTATAATAAACGGACTTTCCGGTTCTGCTGTTTGTGTATACAAGTCCAATAAGTGAATTATCGTTATTGTTTTGTGAGGTAATATCAGTCACCCATTCTGGCACGTCGTCTGTACCATAAATAAGACTCTGATCACTTGCCTCTACCATATCAGCATGAGATCCAAATACAGGAAATGTATTTCCCCATCCATGAACGTAGGTACCCCACCAATCAAGATAGCTATCCATAATACTTGCAGGAATAACCCGGTCAACCCACGAAGGTACTTTTCCTAATTCATAGAACGTATTATCTCCCGTAGCGGGATCAACAATGACTACTCCTTGTACTCGCTCTCCTGACCACATAATAGTTGGCTCAAATACCGTAACAACCCACCATCCGTGACCATTTTCATCAACTTCGAAATTGGGACTATAAAGACCCTTACCGAGATATCCACGATTTCGAAGGTATCGCTCAAGATTATTTTCGAAATACGCGCCAGGTGAATACTTCATCTGCTGCCCTTCTGGGAAATTAACAAGTATCGGTTGAGCATCAGGATTTTCAGCAGAAACCATTATGTAGCCAGGTGAATCTTTTGCTCTCCATGCTCCAAAACTTGCAAATTCGAGCGGAGCCACATACCATAGACGTTTTTGAATCATCTGCAATGACATCTCTCCATCCTCAACTTGAAACTGACTTCCAATAGAGCCATCTTGTCCGATTGCTTTTTGAGCAACATACAAGGCGTTCTCCTTGGTAGACATACGCATGTGTCGTGGATCCTTGGGCTGAACATCTTGTGTCCACTCCCGAGTTTCCATAGTACCAATCATTTTCTGATACTCATCAGTCCGTACAAATTCAGATCCAACACATCCGCCTCCAAGATAAGCCAATATCCCAAATATTCCTGGAATCCACACAAACCAACCATTCTCATGCTCGTCATATACGATTGCTGCGCTAACACACCAAAGTACTACTACAAATAAACCGGGAATTCCGAACATCGGATATACCGTAGACAATGTCCACCAGTAGAAACAACCCCAGAAAACCCAAAATGAAACAAATGCCTGAACTCCCGCAGCAACAAATCGCCGAGCGATAAGTGTAGGAAGAGTGCTAACCACTGCGCATATAAGCGCCGCGATAAAATAGTACATGAAAACCTCCTGTGATGTTTTATATTGTTAATTCTCACGTGTACATGTGAGTGTATTTGCTAGAAACATTATGCTACATATTTTGTTAATAGTCAAATTATTTCCTTTTTCCTTTCTCCTGTCTTTTTGTATAAAAAATGTTGTTGCTATAAGACTAATTTAAAATGGTCGTTTGCTAGAATAAAGAGGTAAAGCCATATGAACCTTCGAAGTATTTTTATACCTGAAGAAGCAGTGGGCGGTCTTGAAATCCGCGACACGGCGCTACGCCTCGCGCTCCTTGAACCTGAGAAAAAAACATCCGCGTTCCACGCAAGTGTACTTGTAGAAGAACCTATAGAAGCGGGCATTATTGTAAGTGGGCTCGTTGCTGATCGCGCCGCATTTGTGCGCGCATTACAACGCCTTGTAAAACGTGCACCACGCCCTGTTCGTTATGTTATCGTCTCTCTTCCTACGGATGTGGTATACACAAAAATCTTCACCTTCCCTGGAGCTCTTGAAAAAACTAGAGTAAATGAAACAATGCGCCTTTCTCTCGGCTACCAACTCCCCTTCAAGCAAGAGGATATTTATGTTGATTGGGAAATAATTACCGCCCCGAATAGTACTCAATATGAAGTAGCACTCGGTGCTATTCTAAAATCTTCGGCAGATGCTTACATCTCAGCACTCGAAAGTGCAAAATTAAGCCCAGTTGCCATAGAATATCACACCTTGAGTCTTGCTCGTGTTGTTCCGCCTATAAATGAGCCTCAACTTATTCAACTCGCCTATGATTCGGGCGTGTCACTTTCTATTATTCAAAACGGCTTCCCTCGATTTGTGCGCACCATTCCAAAAGAATATATGAAAACAGGAAATGAAACGCAAAATCTCACAAGTTTTTATGAAGTTGAATCGGGTATTATACCAACTCAGATAAAAATAGGATCTCTTCAGCTTACCGGTAACTTTTCATTACGTACCAAAGAAGTAGGTAAGGGTGGCGACTGGCTCGTGGTGCTTGGTGCGGCTATGCGCGGTATAGTTCCTCGAGCAGAGGATGTCATATTAAGCTTGATGCCTATGGGAACGGAACAGGCTTACGCGTATCAACGCGCAATTGCATTTGGTAGTTTTACAGTTAATCTTATTATTGGGTTGTGCCTCTTTTTCCTTGTGGCTTATGGAACGGTATGGAGTGTTATGGTAACTGTGCAACAAAATGCGAACACAGAATATTCACGCGGAAGCACGCTTCCCGTTCCTACCGATTCAGCAGCACTCGAAACTCGAGCTAAAAATACAAATGAACTTCTTGTTGCATCAGCAAATATTCTCAAACAATTTCCACAATGGAGCATCCTTCTCGATACAATAAAAACTCGCTTTTCTTCAGGTATTCTTATTTCTGAAATTTCAGCGCCCTCACCAGAATCAATGATTGTAATAAACGGTATCGCACAATCACGACCTCTTCTTAATGAGTATCGTGGTTTATTCGAGTCGTCTGCTGATTTTATTAATGTGAAAATGCCAGTAACGAATATTGATAAAAAAGAAAATATTCCCTTCACTTTATCATTCCAATTGAAAGATCCTCAATTTATTTACCTTCATCCATAATATGTTAAAAAGTAATAATCTTATTTTCATACTTCTCAAAAAGGTGATTGTCGCCTTACTTATTCTTGTGGCAACTACTACGGGAGTAATCATCATACGTAATCAAATAACAAAAATTGGTACCTCGCTCATTGAAACAAAACGCTCCGCTTTTTTCTTTGAGCGCCGCAGTGAAGTAGTAAACACACTTCGTACTCAATTTGCGCGTGTAGGAGATGCGGATACCAAGGTTCTCAATGCCTATATACCCGACGATAATATTGTAGAATTTATTGGGCTTTTAAATTCGGTTGCTGCACAAAATTCCATACAGATTACCTCTCAGTTTGGAACGCCGGTAACACAACTTACTCTTCAAGAGGGAACAATACTTTCCTCAATAGACTTCTCTGCGAATCTTACTGGAACATTCGCCTCATATATTAATTTTATGAAACATTTTGAGTCGTTGCCTTATTTCACTACGATACGCTCATTCCGTATTCTCTCTCCTACTGCACAAGGAATCGGAGAATCAATAAGTGTTGCGCTTCAAGGAAAAGTCTACGCACGAGGAAAAGCACAATAATATTTAATGGACTTTTTACACAACAAAAAACTTCAAATGATAGTCTACCCCTCAGTGATGGGTATCATCCTTATTATCCTTGGGGTTGTTTTTTGGCGCTCTGCCTCATTTCTCGCCACAGCCGTACAACAAGGATTTATGGCAAATAGCGAAGTGGGAGGAGAACCACTTCAAATAAATTTCCCTGAATTACTCTTTGTTGCAAAAAAACTTTCAATAGAAGTATCTCAAACAGGAAAGTCTTCCGCTCCTTCTGTCACACTTCCTGAAACTCCCGTGATAACAACCTCATCAGAAGGCATTGCTACTTCTACTCCCGTAGTAGGAACCACAACTATCCCCGAAACAATTGTTGAAAATAAGGCAGATCTTTCAATTAGTATTTTAAATAGCACAGGTATTAAAGGGCTCGCAGGAACTTTAAAAATACTTCTTGTTGCAAATGGATTTACCGTAAGCACCACCGGCAACCAACCCGCCACAGAGCCTATCACCCTAATTAAAATAAAGGCGAGTAAGAAGAGTTATACAACTTCAATTACTGAACTCACTTCCCTCGTTCAACAAAAATACACCGTAGGCACCACCGAACCACTTTCTGAAGCTAACACGAACGATATTGTCATCGTAATAGGAGAAAAATAATATTTCTTCTTTAGGGAGTTGTTATCTCCTGCCATGTCGTCGTGGCTATTTCTCCATTCAATGATACGTCAAATAATATGCCGGTCTGTAATCTACGAACGAAATTACCTGATTGCCCTGAGGAAGTAATAATCTTTGGGTCTCCCGAAGATCCCACGCCGTTACTAATAGTGATTGAAGCACACGCCGTATTTGAACTACAGCCATTTATAGCAAATGAAATTGAGTAGGTAGACGAAGCATTTTTATCAATTGCAACTCGATGAAGTGCGTCGCGTATTCCTGCTTCTGCATATTCATATGCCTGCGAGGATTGGGATTGGCCTTGTGAGATAAAAAGTTCAGAAAAACTCGATGCCGCGATACCAATACTTATTGCAAGTATTAATATTGAAAGAGCAATAATAGTAGGTAATGTTGCTACTCCTTCGCGAGCTATTATTTTTTTTGAAAAAAAGGTGTTCATTCTTTAATACAATGCAACCGTTGTTTTCTTGCTAGAAGAATATTGCCAATCTGGACTTGAACTGTTGTAACTGAGTGCTAAGCTCGTCTCAATTGAAATAATGGTTTTTGAAAGCGTGGCATTAGTATTTTCAAGACGAGTAAAAAGGAGGCTGTCCACTAAAACAAGATTAGAAGTAACTGCTTCTGAAGAGGCAGAACATGCGCCTGCCGACTGTCTCCGTAAGGTGCTCGAGGTTATACAATAATTTACTGCGACTCCACTTACTATTGCTGAGAGTGATGATGAGGTTGCATTTGCAGTTGCAGGCACTGAAATTGCAGTCGCCGAACGTAAATCTTGTGCAATAAGATCGATTGCAAAGCGTAAGTTAGAATTCACCTCAACCTGCGCTTCCGACCTCCCTCGGCCCCTATTAAGGGTAGTAAAAGCTCCCGCAATAACCACCGTAACAATTGCAAGAATCGCGGTATATATAAGAAGTTCGAGTAAACTAAATCCTTTTTGATTATATATATTCATTATGGAGACCAATTTACCATAACATCTGAGACGACCGGACTTGTTGCTCCTGCACTTGTGCAATCGCTTGCCGAACAAAGCTGCACACGATATTGATAATAACGTTGATTGTTTTGATCCTGTGGCGCACAGGTAAGCTCAATAGGAATTCCAGGTCCTCCTGAAGGTGAGATTCCTGTGTCATACCAATAGCTCGTCCCACAGGTTACTCCATCATACCCAATAAATGACCAAGGCCCACTCGTACTATTTGAGGTTGCAAGTTGGAAACGTACCTTGCCTGTGCCCGCAGTACCAAGCCACATCATTGAATTATAAGCGACTCCCCCCGTGACTCCCGTATCAAATGTAGCTGAGGTTATATCCCCTGTTGCAGGCAAACCTGCTAACACCGTCGCCATTGCATATTGGGTATAGAGCAAATTAGTTGTTGCACCATTATTCGTTACGCGAAAACAATACGCTCCATTACTCGATGTATTTGCCACAAGCACATATTCTATTTCTGTAAATTGCTCGGAAGTAAGAGTAATGGCGGCCGTGGTATTTCCGGTCGTCTTCACCTGACCTGCCACAAATGTTGAATTTGCATCAGTAAGTCCACTCGCCACATTAGTCGTTACTTCCGCATCAGTCACATTTGTTGAGGTAGAAATCATCCACTCAGATGAGGTGGTATTTATTGGTACCGCTGAATACGAACCAGCACTACATGTACCGGTTGATGCATATTCTAGTTTAAATTGTGGAGCCGTGCCACGTGTCCATCCCGAATTAGAAACTTCAAATCGCAATCGCTTAGTCGTATTCTGAGGAATATTTAAATATTGAGAATCTTCATTTGCTGCAAATGTTGCTGACACCTCAGTACCGTCATCATTGCGCCATCTATAATGCACTTGTTCATATTGTTGAGTAAATAATCCTGTAAGCCAATAAAGAATTCCTGAATATGCTTTTTTTACATTTGTAGAAATACCGGTACCCGTCTGCCCACCTGCATTTCTTGCTTGATAGCTTGTGGAGGTTCCATTTCCAGAAACACTCTCTACTGCGGCCCCATGAAGTTCGTAGGTAGTTGAAGTAGCTTCAAATCCAAGGGTTTGAAAAGGAAACACAAGCGACACACACACGAGGAGCGCTACATAAGTATTACTCTTAAGATTATTCATATGTGTAACTATTTCGCCTCCTGTGCACCTCCTTTTGATTTCTCGATTAACCTCACCATTTGTGCGTCGGATGTGAGTTTCTCCCATGAAACAACTGCGTTTTTATTTAAATAGAGTGTGTGTGCTTCAGATGAAGTACTATTCTCCCCTTTACGAACAAGGTTATAAATCTCCTTCGGTGTTAATTCTGATTGCAATTGGTAATTGGTACTTGTAGAAATGGGGGCCATGGGAGCACTCAGCGTCTCAATATAATACACATCATCGAGTTTCAATGAGTCGCTAGTTACCAAATCAAGATGTCCATAATATTCCTCACCACCTACCATACGGACCGTATACCATGAAGTGGTATCTCTACTATCTTCCTCGGGTCTTACATCTATCCATTGAGATACGAAAAATCCCACAAAAAATGTGAGAATAACACCTCCGATAATTACTGTCAGTTTAAGTACTTTCATAAATAATTATCGCGGGTTATACCACGTACCACTTTTCCCTTGGTCAGCAATAAATACATAGTATCGCCCGATGGGAAGGTTAAAATCCGCAATGTTAAATTTAATAACTGCGATACGATTCGTAGGACACGCGAACGAGTTATTCACTTTGGCCGCGCCGGGGTTCTTTTTATAATCATCTAACCCACTAAAAATAAGTACCGAATAATACACATCATTACAAGTACTCGTAAAATTTACCTCCTTCCCTACTGCGGGATCATAACTAAATGACTCGAATCGAGTTGCCTCAGGAAGTTTTTCGGTATTATTTGGTAATATCTTCTCACCCTTATAATCAATTGTACTTGCATGAACTGCTTCCTTTTCAGGAGGAGGAAGCGACGTTAGAGATGGATTCGTCATTATCTCCTGTTTCACCTCAGGTGCAGGTCCAATATCAACCACACGTGGTGCACCAGAAAGTTCTCTTCGAAATACAATAAGAAGCACTACAAACATAATTGCAAACGCAAGCCCTACGAGTTCCCAGATTCGTTTTATATTGGGATTCATCAATTCCATTTCTTTATTATACCTTAACCACCTTCAACTCAACGAGAATGTCGGAAATAACATTAAAATAGTGTTGTTGTGCAAATTGTCGTGCCTCTTCAGTTTTTTTATCCCACGGCGGATTATAAAATACAAGAATTTTTGACACCTCAAAATTACAAGTAATCGGGTAGTGATCTAGTTTGTTCATTTTGAGCCAGGCCTGGTTATAATACATCCATGTCGCTTCCGAAAGTGCTCGAGTGTGCGTTGGATCTTGCCACGCACGAATTGAAGTATAGTAAGGTCCCACAATAGTTACTTTCGCTCCGTCTTCACAAATGCGATACACCTCATTCATAAATTTCATAAGGTCCTTCGTGTGTTCTGCATAATGACTCACATATACCTCTTCAACCGAGTTATCCTTAAACGGCTTCCACGGAAATACTTCGAGGTCCCACACATAATCCACTCCAGGACCTCCCACCACATCTACCCCCTTAAATCCTGGCTGTTTATTTTGTCCGCATGCGATATCTAATTTCATAATTAATTATTAACTACATAAGTATAGACGGAAGAAGAAAGCTTTTCCATGAATTCATTTGCTTTTTGTTCACTCATACCATTTGTGCCGACACATAACACGTAATTTCGATTGGGCGCATATACGATACCACAATCTGAAAATGTACCAGTGTCTGCACTAATACCAATCTTATGACTTACAGGAATATCTTTTGCCACGCCACCTGCAATTTTTTCATTGAAAGGAGTGTTTGCAAGATATGTGAGTATCTGTTGTGAGTGAGCTGGAGTAAGGTACGTTGAGTTATAAAGCGATAAAAATATATTTGTAAGTGTTTTCAAATTAATATCTGCATAGTTAGGAGTCTCATTAACAACGGGCGGCTCAAGATATTGCCAACCAAGTGCGGTGTATACATTCGCAAGCGGATCATTAATGCCAAGACGAATAAGTAAATCATTAACTGCATTTGCTGCTGTGTTATCAGATTGCTCAAGCATAATCTCCATAAGATTGCCTAATGTATATTCATTGCCCACCCCCTTTTTGTATAATTCGCCAAACCTGCCATCTACCTCTGATGCTTCAATTGTATACGGTTTATCAAGGTCAATTAATCCATCTTCTACTGTCTTCATCACCGACATTGCAAGAGGAACCTTCAACGTGCTTGCTGCCTTAAAAACATCCTTCTCATTTAACCCAATCCATACCCCATTGTTAAGATAGAGAAAATAAATATATGTTTTCTCCTTATACTCTCTTTGTAACGCCACGAGCTTCTCACGCAAAGGAGCGATATTAACAATATAATGCTTGCCAAGATTTGCGGTTACAGATGGATTTAATAATGAGTGACTCACTTCTCCGTTTTCTTCTGTCACTTTTTTCTCGCCTCTTTCTTGATTTTGTTGCCACAAAAAAATAACCCCATATACCAAAAAGAGTATACTCACAACAAAAAAAATACTTACTAGATATTCACCTCGTTTTTTTTGCATAAAAGTTACCATACCACATCCATAGCCACATCATAATGTCCCACTTTTATTCGTGTATCACACGCAAACTTATACCCTAGCTTCCCCGCGCGTTCGTAAAAATAGAGGTCTTGTGTATATCCCCGTCCACCCTGTCCCGGAATAAATTCTTGAAGAGTTTTAAACCATGGTCGTTCTAACTTCTCATTTTTAAATATCTCGAGTTTAAATAAATTAAATCCCATACCAAGTCCATTTGCGGCCTGTACACCTTCTGAAATAGGAATTTGAGGAATAAAATTTAATGGAGCTATCTTCGGGTCTCCATAAATCATCGGTTGCCCTCCCTCACCTTTCGTCCAATAAAGACCTCCTACTACATCATATATATCCATCGACTCATATAATTTAAGGAGGCCATCGGGGGGAGGCATATTATCTTCCTCAATCGTCAAAATATATTTCCATGTTGAAAGTTCGGGGTTCTGCAAAACCATCTCAATCATCGAATTATACGCCTCTCCCACCTCCATACCGATTGCAAAAAGTGGACCAAGTACCTTTTGATTCATGGGGCGCATCAACCCCATCCAACTCTGTACTACTTTTGCAGAAATTGTTCCTCGTGTAGGACAAATAATGATTGTGGATAAATCTTTATATGATTTTGATATTTCAAGCCTCTTATTTGCTTCTGCAATATTACTATTATGAACACCTTTATACTGAGGTACGATTATCTGTGGTTGCATGATTTATGTATTTTGAATTCTGAAATAAAAGGGTACCGCGGACGTCCATCCTTGTATCTGGCTTGCCGCAACTGATGCGGGTAGTGCATTTGTAGTATTAGTATATCTCCCCTGAAACATGCGCAAATGATTCGTAGATAATTGTGAAGTTGCAGTATAGACTACATTTGAACCAACATTAATAATGCCCACTGGAGGAGCCACAGTAATTCCTCCGCGAATTGAGTAGTTCATACTTGCAGTCGCTGCTGCTGAAAAGTATGCGCCCATGATATATACACCTGGTGAAAGTGAGGTTCCCGCAGCCTCAAATCCAGAAAGATGGAACTGCCTCACACCAGAAATACTTGCAGTTGCGGTATTTGAAAATACATTTTGTAAACTTGCGAGTCGTGAAATCTGAGTACTATTCACCTGCGTATAAAGTGCCATCTGCACAGTAAATAAATTTGAGCCAGATGTTGCACGCGACATTTCAAGAGCAATTCTATCCACCTGAATATCGGCGTCTAAATAGAATGGGGTGAATACAGGGCGTTGAGAAATGGCAGTAATATTTGTGATATTCGTGATAAAGTCACGCCCTCCCAAATTGTCATACATATTTCGAGTCAGTCCTGCACCGCCACCACCCGCAGCAACACTCGCGGTCATCACACCATTATTAGAAAGACCAAAAGTAACTCCATTTGAGTTTGCAAACTGAATCGTCCCTGTATTTTGGCTATACGTTCCCGAACCCTGAAGTGCGGCACCTCCGCCGCCTGCGCCCGCAGAGATAGTCACCGCATTTCCATTTTGAGAAAGGGTAATATTATTCCCCCCCGCGAGAGTAAGAGTTCCTGAAGAAATAGCCGCGAGTACTCCCGCAGTATTTCCAGAGATTGTCATATTATGAAGATTCTGAGTTTGTACGGTCTGGCTTGGTACTGAAAGTTGAATAGTGCTTCCTGTCTGACTCACCGTGATATTGTTAGACCCTGAGATATTTACCACGCCCCACTTTATCTCACTTCCCGCAGCCACACTCTGTTCCTTTACTCCTTCAATACCACTTAACACGCGAATCACATTGTTTTCACAAACTAATGCACGCGTACGCGATGAGTTATACCACACAGAGCCATTCACCGATCCTGTAGGACACGCATCTCCCGTAGCCTCAACTGCCGCTTGACTCATTACATCAAGATGTACATATTTCTGACTTCCGCTGGTCACTCCTGCACCCGTTCCTACTCTGGCATTTCCTCCTGATAAATTCTCCGCAACACGAGCATAGGCAACCGCATCGAGTCTCTGACGAGGTGCGAGTGTTTCAAAGGGCGCTCCACCACAAGTACCATTTGATGCAGCAACCTCAATATTTAAATACTCGGTATCGTTCGCAGAAAAATCATATGTCGCGAGTGAATCCGCCTCTCCAATACCAAGATTAAAAACGCCATTCGTCACCGTTGCACCCGCTGAAGTAGGAGTTCCTGCCGGCCATAATTTTGCACCCGCAGCGGCCGCGTCATAAATTGAAAGACAAAAATAATACGTAGTTCCTGCACCGCCCAACGCATTACCCGAAGTATCAGTAAGTCGTCCTTGATATGAGAGTTTTTTAGAAACACCCGCCACTGCATTTACTTGATTAGGAAACAAAGTAAAACTTGCGAGAGAAATAACAAAAATAGTCGAAAGTACAAATTCGAATAAGGTCACGAGCGCTATCATGATAACGCCCTTCTTATGCCGCTGATCTAATGTTACGCCGTTTGGATGAAGGGACATGAGTGCAATAATAAAACCGTTACCACTTTGAATCTTTGATAACTTCTTCTATTTCATTATAGCAATTCACAAACATAGCGCGGAGCTCTTTTTCTGGGGGCATCTTTTTTGTAGGAAAATGGCGATTCATATGCACCATAAGCTCAAGCGGTGCGGTGATTTTCAAAAAATAAGTATCCACAATTCCCTGTTTCCCTTTATCCAGACTGAATTGCATACCAAAATTCATAAGATCCTTTTTCTTCAAAATCTTATCCCCAAATATATTTTCGAAAATATATTTCATCGGAATTACATTATTAAAGCGATAGTAGACATCGAAGTTAAATCCGAACGCCTCAAGTTCATTTTTTTCAAAAATGCTATTTATTCTTAACGATTCGAGAATAACACGCGAAATCCCCGGCTCTTCTTGTGATTCATCTTCTATGCGTAATCGTCGTCCCTCAAGAACTGCGCGCATCTTTAATTGCGGAAGAGTAAGCACTTTTGCACCAATAACTGGGTCATCCACAAACCTCATACCTCGTGCTGCATCGCCTCCATAGAGCGAATTAAATACATCATTTTCTGGTGCTGAAAATCCTACTTCACTAAAAAGAAGGGTGAGATTTGAGTGATATAGTGACTTAGAAGTAATCATAAAAATAAATTAACAACCGCTACAAATTGTAATACTCGAACTTGCTTCGACATTTGTTTTTGAAGTATACACGGTGGAAGGACAGCTGACTACGCCAGTGCTTGTGGAAAGCCAACTCGTATGGGCACACACCTTATTTCTCCACCTGGTTACATATTTTGTGGAGACTAGTGGGTCGCTGCTTGAAGCGGTAACCGTCACACTTACCCGCTGAGTCGAGGGATCATATGAGCCACCATTCGTAGCACAAGTGACTGCAAGACCCCCAGTATCACTAATGCCCGTTACCGTTGAACTTGAACGACAGACATTTTGAATCGTAAATGAACGTGCATATGTTATGTTGTTGATTGAGACCGCTTCAGTACCAGTTGCAATCACCCACTTCCCCGCTGACTTCTGTGGATAATATGCGGTACTCGGTTTTGTGAGATTAAAAAGATTATTCCAGTTCTCCACGGTTGCACCCTCAACTGCATTAAATGTCTCATCAATAAGTCCTACCGCCGCGCTCTTATCACCTGCCGCTTTATTACTTATAAGACCCGTATAAATGAGTTGCGAACCAAGTGAGAGGACAATAACTGCACCTGCAATTGCAAGAATCATCTCAACAAGTAACTGTCCGCTTTCTGAAATATTCTTTTGCATATAGTTAGTTAACCATCCCAGAAGGAGAAACATAGATTGATCGCGTAGACGAACTTCGCGAAATAGTAATAGTTGAGGAGGTAGTAGTGCCTCTAATTGCGTTAAATAATATGTCAGTACTTGAAGAGATTGGAGGCGTCACAAACACAATAGTACTACCAAGCGTAGTAGTAGAAATTACCGTAGTTGATGCATCAGTGGTATACGTTAATGCGGTCGTCGAAAAAAACTGATAGTACGGGCTACTGGTACTATTTACGAAATGAAGTCCCCAATTATATCTATTTTCTCCTGCGATAGCTTTTGCGCGCGCAAATTTAAGATCAGAAATGATGGCACGCGCCGTAGCATCGAGTTGTACATTACTTGAAAATGATCCATAGAATCCTGCACCAACCGTGCCCAAAATAGCGAGAATTCCAATTACTAGTAATAATTCAAGCAATGAAAATCCTCTCATGATTATCTAAATTTACCAATAAGCTGATAAATTGGCATAAGTACTGCGATGGCAATAGTACCAATCATAAGTCCCATAAAGAGTAAGAGAAGCGGCTCAAGGAGAGTAGTAAGTTCCTTCAGTGATGCGTCAACTTCTTCATCATAAAATTCTGAAAAAGTTTTTAAAATTCCCTCGAGAGTTCCCGTTTTCTCTCCCACAAGAATAAGGCTCGTAAGAAATTTTGGGAAAAGATGAGGATACTGTTCGAGTGAGTGAGAAAGAGGTACTCCATTTCGCACTTGTTCAACAGAAGTAATAATCGCCGTACGATAAAGAATGTTCCCAAGAGAATCTGCCGAAAGATGCAGTGCATCGACAATGGGGGTGCCACTTTTAATAAGACTCGAAAGAGTCCGCGTAAAACGCACGAGTGAGATTTTTTTCAGGAGATCGTTCGCAATAGGAATACGTAAAAAGAATCGATCAAAAAACTTCTTTCCTATTTCTGTTCTACTAAAAAAAGTGAAAAACCATATAAGAATCGCAACAAAAATAACATCAAACGTAGGACTATAAAGAGCGATTTCACTTGCTGACATAAGGGCCCGCGTCACCGCAGGGAGTTCCGCGCCGCTTTGTGCAAACGTTTTTACGAGGCGTGGAAGTACAAAAGTAAGAAGAAGAACCACCACACCTACAGAAGCAGTAAGAAGTAATATCGGATATGCGAGCGCTGAGCGTATCTTGCGCACAAGTCCATACTCTCGCACCAAGTGATGGGAAAGTTCTTCAAGGGTAGTATCAAGTCTCCCTGAGGCCTCTCCTGCGCGTAAGAGACCTACAAAAATTGCAGGAAAATCTTTTTTATATTCTGCAAATGTTGAAGAAAGCGGCTGTCCGTTTTCAAGATTACTCTTTGCACGAATAAGAATATTCTTAAGTGGTTTTTTTGTGGTATCCACAATAAGAATATCCAAGGCCTCAATAAGGCTGAGTCCTGCCTTTATTGTTGCGCCAAGATTACGCACTAAAAGAATCTTGTCGATTGGTCGAATGTGATCAAAAAGGGCAATGTCGGCATTTAATTTCTTTTCGCCTCGTACCCCAATCACTACGGGAAATAATCCACGCTTTGAGAGAAATTCAACTACCGCATCTTTCGAAGGCGCCTCGAAATCACCCTTCACACTCTTCCCTTTTTTATCTACTGCCTCGTATTGATAGAGTGCCATATAATTATTCGTTTACCACACGAAGCACTTCTTCAATGGTAGTGATTCCACGTTCTGCTTTATCCAATCCATCTTCAAACATTGTCTCCATCCCCTCCTTTACTGCCATCTTTTTTATTTCAGAAACTGATGCTGATTTCAAAATAAGATTACGAATAGCTTCCGAGACACTCAATATTTCAAACACACCAATCTGACCAATAAATCCTGTGTGCCCGCACGCATTACAACCCACCCCTCGATATAAACTTTGTGGCACATTTTTCGCTTTTGTTCCCTTTGCAACCAAAAACTGTTTTTTAATAAGTTGCCCAATAGGTGCAGAAACTTTATACGATTGCACACATGAAGTACATATTTTTCTTACTAAACGTTGTGCAATTACCACATTCACTGTTGAGGCTAATAAAAAAGGTGGCGCACCCATATCAATAAGGCGCGGAATTGCAGAGGGCGCGTCATTCGTATGAAGACTTGAAAGTACAAGATGACCCGTAAGCGCGGCGTGTACTGCAATTTCTACCGTCTCATTATCACGAATTTCACCGATCATGATGATGTCAGGATTTTGTCTTAGAAGTGCACGCAATCCACTTCCAAACGTAATACCTGCCTTTGCATTTACCTGCGTCTGATTAATGCCCGAGACAGAATACTCAATAGGGTCTTCGATTGTAGTAATGTTTACTTTTGGTGTATTTAAAATATGAAGCACGGAATAAAGTGTTGTCGTCTTTCCATGTCCTGTAGGACCCGTGACGAGAAGCATGCCGTGTGGCTTCTTAATTTCCTGTTCTACTGCCTTAATTCCTCCCACAGAAACACCGAGGTCAGAAAGAGAAAGTGGACGCGAAGAACTCTTCAAAATACGCATTTCTACTTTTTCGCCGTACATCACTGGCATTACGTTTACACGAATATCAATTGAGGAACCATCATCAAGAGTAAATTTAAAACGTCCATCTTGCGGAATGCGATGTTCATCAATCTGCATGCTCGCCAAAATCTTCACACGTGCTACCAAAATTGGCTGAATTACTTCATTGAGACTTAAAATTTCCTGAAGCACCCCATCCACACGAAACCTTACTAAGATCTCTTTTTTTGCAAGCGGTTCAAAATGAATATCAGAAGCATTAAGTGCAATCGCCTGCTCAAGAATACTATCTAAAATAGTAATAACCGAAACCGACTCAGCAAGTTTCGCCACATCTGCCTCCCCAGAAAGAGAGAGGAACTTCTGTACATTCTCTGTAATGGTCTGATTAAATGATGCACCAATCTGCTTTCCGTACTGCTTCAGGGCAAACTTTAAATTTGCGGGTGTTACCCAAGATACATCAACCCACATACCAAACTTTGCACGAAGAAATTCGATGGTATTAAAATCAAACGGATCAGTCATAGCAACCTTCACTACCCTCTTATCTTTAAGAATATCATATACTACCACCCCTTTTGTTTTTGCAAATGCTTCTGGAAGCTGCTCAAGAATATCCTTTTTAATCTCTATTTTACGCAAATCAACATGAGGAGTATTGAAATAAGGGTCAAGCAATTCAGCGAGATAATCCTCGGTAGTGTCCCCCCGTCCCACAAGCACATTTTGAATTGATTGTCCGGTACGCCTCGCTTCCTCTTTTGCGCTGGCAAATGCCGCCTCATTGATTACTTCTGATTGTAACACCAACTCCTTAAGTTTTGCTTCAGTAATGTGCATGAATTCTCCTTTCATTATACAATATGCCTCTTTATTCAGAAAAACACTCCGCATTACGCGGAGTGTTTAAGTGTTTTTTATTAAAAATCGTTTGTACCCGGAAGAATACTAAGGTCGGTGCCTACCTCGAAAAGAGATGCGTTGTCCCCTCCATCCTTTGCTCGCTTATCATCAGTTGTTTTATATTGGATGCTTTCAAGTGCTGCATCAATTTCAAAAGAAATTGGTGTTCCCTTACACGCATAACGATACATATAATCTGCGTTGGTCACCGTTCCTGCAGTCGTAACGGTGTTGGTTGGATCAAGGGGAAGATTTGAAATTGGTGAACCGCCCGTAAGTGCCCCAAAATTTACTGGAATCCAACCCGTTCCATTAATAGGAGTAGACGACCCGATAGTAGTTGGCTGCTGCCACGCAGCCGATGCTGCCTGCCATATGGTTATTGGAGGGGTATTATCACTCACCGTTGTTGCGGAAGTAGGAACACTCAACCAAATTCTTCGATTTGCAAATGTGCCATCAATACACGCATCATTTCTTGTTCCCGCGATGCCATCTAATTGTGGGGACTGCACCGTTGAAAGGTAAAGACTAAGCGCGCTCTTTAAGCTACTGAGGTCAGAAAGACGCTGTGCATCACGTGATTGTGCGAGTGTTTCTGCGGGGTTGATAACAATAACAAGAATTGTCGACAAGGCCGCAATAATTGCGATGACGATAAGGAGTTCAAGCAAGGTGAATCCTTTCTTCTCTCTAACTATATTCATATATTTCAGTATACCAAATCACAAAATACTCGTCACTCAACCTCACTCCCTTAAAACAAAAATCCCCGCAACATGCAGGGATTTTTTGTAGCTACTTGTTAGAAATCGCTTGTACTAGGAAGGATAGAAAGATCAGTTCCTACTTCGAGAAGAAGAGTGTTATTTCCTCCATCTTTCGTTTCTTTATTGTCTGTTGATGTGTACTGAATGCTCTCAAGGTTTGCATCAATCTCGTATGAAATTGGCGTTCCCTTACATGCATAACGATACATATAATCAGTACTTGTAACTCCAGCTGCGGTCACGGTATTTGTCGGGTCAATAGGAAGGTTTGAAATTGGTGAACCGCCCGTGAGTGCCCCAAAATTTACTGGAATCCAACCCGTTCCATCAATAGCTGCCGCAGTTGCAAGTGTCGCTGACTGAACCCATGTCGATGTCGCTGCAGTCCATGTGGTCGCAGGTGGAGTCGCATCAGTAACGGGGGTTGTAAGAGGAACACTTAACCAAATCTTTCTATTTGCTGTCACAGCACTATCAATACAACCAAGGTTACTACTCGTAGCACCAATATATGGCGATGACAACGAAGTAAGATAAAAACCCATTGCAGTCTTCATCGTAGAAAGATCTGCGATGCGCTGTGAATCTCTCGATTGTGCAAGAGTTTCAGCAGGGTTAATAACAATAATGAGAATTGCCGACAATGCTGCAATGATTGCGACGACAATCAAGAGCTCAAGGAGTGTGAAACCTTTCTTTTCGCTAATGGTATTCATATTAAGTACTATTTTACAGCATTCGTGTACGCAATACAACACATCTCCCCTGTTGATAAGTGGCTCCTCACCTCCAAATACGGAATATGTAGATAAACTCTGATATACTAAGACTTATGGCAATACATTTCACCAAAGAGCAAGTTCTTGAATTTCTCAAAAATAATCAAATTATGAGCATTGCAACGATTAATGGTAAAAAGCCTCTCTCTTCTGTTGTGGCATATGCTATTAATGATGACTTCACCTTTTACTTTATCTCCCACCAAACAAGTTATAAAACAAAAGCACTTATCACAAATCCCCTCGTAGGTTTTTCTATTTGGGAAAAATCAAAAATGCTCATACAGGCTGATGGTATCGCTCACGTTCTTCCTGATGACGGAGCCGATGAAATAATGGATAAAATAGCGCATGCTATGGCAGAAGTAAAAGATTTCTGGCCCCCTCTCTTTCGAGCGCGAGGTGGCAAAGAAGGAAGAGACTATGCCGTGTTTGAAATACGCCCTACATGGATGCGTGCACTTGATCTCTCAAGTCTCCATATAAAGGAGGGAGAACTGCCATTTACTGAATTTACATTTTAAATTCGATATTATGAAAGTACTTATTGTAGAAGACGATGTATTCTTGGCAAAGGTATATAATGCTCAATTCAAAAAAGCAGGCATTGAAACTATTGTGTTAAACAATGGAGAGAAGGCGCATGCAATGGCAAAATCAGAAAATCCCGACATAATTATGCTCGACCTTATGCTCCCTCCCCCTAAAAATGGTTTTGAGATTCTCGAAGAACTTAAAAAAGACCCGAAAACAAAAAATATTCCAGTAGTAATTCTCTCTATGTTGGGTAGTAACGAAGATGTTGCAAAAACTGAGAAACTGGGAGCAATACGTCATATTCCAAAAACAGGAGCAAGCTTTCACGAGGTGGTTGAGCGCATAACAGAATTGGCAAAAAAATAATCCGCACTCTTAAAGCGCGGTATTTTTTTATTCTTGTGATGCCACCGAAGCCACAATACCTGCAATGTCGGCAATTTTTGTTTTTGCCTTCACAATATATTCGTGTGCTCCTAATTTCTTTCCTAACTCAATATCACTATCTTTACTTAAATTGCTCAAAATAACTACGTGAGTGTTTTTCCATGTCTCGTGTTTCTTCATTTCTTCAAGTAATTCGAAACCGCTTACCCCAGGAAGCATGAGATCAAGAAGTACTACGTGAGGTGGTTCTTTTTTGAAAAGCACTCGTGCATCTTCTGCATTGCTTACATTTGTCACCACAAATCCTTCTTTTTCTAGATGAATCGTAACTATTTTTACAAGAAAGGCATCGTCTTCAATGATAAGAACGTGCTTTTTTTCTGGCATCTTTTCCTTAACAGTCATGAGTGTATTGTATCACTTTTTTACTTAAAATCCCTAGCTTAGTAGTATTCTTATGCCTACCTGGGAAGCGACGCTTCTGAAGTAATGATTTTAAAATATATACAAAAGAGCAGTGATATACCGCTCTTTTTATTACTCATTTTCTTTTTCTCAAATAAAATACCCTCGCAATATGCGAGGGTATTTTAAATCCTAATCTTAGACTCGGGATACTTTTACTGCGTTAGGTCCTTTAGGAGATTCCTCCTTTTCAAAGGTTACCTTGTCACCGCGCTTGAGATCTTCGAAGGCTACGCCCACGAGTTCATTGCTGTGAAAAAATAAGTCCTTTGCTTCCCCTTCGATAGTAATAAATCCGAATCCTTTGTCTGTAAGATTCTTAATTGTTCCTTCCATGGTGATAAAGTTAATTTTTTTGTATGTTTTAAGGTTTGATCCTAAAGCCTGGCTTCCTAAAATAAGCTCGACGAAATTTTTATTAGAGAACCAACTTACTCTTTTATACTCGCATATAAAAACTAATTTGTCAAGTGCTCCATTTTGATGCCCAATAAGGACTCTTAGAGACCAATCAACTCAAGCTGACTATATTGTTCAAAGGTCTTCTGGGTGAGATAAACTACTACAACGATAGCAAGAATAGTAAGAATCAATGCAATAACTCCTATTACTTTTGGCTTCTCCTCTTTTTGTTTTAAATACTTAATTACATATCCAATACCAAAAGGAGCAAGAAAAAAACTCACTAAATAAATGCGAATCTGTTTTGCTACAGAGATATCTATCTCCCCCTCTTTTAGAGGCTCTCCGCAATGGAGGCAAAAATAAGCATCGTGAGAAACCTCAGTATTACATTTGGGACACCTCTTCTGAAACGTCGATTCCATGTCTTTATTATACCAACCCCCTTCCTTAATGTGAGGATATATATTATTTAACAAATAAAAAAGCCAGTTTTAAAAAACTGGCAAAATTATAACTAATGACACAACTTAAGAAAGAGCAACCGGCTCATCAGAAAGGATTTCGATAAGTTCGCGTGCTTCAGTAATTCTCTGCGTGATGATTTCCTGAGTAAACTCCTGCTTTGCCCACTCAGTGAAAAACTGAAGATTTTGATGAAATGGCATCTGCATCTTCAATACTTCAAGTGGGGACTTTCCCCACTCTTCCGAAAGACCAAACACCACCTGCTGAATCCACGCCACCGTAAGCGCCTGACTCATATCCGCATCGCGAATAATCTGACACGAAAGGGTGAGTTTCTCTGCAGGAAATGTGTACGGATATTCAGTCGCCTTAATGAGCTTCACAATTTCAAGAAGTGATGCCTCATCTTCATAAAGAAGATGCTCCACAAGACCCGCGATAGATCGTCCGATGTTTACTGAATCCGGTCCACTTTTACCGGTATGATCAAAATCATGGAACAGCGCAGCAATCAGCAGGTTGCGCATTTCACGCTGACTCAGTGTGTCGCGATAAAATATGCACGCCTTATAGCAAAGCCACATCACATGGCACAAATGCCGAAAATTGTGATATGGGTTTCGAAGATTTTGTGCCTTATTAAATACGACCCGGAAATAATGTTTGAGGTTTCCCTCATACAACCTTCCGTCGTTTCTCACAATTTCTGGGGTACTCCCGTGAATACTCAAAGTAGGACTCATGTTACTTCTCCCTATAGTGTTGTTAAAGGTTATTTAGTAAAACTTACTGAAAATAAAATAGCACTTATGGTGCTATTTTGTCAATGAATTCTTTTATTGGACTGCCTCTTGATTCTTATACTTTTTAATAAACTCCTCTTGATTACCATACTCCGCAAAATCTTCTTGTTCTTTAGGATTTACAAATTCACTATCCTTCTCATGTTTAATACCACACCAATATTTCTCCGTGATAGAAGCAATTTCCATCCAATAGCGAATTGCACCGTTCGCATATCCACAATACATACAATATAATTTTTGCCAAAAAGTGAGATATGGCAATCTCCCCCTATCAATGATTTTTATGTGTGTCTTCCTTTTAATATAAGCAAGTTTACAGAGAGGAAAACAAATGCGGTGATAGAACTCAACACACACATCGAGAATCGCAATAGGAATTACCAAGAAGGAAATAACAGGGATTACAATGATATTCTTCCAAACCGCATTTTTATTTTTTAGATATAGCATGGATTTTTTTCAAAACAGATGAATAGTAACGAGTATCAACTACTTCTATAGGAATGTCTACTACCCTCATTGAATTGAGTTGATATAAAAAGAGATAAAAAAATCCACAGACGTTATATCTGTGGATTTATAAAACATGAGGCCTATGTATTCTCTTCTCGTGCAATTAATTCACGCACACCTTGTGCAAGAATATTGACCGCATCGACTTCTGAAAGACCGAGGCGTTGTTTGTTTGAAATATCATATACTCCGCCTTTTGATTCAGAATGTTCACCATCAACACCTCGTACCGAGAGATTGAGTGGCGCACACACCTCCTTAAGCGCGTCTTCATTCTTGGCAAGTTTTGGAAGCTTAATGTGAACACTTGCTCGCATCGCAGTTCCAAGATTAGTAGGACAACTTGAAAGATAACCAAGGTGCTCCGTAGATGCGAAGATGAGTTTCTTCTCAAGAGAAGTAATTGCGCGCGCAAGACGTGTAAACACTTCCTGAAGACCGCCGCCCGGTTGCATTGAGATGATACGAAGTTGATCTTCCTCGTTTACCCAAACGAGAAATCGCTTATCCGCAGAATGAAAAATTCCCCGTGCCTCAGGCCAATCGCGGTTTGCTCCCGCAGACTCGAGAAATCGATCGCCTTTCTTAAAAAGAAAGTGGTCGCGCACAAGTTGAAGTCGCGTCTCCTCGTCCATAGTCGCAAGAGAATGATATGCTCCACTCAAATCACCTTCGAGACCCTTCAATGCCTCAACAATTTTCGACTCTACTTCAAGTCTATCTTGTTGTGAAATTGCAGGTGCAAATGCATACCCTTTGAGATTCCGTCCCACACGAATACGTGTTGAAACAATATACTTACCTTCGGGGTCGAGCGCATTAGCAACAAGATGCTTTGGATTAAGGTCGGTCTTGTGAAGTCCGGCAATATCATACTTATGATATTCCGTGATAACAGGATGGAAAAGCGGAGCAAATAATGAATATGATTCTTCATTACCCGCATATACTCCCACACTTGAATCGGGGTTCTCCATACCAGAACGCACTGCATCAGAAACCATAAATCCATGTGGTGCTTTCACGCTTGCAAGCATAACTTCTACTTCAGGAGTGAAATATTTCTGCATTAACGACTTGTGAGTTGGTTTTGTATTCATAATAAAGCCTTTCTAGCACAGTCTTAAATGTGCTGGGAAGAGCATGACATACTTTGCGCATGAGCGCAAGAATTTCTCACTAATTTTCTACAAAACAAAACCAAAAAGAAGAGTAAGTTTCCCTAATTAAAAGTCCTTATCTTCCTTTTATAAAACGAACAATGAAATAAAATCCCGTTGCTATAAACAATGTACACAAAAGCCATGCGAGACTCATAAAGAAATCATAAAAATAAATACCTAATAAGGCACCCAACGAGAGAAGACATACCTTTATTAGTCCAATTTCCCACCACTTAAATGTCCTCTCTTTAAATAGATTCATATTGATTATTGTATCACTTCTCCTACGGGTCTAGGTGTCGGCTTCCTAATATGGTCAACGAACAAAAATGGATTTATACTTATGCTGTTATGTCTGTTAATCTAAAAATAATCGCAGTAAAAACGATTTCCACACACCTTGGAGAATATGTCGCTTCTCTTTATGGGAAATTCTATGCGAATAAAACTGATGAGCAGATATTAATTTCGCTTGAAGAACTCCTTTTAGAATACCTAGGGACCACGAGTGCAAAGCAAATTACCTCTGATATTAAAGAAAAAATAAAATAATTATGAAAAAAATAATCAAACCTTCTTTAATACTTGTTTATATCTTCACCGCCGCGGTGTATATTCTTGGCCCCATCCCAGAGTCTCTTCTCACTCAGACTCTCTATCTTATTCTTCCCACTCTATCAGTTGTTTTTGGCTTTTATGCAATTAATTCTTTTGGTTTTCGAAGTGCTACTGGGAAAGCTCTCTTTATTACCACACTCGGATTATCCTGTTGGGCAATCGGAGAGTTTACGTGGTATTGGCTCCGAAGTATTTTAAACGTAGATCCTTTCCCTACTATTTCCGATTTTTTCTTCATTCTTGGTTATCCCCTCCTTTTTGTTGGAATGTATATGCATTTCAAACTGATGAGCGTCTCCTTCAAGGGATTGGATAAATACATGGTGGCATTTAATTTCCTCGTAATCATAATTCTCGCCATACTCGTATCTTATTTCGGAATCTATAAAGCATACAATCCTATCGAGGGGGTTTTTAATAACGTGATTATCATGTTGTATGGACTAGGAGACCTCGCCCTTCTTATCGCATCTCTCTTCGCTCTGCAATTTATCTCTCTATATCGAGGGGGCAAATTTAGACTCTTCTGGTGGTATATTTCCTTCGGATTTTTATCCCTCACCATAGCGGACATTCTTTTTGCAATCTATCGTGGCCCCTATACCACCTATGCAAGACCATACGCATATCTAGACCTTGTATGGCTCCTTGGTCACCTCTTTATTGTGCTAGGAATGTTTTATTATGGTTCAACCATACGCGACGCTCGCAAAAAAGCGGAAAAAGAATTAGCAAATATCACTTAGTAAAAAATCCCCGTAAGGGGATTTTTTTTAGCGACGACCATACCAATCCTTCCAATGACGATGTTCGATATACACAATAGTCCACCAACGAAGTGCTAGGAAAATTCCCCCAAAAGCACCAACGGTGGCAATTCCCCAAAAAAGATAGGAAGGAAGAGGACTATAAAGAAATCCTGCAATATGAAAATAGGTTACCGACATTCCATTCCTTACTAATACCTTAAGAACCTCAACCGAAACTATTTCATGAAAAATAAATCCACACATCTCTACAAGAAGAATGGTAAGGAGTATATATATTATTTTTTTAAGACTCATTCCAATCTCCTTCCATAACATCTCCTTATTGTATCAAACAAAAACCCCGATACATTCGTATCGGGGCATTTTTATATTTTATCTTCCAAACCTATCTTTGTGAGGGCCGCTTATTATTACTACCTCATCAAATGAGAGTTCGCGATGCACAAGCACAATCGGCTGTTCGTAACCTCCTTTATATTCAGTAATTGGAATAATAGTGGCACCACGCGCACGAGTAAAATCAGAGACCTCCTCATTCGTGAAACGATCGCGTTCATTTGTAGTTGCCTCGATTATTTCTTTTCGTCGTCTTTCCCACACAGCATGATCGGCAATGTAGATACCTTCCGCGCTCTTTGGAGTTACACTTACTACAAATTGCTCTCGATCCGAATAGCGCGAATGGCCAGGAACCGTAAGTGAGTCAATTGCAGTATCATGAGTAATCTTTCCAATACCGCACCAAAGAAATCCCTCATAGGCAATCTCAGGAAACATTCCTTTATTTGAAACGCCGAGTGGTACAAGTCGATATCCATTTCCAATAAGTCCGTATCGCTCCGAAGGTTCGAGCTCGCTTGGGTCTTTCTTGCCTTGTATGATTCGCTTTGCATCATCATATTCACCAAAACAGAAAAGTGGTCCAATAGATTCAGGAAATGCCACAAAGGGAGGAGGAATAAATTTATCAATCCTCTCTTTAGGAATTGGTTCCAAAAGAATGTCCGACAAAACATTTTCAAAATATAGTTGAAAATCTTTCATCGTATCTGCAGTATAAAACCATTTCGGTTCGAATTCGTCAGGATCATATTGCCGCCCTATATCATTTGTATGTACAAGGTATTTTGATCGCTGACCACTAAAGGTATACCCACCATCAATACTCGCACTTCCTTTGTACTCAAGATACATCTTTGGTTCATTACGAAGTCTGCTGTTCACCTTTGTGCTATGCATAAAGTGTTCTCGATCGCGCTCCCAATTTCCTCCCGTGTAAAGATAGAAAGTAGGTCCAGATTCATCTTCCTGCACATTGATCTGGCCGTACGGCGTGATAAGCTCGGTTACTGCCGCAATGTCATTTAATCTACCACCAGATAACGAGCGCTGACCGCGACAAAAATGAAGTCTAAATTGTTCGCCACGGATATCATACGCCATTCGATATTTATCATCCCCCGTTCCATACTCATTAAATTCTACGGTAATACCAGGAACCTCCCAATT
>JBAYJE010000001.1:0-115784 GCA_041665265.1 Minisyncoccota bacterium | reverse complement strand
AATTCCCCTTGGCTAACAAAAATATCCGTCGAAACGGATATTTTTATTAGTAGCCCCAAGGGGAATTGAACCCCTGTTTATGCCGTGAGAGGGCATTGTCCTAGCCACTAGACGATAGGGCCTCTACTTCACATCCATCATACCGCTTATAGCTCGTTATACAATCCTTTCTTTTTTTGCCACTCAGGATTCTGCCGTGCAAGAAGTTCTTTTGCACGCCCTGGCTCTGCCATTACTTCTTCTACCACTTTTTCTAGACGAACTCCCTGTGAGGCCTTCACAAGTACCAAATCCCCTTTTTGAATTTTCTCCTGAAGAAATCTTCCTGCTTCATCTGTATCCATAAAGGTAAATATCGACTTCTCAGAAAATCCTGCATGAATCGCTGCATCTGCAATAAGCTTTCCACGAAGACCTATTGTAACAAGAATATCAATTCCCTTCTTTTTCAATGATCTCCCAATTTCTTCATGGGCTTCAAGCGTATATTTTCCAATTTCCAACATATCACCCAATACTGCAATTTTCCTTTTTGCATTCAATGATTTCAATGTCTCCAACCCATGTTGCATTGCAAGAGGTGACGCATTATACGTATCATCGATTAAGAAGCTCTCTCTGATGCCTTGAATAAGTTTAAGGCGCCCTGCGGGCGCTTCATAATAAGCGAGCGCCTCGGCAATCTTAATCAAATTCATGCCGAAAATCAATCCAACCGCAGCTGCAGCTGCTGCAGAATACGCCTGAGCCTTTCCTAACGCACGATCTATACGCAAAGGCACCACACTTCCTCCGTAGCTTAGCTTGCAAGTAATACCTCCTGATTTACCATCAAAACGATTTGCAAAATTTGAAACACGGACCTCGGCACGCTCCTCAAATCCAAATGTCATAATCTTCGCACGCGTTTGAACTTTTGTTTGCATCACAAGCGGATCATCAACATTCAATATTGCAAATCCAGTCGCGGGTAATTGTGCCACAAGTCTCGCTTTCTCTCGCATCACCGCTTCTGGCCCCGTAAAGAATTCAACGTGCACAGGCACATCACCCATCGCAGTAAAAATACCAATATGCGGGCGCGCAATATCAAGAAGATATTTCATATCCCCCGGCCTATCAACCGCATATTCAAGAATAAGAACCTCCGGATAATTTTTATCTTTTATCACAAGACGATAAAGACTTGATACCACAACTTTTATCCAGAAGAAAAATCCTCCCGTAGATTCCCAATCTCCCAAAATAGAGAGCGGAAGACCAACTTCATTATTGTAATTTTTTGATGGTGCACGAACATTACGTTCTTTTAAAAGCACCGCCTTGATAGCTTCTTTTGTTGAGGTCTTCCCCACGCTTCCTGTAATTCCTACAATCCCCGGTGAATAGCGCAACAATGTCACCTTCGCAAGGACCTTAAGAACAAATTGCAATAATTGAAGTGCAAACATTTTCATATGTTTATTGTGTTACTAATGCATCCGGCGGAATATTGTAATAATTCAACACAAATTGTGCGAGCTCTTTAAATTTTGGAACTACCGTCTGACCCGCGAGAAGTTTATCTGGATGATCAAGCTTTACAAGTATCACTATTTTGGCGTCCTCTGCTGGAATAAAACCAACATACGAATGAATGAGATCATCCTCTGCGTATTTCCCATTATGAGGCACGAATGCCGTTCCTGTTTTTCCCGCAATACGATAATTTGGAATCGAGGCGAGTTTTCCTTTAATGACTGCGGACTCCATCATGCGGGTGACTTTTAAGGCGGTGTCTTCACTTATTACACGACGTACTATGTAGGGTGTAGATGATACACTCACAAACGGACGCATAAGAAGTCCTCCATTTGCGAGTGATGAGAATGCACTAATAAGCTGTACTGGTGTCACTGCAGGACCTTGTCCGTACGACGCGGTCGCAAAATCAATTGCATACGCGTTAGGATTTTCAATACTTCGGAGCGTTCCGCGAATCTCGTCTGGTAAATCAATATTAGTAAGTGCTCCAAAACCAAATCGCTTTAAATATTCCAAGAACTTTGTATGTCCTACAGTTCGCTCTGCAAAAATTGCCCCCGTATTCACTGAGTCTTCAATTACATTTGTCATCGTAATCTTTCCATGCGCTTTTTGATCCCAATTAGTAATTCTCATTCCATTCAGAGTCACACTTCCTGTATCAACAAATGTAGTATCAGGAGTAAGTGCCCCCGTATCAATACCTGCTGCCATGGTAAGTGGCTTAAAGACTGACCCTGGCTCATACATACCCTGCACTGCGGGATTCATGAAATTTTTAATTGAAAAATCTGCATACTCATTTGGATTAAAATCGGGGGCATTTGCGAGCGCGAGAATCTTTCCTGTTTTTGGTTCCTGCATCACTACGCTTCCTCCCGATGCATTATGCTCTTCGATAAGTTTTTTTAAGATTCGCTCTGATTCTGCCTGAAGATTGCGATCAATCGTAAGTATTACTTCCCCACCACTTGCAAGTATTTTGTTGTTAAGTTTTTCGATGCCGTACAATCCCACGGGTTCATCTGATTGATCATTCATGCCTGCAAATCCGATTATCTGAGAACCAAGCTCTTTATATGGATAATAACGATAAGCTTTATCTACTATAGAAATGCCCTTTATTCCAAGTACAGAAATTGCCTCTACCTTTGCATCATCCACTTTTTCAAGAAGCGGATAAAAATCATTCTTTTTATTAAACGCGTTAAAAAGTTTCTGCTCGTCTTTTCCCACTAATGGCGCGAGTATCTTTGCAACAGCTGCAGAATCCTTTATTTCTTTTGGTACAGCATAAATTCTTGGAAAATCTTTTGCGAGTGCGATAGGAATCCTCTGATTGTTTTTATCAGTAATATAGATGTGCCCACGACGCATATTATTTGTGCTCTGTAATGCGTCTCGCGCCTTTATTTTTTCCAAATAAGAAGCACCATCCAGAAGCTGGAGGTTATAAAGGTTCCACCCGAGAAGGATGAAGAGTGCAGTAAAGAGTGTTACAAGAGAATAAAACCGTGCTTTCATCCCGTGGGATTTATTGGTTACGCGTCAAATATTGGGGCCGTTTCTCGATGGTCATTCCCGAATCAACCGCTACTGCTTCAAGTCTTGCGGGGTCAACAAGACGGTAGTATTCCTCCTTCATATCTGCATTTGCAGTCTGAAGTGCTACTACTGAATCTTTCAACTGTCCCACTTCATGTTTTTTTGAAGCAATGGCGCTGTATTCAAAAATGAAAAACGTACCATACCCTAATAATAACGCAAAAAGGAACATAAGAATATATCGGAACTGTGAATGTTTTTTTGGTCGAATGATGGTCATGTAGTTTTTTAAAATTTATGTTCGAAGAAATGCTCTTAGTTTTGCGGAACGACTTCTTGGATTTTCTTTTTCTTCTTCTTCGCTTGGAATAATTGGCTTTTTAGTAAGAAGTGTTCCTTTCCCTTCTTTGACTAGTTTTTGAAATGCTCTTTTTACGATTCGATCCTCCAAAGAATGAAATGAGATGATGCCCACGCGCCCCCCCTCTTCAAGACACTCATCAATATGCAAAAGTAGCTTTTCAATATTTTCAAATTCTCTATTTACAAATATTCGCAATGCTTGGAAAACCTTCGTTGCAGGATGAATTCTTTCATGGTGATATTTTGCAGGTATTGCGCGTTCTATTATTTCCGCAAGTGCGTGCGTCGTCATTATTCTCTGCTTTTTTCTTGCTCCAATAATGTGAGCTGCGATTACGCGAGCAAATGATTCTTCACCATACTCCTTAAATATCTGTGCAAGTTCGTCTTCTTTATATCCATTTACCACTTCAGCGGCGGTCATTATCCCCTCCTCGCGCGCATACCGCATATCAAGTGGTCCGTCTTCTCTAAAACTGAATCCTCGTTCTGCTGCCTCAATTTGGTCGGACGAAAATCCAAGGTCTACGAGAATTCCCTGTGGTTGCGGAATTTTTTTCTCCGCAATCAAATCAGGAATGTCTGCGTAATTTCTCTGCAACACAATCGTCTTTGAAGTAAGTTCGTCTGCGCGTGCTTTAAATCGAATGACCGCATCATTATCCCAATCAAGTGCGATAAGTGTTCCTTCTTTGCCTAAACGTTTTGCAATCTCACGCGCATGTCCTCCTCCGCCCAGGGTGCCATCGATAAAGCATTCTCCCTCTTGTGGATTTAATATCTGGATCGTTTCGTGTAAAAGAACGGGCTTATGCATATTAAATGCCAAGCTCACCCAACTTCTCGGCTATCTCATCTGATGCGGATTCTGTCTTTGCCTTATACTCTTCCCACTTTTCCGCATCCCAGATTTCAATGCGATTGTAGAGGCCGGCAACTACTACTTGTTTTTTAAGCCCCGCATATTCGCGGAGATAATCTGGCACGAGAATCCGTCCTTGCACATCCACTTTTACATCCATTGCGCCCGCAAGCATAAGACGGGCAAATGCGCGTGAGTTTGCTTGTGCAAGTGGTAAGGCAACAAGTTTTTTTGCTAAATTTTCCCACTCACTAAGTCCGAATACAAAAAGACAATGATCAAGTCCACGTGTAATAATTGCGCCACCCTGAAGAAGGTCACGAAACTTTGAAGGAACTGCGAGTCGTCCCTTTTCATCTACATTATGTTTAAATTCTCCTAGTAACATTGTTTTGTCGTGTTATCCCCAGATTCAAGGGTTATCCACACATTTATCCACTTTCCCCCACATCTCCACATCAGTATACCACCACACCATACAACGTCAAAAAAAGATAAACCTACATTATGTAGATTTATCCCTTTATCCATGCACCCTCCTTGGGTTTAATAAGTTATCAACACATATGCCTTTGCTGTTTTGTTTCTTTCCTCTTTTGCATCACTTCCCCACTCGTAAAAGTAATAAGAACTTAAAAATATGAGACAACTAATAACACGCTTGAAATACACATTATTGCAATAGTAAGCCACACCACTACATTAGAAAGCGATGAATTTATATGTGTTCCCATTATTTTTTTATCATTTGCAATATGAACCATCATGATAAGAAGTGGCACCGCAAGAACTCCATTTAATGCCGACGCATAATACAACATTCGAAATGGCTGAATGGAAGAAAAATTAATACACAATCCTATTATGGTAGCAACAATAATAACTCCATAAAATCCTTTTGCACGATTATAGTTTAGATATAATCCCTCTTTCCATCCAAATACCTCTGCTACTGCATATGCCGCAGAACCTGCGAGTATGGGAATTGCGAGAAGCCCAATACCAATAATTCCAAGTGCGAACAATATCGGAGTGAAAGATCCCCCAAACGACACAAGCACACTTGCTGCCTGACTCGCATTCTCAATAAGTCCTCCCCCATTCTGACCAATAGTTGCACCGGTGGTAAGTATTACGAAAAACATTATTAGATTTGCAAACAACATTCCTATTACCGTATCGATACGCATATGTTTTACATGATGCTCAGTAAGATTAGGAACTCCTTCGGTCATTGAGCGCTGTGCGTAATGCGCAACCCCCTCTTCCACTTCTTCGTCTGCCTGCCAAAACATTGCATAAGGAGAAATAGTTGCGCCGAGAATTGCAATAATACTTAACCAGTACGTCTCGTTAAAACTTATTTTGGGAATAAACGTATTTATCATAACTAAGCCCCAATCCGCATTTACTAAAAATGCAGTAACAATATATGCGATAAAAAATAATGTAAGGTACTTCAAAAATCTCACATATTGTTTATAACTTACCGCCACCTCCAATATCACAATAAGTAAAGTCATCCCCAAAATTAATAACCAAAATGGTGCTGGCACGATAAGTTGCGCCGCTGATGCCATTGCACCAAGATCAGCGCCAATGGTGACAATATTTGTAATACATAAAATGAGCACCGCACCATACACAATGGGTTTGCTATATCGCTGATTTATAAGATATGCGATGCCCCTTCCGCTCGCTAAGCCTATACGTGCGCTCATCTCCTGAACCGCAATAAGAAGTGGCAATGAATAAAATGCGGTCCACAATTGTGTATACCCGAAACTTGCGCCCGCTTGCGAATACGTAGTCACTGCAGATGGGTCATCATCAGATGCTCCTGTGATGAGTCCTGGACCAAATGCCTTTCCTAATTTGTACCACCACATTCTCATCGCACTATTATACCTTCCTCTTGCTTCAGTTGCGAACACATATGATAAATGGTATACATTTATGCGATGGGCAATTAGCAGAGCTAGTTAGAACATTGTCCCGCTTTTAGTGGGATTGCGATTTGTAGATAAAAATCTTACTATTTTATACAAATCGGAAACATTCACATTTCGGATTAATAAGCGCCTTTAGCTCAGTGGTAGAGCGTTGCATTCACATTGCAAAGGTCGTAGGTTCGATACCTACAAGGCGCACTATTTAAACTCTTTCAATCACTCTTACGTGATCATATAACCGATACATTTAAGCAGAGCGTTCTCTTCTTATCTTAAGGAACATCCCGCAAGCCACTGAGGTGGATGAGGGAGAAGAAATTTTTCAGCAGAAAAATATTCTGGTTCCGAAAGATAAGAAGAGAGCACTTCATATTATGCACAAACAAAAACACCCCATAGGGGGTGTTTTTATGAGAGTTACTTAAGCTCTACTGTTGCACCTGCATCTTCGAGTTTCTTTTTCAACTCTTCTGCCTCTTCTTTCTTCATACCTTTCTTTACTTCTTTCGGAGCACCTTCAACCATATCTTTTGACTCCTTAAGACCGAGTCCGGTCACTTCCTTAATAATCTTGATGACGTTAATCTTCTGCTCGCCACCCGCTTTCAATACCACATCCCAAGAGGTCTTCTCTTCTGCGACCGCACCTGCTGCAGGACCTGCGGATGCCATTGCTGCTGCTGATACGCCAAACTTCTCTTCGAACACTTTTACGAGTTCTGAAAGTTCTAATACTGTCATTTTCTCGATTGCTTCAAGAATTTCTTTATATTTTTCCATAGTAATAAATTATATTAATTCGACTTTTTTGCTTTCTCTTTAATGACGAACATGAACGAACGAATAGGAGCACCCAACATGTATGCCAATTGGCCAAGAAGAACTTCCTTCGGAGGCAACTGACCCATGCGCTTCACATCAATCGCGGACATGAATTTCTTCTCTCCCATCTCAAAACCTCCAGAAATCTTCAAGAGATCTTTTAATTTTGAAAATTTGTAGACCACGCCGGCTGTTTCCACCATATCTTTTGGTGAGAACACTACACCCGCCTGACCTCCAAATTGTTTCGGATCGAATTCAATTCCTTCCTTTTCAAACACGAATTTCAAAAGACGTTTCTTTATCACTCCCACCTTTCCTCCAATGCTACGTACTGATTTGCGAAATGCATTCAATTCGTTTGCAGAAAGTCCGGTAAAGTCGGTAATAATAACCGTCTCTTTTCCTTTTAAGTCTTTTGCTGCTGCTTCTATTTGTGATTTCTTTTGTGCTTTTGTTTTCATATCAACTCAATATCGACTTCGTTTTATTATCCTTTTTAGATAATAAAAACCGCGACCTTTGCCGCAGATTAAGAGATTAAGCCAAAAAATTGGCTACTCCTCGGTAGGACTTATGTTGCTTTATCGCAACACCTACTTTCTACGGATTACCACCCTATACTACCAAAATACCCGAAAATGTCAAAGAATTGGATATTTACTAGAAACTCTCGTAATATCTCGGAGTCCTTTTAGATTGGCCTCACGCCTGCGAGCGTGAGTAAAAAGACGAGAGAGAGAAGAAACGTTTGCCGCAGGAGCAAATGTATTCTGGTTCTGAGAAGCAAGAATGAGAGTGTTCTCTATATTTCCTTTTCTAAATCCTCCAAAAGCTTCTTTGCTTTATGCGAAATTGATTTCGGAAGTTTCGTATTCAAATTAATATAAAGATCTCCACGTGAGGGCGAACCGAAAATACCAAACTTTGGCATTCCTCTCCCCTGCACTTTGAATGATTGTCGCAGATTAAATCCTGCAGGAATTTTTACTGTATACGACATCCCATCAACATCTTTCATTTCAATCTCCCGCTCAAGAAGTGCATCAGTGATTCGAATATCTTTCTCGGTCACAAGATCCGTCTTATGGCGCTGGAAATAAGTGTGAGGTTTTACACGCACCACCACATAGAGGTCTCCACTTCCACTTGCAAACTCCCCTGCTTCACCTTTGCCTGCAATCTTGATAATCTGCCCGTCTTCCACACCCGCTGCAATATTCACCTTTGCCTCGCGCAGTTCCATAACTCTTCCAGCGCCCTTACATCCGCTACATTTTTCATTTGGCACCTCCCCGCGGCCACGACACTCCGGACAGGTTTTTACCTGTGCAAATTTTCCAAAAAATGTCTGGCGCTCCTCACGAATCTCCCCTTTCCCACGACACACGGTACACTTCGAAACTCCCTTACTTTTTTCAAATCCCTGTCCCCCACACTTTTTACACTCGCCATACGTATTAAATTTAAGTGTTCGCTCAACACCACGAAACGCTTCCTCAAGAGTAATCTCCTCGTGCACTTCAATATCTGACCCTCTTCGATAGGTAGGTCGCTGATTTCCTGCCGCCTGACCACCAAAAAAAGTTTCAAAAATATCACCGAGGTCTCCAAGATCCTCAGCATTTACATTCCATCGCATACCTCCAAATCCTGCACCTCCTCCCGGCATTCCACCCGCACCATCAAATGTCTGCCCATATTGGTCAAACTGAGCCCTCTTCTCCTTGTTTGAGAGCACTTGGTAGGCCTCATTCATCTCCTTGAACTTTGCAGTATCCCCCCCCACTTTATCGGGATGATGTTGATGTGCAAGCTTTCTATATGCCTTTTTAATTTCTTCTTCAGACGCGTTTCGTTCCACGCCTAAAATATGATAGTAATCTTTCATAATAATAACTTCACTTTGTTACGGTAAAACCACAAACTCTCGATTGCGCGTTTCAAAAGTAAGCAATGCAAAATCTGCGGCAATAAGAAACTTATACATAAGAAACGCCCACATATTAATAAACCAATAAAAGAGCACAGCTATTCCCTTGAGCGAAAAGAAAAGTAATACTGCGGCACCAATTGAAAAGATTGTCTTCGTGCCTGGAGGCATCTTAGTCACATACTCATCGACATACGTATATGCCACATCTCGCACCTTCATATTTGCATCAAGTGGACCGATTTTTGTTTCAAGTGTCTTCTTAAGTTCTTCCGAAAAACGGGCAATAATTTTCTCCTTCACTTCCGGCTGTAATTGATCTAATCCTTTTTGTACATCGAGAGTAATGCCTGGAATTGCATCAGGTGGCAACTTTGCAATCTGCATAATGGTTATTTCTCTCAAAAATTCCTTCACGGTTTGTGTTCCAGAAACATTCTTAAACCATAAATGTACAATAGGTTCCGCACCTGCAACACTCTCGTACACAATTGCTTTCCCCATAGTGCTGTCTAATTTCTTCCATTCAAAATACTCGGTATAGAAAAGGACGCTCGCAAGAATAAGTGCCCCCGTTACCAATTTTGGCGTAACCGCTTTCGCAACCTGGAAAAAACGTATTTTTACACTATTTTTTAATAGTGCTCGTCCTTGCATTATGCTCGTAATAGAAAAGAAAAGAAAAACAACAAATCCCGCAAAAAGCGCGTATGAGAACTGAGCTGAAATACGTGGTGCAAAGAGAATGAGTGGTAATAAAGTCTCAACAAACACAATGCCCCATATAATCGAAAAATGTTTAATAAAAAATGTATGAAGTATTGTAACTACAAAAAATATCAAAAATGCTGCGAGTCCAAACCACAAAAATGCGTATTGGAATGTAATAAGAAATTGATCAATTTCATATACTGCAACCACACTTGCAGCAATGCCTGCAAGTGCGAGTGCAATAATTTTTATTGCACTATAATCAGCCTCCTCTATTCTTGACTGGCTTATAATTTGAGGTCCTAAGCTCATGAAGTGGGGCCATTTTGCGTTTCCGGAGCTACACCAGGAGCTGCATCAGGGCCTTTATCTTTATACATCATTTCACCAATCTTCTGAAGCTCTGTAGAAAGATCTTGTGTTGCTGCCTTAATATCTTCAACATTTTCCTTCTCTTTTACCTCTTTAAGATGGGTTACTCGCTTTGTAATCTCGTCTTTCATTTCTTGTGGTACCTTCTCCCCCGCATCACGAAGACTTTTTTCTGCAACATAAATAATTGATTCTGCTTGATTTTTTATCTCAATATAGGCGCGCTTCTTTTCATCTTCTGAAGCGTGTGCTGCGGCTTCTTGTTTTAAACGTTCGATTTCTTCTTTGTTTAAACTCGTAGAAGCTTCGATACGCACTGATTGTGACTTTCCACTCGCTTTATCTTTTGCGGACACATTCAAAATACTATTTGCATCTACATCAAAAGTAACCTCAACCTGAGGAATACCACGTGGAGATGGCGGAATGCCATCAAGAATAAAACGCGCTAATGTTTTATTATCTGCCATCATAGGGCGCTCTCCCTGACCAATATGAATTTCTACTGACGTCTGATTGTCCGCGGCAGTTGAAAAAACCTGTGTCTTTGCAGTAGGGATTGTCGTATTTTTCTGAATCATCGGGGTAGCTACTCCTCCCAAGGTCTCGATACTGAAAGAAAGCGGAGTTACATCAAGAAGAAGAATATCTTTTACTTCACCTTCAGTTTTTCTATTCTCATCTTTTGCAGAAAGAATTTCTCCCTGTGCTGCTGCGCCAATCGCTACTACCTCATCAGGGTTAATACCTTTATGTGGCTCTTTGCCAAATAACTTCTTTACTGCTTCCTGGATTGCCGGCATACGAGTCTGTCCTCCTACTAAAAGAATCTCGTCGATTTCAGAAACCTGTAATCCTGCTCCTTTTGGTTTTGCGGCCGTTACTGTTTCACGCACAAGATCAATTGAGTGCTCAATAAAATCGAGTACAAGATCCTCAAGTTTTGCGCGAGTAAGTTTCATTACAAAATGCTTTGGTCCAGACGCATCTGAAGTAATGTAAGGAAGATTTATTTCTGATTCGAGCGCAGTTGAAAGCTCATGCTTTGCTCGCTCTGCTGCTTCTTTTAGACGCTGAATTGCGAGAGGATCCTTTGAAATATCAAAGCCTTCCCTCTTCTTATATTCAGCTACAAGATGCTCAATAATACGCTTATCAAAGTCATCGCCACCAAGATGAGTGTCACCACCTGTGGCGCGTACCTCGACTGTATTGTCAGCAACCTCGAGTACTGAAATATCAAATGTGCCACCGCCAAAATCGTACACCACAATTTTTTCATTCTTATTGCGGTTCATACCATAGGCAAGTGCAGCTGCGGTCGGTTCATTAATAATGCGGCGCACGTTAAATCCTGCGATCTCTCCTGCATTCTTTGTCGCCTGTCGTTCGCTATCATCAAAATACGCGGGAACAGTAATTACTGCGTCGTTAATGGGCATGCCGAGCTTTGCCTCTGCGTCCAATTTCAATTTCTGTAAAATCATTGCGGAGATTTCCTCAGGTGTGTACCAACGATCTCCCATTTTTACATCCACACCTCCTTGTGCAGACTCTTTAATTGCGTACGAAAGCCATTGTGCATCGCGCTTCACCTCAGGATCACTAAACTTCCTTCCGATAAGACGCTTCACTGAAAAAATAGTATTTTGTGGATTCACTACCCCTTGTCGCTTTGCGAGAAGTCCTGTAAGTCTCTCATTTGACTTACTCATAGCCACGATAGACGGCGTAGTTCTATTTCCTTCGTTATTTTCTAATACCTTCAATTCACCATTATCCATTACTGCCATCGCAGAGTTTGTAGTACCAAGATCAATTCCTAAAATTTTTGACATAGTATTAATAATTTATTTTTTTATACTGTCGACGCTTTTTTTGCAATTCTTACTCTCACTGGCCGAATGACCTTTCCCCATAATTCATATCCTCGTTCAACCTCCTCTGATATCGATCCCTCAGGATATTCCGAAACCATCTCTCCTATTGCCTCATGTTTTGCAGGATTAAATACTTCTCCATATGTCACCGCAATTCGAGTAAGTCCCTGGCGACGCAATGCATCTTCTAACTGAGTCCGAATAAGAAGCATGCCTTTCTTCGTTGGATTCTCATCACCTATTGAGGCAATTCCAAGATCAAAACTATCAAGAATTGGAATTAAATCATGCATTGTCCTCTCACTTGCACTCATCGCCATCTTTTCTAATCGTGCCGTCTCTTCCTTTTTATAATTAATGAGGTCTGCTTTTGCTCGCTTCCAACCATCGAGATATTCATCCTTTTCCTTTTTGCATTGTAAAAGTTCGTCCTCTATACCCACCACCTTCTCTTCATTTATTATTTCTTCACTCATGATTTGCTTTCTTCTTTGTTTTTTTTGTTTTCGACGTTCCTAATGCTTTAAATAATTTAACTGATTTCTGATAATCCATACGCTTCGGACCAATGGAAAGAACTACCACTTCGCCGCCCTCGCATTGGACCTTCCCCGCTACTACTGAAAGACATTCGCTTCGTGTTACAGGGCTTTGTCCGACAAATACTCGAGGCCACACGGTTCCACTCTCCCACCAATCTCTTTTTTTCAAAAGACTTTCTTCAAGCGATTCAAAATCATTCACCACATCAACTAATTCACGAGTTGAATCTAAATCGAGATGAGCAAGAAGCTCTTTAAGTCCACTCCCGTACAACGAATGTTTCTCTGCATTATATCCCACACTTAATAATTGTAAGTAATCTGCCATTTTCGATACGAATGACTTTATGTCATTTTCCATTGAATCTTCGAGTGCTGAAAAAATATTTGGCACATCTTCCTCACTATGATTCAATGCCTCCTCAGCAAAAAATCTGTATGCCTTATCGGTAGGAAAACGCCCGCCCGAAGGATGTGTCTGATAGAAAAAACCGGTCTCTGAAAGATCGTTTAATTCCCACCGTATCATGGCGGGCTTAATGCCGAAATCATGAATTTCATACAAATACTCGGAAGTAATTGGCTTCCCGTGTTTAATAAAATCCATTACGGCAGCCTCAAGAATCGAACGTGTACGATCCTTCATCTCGTTAGAGACAGATCGCGATCAAGCGCGAGCTGTAAATTATGTTTTTTAAATGATACGACCTCATTATTGGTTTACCCGCGAAAACCGCACTGCAATCGCGGTCTCTAACGGGATTCATTTCGTATAAAGTATAGGATTAGCACTCAAATGAGTCAAGTGCCAATTTATTCTCGCTTTCTTCTTATACACAAGAAGAGAGCGAGATTATAAGATTGAGCACCTTGCCAACGACGGGATAGAATATTACGGGCAAGTTGCAGCCGTCGAAGTGACCGTCCCAGTATCACCTACCGATACTAGAAAACAATTGACACCCCCTGGCCCTTTTAAAATGATTCCTCCTCCTGCAAGGGATACCCCTACATTGCCTGTTGATTTCATCTGGACTCCCCATGAACCAATACCTGAATCATACCCAGTGCCCACTCCCAATTTACCCGTAAGAAATATATTCCCTGCAAAATAACCATCTTTCCAAAAAGAAGTCTGACTCCCTACATCAAGTGAATTGGTGGTTGCGGGAGCAAGACTTGAATCAAATGTAGCTGCAGAAATTCGAGAAATGGCCCCGCGCCACGTGCGCGCCACCTTTGCGCGAGTCACGGAAGTATTATAATTTAGTGTGAAATCAACCTGCGCAACCGCAGAGCCTCCTGGAACTTCATATTTGGTTATCGAAAAATTTCCAATAGTAACCTTATCATCGGTCAATGGTATTGTAGTTGAAGTGCCATCTATATTTATTTGCTTAAGATAAATTGCGGTCGAAGATGCATCCACAAAGATAAGTGTTTGATCGATTGACGACGAGGCCATACGCAAAAGAAGAGTGGAGCTTGCAACTCCTACATCATTTTGAATAAGACTCGCCTCGCGTACAAATCGTTGAATAGTATTTCCGACAAATGAAACTTGTTGGTTTACCTCATTAATAGAAGTTTGACGCACCTGTGTTTGAGTAATGGAAGTTAAAATATTTACCAAAAAAACCGCACTCACTGAAAAAATGACTGCATAGATAAGAATTTCGATAAGCGTAAATCCTGATTCTTCCTTAAAAAATATGTGTGGGTATCGCTGCTGCATAATCCTTTTAGTAATCATACCATACAACAATTTCATCTTAATAAATGATTATCTACACTCAAAAGTAGTATATTTTGGTAGTGGTACGGGATATATAAAATATTTCTTTTTACTGATAGTACACTCGATTAGGAATGCGAAAATCAAGATAGGTGAGATTTTCAAATTGAGTGCGCTCTCTCATCGTTTTTAGTGTTCCTGCAAGATTTTCAGGAACAAAATTAAGGCTGAAATGAAAGAGCGAACCACCCAGACTCTTCACTTCCCACTCCCCTAGTACAGCTTCTTTTATCCGAACCTCAGAAATAGGGAGTCCGCTCTCTTTAATAACGCGAACTGTTTCAAGAATATTTTTTATATTTTGCACATCGGAAAGCACAGGAGCACCTACGATAAGTGCGCGAATGTTTTCATCTTTAATTTTTAAAATGAGAGAACCGGAAAGATTGGGGGCTGAGGAAAATAGAATACCCGTTTCATCAAATCCAAAACACGTGTCAGTACACCACACTCCCGCAAGCACTCGCTCTGTTACCTCAACCTTCACCGCGTGATTCCAGACATTTACTGCAATGTTAATTTGCGATGCCGCAGGAATAATCGAGGAATCATTCTGAGTTATTGTGCGCCCTAGGCGCCAATACCACACATTATCCTCACCAAGCATACGCACAAACCATCCTTGATTGTCGATTTTCTGCACCAATTCTTTATGCAAGACTTCTTTTTGCATAAATCGGTTCCCTTCTACAGAAAACTCCTTCACTTTAAACACCGTTGAGAGAAAAAGAAGATAATAGCAACCAACACACAGAAGAACGAATAACGTTCCTCCACCAATAAGAAGCCATAACTGCCGCTTTTGTCTCGGGCGCATCTTGCCACGAATAAATTCCTCATGAGTTTTTCGAGAAAATAGTTTCATGAATTTATGGATATACACGAATAGGAAATGTGTATGTCTGAGAGACACCATTTCCCTTTACTGATACTTTTACCGAAAAATCTCCCTCTTTCTCCCATGTATGACTTACTAATTTTATAAGTTCCTGAGCTACCGTTCCTTCATCAATCTTTGAATCTCCCCACGTAATAGAATAACTCGTACCACGATTAATAGAAAAAACTACAGGGACACCAACCTTCGTTACAAATGTTGCGGGCGGCGCTGGAGTAAAATATTCGGAACCGACGGGAGCCTGTAATGCATTTCCTGCGCCTCCCGCAATTGAAGAGATAGTGACGGGGGCAAGTGCGGTCGTCGAACTTGCACCAAGAAGTGATTCGGCTGAATTTACAATGCCACGACCTACACTTGCAAGCCCCGCTGATATCTTTTCTTTTACATAGCCAAGCACAGTCTGTTTTGCTTCACTTACCACCTCGCCCGAATATTCCTTTGCCTTCTCCTCTACTTTTTTTGTTGTCTCCCCTGTTTTTTGTACTACATAATCCTGAACCGCTTGCTTCTTCTCGCTAAAAGTACTCGAACCATCCCACCAACGCACATAGGCAAGATATCCAAAATAACAGAGAGCTCCCACAAGTGCGATAGTAAATAGTTTTCTAAAAAAGACTCCCATTGCACTTATTGTATCACGAAACAAAACTACATTTTATATGCATAAATCATCCACCACTCACTATCCTTCTTACTCCTCAGAACCAGAAGATACTTGCTCCTGCGGCAAGTATTTCTTTCCCCTCGTCCTCTCCTCTCTTTTACCAAAATTGTTTCCTATCTTGAAGAAGCCTGTTGGAGCACCCATTTATAGATTATCGAGCAAGTATAAAAAGAAGCAGAACAAGAGTGTTGTGTGAAAATCCCACCAGTATGGTGGAATTTGAGTTCACTCTTGTTCGTCACTTCTTTATGCGCGTGAGAATAATCTATTGGGTGCGGAAACGTGACTTCTGAGAGATGGGGAAATAATTATCTTGTTATCTCTTCTTTTCCTACATACGCCTGAAGTACTTTTGGTACGCGAACTGTGCCTTCTTTTGTTTGATAATTCTCGATAATAGCAATAATCATGCGCCCAATTGCAAACCCTGTTGCATTTAGCATATGCACAAGTGCCTTTGTGCCATCGTCTTTTTTATATTTCACATTTGTACCACGTGATTGAAAATCGGTTGTGTTTGAACATGAATTTGTTTCACGATAACTATCCTGACCAGGAAGCCATGTCTCAATATCAAACTGACGTGCATCGGTCCACCCCATATCACCTGTGCAAATCTCGACTACTCGATAGGGCAACTCTAATTTCTGCATAAGCTCCTCCTGACACGAAAGCAAGAAACGATGTTCCTCTTCTGACTTCTCAGGATGTGCAAATGAAAATAATTCTACCTTATCAAATTGATGTACCCGCAAAATTCCTTTTGTATCTTTCCCATAGGTTCCTGCTTCTTTTCTAAAGCAAGTAGAAAAAGAGATGTATCTTCGTGGAAGTGACTCCTCTTTTACAATCTCATTCATCAAAATAGGACCCATCGTATGTTCTGAGCTTCCCACAAGATAGAGATCTTCATCGGGGAAATAATAGCGCTCCGCCTTTTGGTCGGCCGCAAGACGCCCCATACCCTCATACACCTTTGGCTTAATCATTACCGGCGGAACTGCGGGCGTAAATCCTTTTGCAACCATCGTATCAAATGCGAGCTTGATAAGACCAAACTCCATAAGTGCCGCCTCATTCATAAGATATCCAAAACGGCTTCCTGAAACTTCAGATGCTTTTTTTACATTGATAAGTTCGAGCTTTTCTCCAAGTGCGAGGTAATCCTTGGGAGTAAAATCAAACACGGGCTTCTCCCCTCCTTCACGAAGCACTTTATTTTCCGTTTCATCTTTTCCTACGGGCACATCATCAAATGGAATGTTTGGAATACGAGTAAGAAGTTCGTCACGTGTTACCTTCACTGCATCCTGCTCCTTTTCAAGATCATCGAGACGTTTTTTTAAAAATTGTGCCTTACTTAATAAATCTTCACTTCGTCCCGCAGACAACTGCTTACTTAATGCATTTTGTTCTGCTTTTAATTGCTCATAGGTCGATACCTTCCCACGCCACTCTTCGTCAGCGCGCAAAAATTTATCCACGATTTTTGGATCCTGCTTCTTCTTTTCCATTCCCGCTTTTACTGCGTCTGTATGATCTCGAATAAATGTAATATCAAGCATAAATATTATTGTTCTTTTCTCATTAAGGGAAAGATGACTGTCTCACGTACTGGCTTGTCCATAAGTACCGCGAAGAGTCGTTCTGATACCCCAAACCCTGCAGCAGGCGGCATACCATACTCAAGCGCTTCAATAAAATCTTCATCAATGCGCTGCGCCTCCTTATCACCTGCTTCTCGTAACTTCATCTGTTCCTCAAAACGTGAACGCTGATCTATAGGGTCATTTAGTTCTGAAAAACCTTTCCCAAGCTCTGTGCCTCCTGCGATGACTTGAAAACGAGCCACACGATTCTGATCTTTATCTAATCGCTTTGCTAATGGCTCAATATCAACAGGTGGGTCGATAAGAAAGCAGGGCTGCTGCAATTTTGGCCTCACTTTTTTCTTATAGATGAGATCGATGAGCCTTCCCCGTCCTGCATTCGCATCAGCATCACAATGAAATTCTTTTGCCTTTACAAGAAGTTCTGCAACAGTCACTGTTTGTAATTTAATACCTGTTTCCTTCTCAAAAATTCCATAGTAATCAACCATAGGCCATGGTGTACTCCAATCAATCGTGGTACCCATATAGGATGTCTCAAGTTTTCCAAATACATTCATAATTGCCTTCTTATACATCTCCTCCACAAAAGCCATCATGTCTTTATAATCCGCGTATGCCCAATAACACTCCATCTGGGTGTAATCCTGAAGATGTTCTCGATCAATTCCCTCATTTCTAAAAATCCTTCCCATCTCAAATACCTTCTCAAAACCTCCCACCAAAAGTTTCTTAAGAGGGAGTTCAAGTGAGATACGGAGAAAGAAATCAGTATCAAGCGCATTATGATGAGTCATAAAAGGCTCAGCCTCTGCGCCTCCTGGTACTGGCTCGAGTACGGGTGTTTCCACTTCATGAAAAGCTTTCTCCCGAAGAAAATCGCGAATAGTACTCCAAAAAATCTCTTTTTTTACAAATATATCGCGCGTTTCAGGATGTGTAAGGAGATCAAGATATCTCTTTCTCAACTTTAATTCTGAGTCCTCAATGCCATACCACTCAGAAGGAATGGGACGTAAACTCTTTGTGAGAATACGAAATTGTTTTGTAAGAATACTTTGCTCTCCGCGCTTTGTAAGAAATGGGGTCCCCTTCACCTCAACAAAATCACCAAGATCAGTGGTAGTTGCCGCACGCGCAAACCCCTCAAATTCACGTTCGTTGAGCACCACCTGACATCGCCCACTCTCATCTTTTACATCGGCAAAAATAATCTTTCCTTGATCGCGCCATGCACCTACGCGTCCCACAATAATCACCTCCTTTCCCTCTTTTTCTAATTCAGTAAATCGTGCAGAAAAATCCGCAATAGTAATATCACGGTGGGATTTCGCCGGGTATGGATCAGCCGTCTTCCTATATTCCTCAAGTTTTTTGCGCCGTTCCTGAATAATATCCTCGAGCATGCGCTTAATACATTTAACCTATCTCGACAATTTCGTATTCAATTGTACCACTCGGTGCCTTTACATAAGCCTTCTCACCCACTTTCTTTCCTAAAAGTGCGTGTCCTATTGGTGACTCATTTGAAATGAACCCCTCGAGTGGCTTCGATTCATTTGATCCCACAATCGTGTATTGAATTATCTGATTTCCCTTCTTTATTTTAATGTTTGAACCAATGCGCACCGTAACGCCCACCGCCTCCTTCTTAATAATAGAGGAGTTGCGAATAAGTTCTTCATACTCATTAATACGTCCTTCAAGCCGTGTCTGGTCTTCACGTGCGGTCTGATATTCTGCATTTTCAGAAAGATCGCCAAGATCCTTTGCAAAACGTAAACGCTCCGCAACAGATTTTCGTCCTTCGGTCTTCATTTGCTCAATTTCAGACACAATCTCATTGTATCTGTCCTGTGTGAGATAATTTTTGTTTACTTTATTTGTTGCCATAAATTTCCTTTGGGTATGGGCAACCCCGCACTTATTGCGGGGCAAAATGCCCTATTTATCCTGTCCTTTTAACCGATTGTTATAGTACCACAGGAGCACATCTTTTGCTATGGGGATTGTATTATGACTCCCTTCACGAGAATTTTCGATAAGTACAAGAATTACAATCTTAGGATTCTTATAAGGTGCGTATCCCACGAAAAAGGCATTTGTTTTCGAATTATTTTCAATCTGGGCTGTTCCTGTCTTTGCTGCCGACTCAAAAGGAAGACTCGCAAGAAGATTTGCGGTACCGTATGACTTTTGAACTCCGTCACGCATACCTTTTTGCACCTCAGGAACGGCTTTTGCAATCATAGTACGAATATCGAAAAGAGTACTTGGGTAACTCCGAAGCATCTCCTTTCCTGATCCGTCGGTAATTACATCTAATATACGCGGCCTATAAAAAGTACCTCCATTTGCGATTGCCGCAATATAATTTACTAACTCAATTGGAGTAATCGAAAAATCTCCCTGTCCGATAGAAACGTTGTAAGTGTCTCCGATGCGCCACGGCTGTCCGGTTTTCTTTTCCTTCCAATCAGGGGTTGGTAAAAATCCAACCTTCTCATTCGGAAGATCTATTTCTGTTTTCCGCGAAAGACCAAAAAGTTCCCACCATTTATTAAGTCCCATAATCCCGAGTCCTTTTTGAGCTTCAAATCCTCCACCTACTTCATAAAAATAAACATTACTCGATCTCGCAAGTGCCGCATACACATCAACCCATCCTTGCGGTTTCCAATCAAGGAAACGGCTTGGCTTGTCAGGACTATATGGATTAGGCAACTCTATGTACCCTGGAGAAAAAATTTCTTTTTCAGGTACTATCATTCCATCGGTAAGTGCTCCCGTTGCTACGAGTGGTTTAATAGTTGAACCAGGATTATATACTCCACTTACCGCACGATTAAAAAGTGGTTTCCGTGGGTCATTCAATGCTGCCGCAATTTTTCCTGTTTCAAATCCTGGAGTTCCCACAAGTGCAAGCACTTCTCCATTTTCAGGATTCATTGCAATACCAACACCAACATCACGCCCGAGTGCGGTAAGACCCTCCTTAAAACGAGAATAAAAATATTCCTGAAATTCTTTATCAATAAATGTTTTTATACTTTTCCCTGGCTTTGACTCCTTTTCCACCTGCTCACCCTGCATAACACCTTTTGCATTTCGAAATGTTACTTCCTTTCCATTGATACCACGAAGATAGGAATCATAATAGTCTTCAAGTCCACTCCGTCCAATTTGATCATCAAGCACAAGACTCTCATTCTCTGCAAGGTCGCTCTCTCCCACAAGACCTGTGTATCCGATAAGTTGTGAAAATGCGAATGGAACCGCGTGTTCTCGTTTAAACCCGTCTTCAATACGAACGCCAAGTCCCTCAGATGAGGTAAGTTCTACAAGCTGTTCCTGACTTACATCATTTATAAGAAATAATTTATCACTCAAATTCCAATCCTTTTTCTTAAGTTTCTCTACAAGCGTCGCAGTGTCCACGTTGATAATAGTTGCGATGCGCTCAATCGCAAGGTTGCGAGCCTCTGGACCCTCAGGTAAGAGCTTGGGAAGTAAAAAAACATTAAAAGAAGGTTCATTCTTTACGAGTGCCTTTTCAAACCGATCAAAAATAATTCCACGTGGTGCGGGCTTTACCTTTGTATCACTCACATTATCCAGTGCACGTGCAACATATGCATCTTTCTTTATTACTCCGATAGTTAAAAATTGCACCAGTATTGTACCAATAATAAGTGACCCCACTATGAGTAACGCATAAAATGCGCGAGTAGCAACTGGGACCTCAATAAGGTTCTCCTCCCCCACTTGATTTGCAAGCACGTCTTCAATTTGAATAGATGTTCCCCGTTTCATAACATTCTTACTTTATATGGCGTGCGCGCTGCCCAAAGCGCTTTACAGCCATCCATAGACACACGCCTATTACCCCCGAGTATACAAGCTCTCGCGTGATACTACCAAATGAAAAAACAGAAATGCTGAAAAGGGAAAGAAGTCCGTAGAAAAGAAATGTTCCGACTACAATGCTTATAAAGAAATCAATATGAGGATTTCCGGTAAAAAAACGACGGAGAAGGATGATACACAAGAGAGTGAGAAGAAGAATTAGTATCTCGGGAAGCCAAAAAGGAACCCACACTAAGGTTAATACGATAAAAGCAATACCAAAGAAAAAAAGGGCAAGAGACACCACACCAATGAAAATATATGCGAGAAAAAGAAGAAGAATAAGATTAGGAATTACACCACCTATTGAGAGGAATCCTCCTTGTTGGAGGAAAAAAAAGAATACAGAAAGAAGAAAGAGAACAGCAATACGATTTGCGAGTTGCATAAATAATTAAGGAAAATGAGTGAGCACGAGTACTGATCTCAAGTCTTCAATGCGATATGGTGTTTCAATATCAGAGGTAAGCCACACCTTCTTCTCGTCATCATGAAGTGTAGTTACTGTTCCCACAAGAAGCCCTAAAGGAAATTCGGGAGCACTATTCGTAGCAGCATCACCCTCTACAAGTACCGCATCCTTAGGAACAAGTTCGAGACGCGGAGGAGTACTACCTTGCACAATCGCTTTTACACGCGTTGCCCCCACAAATGCACTCGTCTTCCAATCTGGACTAAAAATAGTTTCTACCTCGCTTTGTGTTGTTTTTACTGCTTTTACTTTTCCCAATAAAATATAGGGAGCTGCAAGTACTGGCATGCCTACTGCAATGCCATCCGCTGATCCCTTATTTATTATAAGAGAACTTTTATCATTAAAAGGGTAGCGTGAGTATACCTCTGCATATATAAGATTGTTTTCTTTCCCTTCCGTTTGTGAAGCGTTTTTTATAGTAGTCAATTCACGCTCAAGAGATGCTTTTTCTAATGTAAGATCATTGAATGCTTGATAGCTATACGCGGAATCAAAAAAATGCACGACGAAATTCCGTGAGTATGAAAAAAAATCGCTCGCTTCCCTACGAAAGAAAACAAGAATGACAAAACATATAACAAGAAATATTGCCCGTAAAAATCCTTTGAATGTTCTCATGGCAAGGAAAAAGGCTAATCATCAAGCTTCAGTCGTGAAAAATTATTCAGTAAGTGTTTGTGCTCGTCGAAATGCTCACACACAAGTCCTGAACCACGGGCAACACAGGTAAGCGGATCTTCCACAATTTGTACATTCACCCCAATCTCTTTTTCGATAACCTGCGCGATGCCGCGCAAGAGACTTCCTCCCCCACACACATACATACCATTCTTATAAATATCACCTACAAGTTCTGGTGGTGCTGACTCAATAAGGTCCTTGAGGGCCTCTACCACGAGCTTTAAGGGGCGCACAAGCCACATACGCACCTGTGTGTCACGAATCGTAATTTCGCGTGGGAGTCCATTTCCAACATCGCGCCCACGAATAGTGAGTTCGAGCTTTTCACCCGTTGCCATAGCTGATCCCACTGCAATTTTAATCTCCTCTGCGGTTGGTTCTCCAATGTGTAACCGTAACTCATCACGAACCCCTTTTATAATTTCATTATTTAAAAAGTCTCCTGCAATCTTAAGACGCTTTGAAACAACGATACCGTTCATTGAAATGATTGCCATGTCAGTCGTGCCCGCACCAATATCTACCACAAGAAATGCGGAAGGCATATTAATATCAAGACGACTTCCAAATGCAGCAGCAAGTGGCTGTTCAATGAGATAGACCTTGTTTGCACCTACCTCATGAAGTAAATCTTCTACAGACTTTCTTTCCACCTCAGTAAGATTAGTAGGAACACTTACCACTGTTTCAGTTACCCATGACCATGGGATACGTTCATTCTTCAAAAAATGCTGTAACATTTCCTTTACCATATCGAAATCAGCAATCACCCCGTGACTCATCGGACGAATAGCAGTGATATGTGCAGGAGTACGTGAAAGCATTTTCTTTGCCTCCGTTCCTACTGCTACTACGTGGTCAGTCCTATTATTGAAAGCTACGATTGTCGGTTCGTTTACCACAATACCAGAACCCTTAAGATATATTTGTGTGGTGTCTGTGCCTAAATCGATACCGATGATTTTCTTGAATATCATTGTAATATTATTTCACTTGAATATGCTCGAGAAGTTCCTGCTCGTTTACCATCATCACCTCCTTTTTCATACGGTGTTTTAATTCGTACTTCCCCTTTTCAATTGTTTTTGCACTAATTACTACTCTCCAAGGAATGCCGATGAGATCAGCATCACTAAACTTCTCACCTGCCGATACCTGTTCCCTATCGTCGTAGAGCACCTCAATTCCTCGTGAGGTAAGAGTAGTATATAGCGCTTCTGCACTTTTTTTCAAATCTTCAGTCATTGTCCCCAATGAGAGAAGGTGTACTCGAAATGGTGCCACACTTTCTGGCCACATAATTCCTTTCTCGTCATGAAATGACTCCACTAAGGTCGCCATAGTGCGCCCAATACCAATACCATAACATCCCATATAATAAGGCTTCTCTGAACCGTCCTCATCCTTATACACGGCACCCTTCATAAGATTTGTATAGTAATATCCAAGTTGAAATGTATTTCCTACTTCAATACCACGCCTCTCAAGAAGCTCATCTCCATTTTCTGCACGATCTCCCGGCTTCGCGGCTGCAATATCGGCAAGCAATTCACAGGTAAAATCACGGCCATAATTTACGTTAATAGAATCAGTAGTATCTTCTTTCTGCCCCCCAATTAAATTACGTGCATTTTGTAAAACTATATCCCCAATATAACGCACACCTTTATGACCCCAGCAGTGCACATATCCATGCTTTGTTCCTATTTTCTCAAGGTCACCATCTTCTGCGGGAACAAGTTGTCCCGTCGCATGAAGTACATTTTCAAGTTTTACTTTATTTACTTCAAGATCACCAGTAACCACTGCGATGATAATTTCCCCGTTTGAACTATTCTTATACACCACATTTTTCAAGAAATTACTCTTCTCTTTTTTATAGTGCTTCTCATTATCATCCATCGTCTTTACCCATGCTGGCTGTTCAACAATCTCAAATGATGCCACCTCTTCTTTTGCGTTTGCGGGTTTCCTTTGAAATTTTGCAATGTCCTCATGCGCTGCATACGCTCCATTTTCAGTAGTAAAATACCTACTCTCCCCTATTTCTGATTCCACAATAAATTCATGTGAATACTCACCACCAATATACCCATTATCTGCCTCCACCATCGTGGTCGGAAGTCCCATACGTTTAAAAATATTCGTATATACTTTCTTCATTTCTTCGTACGTCTTTTTGAAGTCCTCTCCATTCCTATGAAATGAATAGCCATCCTTCATAATGAATTCGCGTACACGCAATAACCCTCCACGAGATCTTAATTCATCACGAAATTTTGGTGAAAATTGATAAAGATGAAATGGTAAATCTTTATAACTCAACTGATACTTACGCACGAGATCTACAAACATTTCTTCGGCAGTTCCCCCAAGTGCAAAATCAGAACCTCTCCTGTCTTTCACCTTCATCAATTCAAATCCGGTAGTACTTGTGCGATTCGTCTCTTTCCACAATTCAAGAGGATGTAAAATAGGTGCAACCATTTCTTGTGCGCCTACCTGGTCCATCTCCTCCTTCACAATGCGCATAATATTTTCCTGAACCTTATGTCCGATTGGTAAGAAATAATAGCGACCCGCAACCGATTCGCGGATGTAACCTGCCTGCTTTAATAATCTTGCTGATACAATAGTATCTTCCTCAGAAAATGTTTTGCTTGTTTTTAAGAAATAATGTGATTGCTTCATAAATAAATTAGCGTGATATTTTCCCTACATCATGTACCGTCACAAGTACCATAAGTGCGAGGAGTGCTAAAAAACCAACTCCATTTATAATTCGTTGCGTCCGTGAAGAAATAGGACTGCCTTTTATCTTCTCAATGCAAAGAAATAATACTCGTCCCCCATCTAATGCAGGAAAAGGAATAAGATTTAATACCGCAAGGTTCACAGAAATAAATCCAATAAGTTGTGCGAGATACACGAATCCCATCTCCCCTGTTTGGGCAGCAAGTGTAAAAATACCCACGGGTCCCGCAACACTTTGAAGTGCGGTGCTTGGGGCAACAAAAAGACTCACAAAAAGATTTGCAAATCCAAGAATGGTAAGCCACAAGACCGATGCCATCGCAACAAATCCTGCGCCTAACGCAGCAAAAAATGGTTTGGCAACAAACCCCATTTCTATGAGTTCAACTCCAAGTGCGCCTTCTCCTTCTGGGGGGGTTATACGAGGAGTGAGTTTTGTTTCAATGGTTTTTCCTTCGCGCATTACCTCAATCGTCACCTCGGTTCCTGCAACACGTTTTACCGCTCCAATAAATTCCTTAATCTGTACTGGATCTTTCAGTTCAAGCTCTCCTAATTTTGCAAAAGTAATCACATCACCACGCATGAGCCCTGCAATCGCCGCAGGAGATTTTGCGTCAATCTCACCAAGAATGAGATGTTCAGGACTTCCCGTCATAAAGACACCAGAGAAAATAAGCCATCCCGCGATAAGGTTCATTACCACACCCGCAATAAGAATAAACGAACGCTTCCATATCGCTTGATGTACAAAACTACGTTGAGGATCGATGGGTTCCGCTCCTTCTTCTGCGTGTTCTTCTTCTCCATGAATGCGCACAAATCCTCCGAGAGGTAAGAGATTCACACTATATAATGTCTCTCCAAACTTCTTTCCAAAAAGCTTTGGAGGATATCCAACACCAAATTCCTCTACTTTTACTCCAAATGCCTTTGATGCAATAAAATGCCCAAATTCATGAGCAATGACAAGTATTATTAATCCAATTACAACAGCTAAAATAATCATTATTCTTCAATTTCTTTTAATTTTGCCCCAAGAATGCTCTCAATCTCCTTGTTTGTGGTGTCTGTATATTTTTGAACCAACTCTTTTTGTTTAAACTTCTGATCTTCTCCAAATCCGCCTGCCGCAAATGTTGCTTCTACACCTTTATTTGCCTCATCACGAATCTGACGCAAACGAATACGAAACTGTTCACTAATTTTTTTCGCATGTTTCCCGAGTTCTTCTCGACGCTCCTGACTAAGCTCCGGAAGAAAAACACGAATTGTATTTCCCTCAACACTTGCAGTAAACCCAAGTGATGTTGTTTCAATTGCTTTTGCTGCCGGCTGCACCGCTTCCTTATCCCATAACTGCACCACAAGTTCACGAGGAGGAACTACTGAAATGGTTCCCATATGTTTTAAAGGAGTAAGATTACCGTAATAATTTACCTTCACCTCTTCGAGAATTACTGTAGAAGGTCTTCCTGCACGAACACCCCCTATTTCCTTCTTAAATTCCTGGAGCGTATTCTGTGCTTCTTTTTTATAATCATCCGCGCTTGTTATTGCCATAGGTATATCAATTATAGGTGCCCCGCGCCTCGTATTCAACTGCTTTCTGTTGAAGGCCTGGATTTACATTAAACTGTTTTACCGCGGTCTCGCGCGCAAGCAAACGTGTAAGCGTTTCTGCGTGTACCATACTTCCCTTCGCATAGAGAGAGAGAATCTTTCCCTCAATAGTTTGTGTGAGTAATCCTTTTGCGTCATCTTCAGAAATTATTTTTGAAGTTCCTCGAAGGAGCGAGAGTGCCATCCCCAACCTTCCAAATGAAGCAGATGCGATTTCTTTTGCACGCGTAGGTGTTACTTCATATTCTTTTTCCAAAATTTGTTGAACTTCACTACGCGAAAAACGTCTAAAATATATTCGAGAAAGACGCGAAAGAAGTGGAGGAAGAAGCATTTGTGTATCGTGAGTCACCAATATAATAAGTCCGTGCGAGGGAGGCTCTTCTACAATTTTCAACATTGCTCCTTCTGCCTCATCAGTCAGAGTGTGTGCATCATCAATAAGAGCAATACGTTTTGGTGAATGAAATGGAGTCTGCCATAAGAAGTTTTTTATTTCTCTCACTGCATCAATACCGATTATTCCTTTTTCATTTGGAGCAAGAATCATCAAATCTCCAAGTGGCTCTCCATCGGGGGTTTTATTCATCTCTTTCCCGCGCTCAATCATATGTGCACACTCATATGCAAATGAACGCTTCCCAATACCCTCATCACCAAAAAAAAGATACGCATGTCCGAGCGTTTCTTCTCGAATAAAATGCTTAAATGCTTTTTGTATGTCTTCGTGGCCGAAGATCATGAATATTAGCGCCTAAGGAGTGTTCGTTTATACACATCCAAATGATTAAGAATAGTCGCGGTACCCTTTGCTACACAAAGAATAGCCTCCTCTGCAACATACGCAGGAACTCCAAGCGAACGCTTAATAAATTCCTCAAGATCACGAAGCTGTGAACTTCCTCCTGAAAGAATGATGCCTTTCTCCATAATATCGGCAGCGAGCTCAGGCGGTGTCACATTAAACACAGATTGGACTGCATTCATAATATCAACGAGATGCCCATTAATTGCCTCAGCAACTTCATTCGAATTAATTACCATATCTTTAGGAAGTCCTGAATGGAGGTCTCTTCCGCGAATTTTCATCTCCATCTTATTGCGATTCTGCATTGCGGTACCAATAGTAATTTTGATGTTTTCAGCAGTATTTTCACCAATCGCAAGCGCATACTTCTTTTTAATGTACTCGCTGATTGCGTTATCAAAACGGTTTCCTGCAACACGTAAACTCGCCCACGTAACAATGCCACCAAGCGAGATAACTGCTACCTCCGTAGTTCCACCACCGATGTTTACAATCATATTTCCTTCTGCGGAGTGAATCGGGATACCCGCACCGAGTGATGCAAGAAGTGGTTCTTTTACCAAATATACTTCGCGAGCACCTGCCTCTTTTGCGGCGTTCATTACCGCGCGATGTTCTGTCGAAGTAATACCTGCAGGAACCGAAATAACCACCTCGGGACGAATCACATTAAACGTGCCAATACTTTTTGTAATAAAATATTTAAGCATCGCTTGTGTAATATAATATTCCGCAATCACACCATCTTTAAGTGGCCGATACGTTACGATGTCATCGGGAGTGCGCCCCACCATTTCTTTTGCTTCTGCACCTACTGCAAGCACCGTATTATCCGGTTTGCGAAGTGCTACCACCGTTGGTTCATTTATCACAATACCGCGCTCAGGAAGAAAGACGAGTGTATTTGTGGTGCCAAGATCAATACCAATTTTACGTGTAAACATGTGTTATCTGTACGGTTCTACTCTACTACCGACCGCGATAAAATTCAAATAAATTCCCTGTGTTGCCAAAAAAGCCGCAGAAGGTTACCGTAAGGGAACCGATGATTATTAAGACACGCACCAGGAAGGTTCTCTTCTCTTTTTTTATCGCCGTATTCCTCGTTATTGGAGCTTACTTAGCACTCAAAATGCAAGGTATTGTGGTTGATATAGAACATCTCCGCCTTGCAAAAGCGGGTGGCCTTTTCTTTCATTTCACCCCACGCGATGCAACGCTTTCACTCAATGGGAAAGAAAGAATGGAGCGTGGAAGTTTTTTAAATCGTGATATTTTCATTGATGGCCTTGCACCAAGTACCTATACTGCATCACTTACACGCGAGGGCTACGGAGAATGGCATAAAGAACTCACCGTAGAACCAGGTCAGGTTACCTCTGCAAGTCGTGTCGTTCTTTGGCCTCAAAAGATACAAAAGGAAATTCTTGCTACAAGCACCGATGCATTTTGGACAACCGCACAAGGTCTTCTTACTCAAAAAAATACAAAACTCTCAATCAATAACAAAATAATACAGGGCACTGAAGTTATTGCCCACTCACCAACTTCTGAACTCATTATTACTCATGAACACGATACCTTCTATTTTACTGACCTTGATACAACTTCTAGTACCCTTAACATAAATAAACTCTTTCTTTCTCTCAAAAATCGCCAACCCGCGACTTCAACTTCTGCAATAATTCAAAATATCTTTTTCCATCCTTTCAATGCCACCAAGCTTATTGTTATCACAAAAACATCTCTCTACCTCCTTGATATGAGAAAAATCGAGCTTGAGGAACTCTTTACCACAAAGAATATCCGTACCTATACCACCACAAATAATGGAGTAGTAATAATTGATGATATAGGCACCGAGACCGCTATTAATCTTGTAATTCATACCACCACCTCCTATCCCCTCGCCCTTGCCTCTACTGCTCGTATTGCATCAAGCCCCAATGGTTGGTATGTTATGTCACTCGATAATAAAAATAATCTTTTTCTCTTCGATGTGGGTGCAAACACCACCACCTCTCTTGCACACAATGTGGAATTCTTCTCCTTCTCGCCAGATAATAAACGTGCCGCATTTATTACCAAAGATCGCATACTCTCTCTTCTATACATTGAGGAATACGAAGAGAACATGATTCACCGAAAAGGTGAGCTACAAACCATGAAAATAGAGGAGGCTATAGACCCTTCAACATTCACCTGGATTCCCTCTTCTCCTAATTACTTTTTTATAAAAGCAGGCACGAATCTTCTTGTAGAAGAATTCGATGTGCGTCCTCCGCGCAATCGCTATATTTTTGAAAAAAATATCTCCTCCTTTGCCTTAAGTGATGCGCTTTTCATTCTACACAAAGATGGTACACTCACTCGCACCATTCTTGAAAATTAGTGAGGGAAAATAAAAACCACCTTGATGCCAAGGTGGTCTATTTTTAGCTACTATATCCTTACTGCCGCAATCCACCACTTAAAATCTCTTTCGCCAAATACAGGAGGAAAAAACATCCCAAATCCGAATCCTGGCGATTTAAATTCCATAAATTCCATGAGATAGGAATCTCCTTTTTCACTCTTATTTGTCACTGGACCCCCTATCACCGACACTCCACGAGGAAATTCTGTTGCATATTTATCGATAAGAACAATAAATTCACTCGGTGACGCAAATCGGTATCCCAAACTCTTCAAACTCCCAAAAAGAATGATGGAACGAGTATCTTCTACGGGATTATTAATAAGAGAAGGAGGAATAAGCTCAACCGTCACATTTTCTTTTCCTGCTCCACGTTTATACCAATCGGCATATAACTCAGGAAAGCGAGAGAACCGGAAAGAAAAATTCATAGATTGTTTATAGAACTCACTATTGTAATCTACTTCAACTACAAATCGTGGACAAACACCCAAGAGATTTCTTAAATCCCTTCGATCAATACGACTTACATATTCTGGATTCATCATCATAAGATCTGAAAGGAAACCGGATTCAAATAAATCTTGAATTCGCTTCCTTGATGCACCACTTTGCGAAATGACATTTAATATCTGTTTCGCCTGGTCGAGAGTTGCGGATTTATCTTCCATAGCAATTCCTCCTTTGGTTCGCGTTCATACCGTCTGGAATTTCCAGCTCTCATTACTTGCGACCATATATTAAAGAACAACCCCATAGTACAACTTCCAAAGCAAATTGGTCAATGAATATGCTCCAACTGCCAATCCCCAAATCTTCTTTGAGCGAGTATGTCAAGGGTTGTTCAAATATTAATTGAAACCTTCATTCTTATTCTGAAGAACATCCCGGAGTCCTTTTGGCTTGGTTCTCCCGTAGGGAGACAAAAGGACGAGGGGGAGGAAACATTTGCCGCGGGAGCAAATGTATTCTGGTTCTGAAGAATAAGAATGAAGGTTTCTCTGAACAAAAATCCCTCGCTTGTGCGAGGGATTTTCTTAGATTAACGTTTTCTCCACTGCTGCGGTCGGCGTGCCTTTCTAAGACCCGGCTTCTTACGTTCCACCATACGTGGGTCACGTTTCATAAAGCCTAAGACCTTAAGACGCGAACGCCAAATAGGATTCATAAGGATGAGTGCGCGGGAGACACCAAGGCGAACCGCCTCCGCCTGTGAGCTTACACCACCTCCAGACACTTTTGCAGTCACATCATATTCCTTCAAGGAAAGTCCCTCAAAAGGGCTTACCACGGTGCGACGATGCTTCTCAAGAGGAAAATATACCGCGAACTTTTTATCATTCACTTCTACGTTAGTACCCGGCTTTCCAGCATGAATACGCACTCGTGCAATAGATGTCTTTCGACGCCCTACTGCTTCGAAGTAACGGCCTGCTTTTGGTTTTACTATTTTTGCGGTTTTCGGTGTCATAAATCGTATTAGTCAACAATCTTCAATCTCCTCATGCGCCTCGATGAAAGCTTATTCTTTGGCAACATAAGTCGTACTGCGCGGCGTAATACCCATCCTGGATTCTTCTCAAATACGTTTTCAAATTTTCTCTCGTGCAAATGACCAAGAGGACCAGTGTGTTTATAATACATCTTCTGTTCGGCTTTCTTTCCAGTCAACTTAATCTCCTTTACGTTACTCACCGAAACTGAATCAGTACCCTCAACACGAGGATCATAACTTGGATTCTTTTTTCCTTGAAGAATAATTGCTATTTCTGAAGCAACTCTTCCTAAAGGCCTTTGTTTTGCGTCAATCTGATATTCCATATTATACAAATTCTATTGTTGCCATCGCGGATGCGTCATGCTTCCTCGGTTTCGCCATTTTAATCACGCGAGTGTATCCCCCTTTTCGGTCTGCATAACGCGGTGCAATTTCGTGATAAAGCTTATACGCATTCACCTTAGGAAGTGCGCGCATAATGAGTCTTAATGAAGTGATGTTTTGTTTCTTCGCGTGAGTTACCATGCGCTCAACAAAACCACGCAACGCTTTAGCTCGTGCCTCGGTCGTTACAATCTTTTCATGAGAGATGAGATGGTTCGCGAGCCCCTTCATAAACGCTCTGCGTTGTCCTTTCTCTCGTCCAAATTTTTTAACAGTCTTTGCGTGTCGCATGGATTACTTCTTCTTTCCTTTCTTTTCTTTATGGGTAGCTATTTCGGTTTTGGTAACTTCGACAGCAGAAAGCTTTTCGAAGTGGTCTTTAATAATGTTTACTGACTTATGGAATGCTTCAGAAGGTGTAATAGAGCCATCAGTTTCCACCTCAAGAATGAGACGGTTGTAATCTGTTCTATCCCCTACGCGCATGTTTTCAATGGAAAACGCTACACGTACTACCGGTGAGAAAAGTGCATCAAGCACAATTGTACCCACAGGAAGTCTCTCAAGCTTACGCGCTTCTGAAGGAATATAACCTAATCCTTTTTCTACGGTAATTTCTAAATCGAGGTCCGCGGTCTTCTTCGTAAGTGTTGCGAGATGAAGGTCTTTATTAATAACCTGTACAAACGTTGACTCGTCGATATCTGCAGCGGTTACCTCTTTTTCTCCCTTCACATGAAGAGTAAGTACTTGAGGCTCGTCAGCAAAGAAATGAAAACGTACTTTTTTTAAATTGAGTGAAAATTCCACGATATCTTCTACCATCCCAGGAAGTGCTGAAAATTCATGATCAACTCCTCTAATCTTTACTTGGGTAATCGCTCCGCCAGGCAACGAAGAAAGAAGCGCTCTTCGGAGTGCATTACCAAGGGTCATACCATAGCCGGTATAAAGGTTTTCGACATGAAACAAACCAATATTGTCCTTCTCGGAAACTTTCTTTACCACCAACGATTCACTAAGATGTGCGTATTTCATAAATAATTATTATTTTAACGCGAATAAAATTGACCTACCAAGTTGATATCAAAAGGAAATTGATACTCCTCGGTGCTTGAAGGGGCGACGCATTCACCCTTAAGCTCATTAATATCAACAGTAAGCCACTTCGGTACCTCAAGATTTTTCAAATACTCCTTGGTTCCTTCAAATATCTTTGAGTCTTTTGATTCAGTACGAACCTGAATAACATCACCCTTTTTCACATGGAATGAGGCGATGTTTGTCTTTTTTCCATTTACCACGATGTGCCCATGAGACACAAGCTGTCGTGCAATACGTGGGGATTTTGCAAATCCCAAAAGATACACCACAAAATCAAGGCGCTCACGAAGACGCGCGGCGATTTGCTCTTTGGTTAAGGTTTCAAATAACTTCCCAAGCTGTTTATTGTTCAAACCGAAAAAAATTCGAATCTTCTGCTTCTCCTGAAGCTGCTTCCCGAAATCAGAAATATTTCTCTGACGCTTTGCACCATGCTGGCCAGGACGCTGTGGGCGACGCACGGTAACACACTTTGGAGAGCTACAACGCTCCGCTTTTAAGAAAAGTTTTACGCCAAGTGATCTCTCTTTTTTTTCTTTAATTGGTCTCATGGTTAAATTCTTCTTACCTTTCTTGGACGAGGACCGTTATGAGGAACTGGGGTCACATCCTTCACTGAAAGGATATCAAATCCTTTCGTCGCGAGCGAGCGGACTGCGGAATCTCTTCCCTTTCCAATACCACGTACAAACACCTCGATCTTGATAGGGCCAGATTTCTTTACCTTTTCTGCGAGCGCCTCTGCAACTTTTGAAGCTGCGAATGGAGTTGCTTTCTTAGGACCCGAGAAGCCAAGTGAACCAGCAGACAACCACGCCACTGTATTCCCCTTCTCATCGGTAATAGTCATGATGGTGTTGTTAAGTGTTGCTTGGATAAACACCTTCCCTTTTTCAACGCGAAGTTTGCCCGATTGCTTTACTTCAGCAACCGCGCTCTCAACGCCCTGTGACTCCTTAAGGGCTGCCTCTCCTGTTACTTTTGCAACTTTTTTCTTTCCCATGGATTAGTGATTATTTGAGATCAACCTTTCTCTTTCCGCTTCCGGCCGTTTTACGTACGTTGCCGCGCACCGTTCGAGAATTTGTTTTAGTACGTTGTCCGTGCATTGGAAGACGACGCATGTGGCGAACACCACGATACGCCTTAATATCTTTCAAACGATTAATATTTTGTTTAATAACCTGTCGTAACTCTCCTTCTACTTTGTAGCTCTTTTCAATAATTGACTGTATTTTGTTTACTTCTTCTGGAGTAAGTTCTTTTGCAAATTTTTTGGGATTAATTTCTGCTTCGGCAATAATCTTATATGCACGTGCAAGACCAACCCCATAAAGGTACATAAGGGCAACGGGAATTCTTTTTGTGTCTGGTATGTTTACGCCTACTACTCTCATAAATAATTATCCTTGTCGTTGTTTATGCTTTTTATTTTCACAAATGACATAGACCCTTCCCTTGCGACGGATAGTCTTGCATTTCAAACAGATTTTTTTTACAGATGCTCTTACCTTCATAATAAAAATGCCCTTTTACGAGCAACGTAATATTACTCGAATACTTACTTTTTTACAACCTCCGCACAATGCGCCCTCGGCGCTCATCGTACGTAGTCATCTCGACTGTTACTCTATCTCCTGGGATCACACGAATCCTATTCAACTTCATTTTTCCTCCCAAATGGGCAAGGACCTCTCGCTCTCCTTCCAGCGACACGCGGAAGAGTAAGCCTGGCAATGCTTCTTGCACTATGCCGTCCTGTTTTATAAAACTATCTTTTTTGCTCATTTATGGGTAATAAAAACGATAAGCGAATTCAATTATATGGAGGAAGGCCAAAAAAGTCAACTCCTACCTGCTAATAGGCTGTCCTGCCCCAGAGCGCGATCTCTCTACTGAATAGTCACTTTTACCTTCGCTGGATTTGTAGGTGCACGATGAACCCAAAATGGACTAAAAGATGCCTTTGCAGTTTCAATTCCAGGTAACGCCCACACCGCCGTTCTTACTGCAGTTTCGTCCGCACCAAGAATACTCGTTTTAAACCCTTCTGCATCAACATCCGCCACAAACACAATCGTCCCCGTTGCATTCAACACCATTGTCCCCTTTTCAAAATCAAATATCGGCGTTCCATACGACACTTTCATCTCAGCCACTCGCTCTCCAGTACGACCCTTTCCTGCAACTTTTGAGAGCGCCTCATTAAGTGCCTTCTCTTCAAATACAAGCTGTTTCAATCTTCCCTCCATAAACATTCCAAATATTTTTTTATCGGTAGCACTTGGCTGTGGCTCTTTTTTCAAAATAGTAAATTCTGTATTTCCATCAACTGTTTTAAATACTTCATTTTTCAAAAGAAGCATCTGACTCTCAAGAGCTGCGCGAAGTGCATCACCTACCTTCTCCTCTGCACTCGCAAGATCATCTGCAGATACTACCGCACGCTCCCCCGATGAGCCACCGTCTATAACACTAGATGCCTCTGCATAAAACCCACTAAATTTAGCAGTATTTTTAAATCCTGGAATGGTCCATCTCCCTTCCTTCGGATTATTATATTCTGGTCCCGCATTGTCCGCAGTCACACTCACTTCAATGGATGAGGGGGCCATTTTCCCCGCAACAACTTTTGCCCCAGGAATAATTACTGGCTTATCAAGACGAAATATCTTCCCCTCAGAAGACTCGAAGCGCGTAGATGCCACCAACCCCTGTGGACTTGAACTAAATGCGTTATACACAGTAAGTTTTCCTTTTGCACGTGCAGTCACTACTTCCGTTCCTTGCGCAGGAAAATCCATTGAGAGATTACTCTTTGCTTCAAGAAGCTCCCCTGGAAGGAGAATTGCATTATCCTCTACACCTACTTCGTGATAATCCTTGCTCACCCGCACAGTAAGATTTACAGGAATCTCAGCCTTCTTAAGAGTTATTTCCACCGCGACACGAGGTGCCTCGCGATATGCGTACCATCCTCCCGCAATGACGACGAGTGCAAAAATAGAAAGCGACAAGAGCCATCCTCTTTTTCCTCGTGAGGAATTTACGTAGGATATTTCTTCTTCGTGTATCTCCTCTTTCGGTTTATGTACTGGTATTTCTTTATAAATCTCGCTCTTGATGGGAATCTCTTCTTTTCCTAACACCTCCTTCTTAACAGCAACGGCGGCTTCTTTTTTGGGAATTTCTTTTCTCGATGAGGGAACATTTCTTACAATATCCGAAACCGCCCGCTCTCGCATACTTAATATTGGATTTATTGCTTCAATTTTTGCGAGTTTTGCAAGATCAAGAATATCATCATCCACCGATTCCACAGTGAATATTTTTCCCGCAGTCTCACTCTCTCGTTTCAACACACGAAAATTATTTGGGGAAAGTCCAAGTACAGAGCCCTTAGGAATATTTAGAATAATAGTGTCAGCAGGCATATGGATAATTTTATCCACGGCCGCATCAAGTCCTTCAGATCTATCAAGAAAGATTTTTCGTTCTTTTTTCATCCCGTTAGAATTTTTTTATATTACTTTTTTATTTTTGATACTCATCGTATTCATATTACCATCTCCTTTATACTCCGCTGGTAAAACTCTAACGGGATTCATACGTTATATTAGGCATGTGGCATAAGCCATTTTACTCTCCGCTGAAGTAACTGATTCACCGGCATGTATTGAGGGTGGAGATAAGGAAAAGCAAATAATGCGAGTGACTGATCGATGTGTGTTCCCTCTTCTTCTGATTCATTCAATTCTCTCTTCACTCCTAATGATACATTTTTTGGAATCTTAAATGATGCCGACCGAAGCTCTCCGCATGCAAATAATGATTCAGGAATTGGATGCGACGATGAAAGTACATAGCGAATTGCAGACTTTTTCATGTGCCCCGCCGGTACTATTGGTTCAAGATGTTCTATGAGATTTCTCATCTCTTCGCGTGCGGTGCGCACAATAATATGTCGCATCTTTTCTGAAATCTGATTATTAGTATAGCGGTTCAAGAGTGCTGGAACAATGTGCATATGCACACCAAAAAGTTTTCCAAGTGCACGCGTGATATTTTTCGCCCCCCACGCACATTCCCCCACATAACTACTTTCTTCATTTCCTATTACAAATACAGACGTCTTCTCATCTTCTATTTCAAGAAACACCACAGGCTCTCCTATCGCCTCCATAAGAATGGAGCCTCGTTCCACTACGATGATATTGCCACGCACAAATTTACTGAGATGGGTAATAGAAGGAAGAAAATCACGCGCAATTAGAGTACCTCGAAATTTCAAAAATAATTCACGGCCAGAAAAATCGAGCGGATTAAATACCGTGTGAGTACCAATACGAACCCCGTTTACTGCAACATTTGCCACAATAAGATCGAGTTCATTTATTCCCAATTTTTTTGAAGCAAATGCACGGTAACGATTTAAAAAATTCCAAAACCCATGAAAAAGAAGGGCGTCTAATTCACCCTCATCAATGGGTTCTTGAGGATTTGCTCTCACGAGTTTCACACCGCTTTCAATTGTGGTCGCATGATGTGAATCAAGCGCAAGAATAATACTTCCAAACATTCGAAGGCCAAAAAGCGATGGTCTTAATTCATTCAAATTACGGACAAATTTTTGCTTGATAATATGCGCACTACGATTTGTCTCGGCATCATAGGCTCGCGATATTTTATACACTCCATTTATCTGTTCAACAAGAAGTGTGCTTCCTCGCAATCGATGCAATACATTTGCAATAGCTTTTTGAACGCGCTTCATTTACTTCCATTATACCACTGCATCCGGTGAGATTATTTTTTTGCTGTTTCTTCGTTGTGTGATACCACTGCCCCCACTGCGAATCTCATGCGCGAAGCATTAATAATTTCGTCTCGATGTGAGAAATGAGTCGGTTGAAGCACTTTTAAGGTGTCTGCAGAAAAAGGATCGCATGTTTCTCCATCAATGGTCATTTTAATATAAAATTCTTGAAGCCCAAGGTTAATCATATCTTTCGCTTTAAAAATGGGGGTCATCTCTCCTTCTAATGTTTCCGCATCCTCCCCGCCCACACGAAATACCACCATACTTCCTACACTCGCAAGAAGCGCCGCTTGCACGCGCTCTTCTAATTGTCCTAAATACTGATGTGAAACAGTAAGACAAAGACCAAACTTCCTTGCTTCAGAAAGAAATTGTTCAAACGTTTCAGTAATAAAATTCTGGAACTCGTCTATATAAATATAGAAATCTTTACGCGCCCATTCTGGCATTGTGCCACGTGCCATACCCACCTGACGAATTCGCATTAAAAGAAGTGAACCAAGGAAACTTGAATTCTCTTCACCAATTTTTCCCTTTGCAAGGTTCACCAAAATAATTGCGTTCTCATTCACCAATACATCAAGATTGATCTTATTCTCCTCTTGTGAAAAAATACTCCGCAAAAGAGGGTGTGAGAAAAATTGACTAAGTTTACTTACAAGTGGAATGATTGCCTCAGTATCGAATTTCTTTGCCCATTCTGGAAATTCAGTAACCCAAAACCGCTTTATCATCTCATCCTCAATAAAAGGAATGACTTTTACCCGATATTCTTCATCGGTAAGCATTGAAATCATTCCCCGCATCGTGGGATGTGGGTAATCAAGAAGTGCGAGTATAGTAAAGCGAAAAATATGTTCAAGACGTGGTGTCCATGCATCAATGAACTGCTTTTTCATAACCTCAATAAGTCCTTGCGTAAGCTGATGGTGAAAGGCCTTATCCATTCCCACAAGAGGATTAAATAAAAGTGGATGTGCAACATCCGAAGGATCGATAAAGCAGACGTCCTTCACTCTTGACTCAGGAATGAAATCAAGAATAGCATCGGTCAAATCACCGTGTGGATCAATCACGCATACCCCCTTCCCCGCCGCAATGTCCTGCCTGATAAGTAACTCAAGAAATTTTGATTTCCCTACTCCTCCTTTGCCAATAATATGAAGGTGATGTCGCCTATCAATACGCTTTAGGCCAAAAATAAATTTCTTCTCCTCAAGACCTGCCGCATAGTTCGTGCGCCCAATATACGAAACCTCCGCCGAATTCGATTTTCCAAGAATTGGAAGTTCGGGAGGAGGTGGTGCATATTTGATAATTTGTAATTTCCCTTCTTTTGCCATTAACGAATTAGAGAATCTTCACTTCGTGCAAAAACTTTTCATAAAGATTGATGACCTCGCGCATTTCTTTTTCCAAAAGAATTACGTCAGATGAATGCGCAAGCTCATTACGAATTCTATGTGCACGAAATACTGCATTCAAACTTCTCAGTCCCATATTGTTTAATCTTCCCAATCGCTCTGCCATGTTTGTTCCCACAAATCCAGCATCCTGTAATAACTGATCAATTAATGCGTCGGCATCCATAAGTGCGGCGCGATACGAATCGGGTGGTGAACTCACAGCACGCGCAAGAATCTTTTCCCAAGACTCTTTATATGCTGCTTGTAGGCCAGGCTTTTTAAGTATTTGTGCAACACTTGGGGGCGCTGCATGAATATCAATTTTTCTACGTGTCGCATAGGCATGTATTGTGAAAAGAATAATGCCCACTACTAATGCGGTATCAAGTATCAAAAAAATAAAATGCGCAATGGTGTATATGCGCAGCCATGGCCCACTTACTAATAAGTGAGAGATGAAAGTAGAAATTGATGTAAGAAAAATTGCAGGATCCATAAATTATTATTCCTTTTCTTCAAATCGTTCTAAGTGCGACTCTTCTCCAAAAATGGCAATTCCCGAAGGAGGGCCAGCCTTCTTACTCTCTACACGCTTAATATGTGGTGCTGTAAGCACAATTGATGTTGGCAAATGAAAGACACTTGCAAGTTCATCTACTGACATTTCAAATGAGAGCGTATCAAAATTCGAATTTGACATATATGAAGTAAAAAGACGCGCAGTAAATGTCTCGGGAGGCCACTCACGAAAACGGAATGAATAAAGCAATCGCTGTTTGCGATATTCTCCTTTTTTATTAATTCCTGTGCGAAACGGCTCACTCCACTTCCATGGTTTTACCCCTGTCGCCATAGGATTGTTTTGCTTAAACGAATTCAAATTTGGCGCACTATATTGGTTAAATGCACCTATAATACCACTTCGTGCAAATCCCGAACCTTCTTTAAAAACTGTCTTTGGTGCAATATACAAAATTCGAATAAGAGTATTAAAAGCAACTTTAGAAAGTTTTGTCTCGATTGCGTTCGCAAGTTCGTTTTGTCCTGGAGTTCGTGGAATGGTTACCTTCTCTTCTCCTGCCTCAAAAAGTTCTGGTTCACGAAGCTTTTCCAAAACACTCCGCCATTTCTCACTCCACTTTTTATCTGCAGGTGAGAGAACAATTTGAATGCATGCTACTTCTTCTTTTTTTAATTTTCCAAGAACTTCAAGGAATGTTGAAATTGGATCGAGTTGTCCTTCTCCTCCACTTTCAAATGCCTGGTAAGTTTTAATCGGATAGGCTGCGTCAATTGCAAGTTTCATCTCAGTCCCCCACATATCTCTCTCTTGTGCATAAAGCTCTGCGGTAGTTGCGGGTAAATCTTTCATATAATCTTTTACCTCTACCACCTCTACGTCTGCGTAGCTCGAAAAAAAGGTTGCTTCAACGAGATTCCTGTTTTTCTTCGGCACACGCATGTAAATATGTACCTGCCCACCAATACTCACTATTTCCGCAGAAAACCAAAGTGGCACCTCGCCATCAATATATTTCTCATGAAAACTCCCAGGGCTATTTCCGAGTGAGTGAAGAGAAAGAAGTACCTGCTCCATAGAAAGGGGGCCTTTCTGGAGCTCCCGAGGAATACGAAGTTCAAGTAATACATACTTCTCGTCGGCTGCCTCCTTCTTCTTATATTCCTGCTGACGCCAATAGAGAAAAAGTGCACGAAAAGGAATAAACAATATAAAAAATGTCCAAAACCACCACGTGTAAGAAATGAAACGTTGCACAATTGCCCAAAGTTCCGCCATAGAATAAAAAGGGACGGTAATAAGAGCCCCCGCAATAAGGAGAAAAATCCAAACTTCCCATTGCCTTAGCAACCCAACTATAACTTCCTCGAATTGCTTGCGAAAATCCTTAAACATGTAATACGTTCATTCTACATCAAATGTGACAATGAAAAAACATCCCCCGCGCTATGCGGAGGATGTTTTTGTCTTATGCTTCTCGAACGTGATATTTTCCAGTCTCAAGTCTCTTAAAATGCTTTCTATTTTGAAGACTCAAAAGGATGGTATTTTCTTTCAAGAAGCGCTGTTTATTCACGAGAGTTACTACTTCCGTTGAGGAAAGTGGTCCGTTCTTTTTCAAGAGACTGGTAATCACTTCTCGCACGGTACCGGATTCAAATCCGTGCTCCTGAAGGCCGTACATGCCACGTCCCACGAGTACAAAGCGATGATCTTTAATAAGTTCGTTATGTACTGTCTGTACGTGTGCACGCTTCTTATCCAATCCGTACTCATTAATAAACTTTGCAACGTGTTCGAAGTGTAAAGGCTGCCCATTCTTTTTCAAAACGAGATATGCCTTGTCGCGAATTGTCTTTGGTTCGATTTCTGCCCACTCACGAAGACCTACATCACCAAACACGTTTGATCCGAAGTGCTTAGGGATAGTAAGAAAATGAGTTGAAGAAAGATCCTTACATAATGCTAAATATGTCTTCTCGCGGAGAATCTGATTCTTATCACCACCACGGAAAAACTGTGTCATCTGTTTTACGAACTCAACAAATTTCTTTTTGGCACTATCACTTACATACCAAAAACCATTGCTATTATCGTCTTCACGTTGATAGAACGGAATACCTGAGGTAAGAAACACAAAGCGAAGTTTCTGCTCAATATATTTTGCATCTGCATCATCAGTCATTTCCATTACCTCATGGATGAATTCATCATCACGACGTACGCCATCGCACTTCGTAAGATGAGCTACTGCCATATCGATTAAGTCCTTTGCATCAGTGCGTACGCGGTCGCGAATTTTACCAATAATCTGCTCTTCAATTTGACGCACACGCTCACGCGTAATACCAAGCTCATCGCCAATCTCCTGAAGAGTTGCGCGTTTTCCGTTTTTCAAACCAAAGCGACCCATAACAACTTTGCGTTGCTTTGGGGTGAAATCTGCAAACAACTCATTGATAAATTGGTCGATATGTTTCATAACCTTTTATTTACTTAAAGTGTAATATACCCTGTTTAAGGTGTCAAGTCAAGTACTATCCCATTTCTCTGAAATGTGGTGTTTCAAATAAACTCGTAGTTCTCATATTAAAAACCCCTCATTCTTGAGGGGTTTTCGAGTGACCAACTAAGATTGTGAATTTCCCCTACCCCAGAGATATAAGATAGGACTTGCAAGGAATATTGATGAATACGTACCAAATACCGTTCCTACAAGGATGGTAAGGATAAAGTAAAAAAGCGATGAAGGACCAACCACAAGAAGTGCTACAAGCATGATTACAAGAGTAAGTGTGGTATTTACTGAACGAGCAAATGTTTCACGTACACTGTAGTTGATAATTTCCGCAAGAGTAAGATTCTTCCCACGATGAATGAGAATGTTCTCACGAATGCGATCGAACACCACGATAGTGTCGTGCACCGAGAATCCCATTACCACAAGAAGTGCCACAATAAAGTTCGTATCAATTTCAATACCTTTATACCATCCAAGAAATGCGAGAAGTCCTGTCGGAATTACCACATCGTGAAGAAGTGTAATGAGTGTTGCAAAACCATATTTCCATGAAGAAATCGGTTTTGAAACTTTTCGAAATGCATAAGCAATATAAAGTGAGATACCAAAGAGCACTGCGATAATTGCCTTGATAGCGCGATTACGAAGTTCTATTCCAATAGTAGGACCAATACTCGAAAAATTCTCCTCCTTAAAATCACCAATGGTTTTAAGCGCGGCACTATATTCCAAATGTCGTGCTTCATCTAAATTTGGTAAACGAAGAATAAACGAATTAGCAGAAGCACCCGATTGTTTTACTGAACCTTCTCCTTCTTTGGTAATGGGCGCAATTGCCTTTCGTACCATTTCGTCGGTCACGGTGCCACTTGTAAACAATACCTGCCACTGAGTTCCTCCGCGGAGATCAATCCCCTGACGAAGTCCGAGTGTTGCCACAAGCACAATACTCAAAAGCACCATGAAGATAGAAAATCCGAGGAAGTAGTTTCTATTCTTAATAAGATTAAAATTTTTCATATTATTTAAGGAAGAGTCTTAACATAAGGCGCGTTGTCGTAATCGCGCTGAACATACTGATTACCACTCCCAAGAAAAGCGTGAGTGCAAATCCCTGCACAAAGCTTGAGGTAAGGAAATAAAGTACCGCGGAAGTAATCATAGTAGAAACGTTTGAATCGCGAATTGAAGTCCACGCGCGTCTGAATCCCTCTTCAATAGCTGCCGCATGAGGAATGCCCTTCTTCATTTCTTCCTTCGTACGCTCATAGACCAGGATGTTTGCGTCCACCGCCATACCAATAGAGAGGATGAATCCTGCAATACCAGAAAGCGTAAGAGTAATAGGCACAAGCTTGAAAAGACCAAGAGCAAGTGCGGTATAGATAAGAAGTGCAAACGAAGCAAAGATGCCAAGTGTTCGATAGTAGACAAGCATAAAAATCATGACCGCGATCATACCTATCGCACCCGCAAAAATCGCCTTCTCAAGTGAATCTTTACCGAAGTCAGCACCTACTGTCTGCTGATTCACGAGTGTAATAGGAGCAGGAAGTGCCCCCGCATTAAAACGTTCCACGATTTGCTGCGCGCGTGTGATACTAAATTGTCCTGTAATGCGTGCTTTTCCTCCAGAAATCACTCCCTGCACTCTTGGACAACTATCTTCGAAGCTATCAGGAATAATTGGTTGTCCATCAATGAAAAGACAAATTGCCTTCCCGATGTTATTACCAGTAATTTTTTCAAAAAGAACGGCACCTTCTTCATTTAAGGTGAAGTCAATTTCAGGAAATCCTGCAGTCTGATCTCGTCCTACCTGTGCACTCACCACATAACGTCCATTCAACTCCGTAGGAATAAATGAAACGGTACTTGTTGACCCCTCATCCTGTTGCACCTCACGAAATTCGAGAAAGGGTGTTTCCCCAATCATCGCAATTGCTTTATCAATATCTTTAATACCTGCGAGCTCAATCACGAGTCTATTCGTATCCCCCACCTTCTCGTTGTATACCTTTGGTTCTGAAACACCGAAAAGATTTACGCGCTTCTCGATCACGTCGCGCAATCCACGAATAACCGAATCTCGGTCTTCGCTTTTCACCTTACTTACATCAATATCGTAAGTAAGAAGACTTCCTCCTGCGAGGTCAAGTCCCAAACTCCAAGGTCGAAAAGAACTTATCTTTTCCCATAGGGGTTGATACGTAAACACACCGGCAACGACTGAGACGGTGATGATAAGCGTGAGAAACGCCAACATTCTTTTTCTATCAAGCATAGTAAAATCAAGTGTATAATATGCGCGAAGCGAAATCAACCTGACAATAAGTGACTAAATCCTTCCTAGAAAGGATTCCCTTAATAAGGTAGAATATCTTTATATGAGTCACAAATTATGGAAAGCGCTTCTTTATATTACCAACAACGAAGAAACCTCTCGCCACGAGCAACATTTTGACGTCGCTTTCTTCTTTATTAACACAATTGCCCTCGTAATAGGCTTTATAATGTTTCTCGCATACAACGAACCTCAATGGATATCAGTCCTTGTGATTGAGTATGTGTGGGCCTTGGACAATATGCGTCATAACAGGCCGAAAAATTAATCTTACTTGAATCCCATTACAAATCGAATGGGATCAACCGAAATAGAATTTACTTTAAGAGAAAGGTGAAGATGTGGTGCCGTTGAATATCCTGTACTTCCTACAGTACCAATCACCGTACCACGCTCTACAATATCCCCTTCTTTTACATTTTGTTTTTGTAAATGCATGTACAGTGAGAAGATTCCCTCGCCGTGGTCAATAATAATCACGTTGCCATACACCGTATCAAAGTAGACGCTTTTCACGACACCCCCACTCATTGCTCCTACTGCGGCACCTGCGCGTCCTTTTATATCAATCCCCCAGTGACGAATCACTGAATCCCCCGTCTTACGAATCTCTCCATACGTACTTGAGATTGTTCTATTGTTGGCGAGTGGTAATCCGAATGCTTTTTCAAAATACACCTTATCAGTTTTCTCCTTCACGGTACTATCAATGCTCACTTTTTGTTCAGCAAGCTTTGTGGTAAGTCCTTCTGTCGTAAGTCCGAGTTCTTTTGGAATACCAAGATTCACTACTACAAATTTTCTTGCGCGCACCCTAAGACTTCTTGTAAAAGTAGTGCCTCCTACAAATGTGACTATGAGCGGATAAGTACCTGCTTTTTGTGCGGCGAGAATTGGGATAACCGCCATTGGATTACGACGATACGTAAAAAAAGAAAATCGCTTCCCATCAAATAAAACAGATTCTGGCTTTGCACCTCCGGTAAAACTTACTGTTACGGTATCACCTTGATACGGCGTGGTGTCAGAAATGTTCATACTCAAACTATCCGCGTACACCATAGGAGTACCAATCAAAGCAAATAATGTAATAAATAGTAACAATTGTTTCATTCTCTATAGTATAACGTAAGTCACTCACCTTCCCTTACACAATAAGCATTGCATCACCAAACGAATAAAAATGAAATCTTTCTTTTATTGCGATGGCATATAGCTCCAAAATAGTTCTCTTTGCATTCTTATCTCTCAAAAATGCATCTACGAGACTCATAAGAGAAGATTGTGGAATGTGAAAATTCGTTACCATCATGTCTGCGAGCATAAAATGATGGGGATATCGAATAAATATCTCAGTTGAGTCGATAATAGGTGTTAAAGCACCATTGCTTAAAATTGTAGTCCCCGCTGACTCAAGTGCGCGCATTACTGTCGTCCCCACTGCAACAATCGGCTTTTTTGCGTGTTTTTGTAAGCGTAGTATCTCTGAAGTCTCTTTTGGTATTGTGTATTGTTCACGATGAAGTTTCCCTTCTCGTATCTGCTCCTCGCGCACCGGAGCAAAAGTTCCCATTCCCACATGAAGCGCAATAGAGGCAAATGAATTACCACGTTCTCTAAGTTCCTCAAGAAGCTCTGGAGTAAAATGCAACGATGCGGTAGGTGCGGCAACTGATGCGGGTTGTGTCGCAAACACACTCTGATAGCGTGCGCGAAGTTCTGTTTCAGTGAGTGGCGATTCACCAAGATATTTAGGAATGGGTGTAATACCATAACGCATAAGTAACTCACCTATGTGTTCGATTGGGAAAAGCGGCTTCATATAAAAGAACTGTTCTTCTTGTTGCACCACTTCTAATTTTTCTCCATTTGGAAATGAGAGTTTTTGCCCCACGGTCAACTTTCTATCTGCAATACTTTTAATAATCGTCTCACCCACACGTAGTTCATTCACAAGAAGTAATAACTCCACCTTCCCGCCGGTTTCTTTATGAACCTCGATGCGCGCAGGCACCACCTTTGAGGTATTCAGTACAAGAAGCGCATCCTTTGGAATATATTTTTTTATGTGATGAAATGTATCGAATGTAATCGTGTCGGTACGCGTATCGTATACAAAGAGCCGCGCAGCATCGCGCGGTTCAGCAGGAGCCGAAGCAATCAATTCTTTTGGTAACGTAAAATCAAATTGTTCAGACGCCATGGTTTTTTAGTTGTTCCTCTATTTTCTTACGAAATTCTTGAAAACGACCAGCTTTGATAGCTGCACGTATTTCCGCCATAAAAGTATTAAAAAAATATATATTATGAAGCGTTGCTTCACGTCCTGCATTCATATTTTTTGCACGAAATTCATCATGGAGCATTCCTTGCGTTATACCGCGAGAACATGCGGGACACGCACATCCTTCTTCGAGTGGAAGGGTACTTCCTTCATATTTTGCTCCTGTGATATTATATCGTCCGTGATGAGTCCAAAGAGAACCGTGTCGTGCCTCGCGTGTAGGAATCACGCAATCGAAGGTATCAATACCCCGTGCCACGCCATCCAAGATGTCTTCAATGCGTCCAATACCAAGAAGGTGTCTAGGTTTCTCTTCAGGAAGATAAGGAATACACCACTCAAGTACATTTCTCATCTCCTCTTCTCCAAACGAACCACCAATTGCAAAGCCATCAAATGGCATCTCCCCTATTACACGCGCACTCTCCTTTCTCAAGTCTTCGAAATTTCCTCCCTGCACAATACCATAGAGCGCTTGCGTTGATTTCTTCGCAGCAATGCACTGCCTCGCCCACGTGTGTGTGCGATGCATCGCCCATTTGGTATACCAATATCCATGTTTTGGTGAGGTACATTCGTCAAATGCCAAAATAATATCAGCACCAAGTTTTTCTTGGATGCGAATAGATTTTTTTGGGCCTAAAAATACTGGCGTTGTATCACCATACCCCTCATCTTTAAAATAGGTTCCCCACGGCGTAATGCGAACTAGATTCCGTTTGTGAGAAATACCAAGAAAGGATTTTATTTGAAGAAATATATCACGAAAAATATTTGGTTTTTCACGATGTACCGAAGAAACACCCACTTTTGAAACGCCATGTTCGCGAGCAAACCCAAGTGAGAATACTTGGAAGCCCCCCGAATCGGTCATAAGAATTGCATCCGTATGCATGCGCGTATGAAGTCCTTCAAATGTTTCGAGTGTGTCCCCCAACATACGCCAAAGATGGTACGTATTTGCAATGAGCATTTGTACTTTAATTGCAGGAAAATCTTCTGGAGTGAGCGTGCGCACTTCTGCGCGTGTACCCACAATCACATAACTCGGCGTTTCTGCAATTCCGCCATGTGCATTTTTTAAAATACCCACACGTGCCTTCGTTGCGGTATCTTTTTTTATAATTTCAAACATAGAAATGAATGTGGAAACGGAAAAGCTGCCTCAATGTACAATAAAAAAACAGCCCGGTAAAGGGCTGTATATAGTTACTACCGGTGACGAAACATCTCTTCGAGCACATCACCGAGATCCTTCTTTTGGACGACCGCTTTCCATCCTTTGCGAATAGCAATCTTTCCTTCGGGATATCCAAAGCGTAAATTAACGGACATCCAGAATACCTTTCCAACAAATGCCTCTTGCACTTCCAAAGCATGAGCCTCAGCAAGAAATACTTCACATTTTTTCCCTTTTTTAAATGCAGGGTGGTCGTGATCTATTTCCTTAAGATGCTCAGTGGCCTTCTGTTTCACCTCGTCATCCAACATATAACGGACCCCAAGAAGATTCTTTTCCCACTCGGTCAATTCACCGAGCACCTTGTCTCCGGGCTGAACCTCTTCTTCTGGTTCATGAATAAATTCGGGCTTTAATCTTGCGACAAGCGCCGAAAGTAATACAAACAAATGTCTCATGCAGACTCTCCTTCTTTAGAGTGAATACTATGTAAATGTGCGTTTTTCTGTTCGTAAAAACGGTAAAAATAATATACTTTTATTTTATTATTCTGTCAATATTTTATTTCCCTAACAACTCTACGTAGCTCTTTGTGGTTGAATTCTTCCAATCAAGTCCAAGGATAGGTGCGAGACGCTCTATCTCCTTCTTCGTTCCTTCTATCTCGACATATGATTTATTTTTTAATAAATCGAGTTCAATCGAGGTCTTCCCGAGTTTCCAATGCGCGCGATTTTTCGCATAACGAAATGACTCCTCAAATCCAAGTTCCTTGAATATCTCGCACATTTTTGCGCTATCAACTGCAGTCTGAAGTTCTTTGCGCACACTAAATTTCTTTCCTTTCTTTTTCGGTTCTACTTTCAACGTCAAAAAATCTGAGTCCCCTTTCCATTTTCTAAGGCGCAAGACGATTCCCTTCCTGCGAAGTGAGTGTACAGGTGTGTCGAAATAAGAACTCTCTTCTCGTCCCTTCCAAGTACATCGCCCACCAAGCTTCTTCAGCGTACGTGCAATTGCATTAAGGTCACGGACGATAAATTTTACTTCTATTTCCTTCATGATCGCTTAATATGTTTCATCGCATATTCCATACTCGAATTTACTTTCTTTCCTGGATTAAATATTCCTTGTGGATCAAAGATATCTTTTACTTCTTTAAATAACACACATACCTCTTTGCCATACATAGCCTCTAAGTAAGGGCTTCGAATAAGGCCATCGTTGTGCTCTGCGGTGATTGAACCACCATACTTCAATACAAGTGCATACACCTCATCGGCGACTGGGCGAATTTTTGCACGGTCTGCTTCATCTGCAAGGCGCATAAGTGGAATGATGTGAAAATTTCCATCACCAATGTGGCCTGCTACTGTCGAGAAAATGTCATATCGCTTTAAAATCTCATAGAGTGCGGGGAGAAATTCAGGAATAAATTCGGGCCGCACAATAAGGTCATCAATAAAAGGTGCGGTCTGCTTGCCCTTCACGCGCGTACGCAACAAATTAAAACTCTCGCGACGTATTAACCAATACTTTTTTGATTCCTCCTTGTTCGCCGCAAGGCGCATCGGAAATCCAAGTGGTATGAGTTTTGTGCGCAATGCCTCTAATTTCTTTTGTACCTCAACAACCGTATCCTCTTCAAATTCAATAAGAAGAATAAGTTTTGGCATCCCCTTCGTAAGCACAAGCCAGAACTCAGGCAAAAATGCGAGCGCAAGTGAGAAAGGATTTTTTGCAAGAAGTTTCAAAAATCCCCAGAAATATTTAAGTGCAAGTGTAAACGTCTGGTCGTCAAATGATTCAAAACTTGATGGCGCAAATGGAAGCACTTCATTTACGACTGAGGTTACTTTAGAAAAATCGCTCAAGAAAACTACAAGCATGCCCGTCTCAGGTTTTGCCTTTACTAAACGAACTTCCATCTTCGTGAGCATACCGAGCGTTCCTTGAGAACCCGTGAAAAGTTTTGTGAGGTCAAAACGATTTCCGTTCCACACATCCCATAAATTGTAGCCTGCAGAATTCTTCGATACCTTCGGTCTTGCACGCTGAATCACATCAGCATTCTTTCCCAAGAGTGCATGCATCTTTCGATACACCTCTCCCTCAAACGTAGTCTCCTCTTCTTTCTTCTTAAGCTCTTCCGAGGTAAGTGATTTTAATTGATATGCACCACCATCCGCAAGGACTACATTCAGTCGTCGCACATAGTCATGCGTCTTCCCGTACTTTAATGTTTTCTCTCCTCCCGAATCATTCGCGATCATTCCCCCCATCGCACAAAGTTCACGTGATGCAGGGTATGAAGGAAGCAAAAATCCCTTCTCGAGTGTTTTCTTTTCAAAATCACGATAAAAAACGCCGGGTTCCGTAATCGCATATCCATCAGGAATACCACCCTCCATATTAATAAGATTTCCCACATCTTCGATGTGTGTAAAATACCTTGAGAAATCAACTACAATTGATTCAGTAAGTGGCCCACCTGACATATCGGTTCCTGCGGCACGCGCAGTAAGAGAAATAGCTTCTCCTCGCTTCTTTGCGTCTGCCACATAATGCACGAGAGCTCTCACATCCTCCTCATCTTTTGGAAATACAACAACTTGAGGGGTCACCTCAAAAAGGCTCGTGTCACGGCTGTATTTCACCTTTGTCCTCTCATCCGCCATCACCTCCCCTTTTATTACTTTTTTTAGTTCTTCAATATTCATACCTAATTTCTCAACTATGTAAATAATTATACCCTATCTTCAAGCGTTGCTGCTTTTTTGCGAAGAGAAAAAATAAAAACCCCCATACGGGGGTTATGTTTGAGGAGAGAAATAAACTTCTGTAGCACCAGAATAAAGTGTGGCGCTTGAAAATCCAAAACACCATGCCCAGACCATCTCCGAAATCGGAATGTTGAAGACTCGAGTTCCCAATGGATGCTGGTAGAGCGCCCACCAATCCATAAGTATCTGCTCGGCATTTGAAAATATGAGAAAGCCGAACGAATAAATAAAGAAGAGAAGTCCCAAGAATACCGTGGAGGTGAAAAATGCGGGCTTTAAAAGATCTGGCCGACGAGAAAGTACCACAAGAGAAAACATAAACATGATACCCGCCGTCGAAAAAATTGAATTAACTCCTACTACCTTGCAAAGGATAAGAGAAGAAATATATACCATGAGTCCGAGCGTCACCATCACAAGAATTTTCCTGAGAGAGGACATTTCTTGCATGCGTGTTCTTCTCTTTTTACAAAGTGTTTCATAGCACGTACTCGCTATCCCCACCACAGCAAATCCGAAGAGAATATCTTCGATAAGCACGGGAATAGAAAACACATACGTTGAAAAAATGCTCTGAGGATACCAGTAATCGGAGAAATAGAGTGTTTCCGACAAGACTCCTAAAAACATTCCCACCATGCTTCTTAAGAGTTGGTGATTTCTTGTCTCCTTGTTTGCAAGGAGGTATAAGATAACCCAAATCATCAAGAAAGGTATGGTAAGTACTAGGTATGCCCACCGCTGACTGAGAAACATATGAATGCTCCTTTTCAGTTATTAAAGAATAGCAGCTGACCAAAGAATACAACGATTATAGCGTAAGTCAATAATGTATTTCTCTCCTATCAGAAATAAAAAGCCCCCAACAATTGGGGGCATAAGAATACTATTTTTCCGAAAAATTGCGCGGCACGAGCACTTTTATCAGGTGCTTATTCCACCATCGCTCTTGCCATTTTCCACCCATACGTATTTTGGAAAAAACAACCGGATAACTCTCTGAAATCTGGGTTCCAATGGAGTCGAGAAAGTTCAGTTTCCCGAGTATCTTGTTCATGGGAATGTTGTACACCACAAATCCTGTTTCATCTTCGTGAAATTCGTAATGAAGACTCGCATCTTCATTAATAGATTGCACTGCTTGAATTACCTCGGGAAGATATTCAGAAATGATAAATGGATTAGATACTTCCCCATGTCCCGTATTGTGGGTCACAATTGCAATAAACATATAAAACCTCGCTCAATAGTGAATAAAAAATAAATCAAATAACTGCCCGCACTATACGATTTTGATATAACGAAGTCAATCTTTTTCATAAAAATAAAAACCGCCGGACGCATATGCAATCCGACGGTACTCTTTGATTACTGGGTATCCTTAGCCAAAATGCTTTCCAAGATCTGTTCGGCTTCTTTTACCTGAGCTCCAAGAGCAGCAAGTGTCGCTGTTCGCGATGAACAAAGTTCAATTGCGCGTTCTTGTGACACTCCCTCTTCAACTACCTCATACCATGTTTTCATTTTTTCGCTGTACCATTGATCGAAGTGTTCCTTGCTTCGAAAAGAAGTCCATGTAACCACACCAGTGTGAGTACACTGAACTATGGTTCTGAAAACCACATTGTAATCCATAAAAAGCCCTTTCCTGAAAAATGTTATAAATTGTGAACTAACGTAAGTATACATACATTCTACAATATTGTCAAGTATGCTTTTTTGCTAATAAAGAAATAAAAACCCCGTTCGCCTGAGAGCGAACGGGGTCATTCGTATACTATGTACTTTATTACTCTTCTGAAGCACCAATCAATTCATACAGGGTATCACCCTTTGTCCCCACACTCGTGAGTCCTGAGAGAAAAGGGCATCCCCTCTCCTTTGCTTCACGATAGAGAACATCCCATTCTTTCGCATCCCCTTTTTGATACTTCGCCGAAAGTTCCTCATCAATCACAAAATCCTCTGTCTTTAATTTCGCGTAAGGTCCGTGTTCCATAACCTTCACTATCAGAGGATCAGAACTTACGACTTCCGCGATATGATGCTGCGCAATTCCCGTAATCTGAATGACGAGATGGTCACCAGGATTCGTCGTGTAACTTCTTTGTTCACTCATACTAATTCCTTTTAATTTGTGAAAAACCTAAAAACACCATAGCAATACAATTGCTATGGTGTCAATCATAATTGACTTTTACATTCTCTTATTGAATAATGCGACCAGTCATTTGTTTTACTAATCACAGGGAGGAAGTGTATGTTTACCGTTGCGATTAACCTACAGAATATCGGAACATATTCAAATTTCTACGAAGCATTCAGAATCTTCTACCACGCAATCAAAGCCGAAATCACCAGAGGAACCTCATGGCAAGTTCTCGAAACTGCGTGCTGGATTGAATACAACAATACCCCACTATTCTTGTACGACGCGAAAGATCTCGCCTACAAGCTCGGTATCTTGGTTGATGCGGAGCTGCAAGAAATCCAGAGCGATCAACAATTTTCTGCTGATGAATTTATTCTCTTCTGGCATCTCGCTATGCTCGAAGATGATACTCGATTGATCGGAGTCCTCACTCATTTGTTTAAAAAATTCTCCCTCAAGCCCGGCAATTTTGAGAGCATGAATGAATTCAAAAAATCTGAATAACCCAAAAGCCCCGCAAGCCTGCCTGCCGGCAGGCAGGGAGAATAAAAAGAAGGAGAAGAAGAGTGTTGTTCGAAAACCCCGCCAGGCAGGCGGGGTTTGAGTCCACTCTTATTCGTTCCTTCTTTATTCGAGAGAGGATAATCTATCTTTTGCGGAAACTCGGCTGATGAAAGATGGGGAATGATGCCTCTTACTTTACGTCCAACAACTCCACTTCAAATACTAATGTTGAATTTGCAGGAATGAGCCCACCGCCCACTTCCCTACTCCCATACGCCAATTCCGGTGCAATGGTGAGTTTTCTCTTTCCTCCTACCTTCATACCTGCCACGCCCTGGTCCCATCCCTTGATGACCTCTCCTGCGCCAAGACTAAAAGAGAATGGGGTGCCACGATCGCGTGAACTATCAAACTTCTTTCCGTTCGTAAGTGTGCCCACATAATGTACGCTCACTGTTTTTCCCGCGACTGCTTCTGTTCCCGTTCCTACTACCTCATCAATAATTTCAAGTCCGTTCATAGGTTTATTTGTTTGTTTTATTCCGCTTTGCACAGTACTTGTCGCCGTAGTACTTGTTGCGATTGGTTGTTCTTTCTTTGTCTCATCTGTAGATGGTGCACCTGTATATTCGTAGGCCCCCACGATTACAAGGACAATTGCGACGATTAACCCCATAAACATCTTCCCTTCTTTGTTTATTTCCATGGCTTCTATACTACCATACCCTCCTCGCTCATTTCTATACTATCACCTAGCTCCGTACGCGTATTCTTTAGGGTTCTTTCGGGAAGCTCTAGGACGTTTGCATACATTGGATTCCAGAAAAACATCTTCCCTGGCATAAGACTATGCACCATCTTTCTTACTTTGTACTCGTCGTCGAATATCACACAATCTATCGGGAATCTCATTCCTACCATATGAATACCCCAGCGTGTCCGCATATAGAGTGAGGCAGGCTTTGTTTCCTCTAATAATCCCACTGTCTTTTCATTGAGCGTTCGGGCCACTCTCGCATGCTCTGCAAGCACGGTCTGCTTCGTCTTGTTTACAATTTTCATGATTTATTGTATCTTCTTTTTAGTACTCACTCACTATTATACACGACAAAAGGAGAGCTTTATGCAATTAATCACCGCATCTGCAACCACGTATCCGTGTGGTATATGCAACACAACGTTTCAAACAGAGAGCTTCCCTCCTATACCTTGCCCGAATTGCAATCGCATCTTCTGCCCGGAACATCGCGACAAAGTTCTGGATAGCGAAATTTCTCCTGACCTCTGCTCAGTATGCGCCGGAAAATATCTTGCAGAAGGAGCAAAAGCAATGATGGCGTATGGCATGTACATACGAGGAGTTGCAGCCCGAAGTTAATCGAATCCCGCCATATGGCGGGATTTTTATTTTACTTAAAACAAGATTTTAAGATATCGATATTTTCTTTATCCGGCCCAAGCTCATGAAATCCGGGAACCTCAAGTATCCATGCCTTATCGCGAAGTCTCTTATCTCCTGCAAGTGCTTTAAATCCATCAAGGCCGATAAACCCTGCACCAATATTCTCGTGACGGTCATGATGCGAACCTGATTCTGTCTTCGAATCGTTTGCATGAATCACCTCGATATTCTCTACCCCAATTGCCTTATCCCACGCATTGAAAAGTGACTTCACACTTTCTTTCGTATACGCACTTACTGCTCCTGCCTCAAAGGCGTGTGCAGTATCAAAACAGATTTTTAATCTCTCTGAATTTACTTCATTGAACATTTGTGCCATCTCATCAATACCTACTCCAATCTTCTCGCCTCCACCTGCCGTATTTTCCATAAGAAGCTTCGCTTTGCCCGGCACTGCGTGAAGTACTTTTTTAATTGCCATTATTTCTTTTGCAAGCGCTTCCTCTCGCGTACCTCCTTTTGAAGAACCGATATGAAAAATAAGTCCGTCACCTCCAATTGCTTCTACAATTGATAAGTGATCAATAAGACTTTGAATTGAGGAGTTATAAATAGTAGGAGATGAGCTCGCCACATTTACCAAATAGGCCGCATGAAGATACAGTCCTTTTACCGTACTCTTCTCGTATGCTGCTTTGAATGCCCGCGCATCTGCGGCGAGTGGCATTCGTGCCCGCCACATACGCGGCGAGGAACCAAAAATCTGCATTGCGGTTGCGCCCATTGCCTCAGCGCGCACAAGTGCCTCACCAAATCCTCCATTTGCCGAAACGTGTGCTCCAATATATGGTAATTTTATTGCGGCCATTTTCCTCATTGTACCATAGGAAGCATGGGTCTCTTTTTATTTAAAGAATTGTGTAGAGCGAACTTTTTTGTGATACGCGACCGCAAATCGATGTGCCTCATCACGCACCTTAATAAGAGTGGCAAGGGTAACTTCTTTGGGAATCGTGCCTATTACCTCATTCTTTTTTCGCTCGGGTCCTTTTGCAAGACCCACGAGAGGAATTGTGAGTCCATACTTCAAGAGTATTTCTTTCGCTACATTCACCTGTCCTCTGCCTCCATCAATCAAGATGCAATCGGGCAACGGCCACTTATTCGTAAATCGACGAATAAGTATTTCACGCAACATACCCACATCATCTGCCTCGGTAACCGTACGAATTTTAAATTTTCGATATTCTTTTTTATCTGAAATACCATTCGTAAAAACCACCATTGAGCCCACTGCTGATATTCCTCCAATATTTGAAATGTCATACCCTTCGATACGATACGGACGTTCACCCTCCTTGCCACTTGCCACTTCGGAATCGTGAATAAGTGCAACATCTTGAATATGTTGTAAGGCAAACAAACGACGCTTTATCTGCTCTGCTTTCTCAAACTCCTGCTTTTTACTTGCTGTTTTCATCTCACGCGTAAATGCCGCAAGTACCCTCTCCTTCTTCCCCTCAAAGAAAAGGGTGAGATTGCGAATGATGTTTTTATATTCTTTTGAGGATATTGCACCTATACACGTCCCTGGGCAGATACCTATCTCATACTCCAAACAAGGCCTCACCTTCTTTCCGGTGCTCTCATATGCTTTTGCTACTACTTCTGGCAGATGTGTATTCCAAGGGAAGATACGACGCATAATGCGGAGTGCCTCGCGAAGATTTGAAGCAGAGGTGAAGGGACCAAATTGTACAAGAGAGTCCTCTTTTGCTATTTCCTTACCACGCACCAAGAGTACACGAGGAAATACATCTTTGGTGATGACTACATATAAAAAACTCTTATCATCTTTTTCTCTGATATTAAACGGTGGCTGAAGTTCCTTAATATACTTCGACTCAAGAATAAGTGCCTCGAGTGCCGTTCCTGCCTCTTTATATTCAATCGCACGAATTTCCGAAACCATCTTTTGAATGCGGGTATCATGCGGACGCAAAAAATAACTCGACACGCGCCGTTTTAAATTCGCGGCTTTGCCAATATAAAGAATCTTCCCTGCGCCATCCTTCATAAAATACACGCCGGGAGTTTCCGGAATATGTAAATACAATTTCTTCATTGAAGTATGTGCCCACTAATCGGAATACAAGATAAAATCCATAAACGTTTCAAATGATGATTTTTCTGCAAGTCTATGCCCCGTTCTCTTTCCTATTTCTTCTCGGTGCAAATGTGTCTCTTTCTTTCCACATAAAATAAGTTCTTTTGCATTATTAAATTCGAGCCAGTTATAACTAAGTACCGCGGGATTCAATACAATATCAGCATTCTCTTTTAGAATCTTTTTTGCTACTTGATACTCCACTACCGACATTGCACCAGAAACAATGGAGTGCATATGCAAGAGATCAAAACGCATTTCACTAAAATCAATCCACTTACTTGATACATCAACGGCAATTACAATATCAGCTCCCATTTCTTTTACTACATCAGCAGGAACAGGATTTACGAATCCTCCATCCATAAGAATTCTTCCTTCAATTTCAACAGGATTAAACACAATAGGAAGTGCTGCACTTGCACGAACTGCATCCATTACCTTCCCCTCGCCCAACACTACCTGATTCCCATTTTTTACATCGGTGGCTACTGCTTTAAAGGGAATTTTGCACTCGTCAAACATAATGCCATCAAGACGAGATTCATAAAATGCAGGAACCATAGGATCCTTGAACACGTTCCCATCATGTTTACGAATTATCTTTCCTACCGGAAAGATGCCGTCTTTCGTGACCCCAAGGAATAATTTCTCAAGTGCATCAATATCTTTCGTAGCTGCATACCATGCACCTACTAAGGCCCCCATACTTGTTCCTGAAATAAAACTAATCTCGATGCCCATACGCTCCAACTCTTTAATGACGCCAATATGCGCCAAGCCTTTTGCGCCACCTCCTCCTAAAGCGAGTCCTACTTTTTTCTTTGTTCCTACTGATGTCATTCTTGTTACTATATCACTTTTTTCAAATAGTGACCTGTGTAACTTCTCCCTTTGCGTGCCACATCCTCGGGAGTTCCCTCACAAATAACCTCTCCACCCTGCTCACCTCCCTCAGGACCAAGATCAATCACCCAATCTGCTGATTTAATAACTTCGAGGTTGTGTTCGATGACGACTACGGTATTGCCACGATTCACAAGTCGCTGAAGTACTTCGAGTAATTTTTGCACATCAGCGAAATGGAGTCCGGTCGTGGGCTCGTCCAAAAGATAGATGGTCTTTCTCGTATCACGCTTTCCTAACTCAGCTGCTAATTTAATGCGTTGTGCTTCACCTCCCGAAAGCGTCGTTGCGGATTGTCCAAGCTCAAGATAGCCCAAGCCCACCTCGTTTAAAATTTTTAATCTATCATAGAGCCAAGGGATTTCTTCAAAGAACGTGGCCGCTTCTTCAATGGTTGTTTTTAATACGTCGTGAATATTCTTTCCTTTATATTCCACTTCAAGAGTCTCGCGATCAAAACGTTTTCCCTTGCAGATGTCACAGGTCACGTAGACTGTCGGCAAGAAGTGCATTTCAATGGCAATTACGCCATGCCCTTCACAGTTTTCACAACGTCCCCCTTTTACGTTAAAACTAAAGCGCCCTGGTTTATACCCACGCACACGCGCATCTTCGGTAGCTGCAAAAAGATCACGAATAAATGTCCACGCACCTACATAGGTTGCGGGGTTTGAGCGTGGGGTGCGTCCGATTGCTCCCTGGTCAATATTAATCACACGATTAATATATTCCGTCCCAGTAATTCCTTTATGTGCGCCAACTTTGTAGGTCGCGTCATTAAAAAGATTGGCGAGATGTTTATAAAGTACATCGTAGACAAGTGAGCTTTTTCCCGAACCCGAGACACCCGTAATTGCAGTAAATCTTCGCAAAGGAATACTGATATTAATATTTTTTAAATTGTTTTCCGTTACTCCCTTCAATTTCAACGCATCGTGATCTTTCGTGACATTACGCCGCTCTTTCGGCGTCTCGATAAATTCTTTCCCCCGAAGATAGTCGAGAGTGAGTGATTTCTGCTTCATGTCAGTCAAAATCTCAGGAATAGGACCCGCGGCTACCACGTGCCCACCATGCACCCCCGCACCAGGGCCAATATCCACAAGGTAATCTGCAGCACGAATCGTCTCCTCATCATGTTCCACCACAATTACGGTATTCCCTAAATCGCGAAGCTCCTGCAGGGTTTTAATGAGTTTTGCATTATCACGCTGATGCAGTCCTACAGTAGGTTCATCCAAAATATAAAGCGTTCCCATAAGACGTGAACCAATTTGTGAGGCAAGTCGAATACGTTGTGACTCTCCACCTGAAAGAGTCCCCGCTCTTCGATCAAGTGTCAGATACTCAAGTCCTACATCAATAAGAAACTTCAATCTATTTTTAATTTCCCGAATAGGAAGTTCGGCCACTTCTTTAAAGCGAGGGTCTTTAATTTCTTTCAAGGTGTCAAAAAAATTGTAGGCATGAATTACTGAGAGTGCGGTAACCGATTGAATACTTTTATTTCCGATAAGCACGTTCAATGCCTCTTCTTTAAGACGCTTCCCTGCACAGACTTCACATATTTTTTCTGACCAGATATTTTCTGTGCCAAGACCATTACAGGCAGGACATGCACCAAACGGACTATTGAATGAAAAAAGACGTGGTTCGATTTCAGGGAATGAAAAACCATCACGCGGACACGTGAATTTTGAAGAGAGGGAAACTTCTTCAGTAGTAATAATAGTCACTACATCGCCACCATATTTGAGTGCGGTCTCAATTGCTTCTGAAAGACGCAAACGATTATCTTTATTTTTAAAATCGAGGTTCGAAGGCATACGATCGACCACAAGATCAATCGTGTGTTGTTGGTAACGACTAAGTTCTATGCGATCACGTAATGAATAAAATGTGCCATCGACGCGTACCTCTGAAAATCCTGCGTTTAAAAAATCATAAAGCAGCTGATAATACTCCCCCTTGCGACCACGGACCACTGGCGCGAGTAGAACCATATTTTTTCCTGCTTCATTTTTCTTATAGATGCCGACCGCAATATCCACGATCTCCTCGTTCGTCATTTTCTGAATAGGGCTTCCACATCGTGGACAAAATGGCTTTCCGCCACGCGCAAAGAGCACACGCAGATAATCGTAAATTTCGGTAATCGTTGCAACAGTGGAACGAGGATTTGCAGAATGACTCTTCTGATCAATGGAGATAGCGGGAGATAGTCCCTCAATCTCATCTACATCTGGCTTATCAAGACGACCCAAAAATTGTCGCGCATAGGCAGAAAGCGACTCAATATACCTACGCTGCCCCTCGGCAAAAATAGTATCGAAGGCAAGTGATGATTTTCCCGAACCAGAAAGCCCCGTAAATACGGTCATTTTATCGCGTGGAATCTCGAGATTCACGTTCTTTAAATTGTGCTCGCGCGCTCCCTTAATGATGATTTTATCTTTCATATGCGATGCCTCATTATACTGTCGAGTACTGCTTCATTTGACGCCGCGTCACCCTGTCGAGGGCCACTATCGAGGGTTGTGCTAGTACTAAATGAATTGCCCCATTCCAAATGTCTGGAGGGGTCTATAAGGAAACTTTACGTAGATATAGGAGGGATGTCAAACAAATACTACTTCCCTATTAAAATGATATCTTTCAAACTCTTTTTCTTACTCGTTGTAAAATAGATTATTGAAAGAATGCTGAAAAATGAGAGCACACTTACAAATGAGACAAGATTACTTCCTGTAGTAGCGGAAAGAATATTTGCAAAAAGGTGCTCATTTTTAGTACCTGATGGTGGAACAACGCTCAATTTCGTTTCCATACGAAGTGCGGTTTTGTTATTACGCAAAAGAAGTGTAATACCGTTGGTGGTCTTTACTAGTCCCGCACCATCCTCACGTGCAAAGAATGTGAGTGACATAACGCGCAAAGGTTCAGTAAATCCTGCAGGGTATGCGATCACCCGATGAATAATGCCGTTTTCTACATCATCATAATTATTCTCCTCATCATACGCAGGTTTCCATCCACGCGCATATTCTACCGATCTTAATTCAAGAAGTTCTGAAGGATACGAGAGTTCTATTTGTGCGCCATACTTTTTTGATGTTTCTGGACGTGCGACAAGCGTGATAGTCACTAAGTCACCCTTTATAACCGTAATCTGTGTTGGATAAATAGAGATAAGAGTTGCGAATGGTTTTCCTGGAGTAATAACCGATACAGGTCGAGGAGAAGATGTGCGTGCAGGTGTACGAACCGGGACTGCATGAAAAGGCTGGAGCATAATACTATCAGAGACTACGCTACTTATCGCATTATTTTGATCTTTGAATTTTGCGTAGACTGTACGAATACCGCTTCCCCCTATCAAAACCCACTGTGATGACGATGCGAAGGGCTCCCATTTTGCATCTACGAAATCACTACGATTTGAAATGAGCATCTCGCGCACCAAAGGAGAAGAGAGAGAAAGAGTTACTAATTCACGGTCAGTTGAAGTTGCATCATTATTAATAACCATATAAGGCAATGCGGGATTGTAATACATGGCACCTCCTCCCCAACCCACGCCTCCCCCACCACCAATTGAATTACCACCCACGGTCGGTGTGGTTACTGAGATAAACACAATGTCTGATGCTTCTCCTGTCGTACTTACAATACGAACTCCAATTGTATAATTCGTTCCTGCAGAAAGTCCTGAGATGCGAAATCCCTGATCTTTATTTTCAAGAGGAAGAGGCATGCCTGTGGCAAGTGTGCCTGAGGCAAATGTGGGTGCAGTAAATACAAACGGAGCAAATCGCACATCAAACACTGAAAGAATAGTGCTTGTAGGCGTGTGCCACGACACATCAAGAGTAGTTGCACTCGCAGTTGCTACGAGATTAGTAACAGGAGGAACCCATGCGCCAGTAGTCGTTGATGCAGTTACAAGTGTTGAGACCATGCCCACCGTATTTACTGTTTTGACTCCAAAATAATAAGTAGTAAATGGTGAAAGTCCCAAAACATCCAATGATTGGTTTTTTCCTTCAAGAGGAAGAGGTGTGGTATTTACTTTTATTGCTGAAGAAAAATTACCCTCAGTGATTGGAGTTAATGAATAACGCACATCGAATTCCGAAAGACCTCGCTCATCGGGCGTATGCCACGAAAGTATCGCGGAGGTGCTTCTCCCCAATGCGGAAAATGACGAAACAGGAGAAGGTGCAGACACATTGCCACTTCCTCCTCCCCCACTCTTTGTCGCAGTAGTAATTGAAGTAACGGCTATAGGAGAATTATTTCCTACTGTGTCGGTCACTCGAATACCCACATAATACGTAGTTGCCGAAGAAAGACCACCAATTGAAAATGATTGAGAGGTGGTTGGTATGGGAAGTGGTGCACCTACTGCCTGTGTTTCATTTACAAATGAATTTTCTGTTATCGGGGTCGTACCATAACGAACTTCGTATTGAGAAAGATCAGTATCGCTTGGTGCGGTCCATGAAAAATTAAGAGAGGTCTCTGTTCCTGAACCAGAAAATCCCGTAACCGATGCGGGAGGAAGATTGGGTGGAGCAGAAAGTGTCGTGAGAGACGCGAATGAATACGTATACGCCCCTACCGTATCTCCATAACGATAGCCGACAAAATAATTAGTATTTTCTGCTAAATTATTAATTGTTACCGATTGAGGCACAGAAGGTATAGGAGTGGGAACTCCTGAGACAATCGTACCACCTGAAAAACTCGCTTCATCTATTGCGATTGTTGCATAACGCACCTCCTGCTCAGTGGCATCTGCGGGGACCGTCCACGATACAAAGAGTGAATTATTAGAAGGCTGAAGAGAGATTGAAATGGGTGTGGCAGCATGTGCAAAAAATACACCACCAAAAAGATAGGCGGTTGCTATTACGAGGAATAAACCTGTATGCAGTGTGCTCCTCATGTCGGCCAAATATTAAAACATCCTTAGTATTTGGTCAAGTTTTCTTTTTAAAAAATAAAAACCTCCGCACTATGCGGAGGCTCGATGACTATCTCATAAGTATCATCTTTGCAGTGTATGACACCTCTCCTGCGCGCATCCTATAAAGATAGGTACCCGAGGCAAGATGGTCTGCATTAAATGAAACCTCATAATTCCCGGGAGTAAAAATACCCTCGGCAATTATGCCTACTCGTCTCCCCTGTAGGTCAAACACCTCCAGAAGTACGGGGCCATATGCAGGCACCGAAAACCGAATGCGTGTTGCAGGATTAAAAGGATTGGGATAATTCTGTTGAAGTATGAATGTTGTGGGAATACTTCCCTCAAGACTTAGAACTCCCGTCACTACTGTACGTGCAGGAATGGCAGGAGTGTATGCCGAATAAGAACTGTCTTTTCCTTTTGAGCGTGCGCGGAGATAATATGTCCTGCTTCCGGTAAGTCCTCCAAATGTTCCAAGATACAACGTAGACGGTGCGAGTATGGGAACATACATAATAATCACACGATCACGAGGAAACGTAATATCATCAGAACACTCAACCATAACCGCTTCCACATTCTGAATCACACTAGGTGAATTGAATCTGAAAGTAACTGCACTTGGTTCTACTTTTTGGACTCCAAGTGAGGTAGGCATATCAGGAGGATTCAATAATGTCCCTGTTTGGACTGATGCGGTTGCCGAATAGAGTGAACGATTTCCCGTCGAATCAATGTACATAACTCTTCCATAATACGTAGTGGTACTTGAAAGTCCTGTAAATACAACTGAATCGCGTGCGCCGTGACTACATACAAATGCTTTTACAATTGGATTCGTAAAACTTGCACTTGTAGAGAGTTCTGCAACACCTCCAAAGATATCCGTATTCCCAGGAATACCCGAAACTATCACTACTGAGGTACTAGTCGGTGCCACAAGCACAAGACTTGTTGGCGGATCAGGAGAAATTACATCACTTTCTGCGCCATCAAATAAAATCGTATCAGTCGGTGTAACCAAGCGCGTTTTGTCCATAAAAAGAACGTAGGCGCCTGAGCGACCCGGCAGATATGAGAGTGCCACACGCAATCGATTAAATGTTCGCTGCGTATCAGGAAATTGAAAATAAACTTCCCGATATGCTCCCTTTGCGACAATGGTAAGTGGCGAATTTAATACCTCAACCGAATCAAGGCAAAATGAAATCGCTACACGCACACTATCGCACCAGGATGGCACCATAAGATCCACAAGAATTCCCCCTCGTGGGGTAGGAAGCGTTGTCGGATATATTTTGTCGAACTTTGCATATCGCGCGCCCGAAGTGTAGGGCGTCGAAAGAGAAAACCGAAATGCAGTTGCCCCTTGCGATGCGGTATCCGAATACGACACAGTGGCACTTGAAACTCGTGATGTATCAAAGCGTGAAAACAACGAGAATGTCTGTGCCTGCGTACTCATTGCACACAAGAACAGCACAAAACAACTTACAAGAACGCGTTTCATAGCGTATCTCCTTTAATTAGATGAGTAATAAGAATGGTAAAAAAGCTGAGGCAATGATAAAAGAATAATCCTTATTTGTCAATATTTTCTTCGCTGCTCTTGACTTATTGGTACATATTGTATATAATGTTGCCAGATCATTATTTCTCACATTTAACAGGAGTTCTTATGAGAACATTTGTTCTCTTCCTTATCTTTGCAGCGCTGTGTGCAATTGCGGCCATTCTGTGTTTTGACATCTTCGTCACTGTTGCCGAACGACATCAATTACGCACAAATCCCCCCGCAGTCACACGCACTATTCCTGATACTCGTCATGAACGACATGCGCGTCGTCTACATGTTGACACCACTCTTGAACCCACGGATTCCACTCAAGTAATCCAACGATCAAGGCGCGTGACACATGAAGGGTGTACCGACACTTTGAAACACGACGAACTTTGGGATGATTGGAATTGATACATACAAACCCACGCACTATGCGTGGGTTTTGCTACTATTGACTTTTTATTGAAAATAGAGTATAATTCATACAGTTCATAACACTATTAATCACACTAATTTGGAGGTCGTATGAAAAGGACACTAACCCTTTTCGCACTTTTATTCGTTGTTACATTCACTGTCTCTGCACAACACACCATGTGGTACATTGAAGGGCGCGGAATTGTAACAAAAGATGTATTCGGTTTGTCTCAACGTTCTTATCGCATGGAAGGCTATGTGAAACAGACGATGAATCAAGTCACAAGTCTTACCGCATATGGACGCCTTTCGCGAAATGGCTGGGGAAACCCTCTACCAAGCGCGGGATTTGTAGGTGTCGCGATGCGCCCTTCAACATGGGTCGGTGTAGAAGCACAAGCAGGCATTCAAGAATATTCACCCACTACCAGTTTTTGGAGAGTACGTGGAAGTTTCTTTCTTGGAAGTGCGAGTGAGTATGTCTACACCAAATCCATACTTATCGTCACATCAGCAGAATATGGTGGCGGTACAGGTGCCTGGCTTCAAGGAATCCTCCTTGTACCCGTTGCATCATGGATTGCTCCTGGCGTATATGCCGAATCGAAATATGGAATTGGTCCAAGAATTGATTTTAAATTCTTGCCCACTCCCCTTCGCATTTATGGCACCTTGCTCCTTCGAGAATTTGGCAATAACACATTCTCGAAAGGAAACATGACGGTCATGGCAGGGATTCGCGCAACAATGTGATTGAATATGCACGCTCTTACGAGAGCAAAAGGGAAAGCACTATGCTTTCCCTTTTTTATTTACCTCTTTTCCTTTTTTCTCTTTCCTCTTCTCTCTTTCCTTTTCCTTCTTTGCTTTTTCTAATTCCTTGGAGAGTACTCGTATTTCATCGCGAAGAATGGTGGCAAGCTCAAAATTTAATTCTTCGGCAGCGTCGCGCATTTCCCTCTCTTTCTCCTTCAAAAGTCCCTCAATTCCCCTCTTTGATTTTGAAACTACTTTTAATTCGAGTTTCGCGATTTTATCAGTCGGAAGGATATCCTTAATTTCTTTTATAATTGTGGTAGGGATGATGCCATGCTTTTCGTTGTATGCTAACTGAATAACTCGGCGGCGCTCTGTTTCTCGAACTGCTCGTCCAATTGACCCCGTAATATTATCTGCGTACATAAGCACTTCGCCACGCACATTACGTGCGGCACGTCCGATAGTCTGAATAAGCGATGTTTCACTTCGTAAGAAGCCTTCTTTATCTGCATCAAGAATAGCTACAAGAGAAACCTCGGGAAGATCGAGTCCTTCACGCAAGAGGTTCACTCCGACGAGGACATCAATATCCCCTCTTCGTAAACGAGTGAGAATCTTAATACGATCGAGTGTCTTAATATCGCTATGTAAATACGTCACCTTAATATTCCTCTCCTCAAGATACGCAGAAAGATCTTCTGCCATACGCTTTGTAAGCGTGGTCACAAGCACTCGTTCTTTTAATCCCTCTTTTGGATTCACATGCGCCTCGATGCGAGTAATAAGATCCTGCACCTGACCCTTTGCGGGGAGAATGGTCACCTTCGGATCAACGAGACCCGTTGGACGAATAACCTGCTCAACAATCTGTCCGTTATTTTCTATAACACTTTTCTTCTTCTCATACTCACTTGGTGTTGCCGAGGTATAAATAATCTGCCCAATTCGCGCGTTAAACTCATCAAACGTAAGCGGCCTATTATCAGCGGCTGAGGGAAGTCGAAATCCAAACTCAATAAGTGTTTTCTTGCGTGCGGCATCCCCTGCGTGCATTCCTGCAAGCTGAGGGATGGTCACATGTGACTCATCAATCACCGTAATAAAATCCTCAGGAAAATAATCGAGAAGGGTGTCCGGGGGTTGTCCTGCACCACGTCCTGAAAGATGTTGCGAATAATTTTCAATACCGTTGCAATATCCAATCTCTCGAATCATCGCGAGGTCAAATTTTGTGCGCCGCTCCAGTCGCTCTGCTTCTAAAAACTTCTTCTCTTTTTCAAAGCGCGCGAGTTGTTGTTTTAACTCTTCCTTAATCGCGAGAGTGGCACGTTCGCGCTCTGGCACAAGTGTAATAAAATGTTTTGCGGGCGCAATCACTACCTCAGGAAGCGTAGTAGTTTTTCCAGGTACAAAACCTTCTACGGGATCCACCTCATAAATTTGCTGAATAATTCCCTCTTTTACTTCGAGGTTGTAAATAATCTCCCGATCCGTGGGCATGATTTCCCAATTCTCTCCCCGCACACGAAACGTGCCGCGCGCTAAATCTGAATTCGTTCGCGTAAAATGAAGCTCAACTAACTTTCTCACAAATGCCGCGCGGTTTATTGTTTCACCTGTGCGCAAATGAAAAATATGTTCTTTATATACCTGTGGCGCACCAAGACCATAAATGCAGGAAACGGAAGCCACCACAATTACATCTTTACGCGTAAGAAGTGCGGTGGTTGCTGCGTGGCGCAATTTATCAATCTCCTCATTAATCATCGCTTCCTTCCCAATATAGGTATCTGAGGTAGGAAGATATGCCTCTGGTTGATAATAGTCGTAGTAAGAAACAAAATAGTGCACAGAATTTTCTGGAAATAGATCGCGGAGCTCATTACATAATTGTGCAGCCAATGTTTTGTTATGTGCTACCACAAGCGCAGGACGATTTGCGCGAGCAATCACATTTGCTACTGTAAATGTTTTTCCTGAACCAGTTACTCCAAGAAGCGTCTGATGCTTCATTCTTTTTTTGAGACCCATCGAAAGTTCCGCGATTGCACGCGGTTGATCTCCTGCAGGCTCAAATGGAGAAACAAGCTTAAATAAAGACATGAGGTATTATATAACTATTTCAACTACTTTTATTTTTGAAGTGAGTCCCGATACAATTTCTACTGAAGAACGAGAAATGTCAAAATACTCAGCGAGCGCTCGCTCCACCGCTTTGTTTGCTTTCCCTTCAAGAGGAGGTTCGTGTACTGCGACCGTATAATGAGTCTCATCAAGCTTCTCCACGTTCTCTTTTTTTGAGCTCGGCTTCACTCGTACAAATATCCTCATGAGCACTATTTTGCCAAAGGTTTAAAAAACTCTTTATCAATAATGCGCGTGAAACATTGATTTCCTCCCTCATGTTTCCAACTTTCTGCACCAAAATAAGAAACACGGACGGGTGCGGCAACTTTAGAGCCTACTGTGTTTTCAAAACTTGGAAGAGAGAAGGTCGCGCACAGTGCAAATGACTCAGGACCCTTTGCTTCGAATGTATACGCGTTACCCGTCTCAGGATCTTGAGGAATACTCACTCCACGCAAATCATCTCGAAGTGCTTCAAGATTCTGAGGTAACACTCCTTTATTCTGCCAATAATTTACCACCTCGTTTTGAATATACTGAAGATTTCCTATTCTCATCTCATCAGCCTTTCTCATTCTTTCTTCTTTCGGAGAGCCCACCATAAAAAATCCACCAACAATACAAAGTACGACGAATCCTATAACCCCAACAACTAGGGCCTTTGTCGCCCTCTCCTCTCTCTGATCTTTTAAATCAAGGAAGTAATACCAGAAAATAGATCCTGCAACCGCAAACACTGCAATTACTTTAAGAAAAAACCTGATAGCAAACTCGCCTTGAAGAAGATTGTACACGAGCGTGACGAGGTCCCCTGCAATCACGAGTGCTGCAACAAACAACGTAAAATAGACAAGCCACTTCCTAATTCTCAAATTGCGCTTCTCTGGTTCAATCTTGTATGACGTATTAAGAAAACGTGTGGTCACACAATAAAGCGGGAACATCACCACAAGTGATGCAAGTGATAAGCGCATCGAACCGTATGCAGAACTCAATGCATAATATCCTCCCTCACTCACCGGATCAGGGAAAAAGATATTCACCACCTGAAAAAGCAAAACGAGAAAGCTCACTGCACTCGTGTAGAGAGTGATTATCGCGAGAAGATGGATAAACACATCTTTTGGCGATACCTTCGCTACCGATGATTGTTCAACTTGTGTCATATCTGAATTATACGCAAATTATGGTTTCTTTCCATATGGTTGACAGATAGCAATAAAAAGCGTATTGTATGAATAGATCATCGCCCACTTACTTTATTTGGAGGTATTCATGAAAAAGTTACTTTCCTCGTTTTGTATGAGCATTGCCGACTGTGCAATGCGGTTGTATTATCTTTTTTCAATACTTGCCGGACTTATTCTTGTCGCGGCATGTGTGGGCGCAGGAATTGCGCTCGTGGGATCTCTGTTTCTTACGCCTGGTACTGAATGGCAACAGGAAACTTTTTTTGAGCTTTGGGAGAAAATAACCGCCACCCTCACGATTCTTGGAGGATTTATGATTCTTAAAGCGTTTATAGATTTCTTTTCCAGAGAAATTTTAAACACTCAATCATCATATTTCCTTCATCTGTAGCATAAAAAACCCTTTCACAAACATGAAAGGGTTCTTTTTTTAAACCTTGAGTACTCCCCAATGAAGAAGGGTAAGAAGTGTGCTTCCTATAAATGCGGTGGCAAAAATACTAAGAAGAAATGGCCATCCAAGCGTGGTAAGTGTTTCTCGAAAGAAAATAAGGCGGAAGATAGATATAAGAACCACACAAAAAAATACAATAGGAACGAAGATAACAATAAGAGGCCATCCCGCAAGAAGTGCGGTTACATATCCTAACTCGGTCTCCCCTTCTTCAAAAAAGCGCTCGTTGTAACGCTTAAATACAATAAGTAATTTATAAAATGCCCACGCCACAAGAACTGAAAGAAGTGCATTTAACCAAAAACGCCCCCAGGAATAGAAAATGAAATAGCCGAATGAATTTGAAAAAATCCATGGAGCATATTTAAAAATAGAAACTGGTATTGTTGCATCAAGTGGCGCATTCAAAAAGAAAGTGCCTAATCCACCACCATTTGCCCATACAAAATATTGAAATGTACTAAGAATGCCCGCATAAATAATGCGGAAATAAATCATCGTTCTCGCGAGTCCTCGCATCGTAAGGAATTTCTCAAACCTGAGCCTTAATGGCAAATTTCGAAATGCATAGACCGTAAGTGTGCATAAAAAAACCAGTACAAAAACTGTCTGAGGAAGATAAGAAACTATAAAAGACGATACGGAAAAAAATGACATGAGATTCTATTTATGAATACAAGCGAATTAATTCGTTAAATTTTAATAATCTCTCCTTTGCAGGCGCTCCAATTTTCACTCCATCAGCATTCGCTGCTTTTGCAAGATGAATAATAAATACATCTTCTGTTTCCCCCGAGCGATGTGAGACAATAGTCTTTGCACCATGCATACGTGCCACCTTAAGAGCGGCGCATGTTTCAGAAATCGTACCAATCTGATTTGGTTTTATAATTACTCCGTTCACTGCACCATCTGCGGTATGCATCTCAATCTCTGCCTGGTTTGTGGTAGTGAGATCATCCCCCACTATTATCTTATTAGGCGCCGCTTTTCGAAGTGCTACGAATCCCTCGGGATCATTCTCACCAAAGGGGTCTTCAATTGAATAAAGAAGTTTTATCTTTTTAAAATATGATTCATAAAGCCCTACTAATGCTGCGCGTGTGTAATCCTTTTTCTCAAACACATACGCACCCTTGTCTCCAAAATGAGATGCGGCCACATCAAGCCCGAGCATACATTCTTGCTCAAGATCATTTTCATCAATAAGCGCCTCGAGCATAGCAAGCGGCTCACTATTATCAGGAAAATCGAGGGAATATCCTCCTTCATCTCCAATAGGAATAATTTTTAACGTATACTGTTTCTTTAAAAAATCTCCCGTCGCACGATAAAGTTCAATAAGTTTTTTGATGGTAGCCGCGATAGAATCATCCGTTCGTGCAATCACAAGAAATTCCTGAATATCAAGATTGTTATTTGCGTGCGCGCCACCATTGATAAAATTAGAAAAAATGAGCGGAGCTTTATCACTTTCAATTTCTCCAAAATATTCTTCTCGAAGAACTTCCCACAATTCTTTCTTTTCTGCATGTGCAAACCCGCGTGCTGCTGCAATAGAAATACCTAAGAGTACATTGCCACCGAGTTTTTCTTTGGTAGGTGTGGGATCTTGCAAAAGAAGAAATGCATCAACTTCACCCACTCCTTTAAAATCGTGTGCAGCCACCTTTTCTTTAATATGATTCACTGCTTTTTGTGCCTCCTCAAAATTAAGCACAGACGCCTCTCGTGCGCCCCTACTCTTCCCTGAAGGGATTTCTGCATAATGAGTAAACCCCTCCGCATCTCGTACACCTATCTCAATAGTGGGCTCACCCCTCGAGTCAAAAATCTGGCGAAGAAGAATGTCTTTTATATACATCTCGTTAAAAAATTACCTGTCTGTATTCCTCGGCAAGGAACAATCGCATACGACAATATCTTAGTTTTCTAGAAAAATTCATACTTATTAATTTTCTTACGGGATACATTAGGGAATAATATTTTTTGGTGTCCCCGCAATAAATCCTGCGATATTCTCGAGTGTGGTACTTAATATTCTCTCTAATGCCTCTTGCGAATTAAAGGCATTGTGAGGAGTAATAATCACATTCGGCATATTCATAAGAATATGATTTTGAAGTATTGTTTTTAGTTCTTTTTCGTGAGGTGTGTTCTCACTCAAAAAACGCATCTCGTCTTTCGTCTCTCCCTCCTCCTCAAGCACATCGAGCCCTGCACCTGCAAGAATCCCCTTTTCAAGCGCCTCCACAAGCGCATCAGTTTCTACAATGCCACCACGCGCAGTATTAATGAGATATGCTCCTTTCTTAATCATTCCAATATTCTTTCGATTAATAAGATGCTTGGTAATATCGGTTAAAGGGCAATGAAGTGTGATAATATCTGCCTTTCCCAGAAGGCCCTCAAGAGGAAAATAGGTGAACCCAAGAGCAAGTGCTGTTTCCGCATTAGGGAATGGGTCGAACGCTATTACCTCCATACCAAACCCTTTTGCAATCTTTATTACCTCCTTTCCAATTCGTCCCGTACCCACCACCCCAAGCGTCTTCCCTTTCAGATCAAAACCACGAAGTCCTTTTTGTGAGAATGATTCGATTTCTTTTATTTGATCGATTGCTTGATAGAGTTTACGAGAAAGATTAAGCATGAGTCCAAATGCAAACTCCGCTACAGTGTTGTCGCCATAGCCTGGCACCGATGCAACAGAAATCCCTTTTGCCTTACACGCCGCCACATCAACATGATCAAAGCCTGTGGAGCGTGTCGTAATAAGTTTTACGCTAGGAAAATGCGTGAGTACTGCGGGAGTAATACGAGAATCTACAAATACAGAAAGTACATCAAAATCATTCTGTGGAGGAAGATCCTGTTCAGTAATTTTCATGTTACTAAATCGCACCTCGTGTCCAGAAAATGTTTCGCGAACTATTTTCTCTTCCCATCCCTCAAGCTCAAAAAAACCTATTTTCATATGATTGACTCAATTTTACCACACTATGCCCTACTAAAAAATAAACCCGTACTTTACAGTACGGGTATTTGACGACTTACGGAAATTCATCAGGAAAGATACGGAATCCTGCATGATGGGCTCGCTCGGTATAGAAATCGAGGGTATTCGGACTGAGTGATGTTTTAAGGAGCATAATTTCTCCTGTATTCAACACGCAATAGCGATTTCGTCCTCCAAGCCCGTACAACATGGAATTATCTCCCACATGGATTGCAAATTCTGGTCGTAGTTCAGTAAATTTCTTATTACTCGATACGAATGCACTCCATTTTTGGAAAAAGGCTCCAAATGAACAGAATCCTATATTGTTTTGCTGCACGCGATATGCCGAACCTTCAACTTCAACAAGTTTTTCAAACGCGTCAGAATCATAAATATATACAGGCATGATGGCCTCCCAATAACTAATAAAAGTGAACTATTCTTAGTGTACCCCTATTCAGAAAAAGATAAAACTCCGCATTACGCGGAGTTTTATACTCATCTCTTAGTCTTTAAATAGCTGGTTTCTCTTTTGGTTTTTTCTCTTTCTTCCCAAGGGCCATAATTGTTTTTATTACCGTGTCGGGATTCAAGGACATACTCTCGATTCCCTGCTCGATGAGAAACTGTGCAAATGCGGGATAGTCAGAAGGTGCCTGTCCACAGATGCCAATGTACTTCTTTCGTGCTAAACATTTGGCAATGATTTCTGCAATAAGTTTTTTTACTGCTTCATTATTTTCATTTCCAATATGGGTGAGAATTCCAGAATCGCGATCAAGACCAAGTGCGAGTTGAGTAAGATCATTTGAGCCAATCGACATACCATCAAATATTTCAAGAAATTCATCTGCGAGAAGAATATTTGAAGGAATTTCGCACATCACATATACCTTCAATTTCTTGTCCTTACTGCGATCGAGTCCATGTTCTGCCATCGAATCAACTACCTTCTTTCCTTCCTCAGGGGTTCTACAAAATGGTACCATCGGAATCACATTTTGAAGTCCCATCTCCTCACGTACCTTTTTAAATGCTCTACACTCAAGGCCAAATGCCTCCTTAAACTTAGGATCGTAGTATCGCGACGCACCACGCCATCCAAGCATAGGATTCTCCTCGTGAGGTTCGTACATCTCGCCTCCGATAAGCTTGCTATATTCGTTCGTTTTAAAATCAGAGAAACGAATAATGACATCATTAGGATAAAATGCCGCTGCAATTTTTGCGATTCCTTCTGCAAGCTCATCTACATAAAATTGTGCCTTGTCTTCATATCCAAGAGTGGCCTTCTCAATCTCATTCAACATTCTGCGCATCGCAAATGTTTTCGAGCCATGTTTTAATTTATTAAAATTAATAAGCGCATTAGGATGAATTCTGATATGAGATGCGATAATAAATTCGAGCCTTCCCAACCCCACGCCTTTTACTGGTAAATAATGATGCTTAAACGCCTCATCAGGAGAACCGATATTTACCATAATCTTCGTTTTGATACGAGGAATGGTGTCTAAATGATGCTCCAATACTTCAAAAGGTAAGACTCCTCCATACACCACACCCTTCTCGCCCGAAGAACAGTCCACGGTCACTTCTTCCCCTCCACGAAGAATTTTTGTTGCATTTCGCGTGCCTACAATACAAGGAATACCAAGTTCACGAGAAACGATTGCTGCATGTGACGTCCTTCCACCTTTATCGGTCACAATCGCGGATGCGATTTTCATGATTGGTTCCCAATCAGGATCGGTAATTTCTGTAACAAGCACCTCCCCCTTCTGAAAGGTGTTGATGCTTTTTGCATCGCGCAAAATGCGCACTTTTCCCGAAGCAACTTTTGCACCTACCGCAATACCAGAAACACGCACTTCGCCTTTTTTACCAAGACGATATTCTTTATAAATTGATTTGTCTTGTCCTGCATGTACCGTTTCAGGACGTGCCTGCACAATAAATAATTCTCCCGTACGTCCATCTTTTGCCCACTCTATGTCCATTGGTTGAAGATGTCCCCTCTTCTCTGAAAAATGTTTCTCGATCAATATACACCACTTTGCAAGCGTAATAACTTCAGCATCACTCAAAGAAAATTTCTGTTCGTCTTTCCACGACACTGAGGTCTGCTTAGTACCATGACTGGCATAAACTAACTTAATATTTTTCTTTCCTAAATCTTTGGCGATAATAGCGTTATATCCCTTTTCAAGAGTTGGCTTAAACACTACAAATTCATCGGGAATAACCTTCCCTTGCACAATAAATTCGCCAAGACCATAGATACCGTTAATCACTATCACCTTATCAAATCCAGATTCGGTATCGAGAGTAAATGCTACACCCGAAGACGCAACATCAGAACGAACCATACGCTGCACCCCTACAGAAAGTGCGGTATCAAAATGGGAAAATCCCTTGTCCGCACGATACGAAACAGCACGATCTGTAAAAAGTGATGCAATGCAACGCTTCGTTGCAAAAAGCACGTTTCGAATGCCGCGTATATTAAGGTAAGTCTCCTGCTGACCCGCAAATGATGCACCCGGAAGATCTTCAGCAGTTGCAGAAGAGCGCACTGCTACATCAATATCTTTCCCATACTTCTCTTCCATCGTTGCATACGCCTTCGTGAGTGCCTCATTTAATGAGGGTGGGAGCTCCGCAGCAAGAATTGCTTCTCTCACCTTCTTCGCGCGCACCTGAAGATTACGAAGATTATGCGTATCAAGATCAGAGAGAATCTCGCGCACCTGCTTGTCGAGACCTGTTTTCTCAAAAAAGAAACGATATGCTTCTGCGGTAAGCGCAAATCCATCAGGAATATTTACACCAAGTGGCACAAGATTTGCGTACATTTCACCAAGTGCCGCGTTCTTCCCTCCTACATGTGGTACATCCTCAATACCAGTATCCGCAAACCATTTTATCAACGCACCTGATGTTTCTTTTGTCATAATAATTATAATTTTACACCCACAAGAAGATCTGATACGTTCGATCCGGTAATTCCCGTCATAAGGTAATCGAATTCGTGTTCAAAAAAATAATAGGACATATTTTCTTCGAGACACTTTACTGCATCAAGTCCAAACGTAAGTGCTTTTTCCTTCGTAATTATATCACAGAGCGCGCCCGCAAAATCGCAGTTATCACGCCCATCTGATGCGATAGAAAGAACCAATTCACCAGGCACAATAGACTGAAGCGCACATAGTACTAACTCAAGTCCACGCCCTCCCTTCCCCGGCTTTTTTACAGTTACCGTAGGCTCTCCTCCATAAAGGAGAATGCTTCGCGATGGTGCGGCATGTAATTCTTTTACTATCATTGTGCCAATATCGCGCGCCTCTCCAGAAATTGTGGTGGTTTTAATAATAGGAGAAAATCCAAGCTCTCTCGCCTTTTCTGCCATTGCCTCAAGTGCAATCTCATTTGATACCAAGAGCGTATTCCACACATGCGCAAAATACTTCTCCTCCTTTGGAGTTTCGATGAGTGGGATTGTGAGTCCAATTTCCTTCTCAATATTAAATTTTTCAATAATGCGACGTGCATCAGCCACGGTAGTTATATCTTTTACTGTAGGGCCTGATGCCACAAGTTCAATTTTATTTCCTGGTACATCAGAAAATGCGAGCGAGACTATCTGTGCGGGATATGCGTACTCTGCAAGAAATCCTCCGCGCGCAAAAGAAAGGTGTTTGCGCAATGTATTTATCTCCTCAATCGTCGCTCCTTTTTCAAAAAGAAGTTTAAGCGTGCGCGCCTCATCTTCATATGTTAATCCCTGGGGAGGCTGACAAAGAAGTGTTGAGCCTCCTCCGGAGATGACGAAAAGCACGAGATCGTGTTCCGTCATTCCAGAAAGAAATTTTATTATTTCTGCAGTTGCACTTACGTTTATTGGGCTCGGAAATGGATGTGTTCCTTTAACCGCTCTTATCTTGGTTAATTGGGTTTCTCCAACACCAATTACTATTCCTCCCGTAAGGCGCTCACCTAATACTCTCTCAAGTACTTTTGCTGCATCGAGTGAACACTTCCCCGCACCCACCACAAATATTCGTTCAATCGCCACCAGCGAAATATACCTTCCTTGAATAATGAGCGTATTTCCCTGAAGCACTACTCGTTTTTCTACGACCAACTCTGTATCGATGGCCTCAAGTCCCGTTTCGGCAATCATGAGCGCTACTTCTCGAATCCTATTAGTGGCTAGATCGTGAAAATTCTTTATCTTCATGCGATTAATCTTCTAAAGGCGGGAGAATACATCCGCTTTCTTTAGCAAGCGTTTCAAGGCTCTGCCCCCCAGAAAGCTTCTTGTCGCCACCATCACTCGGAACAATCCATGTCGGATATCCTTGTACTCCTTTTGCTTCACAAAGTTTTGGATTTTCGGTGCATTCCACGTAAGGCACATAAACAATCGAATCACCAAAAAGTGCTTTTTGTGTTTTACAATGACTACACCAATACGCTCCGTACATAGTTACTTTTTTCTCTGCAAGACATTGTGCAAATGGCACAAGATTTCCAGTTGGTTTTTTTGGTTGTGTAATGTACCAGAGACCCCAAATAAATAAGAGTGCTCCCACGATAAGTCCTAAGGTGACCGCAATACTTTTCATTTGATTATTCATCGCAACAATTTACAAGCTTTTCCACAATATCTTCGACTGACCACGGTTTTTTTGTTCCCTTCTCGTCATGCACGTTAATCGCGTTATCAGAGACTTTTTTTACTCCCTTCAAATCTATTAATTTTAACCGAAGTGCCCAGAACATAGAATAAAGGTGATAAGCCTTATCAAACATTTCCTTTGCCTCTTCTTTTTTTCCATCACCCTGCAATTTTGTAGCAACTTCCATCACTCGCATTGAAGCGGCAAGAAGATGTTTTGAAATACACCAGGTCTCCCCTTCGTGTGTATCAATCATGCGCCCTAAAAGTGATTTACGAATTTCACGTACTTCTGACAAAAGATTGAAATATTCATCTTTTTTCGTTTTTTCTGCAGTAAAGAAGAAGTGTTCTTCTAAACTTACCAAATTCATAATGGCAATCGAAAGATCTTCCTCAAGGGAAAGGTCAACGGTACCACTTTTTTTCATCTCATTGACCTTCGCCATGAGCTGTTCCATTTTTTTATCTGTTTCGTTCGCCCCGTTAGAAATGTTCATAATTTTATTTGTTGTGATACCCTAATTAGAAATTCTATTGCCATAGAATTTCTAACGGGGTTCATATATTTAGTTTACTATTTTTATGTTTTGAGTACGACATGCTAAAGCAAAAAGATGATAACACCAAGAAGAATCATGAGGATGCCGCTCGCAAATCTCATATCTCCCGTACTTGAACTCTTCCACGCCTGTACTTTCTGAAGAAGTAACGGATTCGATGAAATAAGAAGAATTACGATGAGTGGCAAAATGAAAATAAGATTGTAATACAATAAGTATTCCAAGCCCACTATATACGTACGCGTATCATGTAATAATCCCAAAATAAGGAGATAAGGGCCTCCCGTGCATGGAAATTCACACAATCCCACAAATACACCAAGAAGAAATGCGGCAGGCACCGAGCTCTTTTCCATAAGTATCGCCATTGTCTTATGCGATCCGGTAGGAATTTTCAATTTAATCGGAAATGCAGGGAAATAGGTGTTCACGAGATCGAGAATGCCGAGCACAATAATGAGCGAAGCACCTATCTTTCCCATAAACCCGGGGATATTAAAGAAGGAAAGCGTTCTCAAAATTCCGAGCCCTATTAACACATATACCGCAAATACTCCTGCAATATACATCGATCCAATCACGAGAACCTTTTTCTTCAATTCTCCCATGCTAAAAAGAAATGCGATGGTAAGAAGAAGAATTGAGAACGCGCATGGATTGATGCTATCAAGAAGTGCCGAGATGGTTACAAGAAGAAGAAGTGGCATGCCGCCATTTGCCATCTGAGTTAGAAGATCGGCGCCAGTGAACTTAAGAAATCCTAAAATACCGACAAGAAGAAATGCGACTGTGGCTATCACTTTAAATGATTTATTTTTCATAAGATACAATTGCTGCTTAATAACACAAAACTTTTACTACGCCTCTTTAAAGGTGTGATGTGGGACTCATCTCATGTAACGCAACCCATCGAAGAAATGGGAAATATGATACATGTGCGTGCACTATATATTTCCGTACTACAAAAAATAATTCCTGCGCTTGCCTTGAAGAAAAAACAAAAAGTGCAAAAAATATAAAAAGGAAAAGGATTGCTTGCGCCAAACGCGCATATGCGCTCACATGAAAATTAACGAGTGAGAACGAATCAGCAGGACATGCGCCACCGTTTACTGCCCGCGCCACACAATCCGCCTGTCCAACCATACCAATGAGTGTTACCGCAGAAATACAAAATACGCTCGCAATCGCAAGTCCCGCAACAATTTTCAAAAATAGTGTTAAATAATTCATCGAATTTTACTTCCTGGAGGAACTTCTCGATCGGGCGTAAGAAGTACGGGCATTCCATCACTTGCCGCAAGAAGCATTCCTTGGCTTTCAAAGCCCATAAGTGCGCGTGGCTCAAGATTTGCCACAATTACAATATTTTTTCCTACAAGCACTGACGGCTCATACGCGAGCACAATACCCGCAAGAATCTGTCTTGGTCTCATGTTCCCCTCCTCATCTACATCTCCCGCATTCACCTGAAGGCGTACTAATTTTTCAGAACCTTCTACTCGCTCTGCGGAAAGAATTTTTGCTGTTTTAAGCTCTACTTTTGAAAAGTCTTCAATCGAAATCATCCCGTTCATTTTATCATGGCCCAACCACAATGAACAACGCGCGCTATTAATTTCCTGAATTCTGTGGGGTGGGGGTGGTAGAAAGATGAAATTGTGTCGAGTCCCAAGAATCACGCACAAAACTTGAACCTGCGGGTATCTCGCTCCACACTGCGTCATCCACTTTTACACCAGTCGCGTTATAGAGCACAACCGCATTATTTGTTCCCGCAAGGGTATATGAAGAAGGCCACGGGATATCAGCAGAGGGAGTACCCACGTATCCCGATTCGCTTGCCAACAAAAGATAACCATGCCCAGAAATCGTTTTCCCTTGAAGTCTTGTTTTTGCAATAAATGACGATTCCTTTCCAGTAGAACTCCTTTTCTTAAGTGACCACCCATCTAATCTCGTTGGTGTATCACTGTCGTTATATAATTCAATGAATTCAAAATCTGCATCTTTCTCTTTTCCTGGCATTACTTCACTCAATACAACTTTTCCTTCTTGTTTTTGTGCCTCAGAAGAAATAACTGGTGTTGTGGTAACTTGTTCTTTTTGAACTGCGGATGAAGAAACGGGAGTCACAAGAGGATTCATGCCCATAGTACTTGCTGCACTCACTATGGTTGGAGGAATTGAGTTTTCTTTTCCAGGAGTCCCTCCCTCTACTGCGGATGTGTGCCATGTAAGATTGCTTCCTCGCTCTGCAGTTCTTCCTAGCTTGTTATCCCCCGCACGCCATCGAGAACCAACTACTATCTCATCCTCTTTATTGCACAAATTACTAAAAAGTGTGAGTACCTCGTCTGCGTCATTAATAGTGCCCGAAAATCGAGCGTGTGCATGAACATTCGGAATAGTTTCCGTACCTCTCGCAAGAATATAGAAACCACCGGGCTCTATTGTAGTGCCTTCTGAAAACTTCACTTGAATCTTCTTACTCTTATCAAGAAGCTCCCAATTAGAAATATCTACAGACTTCAATGAACTATTTCTAAGCTCAATCCATTCGTGTTTTATATTTCCATTAGTCCCCATCCACGCAATCTCGTTCAATAGAATGCTTTTCTCGACAGTTTCTTCTCTGCGAGAATTCACGCACTGTATTTTTGGTACTTCTTCACTTGTGGCAGTGCCTGTTCTTTTTGTAAAAGAGGGTGAAACAGCATCAAGATCGATGGTCTCAAAAGATGGTTCGGTAAGTGAAAGAAGATTCGCAAAAAGCGGTTGTACGCCGCCACTTGCAGAAATTGAAAGGAAAATAATTGCGGCGACCGCAAAAATTGAGAATGCAATCTTCATATTTCCTCTCTATTATATCATTGAGATACAACTGCTAGAGCCGCGCATCGGGAAATTCTCTTTTTATGATATCTCGCACACGAATAACATCAATGAATGTTTTTAAATAATCACTCCACGTTACATGTGAAGCGATGTGATTCACCCACCGTACAGGAATTTCTTTTATTTCGTATCCAAGTGCACGCGCGCGAGCAAGCACCTCTACATCAAATGCCCATCGTGGTGAGCGAAGACGTGAAAATATTCTCTCCGCGGCTTCAGAAGTAAAACATTTGAATCCGCACTGCGTATCAGAAATGCCTTTAAGGATGATTTTTTGAATAAATATATTTCCCAATTGTCCCAACATTCGCTTATACCACGACTGTGGCGGCTCAAGTGTTACTCCCTTGATGCTTCGCGAACCAATCACTACATCTGCTCCTTTTTCAAAAAATGGGAGCATCTGCTCTATGTGCTCAATTGCGGTAGAATTATCCGCATCCATAAAAAGTCTTAATTTCCCTCGCGCGGCAGCCATCCCCTCTTTCACGGCCCATCCTTTTCCATGATTGTGGGGGGTACGAATAAATCGTGCGCCGTGGGGCGAGATTAAATTTTCTTTTACCTCTTCTGCAGTATTATCAGTTGACCCATCATCAACCACAATAATTTCTGCAGCATATGCTTGTAATAAAAAATATGAAGAAAGTGATGTAAGAGTTCTTCCTATTCTCCCTTCTTCATTCCATGCGGGAATAATAACTGAGAGAAAAACAGGCTCTGAGTTATTGATGTTTTTTGAAGACATAGGTTCGATATGCAAAAAAATTCCAAATCATAAGTACAATGGTACCCACAAGAGAAGCAATATTTGCCCATAAAGGGCTGTTTATAAATTCGGGTCGTGGAATTACTTGAACTATAAATGCCGCCACTCCGACGTTCACCGCCGCACCGATAAGTGAAAGCGTCACAAAAAGTATATACTCTCGCCTTGATACGGGGGTTCCACTCCGAAATGTCCATATTTTATTAAAAAAATAACTATTCGCGCTTGCACATATGTATGCGATTGTCTTGGTAATCACAAAAAATGCACCCGTGGATATTCCTGTAAGCAACATGAAGAGATTAAGGATTCCAAGGTCAATGAACGTATTCAATGCCCCTACTGCAGCAAATTTTCCAAAATCATGAATAGCGCAATGACGACGTCCAAGAATACCACACCATAAAAGCCACAGTGGTATAAATGCAGTAAATCCAATTACAGTTACAATAATAACAGCGAACGTCGGATGTACGCCAAGATGCGATTCTGGAAAAAGTGCAAGCCATCCTATTACAAATCCGATAAGTGCTGCAATGCTATAGTCTCTTTGTTTTCTCATATTACTACCTCATTATACTATTCCTCTACCGTACTCCCTCTTTATGAACGCGATAAATAAATACATTCTGCGTTTCATATATTTTTTCAAGAAATTCGCACAACTGTGGAATGGGAGAATATACAATATCTCCTTCCATTTTTGTAATATATGTTTTCTTTTCTTCACATGTGCCCACATTTAATGTATTAAACTCCTCCATACTAATACTTGCTGCCACCGTCTGAGTCGTGTGCATATTTACCTTTGAAACAAGGCGTGTGAGCGGAGTAATCACCGACCCTGGCGCAGTATTAGAAACCACCCTCATCCCCTTCAATTCTTCGTTATCTTTAAGCCACTGCATAGCGATAGCATTCTCAGTATTCACTAGTGGAAAAAGATATGTTCCTTGGGGAAGAATAAAGTATCCAGAAAAAAGTGAGAAAAAAACCATTCCTCCGAGAACTGCGATAGCAGGAATTTTCCATCTTCCAAAATTTTTCAAAAAAGAGGTTAAAAATATCCACTCAAAAATGTATGCGGCACCCACTGCTGCAAACGGCGCCATGAGAACTGAAAAAAGATAAAAAGCACGCTGATGAAACATCATAAACGAAATCTGAAAAAACCAAATAAATAAAAGATTGACTCCACATATCACGACGCCCCACGCAAGCATTAAGGACCACCCCTCCTTTCTCGACAAAAAGAGACCAAGTATGCTGAAAGGGATAAGCAAAATACTAATTACATCAGTAAGATTTAGAAAGATACCCGCGGGACTTATTGTGGCTTGAATAGGAACAAAGAATGCCTGAATGTATTGTGCGACAACTCCATAAAGATGCGGTACCCCGGACATCTTCCAATATTCCTTATACGGACTCATTAGAAAACCTAATTTTACAATCATTGCGACACACAATACTAATGCCACTATATAGATTTTCCTCTTTTCGAAAATTTTTTTTCGCAACGAAAGCAACGCGATAATTCCTACTATAACCGCATAAGGCAAATAAATAAGGGAGAGTGCCAGAAACACCGTACTAGCCCATACAATTCCTCTCGTACTTTCTCTCCAATCAGAAAAGGAAAGAAAAAAGGGAACAAGAAGCACGAATGAGAACATTGCGGGTACAAAAAACCACCATCCAAGCATAAAGATATTGGAACGAAGTGCGGCAAAAAAGAACGGAACACACCAGGAGACCCACTTATTCCTAGTATGACGAAACATAAGAAGGGATGTTATAAACGAAACGAGAAAAATATTAATTGAAGGAAGATACGGCCATGCGCGAACTGGATCAGCACGAACCAACCCAAGAGACCCAGCTATATAACTTGAAAAACCTGGCTTATCATTTACGAGCGACTGAAAGGTATAAGGGTGAATATTAAGTCCCCTTCCTTCTCCGACGTTTTGTATTGTCCCTATTGTCCACCATTCATCAGCATGAATAGGCCACTCATAATTTCTGTGAGGAATAAATATAAAAAATGCGGCGAGGAGAGAAAGAAATGCACTTATCACCACTCTTTTCCATTCATCACGAGATGTGTCCATCACACCAAGAACAATCTCATGCACGCGCATACGAAGCATGTATACCCCCCCTATTAGCAAAAGGGAAAGAAACAACGGGAAAACGGTATACATTGATAATTTGAAAAAAGCGATAGCAAAACTTATCACCACACCAAGCGTAATATTGGTCACAAGTGAGAATGCGATTCTTGATGCGGTGTCACGCACCCATGGCATACAATAAGTTGCGAGATACCCAGGTATAAAGAGGAGAATAAATGCGAAGGGAAAGAAAATCGACATCATATGGCGTTTATTATACCCTATATTTAATGAATGGAATGGAACTCTCAATTGTTCTTCCGTGCCGGAACGAACGCGAATCTATCGCGTCCTGTATTCGTGAGATAAAAAAAGTTGTGCTGCCCATCCCCTATGAGATTATTGTTTCTGACTCCTCAACTGACGGATCGGATACAATAGCTAAAAGCGAAGGTGCTCGCGTCATTAAGCACGATAAAGAAGGATATGGTTTTGCAATTCGTGAAGGAGTTGCGCATGCAAATGGCGACATTATTCTATTTGCAGATGCCGACAATACATATCCATTTGCGGCAATTCCCTCTCTCCTTGGAGCGCTTGAAAATGCCGACCTGGTAATGGGAAATAGATTAAATAAAACTATTACTCGCGATGCCATGCCGTTTGTGCATCGCTATTTCGGCACCCCACTCTTTAATGTTCTTCTTTTTCTTTTTTTTGGTATCACGGTCTCTGATAGCCAATCGGGCTTCCGAGCAATTCGCCGCATTACATTTCAAAACCTCAACCTCAATACCAATGGAATGGAATTTGCGACTGAGATGCTTATCAAAGCAAAACATGCAAACCTACGTATTCGTGAAATCCCCATATCATACGGAATAAGAAAAGGCACCTCGAAGCTGCGTCGCTATCACGACGGTTTTGCTCACCTCAAATACATTCTCCTCGAAGCACCGCTTATGTGGTATGGCATATTTGGAACACTCTTCCTCGGAATAGGATTATTTGGTTTTTTAATAAACGGGGGGTGGCTCTTAAATTCTGCAACAGTAAAGATTCTGTTCCCCCTTCTTGGTATGCAAATTCTTTTCCTTGGTCTTTTTGCAAAAACATATCTTTTTATACATTTTCACGAATCAAATACATTCATACAAAAAATATATACTCATTACACACTAAAAAGTGCGCTCTTCCTAAGTTCGCTCCTTATCCTTATTCCTCTTTTTTTAAAACTTCTGGGGCTTTCGCTTCTTCCTTTTGACTCGCTTCTTGTATCAACTATTCTTGGTCTTCAGGTTGCATTTAATTCGCTCATGCTTTCCACACTTTCCATAAAATAGAGTGCTATGAAAAAGAGAATACTTGTTATCAATAAGTTTTGTCCTCTTCATCCTTCTGCAGGAGGCGCCGAAAAAAATCTTCTTCGGCTCTTCTCGAAACTCAACGAACACTATGATATATACCTCCTGGCCGCCATGTTCCCAGGAGCACAAAGGCGGGAGGTGTACCGAGGCATCACCATCATTCGATTAGGAAATAGGAATTCAGAAAATATCATACGTATTCACATATTAATTCCTATTCTGCTTCGTTATTATATAAAAGAATTAAAACCAAACATTCTCTTTGAAGACATAAGCGTACTTCCCTTTTTTATCCCACTTCTCTGTCCAGGTATTAAGAAAATGGTGATGATTCACGGATTCAATAGGCGTTACTTGTTATCTTCGAAGCGCTACCTGTTCGCTTTTGTTTCTTATATTACCGAAACGCTCTTTCTTCTCCTTTATCGAAATGAGTTGGTTATTACCGTGAGTGATTGGATGAGGCAGGAACTTCTCCGGTCACATTTTAAAAATGTACACACCATACTAAATGGTGTTGATGAGAATCTTTTTACACTACAAAAGTGCTATACCCCCGAACCAACTGTTCTCTTTCTTGGTCGGCTTGAAAAGCGTAAAGGGGTTGATTTGTTCCTTTTAACATATGAGCTCGTGAAAAAATCTATTCCCCATGTGCACTATATGATAGCTGGTAAGGACTTCTCATTCGGAAATGCGCAACTACATCGCGTATTACAATACTACCGAGCGCATTACACACAAAATGAAATCTCCTTCTTTGGATTCGTTTCAGACGAACAAAAAAATGCACTGCTCCAAAAAACATGGCTTACGGTAATGCCCTCACACACGGAAGGATATGGGATTGCAGCAATTGAGGCGAGTGCAACAGGAACTTTTGTTATTGCAAATAATGTAGAGGGCCTACAAGAATCGGTCCACCAAAATGAAAGTGGTGTTTTAGTAGATTGTAAAAAGAAGACAGCATTCGCAGAAAAAATTATTCAGTGGCTCGATATTCAAAAACTTACTGAAAAACAAATACCCGCACGCACATGGGCAAAAACCCACTCATGGAACAAAAGTGTAAACGAACTAAAGACGCTTATAGAGCACATTAGTGAGATGAAAGGCGCTTAAAAAGCTTGTAACGTCTATCGATTAAAACAACAAGAAAAGGGATTGCAATCAACGAGATAAGAGAAATAATCACACCCACACGTGTCTCGCGATCAGGACCAAAAGTGAGTGAGACGGACTCTCCTGTTTTTGCTACAACAAGCATCTGCCCTGGAGAAACTTCAAATACTGTTCTATCAGAATGCCATACCGGAAAATAACCAAGATTCACTATCCATGGCAGTGAACCGATATTAGTACTCTTAAAACTTATCTCTTTTCCGTCAAAAACCTCAATTTGAGCCGGGGTCTCTTTCCTCCCCTTCTGTTTTAATGCAATAAGTTTTATATATAGTTCCTCGCTCATAGAAGTGTAGCTCAATACTTGTTTTCCTGTTTCCTGAATTCTTTTCATAAGTTCTATGTTTTGTGCGGTTTTTCCATTGACCACAAAAAAATCAAATGCACCGAGCTCTTCTTTCGAAACACCATCTACATTTTTAGTAAATGCGATTGGCAGATTGTAAAGTTCGCGTCGTGCAAAAAGCATTTTTGTAAAGTCCTTAAAATTCTTTCTCTTCTCAAAAGAAGTGTCGACAAAAAGACCTACGGATTCCTGGGGGGCTCGCACAAGCGATATAGGATTTTTAAATCGATAGATTCGATAGTTAAGAAGCGAGTACTGCATTCCTCTAGGAACCTCTCGCTCTGGGCCATTAAATACTGCGACCTCTTCTATTTCCGATCCGAGAAGTCCTATCCTATCAATGGCATCTTGTGAGTGCACAATGAAATAATCAACACCAAAAAGACGAAGCCTTCCGAGTGTTTCTCTAAATTGTGTGATGAAATCAAAATCATAAATAAGGGAATCCTCTCCATATCCCCAAAGAAGTGTGTGAGAACTTCCATGATATACAGGAATAAGGGAATCTGCCTGACTGCTCGATTCAAGGAGAAGTCCATTTAGTGTTGCCCTCCCCTTCAGGTTCAACATTGTTGCAATCATATGTGGACTCCCCATTTTATAACTCGAATAAATATCACCTTCCACAAATACGCGTTGTGTTTTTTCACGTAAAATTCGAGCGACAATCTCCTCTGCAAGTTTATTGTCGGGATATTTTGTAAGATCCGCATAATAAGGAGCTATCGAAAAGTAAATGTCTCTTCCTAAAAGTGGGGAAAGAAACATTGGTGGCCCCTCTTTTTTTCCTATAATTGCCCACCCAACAATACCCACAATAAGCACTGCCATACTCATCCGCACCACACGAGAAGAAAAACCAAACATATTTTTTTCCTCTAGAGAATATGCGATTCCCGCAAGTGAAATCACAAGGAAAAAAATGAGTAGGAATGGAGATGCGCGATAATAGTGAATTGTAATAAAAGGAAGAATATACGATATCACATAACTAAATAACTGGAGCAGAATCAGCCCTATAAAAAGAGTGCACAAAATAGTAAGTTTTTCATTCTTTATACGAGAGAGATAGCCACGCACAAAAAAGAAGAGAATGCTAAGAGAACCGAGAAGAAGGAAGGAGTTTGCAACACCAGAAAAAGGAACTGACGCATTTTTATATTCCGTAATCAGTGAGAGAAATGGCGCAAGTAAGGCCACGAATGTTCCCGTGTTGTTGTTTGGAAAAGGTTGTGGTCTCGCCGACTGATACTCGTGATATGCAACAAAAGGAATAATAAAAAATGAAAGAAGTAATAACGTAGCAACTACAATTGCCACATGCAAGAAAAGCCATTGCTTTACCGAAAGAAAAAATGGCCTCTTCGCTGATAAAAAATAAAATACCCAGAGAAATACAAGAAACACAGAAACTACGAGACTTGAGAGTATGTTAAGTGCGAATAACGCGATGCTTAAAAAAAAGTATTTTCTTTCTCCTGTTTCCCTTATTTTCTCGAGACACGCGAGAAAAAGAAGGGAAAATGAAACACCGAGCGCTGAAGTAAAAAGTCCCCCATTCAATACCGCCGCAGAACCAATACCAAATGAAAAAAAGGCTGAGGGATATACCGCATACCATATTGCAAAAAGACCCGCGTAAGGAAGGGCCTTGCGCGGAATAAAGGTACGTGAAAATATCCAAAATGAGCATGCAGAAAAAATTATTATTAGAAAATTAAGTATGCGCCAGGCAAACGCGAGTGTCATGGTGCTTCCTCCTATCGTCTTAATAAAAAGACCCAAAAGATATGGGAATGACGTATAAAAATAAAAAAGAGGAACTCCCCCAAGTTGACTTACATCGTATCCGTGTATAAAGCCATTTCCAAGAAAATCAGCAAGTCGTCCAAAATTGTAAAAATGAGCAACCGTGTCCCATCCTGCAAGAATTGTGTCATGCGGAGTAAGCACAAACGAAAATAAAGCCCCAAGAAAAAGAAGGGAGATGAGAAGCGTAATAATTCCTATGTGTTTATTAAATTCCTTCATATATTTCAGTATACTAGTTTATACAAAGAGTTCTATCGAATTACTTATTATAAGAATCTCGCTTAAGGACGGACATTGTTAATACACACAAACTTGGGATGGAAAGTATAAAAAGAGTAATCATCCATATCGATGCGTCTTTATTAAAAATTCCTTGCGATGAAATGAGCATGGCTGAACTTATACAAAACCACACACACAATGCAGCGTGTAAGACAATTGAGTATTGCTCCTTTCCAATAGTGCGCGTTTGAACAAATGGCTTCTTTGCATATACAAATGCGGTCCAAATAGCTCGCGAAATCGTTGGCGTTAAACTTGCCCCCGCAATCATTGCCTTTATAATTCTTCCCCACTTCTTGGTAATGCGCTCACGATATGTTGCAATTACAATAAGAGCTCGTGCAATAAGAAGAAAAATAATTGGATACAGGAATTGAACTGGTGGGAAAAAGCGTTCATCGTACATAATAAGTGCGCTTCCCAAAACTCCCAAAACTATAAATACGGGATATAACCCCTCCGCAAACCAAGAAATCCATCCGAGTACGAATGAGATTCTCTGCGCTCTATTTAATTTTCCACGAAAACCTAGAAGCTCTCTCCAATATTTCATGCTAATACGAACGGCTCCATACACCCATCGAAACCGCTGCTTCTTGTAGGCCTCGAATGACGGTGCTACCTCTCCAAAACCTAATACTTCATTTACATAATACATAGAATACCCCGCATTAAGGATGCGCAATCCCAATTCAGCGTCCTCGGTAATTGACCACTCCCCCCATCCTCCAAGTTCAACAAGAACCGATTTTCGAATGAGTGTCATTGTCCCATGCTGAATTATTGCATCTTTTTCATTTCGTTGAACCATTCCTATTCCAAAAAATCCGTTGTATTCATCAATCACAAAAGATTCAAAACTCGAGATATTCTTTCCCTCATGAGCCTGTGGTGCCTGTACCACCGCAATAGTTTTATCCTCAAAATAAGGAAGGACACGAGAAATCCAATGTGGTAAGACCTGATAGTCCGCATCAATAACTCCGACGAACTCTGTGTGTGAATCAGTCACAGTAAGTGCAAAATTCAACGCGCCCGCCTTAAATCCCTTCATTTCATTAAAGTGATAGAATTTTACTCGCTCTTTATGATTCTTCGCATACTCTTCAATGGGCCTCCACAACAACTCACTCGTTGTATTATTATCAATAACTACAATTTCAAAATTCTTATAATTAAGTTTAAGAAGAGAATCAATTGCGCGAATGACTTTTTTTGGATCTTCATTTCTACAAGGAAGATGAATTGAAATAAATGGAGTAGCGTTGGTTAAGGTTATTACACTATTTCGCATTAACTTTTTCCGTCCTACAACCTCCATAGCTTCAAATGTCTGAACTTCAAGCACCACAAAAAGCAAAATATAAGTAGGAACAATAAATAGCCAGATAAAAGGACGATGAAGCATGTACTCGCTTATCGTTGTCTGAAACATAAGAACAAAAAGAGTGAGGAATACGAAAAAGATGAAAAATCCTAAAAGGTATCCATAAAAACGAATGTGTTTAAATTTCAAAATTAAAAACATACCAAATGCAAAAAATACTAGTGAAATGATACCTGCCCACACATACCAAATTTCATCATTACTCACCGAACCAGTAAGAGAAGACTTAAGGGAGCCGTTTGCTTTCAAGATTCCCCAATGAGCACCTGCGCGACCCTCATCAAACATTTTCCAAGGCTGATCAAATGCCTCAAAAAGGTTATATCTAATTCCCGAAGATTCTGCGCGTTGTATAAACGCAGTAATAAATTGTGCTTGATTCACTAGGCTTGGAACTGACGCCTTTCTTTCAGGACCTTCGGACGGCCAACCTATTTCACCCACAAATACTTCTTTCCCCTTAAAAAGGGATTGGATTTCGTAATAGGTATTAAATGCCCAATCTAATGCCCTCTCGCTACCAACCGAATCCCAATATGGCAATGTGTGAAGAGATATAAAATCAACCTCTTCGGCAATTTCTGGAAAATATCTCCATAGTGCTGGATTTTCAGAAGTGCTTACAGGAACACTTACTTTTGAGCGCACCTCGCGAATATGTGTAAACAATGACGGCACAGACATTCTCCCCCATTGCAACACCTCATTCCCCACAATTACTTGTTTTACATTTTTATTTGAATTCGCAATTTCAATGAGCGCTGCTATTTCTACTTTGTCGTCTTCAGTTTTTTTCTTCCCCTCAAGCCACGCCCCTGCAATAACATCGATTCCATATTTTGCAGCAATGCGAGGAACCTCAGACATTTTACCAATAGAACGATACAACCGAATGCATTTTGTTAATTTTGAGATAATCTTTAAATCTCTATCTACCGCTTCGAGATCAACGGGAGTCTTGTCTCCGCTCATATTATTTACATAAATATGACGTGGGTCATAACTTATGCACTGAATATGAGAAATTGACCCAATAACACTTCTTTCTTTATATAAAAATTTCCAGGCAAAAAAATTCCCAACAACAATTAGAATTAATAAAATCCAAACATGAATACTTTTTTGCTTAATCATCTCTCCCTCTTTTCTCTTCATAATAACCTCACCAGGTAACCCTTTATTTGCTTCTGCATCATAATATACGTCTCCAGGTACTCCAGCAATACAAGAAGAGCATGAGGCTGTCCTGGACGCAAAAATGTATTATACTCACCTACATGCACGGGATACGAAAGCACGCAAATCTCATCTATGAACTCGCTCGGGCTGATTTCAAACTGAAATATTACGGCTCTTTTACTGGACTCTTATGGAGTTTTCTCAAGCCTTTCTTTATGCTTCTTATCCTTTACGGGGTTTTTTTTCATATCCTTAAGGTTGATACCCCTTATTATCCATGGTTCCTCCTCCTTGGTATTATTGTATGGAATTTTTTTGCGGACACCACAAAAGAGAGCATGCAAAGCATTTCCGCAAAAGCTCACATTTTAAGAAATGTAAATATTTCTCCAATCATTGCGGTCCTCAGCACTTTTCTCCATCTCCTCTGGACATTTACAATCACTCTTGTGGTATTTGGCATATTACTAGGAATATTTAGAGTTCCTTTTTCAGGAAATATTTTCCTCATACTTTTCCTCCTTCTTTTGCTTGTACTGGTTACGCTTGGTGTCTCACTTCTTACTGCCCCACTCTTTACTCGCTTTAGAGACTTTGGTCACTTATGGGATATTCTCTTACAAATGTTTTTCTGGATTCTTCCTATTACTTACTCCCACTCGCTTGTGCCTGAATCATACCGTGTCTGGTATCTTACAAATCCTCTTACTCGTATTATTATTTATCTCCGAGATACGATTCTTTATCACAATACTCCCGATGCTTCAGCACTTCTTTACACCGCCCTCTCGTCATTCGTACTTTTCGCAATAGGCGTTCTCTTTTTTATGCGCCAACAAAAAGCGCTTATTGAGCATTTATGAAAAAAGTAATAGACGCACACGCACTTACCAAGCTCTACAAGATACCCCATGAAAAACGCACAACGCTTTTTGAAACAGCTGTGGGATATATGAGGCGTCAACTTTCCTATGAGCCTTTTTATGCGCTCCATAATATCAATTTTTCAATACAAAGCGGAGAAATAATAGGACTCATTGGTAAGAATGGAAGTGGAAAAACAACACTTCTTAAAATTTTAGGAGGGGTGCTCCATCCTACAAGTGGTTCATGTGCAATTCAGGGTGTTGTTGCACCATTCCTTAGTCTCGGTGTTGGCTTTCACCATGAACTTACTGCGGAAGAAAATCTCTATCTTTATGGAGCGATACTCGGTCTTTCACGAAAAGAAATTAAAGAGAAAATGCCTGAAATCCTCGCGTTTGCAGAGGTGGAACGATTTAAAGATATGAAATTGAAACATTTTTCGGCAGGCATGACAGGCAGACTCGCCTTCTCGCTTATGACACAAACAAATCCTGATATTCTTCTTATCGATGAAATATTTGCCGTGGGCGATAAAGACTTTACTCCAAAAAGCCTCTCACTCCTTCAAAAATATCGAGATGAAGGGAAAACGGTCATCGTAGCAAGTCACAGTCTCGACCTTATTGAACAATATGCTGATCGTGTACTTTTACTAGAAAACGGAACAATAAAGATGTTTGGAACTCCGAAAGAGGTTATTGCACATTACCAATCTTCATAATGCACACAGAACGCTATGAAACTATAGTGCTTATTCCAAGCTTCAATGGAAAATATCTCCTTGAAGATTGCTTGCGCGCACTCGAACATCAAACGTATCGTGATTTTCATATAATACTTGCGGACGATGCCTCCACAGACGACACGCGCGAATATGTGAATGCTCATTTTCCCTCTGTTGAGATTCTCGCACTTCCGCACAATTGCGGCTTTTCCCACACCGTGAATGCGGGACTCATTTATGTTCAAGAAAAATATAATCCTACATTTGTTGCCATCTTAAATAATGACACGCGCGCCGATACTATGTGGTTGGAATCACTTATTGTTACCGCAAAAACAAATCCAACTATCGCAGCCGTTACTTCAAATATGTTCTTTTGGAATCCTCCGCACCTTATTAATAGTCAGGGCGGCACCCTTGATTGGAATGGCGACGGATATGATATCAACTTCGGTCTTCCTGAGGAAAAAGGGGTTAAAAAAAATACCGACGTGCTCGGAGCGTGCTGGGGCGCATCCCTCATTAATATGCAGGCACTTCAAACCATTGGACTTCTTGATGAAACATTTGGAGCCTATTTTGAGGACCTTGATTGGAGTTGGCGCGCAAACATATTTGGCTATCGCATTGTGTTTGAAAAAAAAGCACGCATTTTTCATAGGCATAGTGCGAGTTACCGTACTGCCGAATATAGAAAACTGCTTTATTGCAAAAGAAATGCGCTTCGCTCTGCAATAAAAAACTATGAAACGAAAAGTCTCTCGCAACAAATCTCATACATACTTATTGGCTACTGGTTTTCTATTGTTGGCTATTTTCAAACAAGTAAACATCAACTTCCACTATGGAAAAAGATTAAATATAGTTCCATCCCTTTTATTGCGCTTCTCTGGAATATATTCCACCTTCCTAGCACGCTACATGAACGAGCTACTATACAGAAAATGAGAAAAAAGAATGATGCATTTATTTTTACACTCATTGCACAAGATGCGACACCCGTAAGAGAATGGCTGAAACAATGGCAGCTATCCCCTACTTCCAAAAAAGAAAATGGCGCATTTCTTTCTCGTGTTACACTTCAGACACAATACAGACTTTCTCTTTCAGAAATCCACTCACTTGAAGCAGTAATCTCTCTTGTGGCACAAAGTAGTCTTTTTGATTCGCGAGGTACTCCCTCTCCACTTTTTCAGGAAATTAATGAAAAAACGATAGAACATTTTCTTACTATTGCACTTCAAAATCTTCCCTTCATAGCATCGAGCATCAAAAAAAATGAGATGAGCACATTCCCCTCTTCGCTTGTTATCGATGCCTGTTTTTTCTCGTTCGGACTCTCTCTTTCGCAAATAAGTAATCGATTTGCTGTAATACCTCGGAAAATTGAAGCGGCAGCAAATGCAATAAATTCAAACGACATGAATTGGGACAACATACTTACCTACGCACACACCCACAATGCTCTCTCTCAACTCTATTTTTATTTTATTCTCGTGAACTGCTATGCGCCAAATACCATTCCCGAAGATGTGCTCTTAAATGCTAAAAAAAATGGGTCTCACTTACAAAATATACTCATTCAAACTATCAACTATAAAAAATTACTAAGGGGAAAGTCCTCACTCGCACTTTACCTGTATCTAAAGATGTATTTCAATCCTGGCATAGTACGCGCCTTTGTCGCACGTTTTCATGCGCTTTATAATGGTGATGCCGCAACAGTTCAAGAAAATAATGGGCAAATTATGCTTCCCTTTGGTGTAAATATATTCGGCTTTCTTGATTCTGAAAGCGGGGTTGGAGAGGCAGCACGTGCCCTTGCACGTGCAGTGCAACACACAAAAATACCGTATGCACTTCTGAATAGCCCCCACGCACCCCATCGAAAAAAAGAAACTCAGTTTTCAAAAAGATTTGGTTCTTCGGCTCCTTATGCAATAAATCTTATCTCTATTTTTGGCGATATGTTTGCGCAAGAATGGGATTACTTTGGAAAGAACATATTTGAGAATCACTATAATATCGCGTGTTGGACATGGGAACTCGAAACACTCCCTCCTTCATGGATTCCACTCCTTGAACGAGTACAGGAAGTATGGGTTCCGAGTTCCTTCGCTGCAAAAGCGATTCAAAAAGCACGTAATGATATTCCGATTCATATTGTGCCGTATCCAATTGAGATAAAAAACTATCCTTTTCCTCGTGCCCATTTCAATATTCCCTCTGATAAGTTTGTATTCCTTTTTATGTTCGATTTTTATAGTTATTTTGAGAGAAAAAATCCTCTCGCAATAATTCGAGCATTTACGTACGCGTTCCCTGAAAACGAAAACGTGCGACTTGTTATTAAATGTTCAAATGCATCAGTCGACCAAACCCATTTTGATGAGCTGCAAAAAGCTGCAAAAGATAGTCGTATTCAACTTATAAATACTTATCTGGATCGTGGGGAAGTAAATAGTCTTATTAATGTATGTGATGCCTACATATCACTTCATCGTTCTGAAGGATTTGGTCTCACTATGGCAGAAGCAATGGCACTTAGGAAGCCAGTCATAGGAACGGACTACTCGAGCAACACCGACTTTATGAATGAAGACAATAGTTTCCCCGTACATTACTCACTTATCCCCATAAAGGAGGACCACGGAGTCTATACAAAAGGGAACTTCTGGGCAGAACCCGATGTCGCCCATGCCGCCGAGCAAATGCGCATCATATATGAAAATCCTGATGTTGCACTTCGCAAGGCTATGTTTGGAGCGCGCGACATTGCTATGTATTTTAGTCCTTCTGCAGTTGCACAAATTGTTCAAAAACGACTACACAAACTAAGAGGTGCGAGCTTCGATTTATCTCCATCTCAAAAAGAGGGTAAATCATAATTCGACCCTCCTTCCTATTCTCAATACAGTACTCTATTGTAAATATAATACCTGCGATGATTTCTATAACTACACTCAAAAAACACTCTACCTTCATTATTGTTGGTACTATTATTGTGCTCGGCATTCTTGCATATGCAAATGCCCTACCAAATAAGTTTCTTTATGATGACAATGATGGAATTGTAAACAATATCTACATTAAAGATTGGCACTATTTTCCAAACTATTTTTCAGAAAATCTTACTGCGGGAGCGGGTGTTGTAAGTAACTACTGGCGCCCCGTACTCCTTATCACCTACAGCATCGAATGGCATCTATGGAAGGACTGGGTACCCGGCTACCACGCAGTTAATATTCTTATGCATATTGCCGATGCAATTCTTATCTTCTTCATACTCTTCCATCTCTTTTCGTTGCAAGGTCCTGCTGCGATTGCAGCACTATTGTTTACCATCCATCCTCTTCAAACAGAAGCAATTACATACATTTCAGGACTTGGTGACCCTCTGTCGCTCTTCTTCATTCTTGTAGGGACGTATTTTTTCCTGAAAGTGCGCGGGGTGCTATCAAGCACCAAGGGAAATAATCTCTTGCTCAATTACGCAATAATTGTTGTTGTATTCCTCCTCGCACTCATGACAAAAGAACGAAGTGTTGTCTTTCCCGCCGTCCTTCTTCTTATTGATTTCTTCATCTGGAAAACACGGGAACTATCAATACTCCCATTTTGGAATTTCATAAAACTGTCGTTTATTCGTATTGCGCCATTTGGTGCGATTTCTCTCGGATATCTTATGCTCCGCGGCACGCTCCTTAATTTTCAAAATACCTTCAATATTTATACAATACCTAACTACTACACAGAACATATTGCGGCACGTATTTTTACCTTCCTAAGCATTATTCCCACCTATTTTTCGCTCATAATTACTCCTTTTGGCCTTCATATGGAGCGCTCAAATGAGATAGTTATAGCAACCACACTCTTCAATCCTTTGGTGCTACTTGGCACTAGCATTCTTCTTACAATCGGATTGCTCGCAATCTACGCATTGGAAAAACATCCTGCATATACATTTGGAGTCTTGTGGTTCTTATTTATGATCTTCCCTTCCTCTGGTATTGCGGCACCTGTCGCAGGAATCATATATGAGCACTATCTCTATGCACCGCTTATTGGTATTGCATTACTCATTGGTCTTGCAGGATGTGCACTCTACAACTATGTTTCAAATCGCGCGATGCAGGCACTCCTCATAGGAACGTTTCTTGTTACTGTTGTTTTTCTTAGTGTCCAAACTACATTACAAAATAAAGTAAATTGGAAAGACCAAAAAACATTTTATATAAATACACTTCGGTACGTTCCGCGAAGCCTGCAGATGCGTAACAATTTAGGACTACTTTATGCAAGTCAGGGAAACTTTCAAAAAGCAGAAGAAACGTATCGCCTTGCAATTCTTTATACTCCCTCATCCCCACTCCCTCATCACAATCTCGGAAATCTCCTCTATCAAACAGGGAGATTAGATGAGGCAATTAAAGAGTACGAGAAGGCTATTACAATAAGTCCGAGAAGCTCGTTGCCTTATCAAGCACTCTACCACTTATATCTCGACAAAAATGAACTGACAAAAGCAAATGAGGTTATGAAGCAACTTCAATTACTAAGCGAGTAGTTCTATCTACAAGATTGTATTAAATTTGTTGTCCCAACTAAGTTACAAATAGTCTGCCCAGCACCAGTATAATTACCACAACCACCTCCCGGTATGCCAGTTGAATACGGTGCAGCAACGCCGTTATAACCAGAAAGTCCTATATTCCCACAGTTTGGAGCAGTGGTTCTATTGCCAGAGTACCATTCATGAGCCCATCCATTACTTGGTACATTTCCAGCGTCTACACAGGCGGAACCGGTCCAATAACACGGGGATGCTTGGGCACCTTTTGTATAAGCAAAAACATCATGATATTGAGTATCAACAGTAATAGTGTCAACACTCACACCATCACAGTTATAATCAAAAGTACCATTTTTAGGTCCCCCACCAGTTATCGCAGTTGTGAAATAAGACGTCTGCCCTGGATGGGTATTTGCACTAGAGTCATCACAATCGGTATATGCAGCCGAGGGAGTCTGATAATTCGAAGTAGTTCCTTTGTTTGCAACATCTTTTAGACGCGTATGATTTGCCCATGAAGCGGCGGTATTTTCAAAAACCTGAGAAGTAGTTAGATAGCCATCTGTATCAGAATCTGCATAATACAAATTCGTTTGTTTTATGCTAGCTCCTGTTCCATTAATAAGAATTTTGCTTCCTGAGGGGATAAAAACTCCCCCACTCGCCCCTCCATTATATGCAATCATTGAACCTGTTCCTGAAAGCGTAATAATTTTTGAGCCAGCACCAAGACTCATATTTGCCCCATCAAATCCAATAATCTCGCCCGACGCGGGAGTACAGGATGCAGTCACGAGGACACCATCAGAACCAAAATCACATGTTGGATCTGACCATGCTATCAAAGATGAATCTTCGCGGCCCGAAGAATCTCTCACCACAAACTTCGTGTGATAGGTCCTTGTGTGAGTGTCCACCACTTTCCACGAACCTTCATATTCGTACTGAATTATAGGCACTTGTGCCTCTGCTGTTCTAGTTAACTTTTGAAAAGCGGAGTCGGTCTCTCCATTATTTATTACAAGCTGACCCTTCTCATCCACAAGATATGGCTCCTTCAATACACCTGCCATTGAAACAAACGTGCTGGTGGTAAGAGTCAAATCAACTATTTTTATACTGTTGTCGGTTTCAATCTCTGCCCAAGCACGAACAATAGGTATATCCCCTTGCGCCACGAGATTCATTTTTTGAATATCTCCTACTTTTACATCAAGTGGGTCAATAACAATCCTGTTTGTTTTTGGAAAACCGCTTCCTGAGGAAGCTCTAAGGTCAACCTTTTTTTCAAGAATAGTCCACTCTTCACCTTTTGCATTCACATATTTAACAACTCCGGGTGGTAATTTAGAAATTGCCGGACGACTCACTCTTTCTTTTGTGTCTGAATTGTTCTTATTTTTAAGATATAAAATTCCTCCCACCAAACTCATACTTGCAAGTAAAGCTATTAAAATGAGTAACTTTGTCTTTTTCATGGTTTTCTTCATTCTATCACAACAATACGAGCAATACTTGATTTTTTCTACATTGTATGGTATAATTCAAACCAGATATTAAACAATTCAATAATAACTACGAAAGGAGGGTAGGGTTATGAAACGCCTTATTCTATTATTGCTCCTTGAAGCAAGCTTCGCGTCGTTCTCGTTCTCGGGCAATCCCCGTCTCTTGAAAGAGGTGAAAACTGCATTAGGAACAAAAAACACTCGACCAATTGGAATTTACGAGAAAAATTCCAACATTCTCGTATGTGGGTATGCTATAACATCGTCTGATCCTGATCCTTTAAAACAGGTTGGATTTCTTGCGTGCTTTGACTCTTCACTTGCTCTGAAATGGAAGTTTTTTGACTCTATCTCGGTAAGACCTATCGTTTTCTCATCAATTCCCCTTTCAAAAGGTGGTTATGTGGCGGCGAGTATAAATTCTGAAGGAACTCCACTTACCACACTCTTTTTTCTTAACGAAATGGGAGCGTTCGTAAAAAAGGTGGTTCTTCCAGACCACGTGATCATAAGCAGGGCTGGGGAGGATATAATCGCAGTTACTGTGGGAAGTAACGCAACGGTATATACCATAAGTGAGAATGGAACAATAAAAAGCCAATGGAAAACTGTTTATTCTCACGATTTTCGGATGGCAATAAAAACACTTGGTGCGTTTGTGTGGATTTATTCTGACTCATACGAAGGTGTCCATGTTGAAAAATACAACTATCTAACAGGAACATTTGTGTGGCGTCGACTCATTCCTGATGGCAATCTTGCATGGGGAGACCTAGATAACTCAGGGAATTCCTACTTTGGACTAACACGCATTGTGCCAAATCCAGGCGCCCCAGGATTTACTACTGCGAATCAATGGCATCTTGAGAAAATTGATTCTGGTGGAAATATCATTTGGGACACAGAATGGTTTTCTCGCGAAACGTGGGTAGGAAGAGTGAATGCGGCAACAACCACTGTTTCTATTAATACAGCAAAAAATCTTGTCGTGATTGGTGGAGAAATGCAAGGAAGTGAAACCATTGCGGACGGTGCTCGCATCAACTACCTTGCAGGATTTTCAATGGATAGCGGGAAGATATCGTGGGAAAAGAAGTGGGCATACAGTCCTACAACTCGTGTATCTGGTGTTTATGGAACATGCTTCACCGCAAAAGGAGATCTTCTTGTGTTGGGATATGAGGTTGTAAGTTCTGGATTCACTCCACCAAACCCACTCCATCTTGAAAAATATGCAGTGGACAATGTAACAGGAGTGAAAGAAACAACACTCCCTACAATTCCTGAAGTTTTTGCCCTTTCTCAAAACTATCCGAACCCTTTCAATCCTTCGACCGTCATCCGCTATGCGGTGCCTCACATAAGTGAAGTATCACTTATCGTCTATGACGCATTAGGCCGAGAGGTTGAGACGCTCGTTCGCGATGTAAAAAATGCTGGAGAATACGAGGTGCGATTTACTGCTTCCTCGCTCCCCTCTGGTATCTATTTCTACCGCCTGCAAACCGCAGACCGGACTGAAACCAAAAAAATGATTCTTCTTAAATAGAAGGATTCATCCCCCCACCAATGGTGGGGGTTATTTTTTAAATATTTTAAATCTAAAATAAACGCTTCTCTGCAATAAGAATTGTTATTAATTCGTTCATTCTCTTGAAATAGGGAGTTAGAAGGTTGTTCTTTTCTCTTGGGTCTTTTGCAAGATTGTATGCTTGCTCAGGAATGTATCCTTTGTCGGTCTTCTGATAATAATATCTTTCATTGCCTTCTCTAATTGCTACCTGTGTAACAAATTCACCAAGAACATATTTATTTGTGATAGCTTCCACGCCCCCCTTTATTAATCCAGTTAAATCAATCCCTTCAAGAATAGACTGGGGAGCCACTCCTGTTAGACTCATTATTGTTGGATAAATATCAATTCCCTGGACCAAATCATTTATTCTTCTCTCCCCCACCCCTGGAATATATGCGATAAGAGGGACTCTGGTCGAAGTTTCATATAAATTTTCGCCATGAAAAAACTTTCCATGTTCAGCAAATTCCTGACCATGATCAGATGTTATTATCAAAATAGTGTTCTTTGAAAGTTCGGAATGAGAAATCATCTCAAAAAAATCACCTAAAGACCTGTCTAGATTATAAATCTCTTCGTCATAAAGACCTTTCACATACTCTATACTAGGTGCAAATAATTTTATTTTTTCAAAATATCTCGAACTAATTGCACTATATTGTATGTCTCCCGAAAGGGTCTTGAATATAGTATTTGCGCTCTCGAGCGTCTCCGCCTGTTTCAGTTTTTGCGCTATAAATCTATTCGAAGAAGAATCGTATTTTAGAATATTATTTGCTATCTCTCTATATTCATCAAGAGCAAACCTTTCATTCTCTTCAATTGTGAGAGGAATACCAGGAATTTCAGGAATATCAGTAAATAGATGCTTTTCACTATGACCTGGCAAATGAGGCTCGTGAACCTCGGGGGAATGCATAAACAAGAACGTTGGCTTCCCCTTCTCACTATTTTCAATTAATTTTTTATATTGATTATTCCATCCTTCAATTAGACTCGAGTCATTACTCTCAAGAATGTTAAAGCCTCTCTCAAATCCGCGAGTCATAGGAAGATGCTTGTTCACCAAAGAACCATTATAGACGGTCTCATATCCGTTCAATCTAAAAAGCTGAGCCATTGTTAAATATTCTTCGCTCAGACTACCCTCTAAAATTCCGGTCATTTTGTGAGTATGGGGATATAACGAAGTAATTATTGAAAAATGGCTATTAAGTGTTGTCGGACTTTGTGAATAGGAATTTGAAAAAAGAATATTCTTATCCGCAAAAGCACAAAGATTGGGAGCGGTATTCCTTTCATAACCATAACAAGGCAAATGCTCAGAAGAAAGAGTGTCTATTGAAATAATGATTACGTTGCACCTTTCACAAAGCGGTTTACTTCTATAACTGGAATATAATACCAACCCCATAACAACTATTATCACACCTGTAATTAGGAGTATAAATGGCTTACTATTAATAATATTCATGAAAAAAATTGTTCTCCTGCTTCTTATTTCTTTTGTTCTTCTTGGGCTTTGGTTTATTTCTGGAGCATTTGTTTGTCAAAAAATAACATGTCTATCATTCAATGATATCAACAAATATAAAATAAAGCAGGTATACGAGGAAAGTAACTATATTTTCCGCGGACTTTATGCAAATGGTGATATGTTATTACGAACAGAGATTAGGCCAAATTCCTCTCTCGAGGAAACAGCTAAAGCCATTGAATTTCAAATAGCAAGAACTGAGAGTGTTTTCGAAGATGCTGCGGCACCATACCCAGGAGAAATCTCGAAGGTTATATCATGTGGCGCGGGATATAAACCCGTGCGCTCTATGGGGGGGACAAGTAACTTCCCTATTACCTATTTCAAATATTTTGTAAATGAAAGGTTGATCCCGGGCTCGTGCACAAATGAGCAAATAGCATATCACGATACCCTTGCAATGTTTTTTTGTAAAAAACAAAAGAAATTCTATCAAATTGAGTTCCTTGTCCCCACAAAAGAATACGAAATAAACCAAAAGGAGTATCAATCTGTGCTCAATTCAATAACTTGTAAAGACTAGTTATTTGAAAACGGGAATAGTTTTTCCTTGAACAAATGTAGGCAATGCTACCTTAAGGGCGCTCATGATAGTCGGATATTCATCTATTAACTCAAAAGGTTTCTCTCCCAAAAAATTATTCTCTTTTACTCCTGGGCCCATAATAATAAAAGGAGTCCACATACCAGGAACATTTTCTGCTTTAATAGCTTGCTTATACCCCGTTTCAAGAGGATTGGTAAAAATAGCGAAGTCCGTTGACATCTCCTCACCCCAACCAAAACCAGGATTATTTGCAATTACTAAGTCCCCTGCTCGATCTGGATCAAGTTTTAGCTTCTCTTTCACATTTTCCCATTCAACTGCTTGTGCCAATGGTTGCTTCCCATCTACATCTTTTAAGTCCTTGATTGCTTTTTCAACGGCGCTTCTCAGCCTCAAATACTCTGTGCCAGTGGCACGCTCATAATTTCCTGCAAGACCGTTCGGATTTATATACACATGAGCCATCTTAAGATATATTACCTTCGTATTCTTCCAATCGATAATTGGCTCTCCCGTTTTTGGATCTAATTGAAATTTTAGCCATCCATTTTTTGCAAAAAGATTATTTAAATTGACCCGTCGATTTAAAGGAACGGCGCCATGATCAGAGCTCAACACTACATACGTATTTTTATCAGCGATTTTTAGAATCTCGCCTACAATATCATCTGTTTTTTTATACATATTTTGTACCTCCTGCCAAAGCTTAGCTCTTTCAGTATCAGAAATTGTGTTATAAAGAGATCCGTTTGGGTCAACATATCCCATCCACCAACGACTTGTGAGCATCTGATTTGGTGTATAAATATCGTGAATAACCACATCAGGATTTCCAATTTGATTCACCACACTTACTGCCTTCTTATGCCAAACAAAAGACATATCTGCCTCATCCATAAAAGCTTTTTTATCCTCGGGGTAATACACTAATTGAGGGGGAAAATTATCAGCAAAATCTACCATTGGTCCAATAGCTTTTCTTATTTGTTCGGCCAATGAAGTGGGGTATGTGATGCTCTCGTTCATTCCATCGTATACAAGACGAACTCGAAAGAAAGCGTCGTCATCAAGCTTAATCACCATCGCTTTCACACTAGAATTTATTTGAACCTCTGCATTCTCTTGCTTCCACTTTAAAATAACGGATTGCCAATCACTCCACTCGCCCTCTGCTAAGTCAGCAAAAATGATTTTTTTATCAACCGAGAAACTTATTCGATTGTAATTTTTCTTTTGGTCATTAGTCGAATCATAAATATATCCATACACGGTACTACCCCAGCCATCTAATTTTATTTCCTGAGGTTCTGAATAACTCTTTGGTGCATTTTCCCACCCTTGAGGATTTAAACCATCAATATATTGGGCGAGCTGCGGCCCAAAGAAAAAAAGTTTTGTTGCTCGTCCCTGCTTAATGCGCTGAGAAAGATCTCCCTTCGTTTCAAAATTAATGGGAAACACATCATACCCCCATCCCCCCCAACGCCCTCGATACACCTCTCCTTTGTTCACTTCTGGGGGTGTAGAACCAGGAATAGAGAGAATAGAGACCTTATATCCGCTATCTTCTAGCGTCTTCCAGATTGCTGGCACCTTCTTTGCAACAGACCTAAAACCAGCTATTGCTACCTTATCAAGTGGCTTTCCTATTGCATGCATTGGCCCATCATTTACTCCATTAATCTCCGGGTAGGCGCCTGTCAAAAGAGTAGCAAAATTAGTTGGTGTATGACTTGGAAAATTAGGATAGGCATATCCATACGAACCTCTCTTAATCATTTTTGCGATATTTGGTAATTTCCCTTCCTTTGCCCAAGCATAAAGATTAAATAAACCGGGATCCGCACGAAAACCATCTGGAATAAACCAATAAAGTTTAGGTGCTGACTTGGTCGATAATTCAGAATATTTATTCAAAATATCGTGCGTAGTAATATATCCCACAAATAATAGAACTATTGCCACCAATCCAACAATAATTTTCCTTTTTTGCATATAGTTGAATACTATCACACATTAAAAATATTTTTATTACAATAAAAATCCTTTTCGTTTGCGGCGCACTAAGCCAAAATGTTGAAACGCCCTGAGGAATATGAGGTGAGCCTTATTACCTCTTCGCTGGCATCTATTCCTACCGCCTGCAAACCGCAGACCGGACTGAAACCAAAAAAATGATTCTTCTTAAATAGAAGGATTCATCCCCCCACCAATGGTGGGGGTTATTTTTTTATTCAAACCATTCAAAAATTTTCATAGCCATATACAACTATCGCTCTTTTACATACAATACTCTCTTCGTGTGTCGCTCATTCCAATCCACAGTGCTACAGTTAACTGTAGCACTGTGATATACTATTGTTATCATGACAAATATAAGTAAAAAGAATTTTGATGGGAACTTAAAAATAAAAGCCTGGGATCGCTTGTTCGAGGTGATTAAAAATTCACCTTCTTCCGAAGCACTTATCTCTAGTATTCGCACATTCTTAACCCCGAGTGAGATAGCCATGATTGAAAAACGGCTTTTAATACTCGTTCTTCTTGAACAAAAGTTGAGTTATCGAGCAATAGGAAAAATGCTAGATGTAAGCCCTGCCACTATCAGTTTTGTAAAACATAATCTAACTAAAGCGCCTGTGATTCACAAAAAATACAGTATTATGAAAAAATCAGAAACACTTAAAGATTTGTGGCCACTTATGTCCCCTGCTGAACACACACGACAGATACGACGAAAAATGAAAGGATACTAAAACGCCCACTATAACTATATTAATTATGCTAATTATAACTACCTATAGCCAGCGCAAGCATTGTTTCAAATATATACAAAAGACGCACCGCTACAGTCAACTGTAGCACCACATCTTTCTCTCTTTCTTCTTTTTCCTTCTTCAAAAAAGGGTGTGTTTTAAAAAGTATACTTGGTGTAGTATATAAATAGAATCTTACTAACAAATTAGACAGAGGAGGATATATGAAAAGGTGTGTTTTCTTTTATCTCTTGCTCTTTTTTGGATGCAATATAAACGAATCAAATCCTGAATATACTGAATATCCGAGACTGACCATGGGAAGTCATGATTTTATAGAAATAACTCCACCAGATTCAAATTATTTTTTACTCACTACCCATGCTCTCGTAGCATCTGATATTGGGGGATATAATCCTCAATTTCATATTAACTCTTGGTGGAAAGACGAAAATGGTGTGGAGCAAAAGGAGGAAAAAATAGTCCCTGCATACGGATATGGAAAAATTACACTTGCCAATGGTGGCGTATTGTACCTCGACAAACCGCTTGAATATCTGCCTAAAGGAGAAATTTTTCTATGTGGGGTGGTCACGTTTGATCATCCAAGTATTCAGAAAAATTATTACATTTCTTTATTGGTCAAGCCTAACAAATAAAAACCGATGAATCATCATCGGTTTTTTATTTTCTAATATATAAGTAGGTATACAGTAACAGCGTAATTTTGTGAGCGTAGAAAAGAATAAAAGTAAAAACGGAAATCCTCATCGGAATAATGAGAATTGGTGAGAGATAAGCACCAAGAAAAATGCGTATTTATTTAAAACAAGGTTTCTAATTAGGGTGTTGCGGGCGTAGTTACAGGAGGAGGAACTGCTGCGGGAGTTACTCCAGATGTGGGAGAAGCCAACGAAACAGAGACTGAAGACGCTTCAAATTTCGCTTCCGTTTTAATATTTTTATCTGCTCTTACTGTAATTGAATCCCCTACCTTTATGTCAGAAACTGAGATGATAACCTCTTTGGTCATTGAGGGGAGCATTGGATATCCACCCACAGGCAATGGTGCGGGTCTTCCTAAAGCCATCGACGTCTGTTGATCCTTCTGAAATTTTTTCATTGCAACTTGATATTCCTCAATTAATTTCTTATATTCCTCCGCAGAAATCTGCTCATTTTTAGTAATCTTCGTATCAGTCCCTACAGTTATTTCACGCACTTTTGGTATTTCTTCAAATGGATTTCCAAAAACCTGAGTTTCAACCGTAATCACCTTTCCATCCAATGATTTTACCATTCCAAAAACCGAGTATATTTCAGGCGTAGAAGGAAAGAGTTTCTTTACTTCCTCAATTTTTGACGCATAACTCGCTTTTATTGTGCTTTCGCCTTTCGATACTCCTTGAGACATTCCCACCAAGTACCCTATTACCAATGTGATAAGACCAACTACCGCTACTGTTGTTAATGATTTTTGTTCCATAATAATTTTACCGCATTACTCTTTTTCCTTTTTTAGGTTGAGTTGGTTATTTTAGTAACTTATCGAGATTGATTCCTTCTGGTGTTGGATTACCCACCTCATCAAATTCTGGGCGACGATTCCCATCTTTCTTTCCCGCATCAAAGCGTGGCGCAGTAAGACGATAAGAAATTTCCAATTTTGAATTTTCAATTTTGAATTTAGAATCGGGAGCCGCGTAGATCGTTATGATGCCATCTTTTTTCTCATACCATGTTTTTCCATCAAAATTGGGAGTAAGAAGAATAGTGATATTATCTAATCCCTTTACAGAAAGGTTGGTGGTTTTATTAAAGAGCCACAAATCAGAATTTTCTTTTGCATTCTTAAAATCAAGGATTGCACTCGCAATTTTTGATTTATTATTTTCAAATTCTAGTTGAATAACACCAGATGTTTCTTCCTTAAGTCCTGTCATGCCTGCCATGTAAGTAGCATATTTTTTCCCATCTATTGTGTAGGGAGGATCAACTTCGTTTGCATTCACTTTATTTACCGTAAGAGCGCCACCGTTCACAGTTAAATTTCCGCCCACAGTCATATTATTATTTTCTAAATCAATAATAAGTGGCCACTGACCATTATATTGTGCCCAACCTGTTGAGCCTGTTCCATCTCCTCTAAGGACATAGAAGAGATTCGAATTAACATGAATCATTGCGCTTCGATTATCAGAATCCTGATAATATGTTGTTGGACTCGTATTATTCAAAGTTACACCCCCAGCGGTATATACAGATCCAGGAAAAGTAACTGTTTGTGTATTTGCAGCAGAATACAACATCCAATTTCCTTGGTTATTTAAAAGACCAAAGCCAGTAGTATCATGATACACATATCCCGCAACCGCACTATCAAAAGAAGCTGTGGCATTAAATAAAAGACCTTGGCCGCTACTCATCCTCCAAAGATTGGCATCGGAGGTGTAAAAATGTGTTCCATAGGTTTGGTTATATATTCCAGTACGAGCATAATTTCGAAACCATCCAGGATTTGCATACACATCTGCAAATGTAGGATTTCCCGCAGTAGTCACTACTTGGTTTAAATGATACCCATCAGTCATATCAGAATTGCTCACTGTTTGAGAGCCAATATTGCCTGCAGTAATAATCTGAGTACTCGTCCATGTAGCACCGCCCTTCCCACCAGAAATTAAATATCCGACAGGTGTTCCTGAAGTTTTATTAACTCCAATACCAGTAACAAATGGAACATCGCCACCAGTATATGTGTCCATCAATATCCAATCTTGATATCCTCCTGAGGTGCCAGGAACACCCGTCATCATATTAAATCTAACCTTGCCACTAGGTATATAAGATGGGGGTTGTAATCCGCCACTGCCAGTATAAGTTCCAGTAACGAAATCTGTAGTACCACCATTTGCCACAGCAGTTACTCCCGTGATTCCCGCGCCTCCTCCTACAAATTGAGTAGCGGTTACAGTACCCGCAGCAGGAATAGTTGAACCACCAACGTGTAACCCGCCCTGCATACCCATTCCTGGACCATCTACATAAACTCCATTTGTATGATAGTCAACTGTTCCAGAATCATCGTCATTTATTCTTAACCACTCATCTCGAGAATTAAGCATTGTTCCATAAGAACCGCGAAGTGTCGGGGTGGCTATTGAGCCCCCCGCTACATGAAGAATCGCTCCTGGTGTCGCTGTCCCAATACCAACATTGCCTGAATTCAAAATTTTAATACCTAATGTACCTACCCCTTCGTTATATGCGGCAGAACCAGGGGCAGCATTAGTCATGATGCTTAGTCCGTTAGTCACAGTATCACTTGACCTAATTACCGCATCAGCATCACCAACTCCCATTGATAATTCCTGTTGGGTCCCTACCGCCCCACTATTTGTTTCAATTAATCTAATAGCGGTAACGTCCGGCTGAGCAAAAATTGCAGTATCATACCCACTCGGAACAGGGGTAATGGTTCCATTATCAAATCTAGCTACAGGAAGGGTATTTGAATATACGGGCTTAACCACATGAAGATTCATAGCCGGCCCTGTCGTGCCGATACCGACATAGCCGGAATCTCTAATAACCATTCTGGTAGCTTGGCTACCAAATTCAGTGGCTTGAACATTAAAAACAAGACCTTCGTAACTAGAAAGATTAGTAAAATTTCCACTTCCTTTTGTTCCGATACCTCCTCTGAACATCCCATTATCTCCATAAGTGCTTGCTGAGGTGTCGTTACCCAAAGCAATTATCCCAGTTTGGTCTCCAACGGCTCCTCCGACTCTTAATAAACCATAGACATGCATTTTTGCTGTCGGTCCAGTCGTCCCAACGCCGACGTTGCCATTATTCAAAATTGACACTGCTGCTGTAAGATTTTGAGTTTGTAATCTTATTGCCTCTGTAGTTGCATTAGAAGTCCATAATCCACCAGCAAGAATTAATGGGCCAGGACCATCCGCAGTAATATAGTTGTACATATTACTATCTCCTGCGCTATATCTAAAGCCAACCCTAGCACCTATTCCAGCCCTAATATCACCTATAACAGAAAGGCCATTGGTAGGAGCTCCTGTTGCGGTACTGGTACCAATGTTTAATCCTGCAGGGAAGGCAAAGTTTCCATTGCCTTGGAGACGGCCAAAGACATCGGAAGTGACGTTTGCTGCAGAGAGAGCTCCTGTCATGGGGCCACTGAATGCAGTGGCAGTGACGGTGCCGCTCACTCCAAGATTGCCCGAAATGGTCGAACTGCCAGTTACACTTAAATCTCCATTTGCAGCTATACCAACTTTCTTTGTGGTTCCTGTGTAGAAACTATACCCCTGAGGCAAATTGTTTGCGGCATCACCCTCAATCACGAATGACTGATTCCAAGTTCCATCATCTGCTTTATGTTTGAACCAAGTTAAATCATATGCACCCGTTGTTTGTGCATATTTTGCCCCATCAATATCGTTCGTAATAAGCGCATTTCCTATAGTGCTTAATCCAAATGTCACCATTGCCCGAGTCCCCGTATTAAAAACAGCTCCTGATATATTATTTGTAAGATATGTTCCTGTTGATGAACGAATATTTCCCACTACATCAAGTGGATATGTAGGAGTGGTAGTGCCAACGCCGACGTTGCCCCCTCTCGGTTGCAAAAGAAGATCATAAGCAACTGCGGAGTCTGTTCGTTGAGACTGTATATATGTATCACCGTTTGTATTTTCGTATCCTATACTTACTCCCGCAGCACCGTCTGTTCGTAATACATTTAGCCCACTACCAACCGTACCTAATGCAGGAATAACGGTCCCCGCATCTCGTATATCTAATTTACTACTTGGTGCTAGCGTTCCAATACCAACCTTTCCATCATTGAGCACTAAGCTTCCAGATCCCGCGTTATATATCCAATCTGTTCCTCCACTATTTGCTTGTAAAAATCTAACGTTATTTGGTAAAAATATTTCATTAACACCGCCATTAAAGTTACCTCCCGCGATAGTTGAAGGATCAATAAATAGTGCAATATGGTCAGCTACTTGCCCAATTTGTACTCCATAATATCCCGCATATCCTGTACCACGACTACGAATAAGGGGCTGTACTGATGCTGCGGTATTGTTCCCATAAAGCCAATAGCCAGCATCAAGGCGGACATCTCCACCACTCACATGTAATTTACTACTCGGCGTCGATGTGCCAACACCGACATTACCCTCTATTGCAAGACCATTTGTAATTGCTGCCGTGGCATCATAGTTTGCACCGATACTCGTACCTCCATCAATGTGAAGTTTCTTTCCAGATACATTTGCACCACCTCCTCCAATTGCAAAAGTACCATTTGCACCGTTGTACCAAATATTATCATTTATGGCACCCGAATCATCGAACGTCATACCCGTCCACGTATCAGTACTTTTTAGTGTAAATTGGCTATCAGCAGTCGTTTGAAAATATGCCGCAGTTCCTGCTCCTGCTTGAATTTCAAGAGCATATCCAGGATTAAACACAGTTGTTCCAATGCCCAATCTTCCCTTGGCAAATTCATAATAATTAGGAAGGTATTCAGTAAGAAAACCTGCGGTCACTGCGGCTGCTTGTGCTTGTGGTGTAGTTACTACCGAATTCATAGTGCCAGTCCCCCACCAGGTTACCTCTACAGGAAATGAATCTTGCCACGAAGTACCAAATTGAATCCAAACTTCAAATATATTATTTGCAGATCCGGTACCACTTCTATGCACAAGTGAGACGTTTTTTACACTCGGTGCGGCGGATGTTTTTTCATGAAAATAGGAATTTGCTGATTCGAGTGCACCTACACCATTTCTTGCATGCACATAAAATTCAAAAGGATTTCCTTCTGCTACACCACCCGAAGTCCTTCCTCCTCCTATTACATTCATTCTCATCGCTTGATAATCACCGTTTAGGGTGAATTGCGCGACTTGTATCCAATAACCATCAGAAACACCACCTACCATATTGTTAGCACCCCAGTTTCCATGCACTCTTTTTACGACCGTACCAAGCGTATTTGTCGCACTTGTAGGAAGATTTATACCCCCATCAAATTGAGCCACACCTCCTGTTACTTGTAATTTATATCCTGGGCTTATTGTTCCAATTCCCACATTCCCCCCCACAAAGAGGCCATTGGTAGGAGCTCCTGTTGCGGTACTGGTACCAATGTTTAATCCTGCAGGAAAGGCAAAGTTTCCATTGCCTTGGAGACGGCCAAAGACATCGGAAGTGATGTTTGCTGCAGAGAGAGCTCCTGTCATGGGGCCACTGAATGCGGTAGCAGTGACAGTGCCGATAACATGAAGTGCAGTGGCGGGAGTAGTAGTGCCGACGCCGACATAGTTTGAGGTATTAATAAAAAGACCCGATCCCGAGGCTGCACCGCGAACCCTTATACTAATCGCTCCTCCTGTAGTACTTGTGGTTACAATATCAAGCTGACTGCTTGTATCACTAAGCACCTCTATACCCGCACCGCTTAAAAAGTGCATATCAGTAAGTGAGGCGCCCAGCACTTTAAATGAATCTACTAAAAAAAATGACGAAAACAAAAATACGAATCCTATGACAACTGTACTTGTTCGAGGGGATTTATTTTTCATTATCTTTGCTCATTATACCACATATTGATACAAGAACCCTTCCCTATTTTCACGGTTTTCTTTGTCTTATTAAAATAAAAAAGAAAAGCGCAACATCCAAAACAATACTATCAATTACTGTGGAAGAATAACGATAGAACCCTTAATCACTCCCCCTGCAGGACACATATCCATACAAAGAAATGCGAGTGTACCCGGTGCCGTTGCTCCGAATGCAATTGGTTTTGTTTCCCCCTTCTTCATTGATTGATAGTTACCTGTATAAGGAATTGATACATCGTAGTCTCCGTCTGTTGCAGTCATTTGTAATCGCACCACATCGCCCTGATTTACAATAACCGTTGAAGGTTCAAACCCCTTGCTTGAGATTTTTACCTCAATAGTACGAAGTTGCTCTTTTGCGTTTGCGTTATTTGCTGCTGCGGGGGCAACTGATGCAGGAGAAAGTACTGCATTTTCTGGAACTGCGGTAGAATACGCATCACTCTTGTTTACTCCATAAAATGATTGCTCTGTTGTGGTAGCGCCTACATTTTCTATACCGTTTTCACCTTCTTTTTTTCCAGAAGGTTGTGCAACCCAAAGAAGTACTATTACGAGAACAACTACTACCATTCCAATACTATATTTTATTTTATTTGACATTTGCTCCATGAATTTATTATACAACACTCGACTTTTTATTTTTAACTACTTTTTTTTATAGCGTAATCCACCTCAATCTGGCCAAAATATGGCGAGAAAAATTGATTTTCTGGAGCATCGACACGAATACGCCAAAACAACTTGTCTCCCTTTTGATTTACAAAAGTAATTGTTTTCCCTATCTCTGCCTTTTCCCAATCTACGCCATCATTTGAAAGTGCAAATTCTATTTTTGCATCCGCATCTGCATATTCAAGATTTGCTATTGAAGCAAGTACTACCGGAAGAATTCTATTAGTAAGACTTGCTGAGGTAATTTGCTTCGATTCGGCAATATCAAATCCTTCATCGACGAAACGCCAATATTCTTCCTCTCCATTACGTGTCATTTTTACAAAAAGGGCATGTTCGTCAGGTGTAACTGCTATATACATTGAAGTAACGTCCTGCAAATTTGCTCCAAATTCATTTGTAAAATCGACCGCTCCTTTAATTTCGCTCGTTCCATTCTGAAAAAGTTTTATAAGTTTTGGCGCCTCACCTTTATTCCACACAAACCACGTCGCCTCATTTCCTGAACCTATCCGTGTAATTTCTGGATTAATTCCTCCCGCCATAACGCGAATACCAAAAAATCGTGAAATGTCATTGATTACACCACTCTTCACAAGTACAGCCTTCCCCTCATATGCGCCATATATCGCCATCCATTCGTTATCACCTCCTCCAAAACCGATTATTCCCGCATAACGAGATACGAAAATTTCCTTTCCTTCACGTTGTACGTCTTTAAATGAATTTCCATCAAAAGTGAAAAGCCATCCAAGATAATTTTCACCACTTCTTGTAGTCACTCCTACTGTCCAGATTCTCTCTAGGGCTCCAATTGATACTCCCACTATTTCACTCGACTGAACACCCTCAGGAAGTGAGAGTCTGTTTCCTTGAAACGAGAGTTTGTTTCCTTGTACCTTAAGACATCGCCCGCGAATACATCGCTCATCACTTCCGTCCTGTTTTTGACCAAGAAATTGTCCTTTTGTTTCTGCTGTTTTTGTAAATGTAAATTTAGGAGAGAAAAGGAATGCTGTCATTATTCTTTCATGATATAAACTCGTCTGACTTTGATCTATCCATCCATTCCCGGAAAAAAGGTCATAGAATGTTTCGTAACCCAACACCTCTTGGGGTGGTAAGGGTGGTGCCTCCCCAGGAGTTATTGCAAAAAGTGATTTTTCTTTTTCTACATTAAACAGGTCAAAAAGTGGATTTCTTAATTTCGGAAGCGGTGAGGAGGGTTTTATTATACTTACCGATTCGGTTGGTGTAGTTAAACGAAAAAGCGCAGATTCAAGAATATATCGCTCAAACCAATTTCGTACTACAAATGCGCTCAAAAGAACAAAGCCCACCAATCCTATGGTGGCTATCATTACCGAGAATGCAATACCAAGACCCCAAAAAATGTTCTTTTCTTTTGAGATTTTCTTAAAAAATTTAGCAAGCGATTTCAATACTCTTTATTATAACAAAAAGGTCTAAACAATTTTCAATTTCTAATTTTCAATTTTCAATGAATTTTTAAATATCTAATTCTCCAATAACTATTGCTTGCTGTTAAGCGTAATAACTATTTTATTAAAAATAAGTGTAAACTCTTGAGCCTCTTTCCATAAAACGGCTATCTCCTTCTCCTTTAAAGGATTCGCTGTTTTTAACATCCTAAGCCAATGTTTCGTCTCTTGGGCTTCCTTTTTACAGATGAATATCTTATTTTTGAAATCTTTTGGAGAGCTCGCACCATTTGCCTCCATATAATTTGCTCCGATGCTTGTTGCGGACCTCAACAACTGAAGTATAAGAGGACGTGAAATAAGATCTTGTGACAATAACTTACAAAATCTTATTACTTCCTCACCAAATAATGCCGTCCTTTCTTCTAAATCGAATTGTGCACACATATTATTGAAAATTGATAATTTAAAATTAAAAATTCTCCCGCCAGGAGGGCGGGAGAAAACCTTTTACTTTACTATCATCTTTCCTGTCTCACCTCTTCCTGCGTGTCCTGGAACATCGCAACGGAATTCATACTCACCCTTCGCTGGCGCATTAAATGTAATCATGCGCGTCTCTTGAGGACCGAGTCCAAGCGCCACTGCGGAAAGCAATGGACTATTAAACATAAAAATATGTGTTTGTGTATCACCTGAGGTAACAGAAAGAGTAACCGCACTTCCTGCTTTTACCTCAAATGAGGCTGGGGTAAAGCCCGCACTAGTAAGCTCAAGCTTCACTGCACTTTCGGGAATGTTTTCTACCGCTACTGGATTAGACGACTTGGGAGCTTCAACCGCTCCAGGTGTCACATCATTTTTTACCTCTTTTCCCTCAGCAGTAACCACCTTCCCCTCCTCATTTATAGGACTTGTGCCTGTTACAGGTAAAACATCTGGTGCTTTTGTTGTAGTAGTTGGCACTTTAAAATTTCCCGTTGCCGCAAGAATTGCCACAATACCCACTACGACAAATGCGATAATTCCCCACATTACCATCTTTTTTGTATCTTGATTCATAATATGTTTTATTGTTATTTTCGACTTTATTTTACAATCATTTTCCCCGTCTCACCTCTATCAGCATGACCTGGTAAGCCACATTGAAACGTTGATTCTCCTTTTGCTGGCGCAGTGAATTCTATGGTGCGTGTTTCTCCTGCTCCAACCCCCACCGAAAGATTAGAAAGAACTGGGTTGTTAAATGAGAACGTATGACTATATTGATCACCCGAAGTAATTGCGAGTATTATTTTGTCCCCTGCATCTACTGTAAAAGAATTTGGAGAAAACCCAGAAGCTGATACAGAAATTTTTATTGCTTTCGCGGGAATCTCAGTAACACTAATAGGCTCTGAGCGCTTAGGAACCTCTATCGTGCCTTGCACGGGCATTTCTTTAGGGCTTATCGAAGAGGATGAAGTAGGAATAGTGCCATTTTCAGTAGGAGTAATAAAACTTCCTCGCATACCGAGATATACCACAATTGCAGCACCACACAATCCAACCGCAACCCACAATATTATTTTTTGTTTCTCAGTCATATTCTAGTTATTGTAGCACATCCCCGCAGGGTAATTTTAAATTCTTGAATTTCAAATTTTAATTTAATTACTGAATGTTTTAATTGCTTTTCATTTATTCATTCAATTAAAATTTAGAATTTGAAATTGGATAATT